>NZ_CP084951.1:2400000-3000000 GCF_022788655.1 Sulfitobacter indolifex | reverse complement strand
GGATACGCCCCATTCGGGCAAGGACGAGGGAGCCTGAAATGGCAACAGAGATACAAGGCGCTGAAACAGGCGGTCTGGAATTCCACCCGATGGACCAGTTCATCGTATCGCCACTCTTTGGCGATGGCGCTTCCGTTGCTTGGTACACCATCACCAATGCCACCTTCTGGATGGCGCTGGCGGTTCTCGCGACTTTCGCTTTGCTGGTGCTGGGCAGCGCACGCCGCTCTGTCGTGCCGGGCCGGATGCAATCGGTTGCTGAGCTGGCTTACGGCTTCATCTACAAGATGGTCGAGGACATCTGCGGTAAAGAAGGGCTGAAGTTCTTCCCCTATATCATGACCCTGTTCATGTTCATCGTGATGGCCAACTTCCTCGGCCTGATCCCCACGGCCTTCACACCCACGGCGCATTTCTCGGTGACTGTGGTGCTGGCGCTGGCAGTGTTCATTACCGTAACCGTGGTTGGCTTTGTCAAAAATGGCGCTGCGTTCCTGAGCCTTTTCTGGGTGTCTTCCGCGCCGCTGGCCCTGCGCCCGGTGCTGGCGATCATCGAATTGATCAGCTACTTCGTACGCCCGGTTAGCCACTCCATTCGTCTGGCGGGTAACGTCATGGCGGGCCACGCGGTTATCAAAGTTTTCGCCGGTTTCGCAGCCATCGCTGTGATCTCTCCGGTGTCGGTGCTCGCGATTACCGCGATGTACGGTCTCGAAGTGCTGGTGGCCTTTATCCAGGCCTATGTCTTTACCATCCTGACATGCGTGTACCTTAAAGACGCGCTGCACCCCGCACACTAACAACCCCAACAACGGCGGAATATTTCGCCAACGTTTTAACTTCCAATCGTAAGGAGATACCCCCATGGAAGGTCAACTCGCACATATCGGCGCAGGCATTGCAGGTCTCGGCACGGGCATCGCAGCCCTGGGTGTCGGCAACGTTGCCGCCAACTTCCTGTCCGGCGCACTGCGCAACCCGTCGGCAGCCGCAAGCCAGACAGCGACCCTGTTCATCGGCATCGCTTTCGCAGAAGCTCTGGGGATCTTCTCGTTCCTCGTCGCTCTGCTGCTGATGTTCGCCGTCTAAGCTTCCGGAACTGCATTCCTTACGAGCGGGCAGGCGCGCATTGCCGTGTCTGCCCGACTGTAACGGCAAAGTTTCCAAGGAGAAGCCACGATGGCAACTGAAACAACCAGCGACGGGCTGGCCGACGCGACCGGCATTGTGACCCATGCCGCCGAAACGCCGGGCATGCCGCAGCTGAACTTTGATCACTGGGGCAACCAGATTTTCTGGCTGATCCTGGCACTGATCGCGACTTACTTCATCCTGTCGCGCGTGGCTCTGCCCCGTATCGGTGCGGTTTTGGCTGAACGCCAAGGGACCATCACCAATGACATCGCTGCCGCCGAAGACCTGAAGGTCAAGGCGCAGGAAGCCGAAGCCGCCTATGACCAAGCCCTGATCGACGCCCGTGCCGAGGCACAGCAGATCGTGGCCCAAGCCAAAGCGGACATGCAGGCTGATCTGGATATCGAAATGGCCAAGGCCGATGCCGAAATTGCCGCTCAGGTGGCAGAATCGGAAAAAGCCATCGCCGAAATTCGTGCGAGCGCCATGGTCAACGTACAAGCCGTTGCCAAGGATACCGCAGAAGCTCTCGTCGCCGCTCTGGGTGGCACGGCAGATGCAACCACTGTTGATGCCGCCGTTGATGCGCGGATGAAAGGATAAGCCATGACCAAATCCATGCGCCTAACACTTTCGACCCTGCTCGCCGGTCTTGCGGCATCGCCAGCGTTTGCCGCCACGGGGCCGTTCTTCTCGCTGCGCAACACCGACTTCATCGTGTTGCTGGCCTTCTTGCTGTTCATCGGTATCCTGATTTATTTCAAGGTACCAACGCTGCTGATCGGCATGCTCGACAAACGTGCCGATGGCATCAAGACCGAGCTGGAAGAAGCCCGCGCCTTGCGTGAAGAAGCGCAAACTCTGCTGGCCTCTTACGAGCGCAAGCATAAAGAGGTGCAGGACCAAGCGGACCGCATCGTGTCTTCCGCCAAGGAAGATGCCCGTCTTGCTGCCGAACAGGCGCGGGCGGATATGGCCAAGTCGCTTGATCGTCGCATGGCTGCGGCGAAAGACCAGATCAGCTCGGCCGAGGCCGCTGCTGTGAAGGAAGTTCGTGACCAAGCTGTGACCATCGCTGTGGCCGCTGCCCGCGACGTGATCGCCAAACAGATGACCGCCGCACAGGGTAACAAGCTGATCGACGACGGCATCGCCCAAGTCGAAGCCAAACTGCACTAAGCTGCGTTACTTTGAAATTTAGAAAGCCCCGGTTTCGCCGGGGCTTTTTCTTTTGCTTTAGGCTTTTGTTAATTCAGCCGCTGCAGGCTAAGGCCATGCGCTTGTTACTCATCCTCGCAATATCGGTCGGCCTTTCGGCCTGTACGGCCCCCAGTCGGGAATTTCGGGATTTACCGGCCCAGCGTATCACCGTGGATGGCTCGGTCTTTGACGTGCGAGTACGCGGGGAGCGTGCGGAGGCGGTGCGCGTGAACACCCAATACGCCCCCCGCTTTGGCCCAATCCGGGAGAGGGCGGGACGCGCGATGGCACAAGCGAGCGGCTGTCAGGTGAAAGAGGTGCTGGGCGATCAAGCGCTGGCGCTCGGTGTGTTGGACTGCGATTAGCACCTCCAGCGCAGGACTGGCCACCTCGGTTGGTTCGCTGAAAGATGATTCCACCATTGGCGACAATATATTGTGGATAACCGCTCATCGCCCCCCTTCCCTTGGGGCTTTTGATTGACTCGGACCCTCCCAAAACGGCAAGTTCGCCGCTCAGGTAAGAATCAATCACGGCAGGGCTAACTTGCGCTTTTCCAAACTCAGACTGACCGGCTTCAAAAGCTTCGTGGACCCCACAGACCTCGTCATTTCAGACGGGCTGACCGGGGTCGTGGGGCCAAACGGCTGCGGTAAATCCAACCTCCTCGAAGCGCTGCGGTGGGTCATGGGTGAAAACCGCCCAACTGCGATGCGCGGCGGGGGCATGGAAGATGTGATCTTTGCCGGGGCCGCCTCGCGCCCTGCGCGCAACTTTGCCGAAGTCTCGTTGCACCTTGATAACAGTGACCGGTTGGCGCCTGCGGGCTTTAACGAGCAGGACGCGCTAGAGATCGTGCGCCGCATCACCCGCGATGTGGGCAGCGCCTATAAGGTGAACGGCAAAGACGTGCGCGCCCGCGATGTGCAAATGCTTTTCGCCGATGCGTCGACGGGCGCCCATAGCCCGGCGTTGGTGCGGCAGGGGCAAATTGCTGAGCTGATTAACGCCAAGCCAAAGAGCCGTCGGCGCATTCTGGAAGAAGCTGCCGGGATTTCCGGGCTTTACCAGCGGCGTCATGAGGCGGAACTTAAGCTGAACGGCGCAGAGCAAAATCTCGCCCGCGTCGATGATGTGATCGAACAGTTGGCTTCGCAACTCGCGACGCTGGCCCGCCAAGCCCGTCACGCCGCGCGGTATCGCGAGATTGGCGAGGCGCTGCGCCACGCTGAGGGTCTGCTGCTGTATCGCCGCTGGCGCGAGGCGGATGAGGCCCGAGGCAAAGCAGAAGACGAACTGCGTGCCCGCGTTACGTCGGCAGCCGAGGCCGAGGCGCAGGTGCGCCGGATGGCCAAGGGGCGCGAGGAGGCGGAAGCCGTTTTGCCCGCGCTGCGCGAAGAAGAGGCGATCTCTGCCGCCGTACTGCAACGGCTCGCCACGCAACGCGACACACTGAGCGATCAAGAGGCGCGCGCTGCCGCGTTGATTGAGACCCTGACCGGCCGCATCACTCAGCTCGCGCGCGATATTGAACGCGAAGGTGGGTTGAACCGCGATGCCGAGGAAACGATCGAGCGCCTTGAGCGCGAGGCGCAGGAATTGGCCGCTGCGGGCGAGGGTCATGACAGCGCGCTTGATGCAGCCGCTGAGGCTGCGCGTGAAGCGGCTGAGGTGCTTCAGGCCCGCGAAGGGGATCTGAGCCAACATACAGAGGACGTCGCCCGTCTGGCCGCGCGTCATAGCTCGGCAGAGCGTCTGCTTCAGGACAGCCGCAAAACGCTGGAGAAGTCAGAGGCCGAAGCCCGCAAGGCCCGTGATGCCGTGGCGCAAAGCCAAGCGACGCTCGACAAAGCCGGTGTGGACTTTGCAGAGGCGCAGCAGGCCGAAGCCGCCGCTGTCACTGCCGCTGCCGCTGCCGATGCGGCCCTCTTGGCCGCCGAAGAAACGCGTGCTGATACCCAATCGCGCGAAGCCGACGCCCGCGCGGAGCGATCTGAGGCCGAAGGCGAAACCAATGCCCTGCGCGCCGAAGCCGCGGCGCTGGCGAAGCTGGTTGAGCGTGACACGGCTGAGGGCGGGCAAATCCTCGACCGGTTGCAGGTTGAACACGGGTTTGAAAAGGCACTTGGCGCAGCCTTGGCAGACGATCTGCGGGCCCCTGAGGTTGATGCAGATGGTCCGTCGGGCTGGTCGGTACTCCCGGGGTACCTGGAGGCGCAACCCCTGCCTGGGGGGGTGACGCCGCTGACGCAGCATGTCTCGGTCCCTGAGGTGCTTGAGCGCCGCATGAGCCAGATCGGGCTGGTCGATCCGGACGCGGGTACGCGGCTTCAGGCGCAGTTGTTGCCGGGGCAGCGGCTGGTCTCACCCGAGGGTGATCTGTGGCGTTGGGACGGCTTTCGCGCTTGGGCTGAGGACGCGCCTTCGGCTGCAGCGCTGCGTTTGCAACAGCTGAACCGGTTGGAAGTATTGAAGCAAGCGCTGGAGCAAGCAAGCCAGCGCGCCGATGGCGCACGGGCTGCGCATGAAACATTGCAACGCCAATTGGCCGAGCAGGCAGACGCGGATAAACGTGCCCGCGAAGCGCGGCGCGACGCGGACCGTCTGGTTGCGGATGCGGGCCGCGCGCTGAGCCGGGCGGAAGCTGATCGAAACCTTGCCGAGAGCCGATTGGAATCCCTTGGGCTTGCGGTAAAGCGCCACGAAGAGGCTGCGATAGCCGCCCGCGCGGAGGTGCAGGAGGCCGAGCGCACGCGCGAGGGGCTGGACGACCTTTCAGCGGCGCGCGCGCAGGTTGAGGACATTCGTATGACGGTCGAGGCGTCGCGGATCACCATGATGTCGCGTCGCTCGGCTCATGATGAACTGCGCCGCGAAGGCGAAGCGCGCACCCGCCGCGCGCAGGACGTGACGAAGGAAGTCAGCAATTGGCGGAATCGCTTGGAAACGGCGGGCAAACGGACTGCTGAACTGATCGAGCGCAAGACCGCGTCCGAGGTGGAGTTGGCCGATGCCAGCGCCGCGCCTGCAGAGATCGCGGCCAAACGTGAAGAATTGACTGGTGCGATCACCGCTGCCGAAGCGCGTCGGGCGCTTGCGACGGAAACGTTGTCTGCTGCAGAAACGGCACTGAAGGCAGCCACAGATGCCGAACGGGATGCCGAACGGCAGGCCTCTGACGCGCGCGAAGCCCGCGCGCGGGCCGAAGCCCGCAGTGACGCCGCCCGCGAGACCGTCTCGCACACCGCCGAGCGCATTCAGGACGAACGGCAAGTTACGGCTGATGCGCTGCGCGCTACGCTCAATATCGAAGCAGACGAGATACCGCGCGCCGAAACCTTGGAAGAGGACGTGAACCGCTACAAACGCCAGCGGGATTCCTTGGGAGCGGTGAACCTGCGCGCTGAGGATGACGCCAAGGAGGTCCGCGAGGAGCACGACGCGCTTCTGACCGAAAAGGCCGATTTGGAAGAGGCGATCAAGACACTGCGCAGTGGCATTGCCGGTCTTAACCGCGAAGGGCGGGAACGGCTGCTGACGGCCTTTGAGCAGGTGAACGCGAATTTCTCGATGCTGTTCACCCATCTCTTTGGCGGCGGCGAAGCGAACCTTGTGATGGTCGAAAGCGATGATCCGTTGGAAGCCGGGCTCGAGATCATGTGCCAGCCACCGGGCAAAAAGCTCAGCACGTTGAGCCTGCTTTCAGGCGGGGAGCAAACCCTGACCGCAATGGCACTGATCTTTGCCGTGTTCTTGGCCAACCCGGCACCGATTTGTGTGTTGGACGAGGTCGACGCGCCACTCGATGACGCAAATGTGACCAGGTTCTGCGACCTGCTGGATGAGATGTGCCGTCAGACCGATACGCGATTCCTAATCATCACACACCATGCGGTGACGATGGCGCGGATGGATCGGCTCTTTGGGGTCACCATGGGGGAGCAGGGCGTAAGCCAATTGGTCTCTGTTGACTTGAAGAAAGCGGAAACGCTGGTGGCGTGATGCCGCGATGCTGGCGCTTGATCGCTCTAGGCTTGCGGTGCGCACCGCGCGCCGCGAAACCTGTTCCCTCTCTTAATGCGCTCGCCGCTGATCTGGGGGCGGGTGGGCAGCTACAGTCAGCTTCGACGAGAGACAGTCACGCCCGCAACATCTTCAATAAACGTTAGAATACGGGCTCTTATCGCGTCATCTTTGATGGAGCCAATCGCGTTCACGATATCCAGCGCAGGGTCATTTTTAGTTTCCGGGGCGTCGTCGTTGAGCCCTTCAAAGAAATAGCCGGGGGTGACATCGAGTATCCGGGCCAGCTCATGAAGGCGGCTGGCAGCGATACGATTCGAGCCGATCTCATACTTCTGGATCTGTTGGAAAGAGAGTTTTAGTTCACGTGCCACATCGGTCTGGGACTGTTTGCGAAGGGTGCGGGCCTGCTTGAGTCGCCGACCAACGTGAATGTCTACAGGATGGGACATGGTATGATACCTCAGGTTGAGTTTCATATATTCGTTACCCGCAATGTGTTGAGGATCAATTGCCTAGATCTGGCCTATTTGCGTTAACCAATTAACCTAAGATGGATTCATTATGTTGCGTTATGGGGTGATACATGTACCATCCCTCGCCTATGAACCAGCATATGTCCGATATCGAGCCGGTCAACACCGTGCCCCAGACCCCGCAAAAGGAGCCCGCCCCGGCCCTTTTGTTTGAAATGATGCGATCATTCGTGACATTAGCGAGCACCTTGAACCTGAGCCACGCGGTCGCCCAGATGACAAGCACGCGGCAAACGGTTCGGCGGCATATCCAGCAATTGGAAGACACGATGGGCGCGCCGCTCTTCTCTATTGAGAACCGGCGCTATTCCCTGACCAAGGCGGGCGAAGAGGCGTTGCCAGAGGCGCGCGATATCCTTGACCGCGGTAAGCTGTGGCTGGGGGGGAAGACTCGCCATATCGATGGGATGCTGCGCCTGTCCTATGAAGAGCCGAACGGCTGGTGCTTCCACCAAAAACAACAGCCGCTATCGCTTATCTGGGACGGTGGATCACCGATGTTGCAGGCCGCGCTTGAGGCTTGGACGCAAAGCCGGGGAGAGTTGGAAAGCGAAGCCTTCCGCGCCATGCGCCCCTATGTGCTCGTCTACCGCGACTCGCCCAACGGATGGATTTGCACCGAGGTTGGCGAAAAATCGTTTTATACCCAGTGGTGGGGGTGGAGTAACGCGCGGAGCAGCATCGGGCGGCCGCTCAAGCTGTTTCCCGGCGGGCCTGAGTTCGAAAATATGCTGAACTTTCCCTTTCGCGAGGTAGAGGCCACCTATGGTGTGCGACTGGATGAGGTGGTCACGCAGATCCCACGTGAGGAGGGGGGGCACCCGGTGCCCCTGGCTTACAAACGTCTGCTGATGGCCGGGCGCTATCCAGACAAGAGCTTTGCGCTGATCGCTGCTGTTGATCGGTCGACAACAGTGAATATCGAAGGGGTCGACGAAACCTTCCTGCAGGAGATGCCGTTAGATGCGAAGGTGACGTTCACAGGATAGGTTGTGAAGAACGTCAGACGTGAAAAAGGGCCGCCCATCAAGGCGGCCCTTTCTGTGTCTGCGATGTCAAAGAGCCTTAGCTGATCGCTGCCGCTTTCACATCATCGTCGATGTAGGGCAGGTACTGCTCAAAGTTGTCCGAAAACATTTTGACCAGTTTGGCGGCCTGACGGTCATAGGATTCCGGATCATCCCATGTGCGGCGCGGGTCGAGCAGGATGTCGGCGACGCCGTTCACCTCGACAGGGACATCAAAGCCAAAGTTCGGATCCTTGCGGAACTCGGCATCTGCAAGACGCCCTTCAAGCGCAGCAGACAAGAGCGCGCGGGTCGCCTTGATCGGCATCCGCGAACCGGTGCCATAGGCGCCGCCGGTCCAGCCGGTGTTGACCAACCAGCAGGTAGCACCATGCTGGGCGATCTTTTCACGCAGCAGGTTGCCGTAAACTTCGGGCCGGCGCGGCATGAAGGGGGCGCCGAAACAGGTGGAAAACGTGGGCTCAGGCTCGGTCACGCCACGCTCGGTGCCTGCCACTTTGGAGGTGAAGCCTGAGAGGAAGTGGTACATCGCTTGTGCCGGGCTAAGCCGTGCGATCGGAGGGAGCACACCAAAGGCATCGCAGGTCAGCATGATGATGTTCTTGGGGTGGCCGCCGACGGCTTTTTCGCTAGCGTTAGAGATATAGTGCAGCGGGTAGGCTGCACGCATGTTGGCGGTGAGCGAGTCGTCGTCAAAATCCAGCTCGAACGTGTCAGGATCGAAGACCATATTCTCGATCACCGTGCCGAATTTGGACGTCGTGGCGTAAATTTCCGGCTCGGCTTCGGCGTTAAGGTTAATGGTCTTGGCATAGCAACCCCCTTCGAAATTGAAGGTGCCATTGTCGGACCAGCCGTGCTCATCATCGCCGATAAGCGTGCGTTCGGGATCGGCCGACAGGGTGGTCTTACCGGTACCCGACAGGCCGAAGAAAACAGCCGTATCAACCGGGTTGCCGTTGGCGTGGTTGGCCGAGCAGTGCATCGGCATGATGCCTTTTTCGGGCAGCAGATAGTTCAGCAGGGTAAAGACCGATTTCTTGTTCTCGCCCGCGTATTCGGTGCCGCCGATGAGGATCATCTTGCGGTCGAAATTCATCGCGATCACGGTCTCGCTGCGGCAATTGTGCTTGGCAGGGTCCGCCTGGAAACTTGGGCAGTTGATGACGGTGAAGTCTGCGGTGAACTCTTGCAGCGCTTCGGCATCAGGGCGGCGCAACATGGTGCGGATGAACAGCCCATGCCATGCCAGTTCAGTCACCATGCGCACATTGATCGCGTGTTTGGGGTCGGCACCGCCAACGAGGTCTTGGACGAAGTAATCCTTGCCCTGCATATGCGCGATCATGTCCTTATAGAGTGCATCAAAACCCTCGGGCGACATCTCGGCGTTGTTTTCCCACCAGATGCTATCGGCCACGCTGTCGGTTTTAACGACGTGTTTGTCCTTGGGCGACCGGCCTGTGAACTTGCCCGTGGTAACCAGGAACGCGCCGCCCTTGCCGAGCGTGCCTTCATCGCGTTTGAGCGCAGCTTCGACCAGCGCAGGCTCGGTCAGGTTGTAATAGACATCGCCAAGCCCGCTGATCTGTTGATCTTCGAGGCTGAACTGCGGGTTTACCCGTCCAAATGTCATATGATGTCTCCTGTGGTAGCGCGTGAGCAGCGCAGAACGTGTCCGAGCGGGCGCAATTGCCCTGGGCATCGGGGCCTTGAGAGCCTCTTAACACGGGCGTTTTCAGGTTGAACAGGCAGCTTTGTCACAGTTAGCGCCATCATCTGAAACTTTGTTTCTAAGCGCTCGAATCCTAGCAAAATGCGGTGGCTGCCGGGCGGGCTTTGGCTGATGCGACCGAAGTTAAAGTGCGGCAATTTAGTCATTCCTAACCAAATTATGACCCAATTGGTGCATCACGAAGGCACGATTCGCACTTAAGGATTGATTCGATCTGTTATATTGGGGATCACTGGCTCCAAAAATAAGAACGAATTGAGCAGCATAAGGAAGCAGGCAATGTCAAAGATTGCATTGGTAGACGATGACAGGAACATCCTGACATCCGTTTCGATGACTCTTGAAGCTGAAGGCTTCGAAGTAGAAACATACAACGACGGCCAGGCCGCGTTGGACGCATTCAACAAGAAACTGCCGGATATGGCCGTGCTGGACATCAAGATGCCCCGCATGGACGGCATGGACCTGCTGCAACGTCTGCGTCAGAAAACCGCGATGCCGGTCATTTTCTTGACCTCCAAGGATGACGAGATTGACGAGGTTCTGGGCCTGCGTATGGGCGCCGACGACTACGTCAAAAAACCCTTCAGCCAGCGCCTGCTGGTCGAACGTATCCGCGCCCTTCTGCGCCGCCAAGACGCGGTAGAAACGAATGAGGTTGGCGATACCGAAGAGACCAAGGTGATGGAACGCGGCGAATTGCGGATGGATCCGCTGCGCCACGCGGTCAGCTGGAAGGGGAAAGACGTATCCCTGACCGTGACCGAATTCCTGCTGCTGCAAGCGCTCGCGCAGCGCCCCGGATTTGTGAAGTCGCGCGACCAGCTGATGGACGTGGCCTATGACGATCAAGTCTATGTGGATGACCGCACGATCGACAGTCACATCAAACGTCTGCGCAAAAAGATGCGCAGCGCAGATGATGAATTTTCGGCGATCGAAACGCTTTATGGCATCGGCTATAGATATAACGAAGAGTAAACCCGCCAGTTAACGCGGGTCGAAAGGAAGCTTGTGCGCGACATGGCTGCTGGCAGGGATGGTGATGTAGTATTGGGGGACGATTGGGTCACCCCCGACAGTGCCGCGCCGGGTGAAATTCGGGTCAAGCGAGAACGCCGGGGGCTGTTCTCGCTCCGGGCCTCGCCGCTGACGCGCAAGATTATAACCTTCAACCTTATCGCGCTCAGCGTGTTGGTTGCGGGCATCCTGTACCTCAACTCCTCGCGCGACAGTCTGGCGCTGCAACGTGCGGCGGCGTTGGTTTCAGAAACTGAACTGATCGCTGATGTCATCGAAGCGCAGCTTCCCGTGGGCGCGCCGGTGAACCTGACCACTGGCGATGGTGTCGATGTGGTGGCCACACTTAACGGGCTGGACCTGCGCGGCGGCATCGAAGTCTTCGTCTACGACCCAGCGGAAACGCTTGTTGCGCGCACAGCGGGCAGCCTCACCGTGGCCGAAGCGCTTGCGGCTTCCGAAGCTGGGGAGCGGACGCTGCTCAATGACGGGTTGAACTGGCTCTGGGACCGCGTCTCGGCCCCCTTTAATACCGATGAAGTCGCCTCTGCCCCCCCGCTTGAAGAGCAGTTGCGCAGTATTGTCGGGGCCAGTGTCACAGGAGGCACCCGCTTTGAAGGTACCCTTGATATAGAAGGCGGCACATTGTTCAGTGTGGTCACGCCAATCATGCAGGGCGACACCCCAGTCGGCGTGGTCGCCGTGGCCAGCGCCGCGGGAGAGATTGACCGTCTGGTGCGCAGCGAACGTGAGCGCGTATTGCAGATGTTTGTCATCGCGACATTGGTTTCCATCGGGCTTAGCCTTGTGCTGGCGTCGACCATCGCCAACCCACTGGCTGACCTGTCCGCGGCTGCCGAATTGGGCCGCGACAAAGACGCGCGCAAGATGAACCCGGGCCGTATCCGCATCCCCGATCTGACTGCACGCCCTGATGAAATTGGCCGCCTCTCCGGTGCACTGCGCGGGATGGTATCGGCACTCTACAACCGCATTGATGGAAATGAACAATTCGCCGCCGACGTGGCACATGAGATCAAGAATCCGCTGGCATCACTGCGTTCCGCCGTGGGCACCCTGAGGTTGGTAAAACGCGATGATCAGCGGGAAAAACTGCTTGATGTCATCGAACATGACGTGCGCCGGCTTGACCGGCTGGTGAGCGATATTTCCAACGCCTCTCGGCTCGATTCAGAGCTGGTCAAAGAAGAGGAAGAACCCTTCGATCTGCTGCAAATGCTTGGCAACCTTGGCCAGTATCTGGGCGAAGATGCGAAATCCAAGGGCATCGATTTCATCACCGATCTGCCCGCCGCGCCGATCACCGTGCATGGGCTTGAGGCACGTTTGGCACAGGTTTTCGTGAACCTCATCACCAACGCGATTTCCTTTTGCGAAGACGGCGATGCGATCCGCGTTTGGGCACGTAAACGGGCCAACCGTGTGCTGATCGTGGTCGAAGACACCGGCCCCGGCATCCCCGAGCAAGCGCTTGGCAAAATCTTCAAACGGTTCTATTCGCAGCGCCCGGAAGAGCATTTCGGCAATAACTCCGGTCTTGGCCTCGCAATTTCCAAGCAGATTGTTGAGGCTCATGGCGGCGTAATTTGGGCCGAGAACATCCGCCCGACTGAGGCTGACATTACCTCTGAGCCTCTCGGCGCTCGTTTTGTTGTGGGTCTGCCGACCTAAGCGGCTTGAGGCCGAGAAATGACTATCAAACCCGACAATCTGCATGCCAGTTGTGTCGCCATCGACGGGCGGGGAGTGCTGATCCTTGGCCCTTCGGGGGCCGGTAAATCTGCGCTCGCGTTGCACCTGCTTGCTCTCGGCGCCAAGTTGGTGGCGGATGACCGCACCGATGTAGTCCGCAGTGGGGACGAGGTGATCGCGAGCGTTCCCGAAAATATTCGTGGGCTTATTGAGGCGCGGTATGTTGGAATTCTACGGCTTGAGGATCACGGTCCGGTGCCCCTGTCCCTTGTCGTTGATCTAGCCCACACCGAAATCCAGCGCCTTCCGGAGCGCCATTCACATCAGGTACAGGGTGTCACATTGCCCTGTTTTCACAAATGCGATAGCGCTCATTTTCCGGCAGCAATTCATCTGTATATATCAGGTGTGAAAGAACCGAATTGACCAGTCAAACATCATCAACAGACCGCGCGGCCCGGCGTTTGGTCCTTGTCACCGGCCCATCGGGCGCCGGGCGCTCATCTGCGCTCAACGTGTTGGAAGACGCAGGGTTTGAGGCGATCGACAACTTACCACTGCGACTGCTTCCAGCGCTGCTGGACCGACCCGGCGATGCGCAATCAATCGCCCTTGGTATCGACCCGCGAAACCGCGATTTCTCAACCGAGGGTGTGCTAGAGTTGATGGGTCGGCTTTCTGCGGAACCGGGGTGGAGTGCGGAACTGCTTTACCTAGACTGCGCGCCCGATGTGCTGCTGCAGCGCTTTTCAGAGACGCGTCGTCGCCACCCGTTGGCGCCCGCCGATCGCCCGGCCGACGGTATCGCCCGTGAGCAGGAGCTGCTGCATCCGATCCGCGCCCGTGCCGATGTGCTGATCGACACGACAACGCTCAACGTTCATGAACTGCGCGCCGAAGTCGAGCAATGGTTTGCCCCCGGCGGGCAGCGCCATCTCACAGTGTCGGTGCAAAGCTTTTCCTACAAACGCGGCCTGCCGCGTGGCGTCGACGTCGTGCATGACTGCCGCTTCCTACGAAACCCCTATTGGGTGCCCGAACTGCGCAGCGGCGACGGTCGGGATGCGGCCGTCGCGGCCCATGTGGCAGGCGATAAGCGCTACACGGACTTCGCCGGCAAAGTGCTCGATCTGAGCTTGCTGCTGCTCCCCGCCTACCGTGAAGAAGGCAAATCACATATTTCCATCGCCTTCGGCTGCACCGGCGGGCAACACCGCTCGGTCGCTATGGCGGAAGACCACGCTTTGCGCCTTGCAGAGCAGGGCTGGCAAGTGTCAATTAGGCACCGTGAGCTAGACCGCCAGCATCGTGAAGGAAGCAAGCTGTGATTGGGATCGTCATCGTCGCACATGGGGGGCTGGCGCAAGAATATCTTGCGGCGATCGAACATGTCGTGGGGTCCCAGTTCGGCGTTCGTGCTATCGCCATTGAGCCCGATCATGACCGCGCCGACAAAGAGCGTGAGATTTGCACCGCCGCCAATGAGGTGGACCAGGGCGCAGGTGTCGTGGTTGTTACCGACCTCTTCGGCGGATCGCCGTCAAATCTAAGCCTTTTGGCCTGCCGCCCGGAAAACCGTCGGATCATCTATGGCGCGAACCTGCCAATGTTGATCAAACTCGCTAAATCGCGGCAAATGGATGTGCCCGATGCCGTGCGTGCGGCGCTCGAAGCTGGTAAGAAGTACATCGACAGCCAGAATGTCAGCGCAGGTTAGAAGGCCCCCAGACGTCATGCCCGAATTTTCTCTTAAAATCGTAAATGAAAAAGGCTTGCACGCGCGCGCCTCCGCCAAATTGGTAGAGGTGGTGGAGGCATTCGACGCCCGCGCAGAGGTCAGCAAAGATGGCATGTCGGCCTCGGGTGACAGTATCATGGGGCTGCTGATGCTTGGCGCTTCGCGGGGCACTTCAATTGACGTTCAAACCTCTGGCCCCGATGCCGAGGCCTTGGCCGACGCTTTGACTGCCCTCGTGGCGGATAAGTTCGGCGAGGGATACTAGCTTCCTGAGGCGGGAAAAAGGATCCTCCAACTGCATGGACGACGCGCAAAAGATGGCGGCCCAAAAGGCCCAGACGGGCGACGGTACGGTGACATTCACCAAATACGACCGCCGCAGCCTCTCCTATGCCTCAACCTTTGATGATCCGTGGAAAGCGCGGGTCATTTCGGCAATGGAACTTTTCACCGGAAAGCTGAAAATTCTCCGGCTGATCCGTAAGTTCGAACAGCGTGGCACCCCCTCTGGCCAAGCGTTTTGGCGCGCCGCACTCGATACCATGGGAATCAATCTCACCACCCCTCAGCAACAACTTGACCGCATCCCCAAAGACGGGCCGGTGGTGGTGGTCGCGAACCACCCGCATGGCATGGTCGACGGTATGATTTTTGCCGATCTCATCGGACGTGTCCGCCCCGATTATCGGATTCTTACCCGGTCGCTGCTCACCTCGATCGACGAGGTGGCAGGCAGTTACATGATCCCGGTGCCGTTCCCTCATGATCCTGATGCGCAGCGCAAAGGCGTGGAGATGCGCGCCAAGGCCATGGCCCATCTTAAAGATGGCGGCGTGGTCGCGCTTTTTCCCTCAGGTGTTGTCGCCTCATCTGAGAGTTGGTGGGGCCCCGCGGTTGAGGCTGAATGGAACGTCTTTACCGCCAAAATGATCCGCCGCTCCGGCGCCCAGGTGGTGCCAATGCGCTTCCCCGGGCAGAACAGTCGTGCCTATCAGATCGCCAATCAGATCAGCCCAATGCTGCGCCAAGGCCTTTTGCTACATGAAATCGCGCATGCCTGCGATAAGCCCCAAGGGCCAATCGTTGGCCATCCTCTCAGCCAGCAAGAGATCGACCGCTGGGCGGATGACCCGCGCGGCTTCATGGCATGGCTGCGCGCTCACACTCTGGCGCTCACCGACTGATCTTCATCCTTTTATAAATACCCGCGGGGGAATCGCACCTTTGGTGCGATGGGGGCAGCGCCCCCAACGACGCTGCCATTTAGCGTGTCGGCACCGGCTTTTCCCCACGGTAATCATAGAACCCGCGCTGCGTTTTGCGGCCCAGCCAACCGGCTTCGACATATTTGGTCAACAGCGGGCAGGGGCGATACTTGGTATCCGCCAACCCATCATGCAGCACGTTCATAATCGCGAGGCAGGTGTCCAAACCGATGAAATCGGCCAGCTCCAGCGGTCCCATTGGATGGTTGGCCCCCAGCTTCATTGAGCTGTCGATCGACTCTACATTGCCGACCCCTTCATAGAGGGTATAGACCGCCTCGTTGATCATCGGCATGAGGATCCGGTTGACGATAAACGCGGGAAAATCTTCGGCTGAAGCGGCGGTTTTGCCCAGCCGGTCAACCACGGCCTTGCAGGCATCATAGGTCTCGCGGTCTGTGGCGATGCCACGGATCAATTCGACCAATTGCATCACGGGCACTGGGTTCATGAAATGGAAACCCATGAATTTTTCCGGCCGGTCGGTACGGCTGGCCAATCGAGTGATGGAAATTGACGACGTGTTGGAGGTGAGAATCGTTGTCGGCTTCAAATGTGGGATGAGGTCTTCAAAGATTGCCTGCTTCACGGTCTCCCGCTCGGTGGCCGCTTCGATGACTAGGTCGGTTTGCCCCAGATCGCTCAACGTCTGCGTCGTGGTGATCCGTGCGATCGCGGCATCACGGTCGGCAGCGGCGATTTTTTCGCGGCTCACTTGGCGGTCTAGATTGCCAGTGACAATTTTCATGGCCTTGGCCAGCGCATCGGCGCTGACATCGTTGAGCAGCACATCATAGCCTGCCAGCGCCATGACATGGGCAATCCCGTTGCCCATTTGCCCTGCGCCCACGATACCGATTGTCTGGATGTCCATGGCCTGTCCTTTGCTTATGTTCGGCGCACAATAGGGCGCGTGGCGGGGGTGCCGCAAGGGCAGCTGATTGCGAAATATATCGGTAAATTTGACCGTTAAGAGAATCGCAGGTCCTGCTGTGCAATCTGGCCGTGGGTGAACAATAAAGGTGGGTTTATGACCTATTATGCACTGGGGCCGAAGCCTCTCGATTATCTGCCATGTCGCTATGGCACCTCAAAGCTGATGTTTCGCGGCCCCCGCCGCAGGTTGGAAGAGCCCTATATTGCCTTTCTCGGCGGTACAGAAACCTATGGCAAATACATTGAGCAGCCTTTTCCGGCGCGGGTTGAGGCAGAGATTGGTAAGACTTGCGTAAACTTTGGCTTTCCCAACGCCGGGATTGATGCTTTTGCGCATGACCCCTTCGTCGCACAGGCCGCATCGCAGGCGGATGTAACGGTGGTACAGGTCATGGGCGCGCAGAATATGACCAATCGTTTCTATTCGGTTCATCGGCGCCGGAATGACCGCTTTGTCGGCGCTTCTGCTCTTTTGCAGACAATCTTCCGCGAAGTGGATTTTTCGGAGTTTCATTTTAATCGTCACATGCTGACCCATCTCATCCAGGTCTCGCCTGAGCGGTTTGAAGCGGTTCGCACTGAATTGCAGCAGGCATGGCTGGCGCGGATGCGGCTGATGTTGGGCCAGATACAGGGGCGGACACTGTTGCTTTGGTTGGCGGATCGACCGCCTGTGGCCGCAGCCGATCAGCCGGTGGGGGAGCTTGGCTATGACCCGCTCTTCGTGACCCGTGAAATGCTGGAATCGGTGGCGCTTCATGCGACCGTCAAGGTTGAAGTTGTGTCTCCCAAAGATCCTTCTGCCGGGCCAGTCGCCGGAATGGTGGTAAGCGATCTTGAGACGCAGGCCGCGTCTGAAATGCTGGGCCCTATGGCCCATGCCAATGCCGCTGCCGCATTATCTGATGCGCTTCAAAGCATGTGCTAAGCCGCGCGACGAAAAGACCATACACAATGAAAAAGGCCCGCCGAGATTGGCGGGCCTTTGGTGTTTCACGTGAAGAGCTTTACAGCTTTTCGATCAGTTCAGGCACCGCGTCAAAGAGATCGGCAACCAGCCCGTAATCGGCAACTTGGAAGATCGGCGATTCTTCGTCTTTGTTGATCGCGACGATGATCTTGGAGTCCTTCATCCCGGCGAGGTGCTGGATCGCACCAGAGATGCCAACCGCGATATAGAGATCGGGGGCGACAACTTTACCGGTCTGACCAACCTGCCAGTCGTTCGGCGCATAGCCCGAATCGACCGCTGCGCGCGAGGCACCGACGGCGGCACCCAGTTTGTCGGCCAGCTTCTCGATCAGCGCGAAGTCTTCTTCGGACCCGACACCGCGACCGCCGGAGACCACCACGCCTGCGCTTGTCAGCTCGGGGCGGTCGGATTCAGCAACCTTGTCTTCGACCCAAGTGGACAGGCCGGGGTTTTCGGCGGCCGAAATGGTCTCGACCGATGCAGAGCCACCGGTCCCCGCAGCATCAAAGGTCGATGTGCGGAAGGTGATGACTTTCTTAGAGTCGGTGGATTTCACAGTCTGTACCGCGTTGCCGGCGTAGATTGGGCGCTCGAACGTGTCCGCATCGACAACGCCGGAGGCATCCGAGATCACCATAACGTCGAGAAGTGCAGCCACGCGGGGCATCACGTTCTTCGCGTCGGTCGTAGCTGGGGCGACGATGTGGTCGTAGTCAGCAGCCAGCGACACGATCAGCGCGGCGGTGGCTTCGGCCAAACGGTGGCCGAGCATCGGGTCTTCGGCAACCAGCACCTTGGAAACGCCATCGATCTTGGAGGCCGCTTCGCCAGCCGCTGCAGCAGAGCTGCCTGCGGCCAGAACGGTGACTTCACCCAGTTCCTTGGCAGCGGTCACCGCCTTGGCAGTCGCGTCCATGGACAATTCGCCATCGGAAATTTCGGCAATCAGAAGAACAGCCATTACACAGCCCCCGCTTCTTTGAGTTTCGCCACAAGCTCGTCAACCGAACCGACCTTGATGCCAGCGGCACGCTCGGCAGGCTCAACGGTTTTGACGATTTCCAAGCGGTTAGAGACATCGACACCGTAGTCTTCGGCAGTCTTTTCATCCAACGGCTTTTTCTTAGCCTTCATGATGTTCGGCAGCGACGCATAGCGCGGCTCGTTGAGGCGCAGGTCCACAGTGACCACGGTCGGCATGGTGACCTCGATGGTCTGCAGGCCGCCGTCGACTTCGCGGGTGACTTTCGCCTTGTCGCCTTCAATGGTGACTTCAGAAGCGAAGGTCGCCTGAGACCAGCCCATCAGTGCCGAAAGCATCTGACCAGTGGCGTTCATATCGTTGTCGATCGCCTGTTTGCCGCAGAGCACAAGGCCCGGCTGCTCTTCGTCGACGATGGCTTTGAGGATTTTGGCAACGGCCAGCGGCTCGATGTCCTTGTGCACATCGTCCGAAGCAATCACGAGGATCGCGCGATCAGCACCCATGGCGAGCGCGGTGCGCAGGGTTTCCTGCGCTTGCTTAACACCGATGGAGACGGCGACGATTTCCTCGACCTGACCGGCTTCTTTCAGACGAATCGCCTGTTCGACGGCGATTTCGTCGAAGGGGTTCATCGACATTTTCACATTGGCGAGATCAACACCCGATCCGTCCGCTTTGACACGAACTTTCACGTTATAGTCGATCACGCGTTTGACAGGCACCAGTACCTTCATGAGCGGTCTCTCTCCTCAGTTTGTGACGCGGGCTGGTTGGCCCGGTCTCCCTAATTCTCTAGACGGGTGTAACGAAGCGGATCGGATCAAAACAGGCCAAAATCGGCAGTTCGACAGATTTGAACGCGGCGTTTTCCCGGTTTTTCTCCCGTTAGCGCTAATTTTTCAGCGGTTCGCACCCGGCACCCAGAGCACGTCTTCCTTGCCCGCGTTATTGGCCATACGCGCGGCGACAAAGAACCAGTCGCTGAGACGGTTCAAATAGGTAACGGTGGCGGGGTTGATCGTGGTCTGTTCGGACAGCAGCACCGCGAGCCGTTCGGCGCGGCGCGCCACGGTGCGGCAGACATGCAGGTGCGCGGCCAGCGCGCGGCCACCTGGCAGGATAAAGCTGCGCAGCGGGTCCAACTCGGCGTTCATCACGTCGATTTCACGCTCAAGGCGATCGACTTGTTCTTGGGTGACCCGCAAAGGCGGGTATTCAGCGTCGCGGTCTGCCTCCATATCAGGGCGGCAAAGATCGGCCCCGAGATCGAAGAGATCGTTCTGAATGCGTGCCAATGCGTCGTCCGTGTCTTTGGTCGCTTCAAGCCGTGCTACGCCGACAAAACAGTTCAATTCGTCCGAAGTGCCATAGGCCTCCACCCGCGCGTCATGTTTGGCGACACGGTCACCATTGCCAAGCGCGGTGGTGCCCTTGTCGCCGGTACGGGTGTAGATTTTGTTAAGCACAACCATCAGATCGTCCCCCCTCGGAAATAAACATAGGCCAAGATCAGCAGCACGGCGATAAACTGGGCGATGATCCGCCAGCGCATCAGCTTGTTGGCGTTGCGCTTGTTGAATTTGCCCCCTGTGGCAAATCCACCGAGGCCCATCATAAGCACAACGGCAACCGCCACGACGGAGATCAGGACGATCACGAAAAACGGATCATTTGGCATGGGCTGTCCTTTCGTTGCCCCGAGATGTAGCGGCGCGGCGCAGTCGCGCAACCAAAATCAACGGCTGGTGACCCAGTCCAACGCACGCGTCGGCAGGATACGCCGTAAAACACCGGCGATGTGAGTGGGTGTTGTGACGAAATAGCGCGGGCGAGGGCGGGGGGATTCGACGGCATGGGCCAGTTTTTCGACCACCGCTTCGGGGGAAAGCTCAAACCGGTCTTTCTTACCGCTGTCATCATAGAGCCGGGGGCGCATGGTGGCCTCATACTCCGCCGCGCGGGGGCTGTTTTTCCAGTCGATCCAACGCTCGAAGCGTGGGATTGCCTTGGTCCGCAGCTTGGAGGTGACGGGGCCGGGCTCAATCAAGATCAGTTCGACCCCGGTGCCGCGCATCTCAAGCCGGAGCGTGTCCGTCAGCCCTTCGAGCGCGAATTTCGTGGAGTTATAGGCGCCGCGCCATGGCATAGCGACCATGCCAAGAACCGAGGAACACTGCACAATCCGCCCGTGGCCCTGTGCACGCATCACCGGGATGACCGAGCGTGTCAGGCTGTGCCAACCGAAGAAATTGGCCTCAAAAATTTCGCGCAGTGCATCGGTGGGGAGGTCTTCGACCAAACCGGGCGTGGCATGAGCGCCGTTGTTGAACACCGCGTCCAATGTGCCGCCGGTCTGTTCCAGCACCTGGGCAAGCGCGGATTGGATGCTGGTTTCGTCCGTGTAATCCAGCCGCGGCGCGTCGAAGCCTTCGGCGGCCAGACGGTCGCAATCTTCCTGTTGGCGGCAGGCCGCAAAGACCCGCCAACCCCGCGCGCGCATGCCATGCGCGGCAGCATAGCCGATGCCGCTGGAGCAGCCGGTGATAAGGATGGAACGGGTCGCAGACATGCAAAGGGCCCTTCAATTGAAAGGCCCTTCATCGCGCGATGCTATAGGATTGGCAAGTTAGCCGTTGCTGAGCAGGAAGTCGGCCATCCAACCGGATTCTGCGCCGTCTACGCTGCGGAACCGTACCCAGCCTGCGCCATTGTCTTCAACAACTTCAACGGCGTCACCTTTGGCCAGCTTGCCGACGACACCGAAATCGGTACCGGGGCCACCGCGAACATTGACGCGTGTGCCGTTTACCTTGCGAATGTCGGCCTGCGTGGTGCTTACATAGGTTGCGCTGTTATCGTTGGAATTGATCAGGCTAGGAACAACGACAGGCGCATTTGCAGTTGTGACCGAATAGGATGCGTTTTGGATCATCGGCCTAGCGTTAACCACTTTGGCCTTTACAACTTTAGCACCGGCGCGGTCGTCTGACGTAGCAACGGCCTTTTGCACCATCGAGTTGTTGGCCTGAGGCAGGTCGCTTAAAGTGGTCAGGTTCAGCGCCACACGGGTTGCGACGGCCTCAGGCGCTTGCGCTTTTCGTGCAATGGGGGTTGCTGAGGTTTCCGACTTACGTGCTGCGTTGGCGACAGCAGCGGTGACCAAGCTGGAGGAAGATGTCGCGGCATTTGCGCTGGCGATTAGGCCCGAACCTGTGGCTTCAGCGCTCGCCATCTGTGGGCCTGCAGGTACAAAATCCGCCCCGCCGCTCATCTCATAGAAAGCCCAGCCCATGAAACCAAATGTCAAAAAGATGAAGCGTTTCATTGTGCTGTTCCTCGTCCTTGTCAAAACCATGTCTCTGTTGAGAGACCAACGCGGAACTTCGCGAATGGTTCAAATCCAATTGGCAAGAATTCGCATAGAGAAAAAGTATTGCTATTTTCTGACTTGAAACCGTGACAGCGGCGAATTCGTCTGGCTGATTCTGAACAATCTGTCGCTTGCCCGCCCTGCCGCGGTTGGCTAAAAGACCCGTCATGTCAGACACAACCACACCCCCAGAACTCGATCCGAATGACCTGTCCGAGCCGCTGCGCCGCGCCTTGGGTGAGCGGTATCTGACCTATGCGCTGTCCACGATCATGCACCGTGCCTTGCCGGATGCACGCGACGGGTTGAAGCCAGTCCACCGCCGCATTCTTTTTGCCATGCGCGAGCTGCGGCTGTCATCAACGGGTGGCTTTCGTAAATCGGCGAAGATTTCGGGCGATGTCATGGGGAACTATCACCCGCATGGCGATGCCGCGATTTATGATGCGATGGCGCGTTTGGCGCAGGACTTTAACGTCCGCTATCCGCTGGTCGACGGTCAGGGTAACTTCGGCAATATCGACGGCGATAATCCCGCTGCCTCGCGCTATACCGAAGCGCGGATGACAGCGGTCGCTGAGGCGATGTTGGAAGGGCTGAACGAGAACGCTGTCGATTATCGTGAAAATTATGATGGCACGCTGACCGAACCTGTTGTGCTGCCCGCGCAGTTCCCCAACCTTCTGGCCAACGGCTCGTCGGGGATTGCTGTCGGCATGGCCACCAACATCCCGCCGCATAACATTGCCGAACTGTGCGACGCTTGTATTCACCTGATCAAGACACCCGATGCGCGTGATGAGACGCTGCTGAATTACGTGCCCGGCCCTGACTTCCCCACCGGGGGCGTGATTGTCGAGCCGCCTGAGAATATAGCCAATGCCTACCGGACGGGTCGCGGCTCGTTCCGTTTGCGCTGCCGTTGGGAGGTCGAAGACCTTGGCCGCGGTGCGTGGCAGATTGTCGTGACCGAAATCCCCTATCAGGTTCAGAAATCCAAGCTGATCGAAAAGATCGCCGAACTGATTCAAGCCAAGAAGATACCGATCCTCGCCGATGTGCGCGACGAATCTGCCGAAGACGTGCGGATGATTATCGAGCCACGCTCGAAAAACGTCGATCCCGCTGTGCTGATGGGGATGTTGTTCCGCAACTCCGATCTTGAGGTCCGTTTCTCGCTCAACATGAACGTGTTGATCGACGGGCAGACGCCCAAGGTTTGTTCGTTGAAAGAAGTGCTGCGCGCCTTCCTCGACCACCGGCGCGAGGTGCTTCAGCGCCGTTCGCGGCACCGGATGGACAAGATCGACCATCGGCTTGAAGTGTTGCAGGGCCTGATTACGGCCTTCCTGAACCTCGACCGCGTGATCGAGATCATCCGCTATGATGACGACCCCAAAGCCGCCTTGATGTATGAGGACTGGAGCCGGGTGCATCAAGACACGCTGGCCCGCGCGATGGATGAAGCCGCCTATATTTCGCCGCTCGCGGGTGTCGATGTGTCCAAGCTGGCGGTGATCGCCGATGCCGAAGCGCAGGCGACGGGTGTGCTGACTGAAAGCGGTGACACCCGCGCCGTGCCGCACAGCTATGCGGGCCGGGAAAACGGTCTTTCGGATGTGCAGGCCGAAGCGATTCTCAACATGCGTCTGCGGTCTTTGCGGCGGTTGGAAGAAGATGCGCTGGTGAAAGAGCGTGACACATTGATGTCGGAACGCGCGGGGCTAGAAGACCTGCTCGACAATGAAGACCTGCAATGGACCACCATCGCCGACCAACTGCGCGCGACGAAAAAGCAGTTTGGCAAGGATTGGGTCATCGACGGGATCAAACGCGGCCAGCGTCTCAGTACCTTTGAGACGGCGGGCGAGGTTGAGGACGTGCCGATTGAGGCAATGATCGACCGCGAGCCAATTACAGTGGTCTGCTCGCAGATGGGCTGGATTCGCGCGATGACGGGCCATATCGACCTGAACCGCGAGTTGAAGTTCAAGGATGGCGACGGCCCGCGTTTCATCTTCCATGCGGAAACGACGGACCGCTTGCTGGTCTTTGGCTCGAACGGGCGTTTCTACACCGTTTCCGCCGCCAATCTGCCCGGCGGGCGCGGCATGGGCGAGCCGCTGCGATTGATGGTCGATCTGCCCAATGAGGTGCAGATCGTGTCCCTGTTTATTCATCAGCCGGGGCGCAAGTTGCTGGTGGCGTCCTCCGCTGGCGATGGTTTCGTCGTGCCCGAGGATGAGGTCGTGGCGCAGACCCGCAGCGGCAAGCAGGTGTTGAACGTGCGCGGCGACGGTGTCGCGGCGTTGGTCTGTCATCCTGTGTCGGGTGATAGTGTGGCGACCGTCGGCGAGAACCGCAAAGTGCTGGTCTTTGGTCTTGATGAGCTGCCCGAAATGGGGCGCGGCAAGGGTGTGCGGTTGCAGAAATACAAAGATGGCGGGCTGTCGGATGCCACCACCTTTACGCGCGACGCGGGCCTAAGCTGGCAAGACCCCGCAGGGCGCACGCGCACCGAGGCCGATCTGGCGGAATGGACCGGCAAACGCGCGAGTTCCGGTCGCATGGCGCCGCGTGGCTTCCCGCGCGACAATAAATTCAACTGATCCCGTTGGCCCCGCTTTGCAGTGGGGTCAGTTCAGCGGCTCTGCCGTCATCCACACGCCGCCTTCGGGCCGAAGGGTCAGGATCATCACTGGCTTTGGGTCTTTGCCGGGCACGGGGGTGAACTTGAACCGCCCGAGCAGCGTGGCCAAGATGATCACCGCCTCTTGCAGCGCGAAACTCGCCCCGATGCAAATACGCGGTCCATCGCCAAAGGGCAGATAGGCATAGCGGTCAATCGCCTTACGGTCTGCAAAACGTTCGGGGCGGAAGGCGTCGGGATCGTCCCAGAGCAATTCATTACGGCCAAGCGCGTAGATCGGGATCATCACGGTGTCGCCGGGTCGAATTTCGCGGTCGCAGAGCGTGTCGTGCTTTTGCGCGGTGCGCGAGATGATCCCGGCAGCGGGGTAGAGCCTCAGCGCCTCGTCGACGATCATTCGGATTAACGGCAGGTCATCCACGTCTTCGCCAGTGCAGGGGCGGTTGCCGAGAACCGATTGCACCTCAGCGCGGGCGCGGGCCTGCATGTCTTGATCGAACCCCATCAGATACATCGACCACGCCAGCGTCAGTGCCGTTGTCTCATGCCCCGCGACGATGAAGGTTAATAGATTGTCGCGCAACTCAGCGGTGTTCATCTGGCGCTTGGTCTTGGGGTCGACGCCTTCGAGGAGCAAATCCAGAAGGTCGGGCGTGCCCTCGTGACCACGCGCGACGCGGGCCTCGATGGCGCTGTCGGCCATGGCCTTCATCTGCTTCAGCGCTTGGCCCGACATCATCCGCCCCGGACGCGGCAGCCAATCGGGAAAGCCCAAAATGTCGAACAGGCTGATCTTGCCAGCTTCGGCGATATAATCGTCAATCGCCCCATGCACCTTGTCGCGGTCAAAGGTGCCATCGCCGGAAAAGGTCACATCGCCGATCACGTCGAAAGTGGTGGTGACCATCTCGTCGAGCATATTGACCGCGCGCGGCCCTGCGGCGGCAATCCGGTCAGCGGCGCGGGCGGCGGCATCTGTCATCACGGGGGCGAGGTTGCGCACATTGCGCTGCGAAAACACCGGGGCCGCCGCGCGGCGTTGCCAGCGCCAGTGCGCGCCTTCCGCAATAAAGAGAGAGTCGCCAATGGCCGGGCGCAGCAGGTTCTTAGTTACATCTGATTTGGGGTAGTCCTCTAGCCGATCCAATAAGACGTGCCGTATCGCACCCGGGTCCATCACCATATGCCAGCGTTTGCCGGTCTTGCCCGACACCATGGGCTGCGTTGTGGCGATCTTAGGGATAATGCTCAGCACATTGCGCCGGGCCATTTGAAGGCTACCAAGCAGACCGACAGGTTCGGTGACAAGGGGTACGCGCACGGGCAGGGGGCGGGGCGGTTGTGTTGGCTGAGCCATGATGATGTCCTCACTCTTAGCCAAGATAGGGCGGGACGGCAGGGGCGCAACTGCGGCAAATGATTGCGCCGCCTTTGGCCATCAGCTACCCCTTTGCCGATATTAACGCCCCGAGGGATGTGCCGATGATCCGTGTTCTTGCTGTGCTGATGACTGTTGCGACGCTGGCCGCCTGTAATGGCGCATCCGATTTGGGCGACGCGCCGACCCCGCTCGGCGATTTTAACCTGCACCACAATATTGTCGTGGCCCCCAAGGCCCAGAAAGGCCCGCTCAGCCGTGAGGTCAGCAAGGATGAACTGGCCGCTGCCGTTCAGGCCGCAACCGCCGAGCGGTTTGACCGCTATGACGGCGAGCGTTTCTATCACTTTGGCATCAGCGTCGAAGGCTATGTCTTGGCGCAGCCCGGTGTCCCGCTGTTCTTTGCGCCCAAATCCATTCTGATCCTTAATCTGACCGTTTGGGACGACGCCAAGAACAAAAAACTGAACTCCGAGCCACATCAGATCACCGTGTTCGAATCCTTCGATCAAGGGCCCGTCGTTGGGTCCGGCTATACAAAATCTGCCGAAGAGCAGCTAAAGAACCTTAGCCAGAATGCGGCCAAGTCTATTGAGAACTACCTTGTGAAGCAAAACCGCGAGCAGGGCTGGTTCAACGGCGGTGTGGCGGTGGCTTCGGCCTCTGCGCCAGAGGACAAATAACCTTAGCCTCGGCGTCGGAGATCGTTCGGGGATCAGGGAGGGCAAGCTTTAAGTGACCCCAAGGTGCAAGTCCCGCTTGATTTTACCGCCCAGACCCAATACATCGCCCGCCAGATAGGGTTCGGGTCCCCGTTGGGGCCCCTCAAATAAAAGGGCGCCACCATGGCAAAGGCAAAGTTTGAACGTAACAAGCCACACGTCAACATCGGCACAATCGGCCACGTTGACCACGGTAAAACCACGCTGACCGCGGCGATCACCAAATACTTCGGTGACTTCCAAGCGTATGACCAGATCGACGGCGCGCCCGAAGAAAAGGCACGTGGCATCACCATCTCGACCGCACACGTTGAGTATGAAACCGAAGCACGTCACTACGCACACGTCGACTGCCCCGGCCACGCTGACTATGTGAAAAACATGATCACCGGTGCCGCTCAGATGGACGGCGCGATCTTGGTTGTGAACGCCGCCGACGGCCCAATGCCCCAGACGCGTGAGCACATCCTGCTCGGCCGTCAGGTTGGCATCCCGACGATGGTTGTCTACATGAACAAAGTTGACCAGGTCGACGACGAAGAGCTGCTTGAGCTGGTTGAGATGGAAATCCGCGAGCTGCTGTCTTCCTATGAGTACCCCGGCGACGACATCCCCGTTGTGCCCGGCTCCGCTCTGGCAGCCATGGAAGGCCGCGACGAAGAGATCGGCGAGAACTCCATCCGCAAGCTGATGGAAGCCGTCGACACATGGATCCCGACACCTGAGCGTGCCGTTGACCAGCCGTTCCTGATGCCCGTCGAAGACGTGTTCTCGATCTCTGGCCGTGGTACCGTTGTGACGGGCCGTGTTGAGCGTGGCGTGATCAACGTTGGCGACGAAATCGAAATCGTCGGCATCCGCGACACCAAGAAAACCACCTGTACAGGTGTGGAAATGTTCCGCAAGCTGCTGGACCGTGGTGAAGCTGGCGACAACATCGGCGCGCTGCTGCGTGGCGTTGAGCGTGACGGCGTTGAGCGCGGTCAGGTTCTCTGCAAGCCCGGTTCCGTGAACCCGCACACCAAGTTCGAAGCCGAAGCCTACATCCTCACCAAAGAGGAAGGTGGCCGTCACACGCCGTTCTTCGCGAACTACCGTCCGCAGTTCTACTTCCGTACAACTGACGTGACCGGCACCGTTCAGCTGGCAGAAGGCACCGAGATGGTTATGCCCGGCGACAACGTGTCTTTCGGCGTTGAGCTGATCGCACCGATCGCCATGGAAAACGGTCTGCGCTTCGCGATCCGCGAAGGTGGCCGTACAGTTGGCGCTGGTGTTGTGTCGAAGATCACTGAGTGATTATTGGCCGGGCTTTTGGGCCTGACCTGTAAGACTTTCGAAAGGCCGCAGCATCTGCTGCGGCCTTTTGCGTTTTGTGGTGGGCGCCCCCGCCGACCAAAGCCCGAAAAATACAAAAGGCCGGCTCTCGATGAGCCGGCCTGCGTTCATTCTTGCCAATCGTGCTTATGCCGCGTCTGCGTTCACACCACCCTTTGTCGCAATCTCGGTCATGCGGCGGTCGCCATCGTAGGTATGATCAAGCTGCTGCTGCAGCTGCGCGCCGTCTTCATCCTCGCCAAGACGGTTGGCAAAGGCCACAACGCAGCCGTAACCGGCCAGTGCATAATGCACCATCCGCTGGTACTGAGTGATGATCATCGCATCGCGCGTATCGCTATCGCCAAAGTCTTCTTCCAGCACATGTTTATGAGCCTCTTTCACGAGGCCCTCCATGCCGTGGCAATGCTCGGCATCTGGGTCCAGGTCGTGTTTGGCACAGATGGACTTCAACACATCCATTCCCTTGGCGATTCCGTTGCTTCCGTCGATTAACGCTTCCGACAACTCTTTGTCTTCAGCAGCACGTCCCAGAGCATTGGTCGCTTCGAGGGATTGCTTGCAGGCAGAGTAGAGGTCTTGCAGTTGGTCGGTGTAGACATCTTTAAGGCTATTCATCGTCATCGGTCGTCCTCCAATTTCGGGCTGGGTTCGACGAGAAAACGTGAGCCGGGCGCTCAATGTTCCAATCAGTTATGAATATCGGCCCGAAAGGTCAGATCTGCTCTTGATCCGCCGGCCTTTTGCGACTACCCAAACCCCCGGCATAGGGGTTTAGCTCAGTTGGTAGAGCATCGGTCTCCAAAACCGAGGGTCGTGGGTTCGAGTCCCTCAGCCCCTGCCACACTCTCTCAGTAATATTGTAACGAACAAGCGCTCCTCAGGTGGATCGCTCGTTGTATTGTGGATGTAGTTCCGCTGGCCGCTGCTTTGACGGTCTGAGCCAGGTTGGCTCCTTATGTTTTGGGGCGGTCCGACACACTGGTAGCCACGCCGCCCGGATCGGATTCGCGCCAAAGCAGATAGCACTGCTACGCTTATGTCTCCGCGGAACGCTTGGCGGATGGCTTAAGGCGAGTCTCTCTAACGCGACTCGTAATCTTCGTTCGGTTCTGGTGAATCGCCACTGATTCACCCTTATTCGGCGCCTTCTTATAGCGATGTAGCGGGGGCAGGGGGCTAACGATAGCTTCTGAAATTCTCAAATCCGCTTTATAAACAGTGAGTTACGGATAAGTTCCCAGAAATATCGCCTTTTCTCAAATTTCTGCTTGCGGGTCTGGGCCACTAACCTTAGAACCCCCCATACCGGCGGCGCAGAGATGCACCAACGGGGCGCCAGACGGGGCGGACGGAAGCGGAGACGCGGAAGTTTGGTTCGGTAAGGCGGGAAAATTCGAGGTACTAGAGGCGGGGCGCGCCAAGAAGATAGGGCGCATCTCAGTTTCTTTTGTCTCAACGCTGTTTGAAAATTTGATATCTGAAGAGATATGTGGGCGGTTTGGTTCATTCGATGGATCAACGTCTGTATATCGCGCTCTTAGGCTTCGGCCGATGATAGAGTGTCAGCTTCACTGTTTGGACGGCTTTCGACTACTTTGTAGTCTCAAGCACAACAAGCAGAGAATGGCTTGTATCTTTCAGTAAGGGGTACAGGTCGATGTGCAGAGGTTCGACGTCAAGGATAAGCTAGCAATAGCTTTTCAACTTGAGAGTTTGATCCTGGCTCAGAACGAACGCTGGCGGCAGGCCTAACACATGCAAGTCGAGCGAGACCTCCGGGTCTAGCGGCGGACGGGTTAGTAACGCGTGGGAACGTACCCTTCTCTGCGGAATAGCCACTGGAAACGGTGAGTAATACCGCATACGCCCTTCGGGGGAAAGATTTATCGGAGAAGGATCGGCCCGCGTTAGATTAGATAGTTGGTGGGGTAATGGCCTACCAAGTCTACGATCTATAGCTGGTTTTAGAGGATGATCAGCAACACTGGGACTGAGACACGGCCCAGACTCCTACGGGAGGCAGCAGTGGGGAATCTTAGACAATGGGCGCAAGCCTGATCTAGCCATGCCGCGTGTGTGATGAAGGTCTTAGGATCGTAAAGCACTTTCGCCAGGGATGATAATGACAGTACCTGGTAAAGAAACCCCGGCTAACTCCGTGCCAGCAGCCGCGGTAATACGGAGGGGGTTAGCGTTGTTCGGAATTACTGGGCGTAAAGCGTACGTAGGCGGATCAGAAAGTAAGGGGTGAAATCCCAGGGCTCAACCCTGGAACTGCCTCTTAAACTCCTGGTCTTGAGTTCGAGAGAGGTGAGTGGAATTCCAAGTGTAGAGGTGAAATTCGTAGATATTTGGAGGAACACCAGTGGCGAAGGCGGCTCACTGGCTCGATACTGACGCTGAGGTACGAAAGTGTGGGGAGCAAACAGGATTAGATACCCTGGTAGTCCACACCGTAAACGATGAATGCCAGTCGTCGGGCAGTATACTGTTCGGTGACACACCTAACGGATTAAGCATTCCGCCTGGGGAGTACGGTCGCAAGATTAAAACTCAAAGGAATTGACGGGGGCCCGCACAAGCGGTGGAGCATGTGGTTTAATTCGAAGCAACGCGCAGAACCTTACCAACCCTTGACATCCTGTGCTAACCCGAGAGATCGGGCGTTCACTTCGGTGACGCAGTGACAGGTGCTGCATGGCTGTCGTCAGCTCGTGTCGTGAGATGTTCGGTTAAGTCCGGCAACGAGCGCAACCCACATCCTTAGTTGCCAGCAGTTCGGCTGGGCACTCTAAGGAAACTGCCCGTGATAAGCGGGAGGAAGGTGTGGATGACGTCAAGTCCTCATGGCCCTTACGGGTTGGGCTACACACGTGCTACAATGGCAGTGACAATGGGTTAATCCCCAAAAGCTGTCTCAGTTCGGATTGGGGTCTGCAACTCGACCCCATGAAGTCGGAATCGCTAGTAATCGTGGAACAGCATGCCACGGTGAATACGTTCCCGGGCCTTGTACACACCGCCCGTCACACCATGGGAGTTGGTTCTACCCGACGGCCGTGCGCCAACCTTTCGAGGAGGCAGCGGACCACGGTAGGATCAGCGACTGGGGTGAAGTCGTAACAAGGTAGCCGTAGGGGAACCTGCGGCTGGATCACCTCCTTTCTAAGGATGTTCCTAGCCAGATGAGCTTGCTCATCTCATGGAACACTTAGCAGGTCGGCATACAAAGCCGGCCATATTTAGAACCGAGCCGTCCTCATATCTCTTCAGAAAATAGGTCCTGCGCTGAACGCGTAGGTCTCAAAAGTTTGGGGCCTTAGCTCAGCTGGGAGAGCGCCTGATTTGCATTCAGGAGGTCAGGAGTTCGATCCTCCTAGGCTCCACCAAGCCTTTTGCAGAGCAAAAGGCGTCGCCCTGGCAGTCGTTGCGCAGCAACGATGAGAAGGGCAGGCCAGCCACAAACCAGGTCTTACTATCACACGCTGGCACAACTCGCACATTGCTTCGCAATATGCTGTTTGTGCGACGTGCGCGCCTCCGGCGCACACCGGGTCGGTAGCTCAGGTGGTTAGAGCGCACGCCTGATAAGCGTGAGGTCGGAGGTTCAAGTCCTCCTCGACCCACCATCCCCCATCGGATGGCACACGGAACATACCTTCAAGCACATACAGTGTGTTTGAACGTCTGTTTCGCAGACGAATTGACATCGTAAAGAGAGATACTAACAACATGTTTGATCGCCCCGCGTTAGGGGATGATCTCGGTTGCTGCCCTTCGGGGCCGGTGTTTGAATGGCTGTTTCCTCGGCCTATCAGGCATATCGCGACTGAAACGAATATGTTGTCCAAGTCAAGTACACTAACCAGAGCGATGACGCGGGCCTCCTGCACGGACGGTTCGCTATCTGCATCGCTCATTTGTCCAGACGCTAGTCTGGGCGGGTAAAAGTATGCTTTTGATACAGGATAAGAGGATCAGTTTCTTACCAGCTTCTGATCTTCGCGCGAGACGCTAAGTCTTGCTTTTTCTGGATCAAATCAAGCGCGAAAAGGGCGTTTGGTGAATGCCTTGGCAGTAAGAGGCGATGAAAGACGTGATACTCTGCGATAAGCCATGGGGAGCTGAGAATAAGCTTTGATCCATGGATTTCTGAATGGGGCAACCCACCTGATACTTTGTTATTACTGATCTTCGGATCAGCTAATAACTTGGTAAACCAGGTATTTTTAGGCTGAATATATAGGCTTAAAAAGGCAAACCCGGGGAACTGAAACATCTAAGTACCCGGAGGAAAGGAAATCAATATGATACTCCCCTAGTAGCGGCGAGCGAACGGGGACCAGCCGAGCCATGAGTGTGGTTAGAATGCGTTGGAATGCGCAACCAGAGTGGGTGATAGTCCCGTATAAGAAGCATGATTGGACGTATTAAGTAGGGCGGAACACGTGAAATTCTGTCTGAAGATCGGAGGACCACCTTCGAAGGCTAAGTACTCCTTACTGACCGATAGTGAACCAGTACCGTGAGGGAAAGGTGAAAAGCACCCCGACGAGGGGAGTGAAACAGTACCTGAAACCGAACGCCTACAATCAGTTGGAGGGACCTTGCGTCCTGACAGCGTACCTTTTGTATAATGGGTCATCGACTTGGTCTCACGAGCAAGCTTAAGCCGTTAGGTGTAGGCGTAGCGAAAGCGAGTCTTAATAGGGCGTTGAGTTCGTGGGATCAGACCCGAAACCGAGTGATCTAGGCATGGCCAGGTTGAAGATAAGGTAACACTTATTGGAGGACCGAACCCACATCTGTTGAAAAAGATCGGGATGAGCTGTGCCTAGGGGTGAAAGGCCAATCAAACTCGGAGATAGCTGGTTCTCTGCGAAATCTATTTAGGTAGAGCGTCGACCGAATACCACCGGGGGTAGAGCACTGGATGGGTAATGGGGCCCCACAGGCTTACTGATCCTAACCAAACTCCGAATACCGGTGAGTACTAGTCGGCAGACACACGGCGAATGCTAACGTCCGTCGTGAAGAGGGAAACAACCCTAACCTCCAGCTAAGGCCCCTAATTCATGGCTAAGTGGGAAAGCAGGTGAGACGACCAAAACAACCAGGAGGTTGGCTTAGAAGCAGCCATCCTTTAAAGATAGCGTAACAGCTCACTGGTCTAAATAAGTTGTCTTGCGGCGAAGATGTAACGGGGCTCAAGCCATGAGCCGAAGCTGAGGATGCATTTATTGCATGGTAGCAGAGCGTAGTGTGACATAGTTCCATGTGTCCTTATCATCCTTCGGGGTGAGTTGGACACAAGGAGCTTTCTGTGAAGCTGGCGCGTGAGCGATCCGGTGGAGAGATCACTAGTGAGAATGATGACATGAGTAGCGACAAAGAGTGTGAGAGACACTCTCGCCGAAAATCCAAGGGTTCCTGCTTAAAGCTAATCTGAGCAGGGTAAGCCGACCCCTAAGGCGAGGCCGAAAGGCGTAGTCGATGGGAACCAGGTTAATATTCCTGGGCCAGATGGAAGTGACGGATCTCGAGGGTAGTTCATCCTTATCGGATTGAATGGGCTGCTTAGAGGTCCCTGGAAATAGCTCCATCGCTAGATCGTACCCTAAACCGACACAGGTGGATAGGTAGAGAATACCAAGGCGCTTGAGAGAACTATGTTGAAGGAACTCGGCAAAATACCTCCGTAAGTTCGCGAGAAGGAGGCCCGGTTTCTAGGCAACTAGAGGCTGGGGGCACAAACCAGGGGGTGGCGACTGTTTATTAAAAACACAGGGCTCTGCGAAGTCGTAAGACGACGTATAGGGTCTGACGCCTGCCCGGTGCCTGAAGGTTAAAAGGAGGGGTGAGAGCTCTGAATTGAAGCCCAGGTAAACGGCGGCCGTAACTATAACGGTCCTAAGGTAGCGAAATTCCTTGTCGGGTAAGTTCCGACCTGCACGAATGGCGTAACGACTTCCCCGCTGTCTCCAACATAGACTCAGCGAAATTGAATTACCGGTCAAGATGCCGGTTACCCGCGGTTAGACGGAAAGACCCCGTGCACCTTTACTACAGCTTCACACTGGCATTAGGCCGAACATGTGCAGGATAGGTGGTGGGCTTTGAAACCGAGACGCCAGTCTCGGTGGAGCCTCCCTTGAGATACCACCCTTGTTCTGCTTGATGTCTAACCGCGGACCGTTATCCGGTTCCGGGACCCTGTGTGGCGGGTAGTTTGACTGGGGCGGTCGCCTCCTAAATCGTAACGGAGGCGCGCGAAGGTTGGCTCAGAGCGGTCGGAAATCGCTCGTTGAGTGCAATGGCAGAAGCCAGCCTGACTGCGAGACTGACAAGTCGAGCAGAGTCGAAAGACGGCCATAGTGATCCGGTGGTCCCAAGTGGGAGGGCCATCGCTCAACGGATAAAAGGTACGCCGGGGATAACAGGCTGATACTGCCCAAGAGTCCATATCGACGGCAGTGTTTGGCACCTCGATGTCGGCTCATCTCATCCTGGGGCTGGAGCAGGTCCCAAGGGTACGGCTGTTCGCCGTTTAAAGAGGTACGTGAGCTGGGTTTAGAACGTCGTGAGACAGTTCGGTCCCTATCTTCCGTGGGTGTAGGATACTTGAGAGGAGTTGCCCCTAGTACGAGAGGACCGGGGTGAACGATCCACTGGTGGACCAGTTGTTATGCCAATAGCAGTGCTGGGTAGCTATGATCGGACAGGATAACCGCTGAAGGCATCTAAGCGGGAAGCCCCCCTCAAAACAAGGTATCCCTGAGAGCCGAGGTAGACCACCTCGTCGATAGGCCAGAGATGTAAGCGTGGTAACACGTTCAGTTGACTGGTACTAATTGCTCGATAGGCTTGATTTGATCCAGTAGAAGCAAGACTTCAACTTATCAATCAAAAGCATACACATACAATCAGTTGTACTCGACTTGGAATTAACAACGCTTTGCGCATCAGCCCAAAGCGCGTGAGGAATTTATTTGGTTTGGTGATCATAGCGCGAGCAAAACACCTGGTCCCATCCCGAACCCAGCCGTTAAGTGCCGTAGCGCCGATGGTACTGCGTCTTAAGACGTGGGAGAGTAGGTCATCGCCAAACCTAATAAGTTCCTCACATCAGTATCTCTCAACGATGACACAAATATAAAACCGCCGCTGCAAAACACGCAGCGGCGGTTTTGCGTTTGGGGGGGGGTGGTCCTATCTCAAAGTTTTCGAGATGCGAAAGCTAAAGGCCCCGGGAAAAATCTCAAGAAAAATCTCAATCTTCTGCACGAATGTCCTTGCAGCCCATCTGCGATAAGGTTAAACGGAGGGCATTGACGCGGGATGGAGCAGCCCGGTAGCTCGTCAGGCTCATAACCTGAAGGTCGTAGGTTCAAATCCTACTCCCGCAACCAAAACAAAAAAGCGCCGCACCTGAATGGGTTGCGGCGCTTTTTTGTTTTGCCCAAGGCGGTCTTTGCGCGGCTTCGAATTGGATCTTGCCGCCTCACTTTACTACGATTCGCTGGCGCTCAATGCGCCGCTCAGTCCACCGTGAAGGCAAGGCAACTACCGTTTGATTAGACCTTATTGGAAGCAAACTCTTGACTTCCCGACCGTCAAACGGTGTACCTGCGCGAAACCTGAATTAGCCCTAGGAAGGGACCATCATGCACGCCTATCGTAGTCACACCTGTGCCGATCTGAGCCTTGAGAACAAGGGTGATAATGTGCGCCTGTCCGGCTGGGTACACCGGGTGCGGGATCACGGCGGTGTGCTGTTTCTCGACCTGCGCGACCACTATGGGATCACCCAGGTGATCTGCGACCCCGACAGCCCTGCTTTCGCCGAGATGGAGAAGGTTCGCGCAGAATGGTGCGTGCGTATCGATGGCACCGTAAAGGCGCGGGATGAAAGCTTGGTTAACCCCAAGCTGCCCACAGGCGCGATCGAAGTCTACGCGCGTGAAATCGAAGTTTTGGGTTCTGCCGCCGAACTGCCGCTGCAGGTTTTTGGCGATCAAGAATACCCCGAAGAAACGCGTCTACGGTATCGCTACCTCGACCTGCGCCGCGAGAAGATGCAGAAGAACATGACTCTGCGGTCTGATGTGGTGACATCCATCCGCAAGCGTATGTGGGATCAGAACTTCCGCGAGTTCCAGACACCGATCATCACGGCATCCTCCCCCGAAGGCGCGCGCGACTTCCTCGTGCCGTCGCGTCTGCATCCGGGCAAGTTCTACGCGCTGCCGCAGGCGCCGCAGCAGTTCAAACAGCTGCTGATGGTCTCGGGCTTTGACAAATACTTCCAGATCGCGCCGTGTTTCCGCGACGAAGACCCGCGCGCTGATCGCTCGCCGACCGATTTCTACCAGCTCGACATGGAGATGTCGTTTGTGACCCAGCAGGACGTGTTCGACACGATCCAGCCGGTGATCGCTGGCATCTTCGAAGAGTTCGGCGGCGGAAAGAAAGTTGACGAGACCTGGGAGCAGATCTCCTACAAGGACGCCGCGCTGTGGTATGGCTCGGATAAGCCTGACTTGCGCAACCCGATCAAGATGCAGGTGGTTTCTGAGCATTTCCGCGATTCCGGTTTCGCGATTTTTGCCAAACTGCTGGAGCAGGACGGCACCGAAATCCGCGCGATCCCCGCGCCCACCGGCGGCAGCCGCAAGTTCTGTGACCGCATGAACGCCTTTGCGCAAAAAGAAGGTCTGCCCGGCATGGGCTATATCTTCTGGCGCGATCAGGGCAATGGGATGGAAGCGGCCGGACCATTGGCCAAGAACATCGGCCCCGAGCGTACCGAGGCGATCCGTCAGCAATTGGGGCTCAACGTTGGCGACGCGGCCTTCTTCCTTGGCGGCAAGCCGAAGTCGTTTGAGGCTGTCGCTGGCCGCGCCCGCAACGTGATTGGCGAAGAGCTTAACCTCACCGACAAAAACCGTTTCGCCTTTGCGTGGATCGTCGATTTCCCAATCTACGAGAAGGACGAAGAGACCGGAAAGATCGACTTTGAGCACAATCCATTCTCCATGCCGCAAGGCGGGATGGACGCGCTGCTGGATGATCCGCTGAAGGTGCTCGGGTATCAGTATGACCTTGCGTGCAACGGCTACGAGTTGGTGTCGGGTGCTATCCGAAACCACAAGCCTGAGATCATGTTCAAAGCGTTTGAGATCGCCGGCTACGGCGAAGATGAGGTGCGCAAGCGCTTTGGCGGTATGGTTAACGCCTTCCAGTACGGCGCACCGCCCCACGGTGGTTGTGCTGCGGGCATTGACCGGATCGTTATGCTGCTGGCCGAAGAGGCGAACATCCGCGAGGTCATCCTCTTCCCGATGAACCAGCGCGCCGAAGACCTGATGATGAATGCGCCTAGCGAGCCCACAAGCGATCAGCTGATGGAATTGGGCCTGCGGGTTATCCCACAGGAGTGATCCCGTCTAAATAACACGTCACCCCCGCCTCAGTCGGGGGTGATATTGCCCGGTAGGATGCCCAGCACCAGAACCGGGCAACCGCCACTGCGACCGGCAGCTATGCGACTGATGAGCTTATGGGTGCCGGTGGTGCTGGCACCGAACTTCGCGCTCACGGTTTTGTCGGTCTCATTGCCGAACTTATCCAAGCAATTGCCGAGAGATTTGAAGAAATCGTTCGACAATTCGCGCGTCACGATCACGCCTACGTCGATTACGCCAGCCTCGAAAAAACTGCGAAAGGCATAGAGGTCGCGGTCGTAGGTCTGGTCTTTGCTGTTCCATTCATAGTCAAAGGCCACGCGCGCGCGCCAGAAATCGACCATGTGGTTGTGAATGAAATCCTCGCGGATGATGCGATCGACCTCGGGGGCGCTGTCGCCTTTTCCGGCGGTCAATTGCACCAGCAGGTCGGCCTTGATCCGCACCTCTTCGTGAAAATTCTCTGCCGCGGCATACTCCGCAAAACGGGTCGTCGCTGACATGCGGTTGCCGCCCGGCGCGCGGATTTCGCTGCGGCTGATGGTGAACTGACGCAGCACGCGGATGATCGCAGCCAGTTCTTCCGGCGCGCGCTGTTGCAATACGGCAGCGGCGCTGCGGTAGCTGGTGACAGAGTAGCGGTCGCGCAGATCGGCAGGCAGCAGGTCTTCGACGAGCCATTCGCTGTCGAATACTGCATCGTCGATGCGCCGCGCCAGATTACTCAGCCGCGACACTGGAATTGTAGCTGTAGGTCTTCCAATCGGGCTTGTAGTCCGCCTCGGCCTGATTGCCCCAAACGGTCCAACCGTCCCGCACACCGCGCCCGAACAGTTCGAGGTAGGGGCCCCAGGAGCAGCTTTCGATCAGATCATATTGCTCATCCGGTTTGCGCGAATGCTCACGTTTGCGGGTTTGCATCATATTCACTTGGCGACGTCCTGCATCCAATGTGCGCACGTTCTTGCCGCGCACGCCAAAAAGCAGAATTTCGGTCACGTTGCGGAAATAGAAACCCACACCGCGCCCGTCACTGCCGCCATCTTTGCGGATTTTGTGCCAGATGATGTTGGATTTATACTCAAATCCCCACGCCTTGAGCACCTGCAACCCTTCGGGCAGCAGCGCGTTTGGCACCCACATGTAGCAATGCGCGCGGTCTTCAAGGTGGTCGGCCACGGGCAGGGCGCAGATGTCATCCACCGTCATCGTGGGATAACGGGCCAAGCGCTTGTGCTCGGGTGCGACCTTGCCGGTGCGATTGGTGAAGCGCCACGGCGGGTCCGCCATGACGCAGCCAAACCGGTCTTTGCCCAGAAAGTCGCGTAGGTCTTGTGATGGATTATCGCTCATATCCAATATATTGCGTTTCCTCGGGCTTTCTTGCAACCGCAACCTGCCCATAGGGGCTGGATATCCACAAGAACGTTAAGGGAACACATCTAGCAGGCGCGACCGGCTTGGGTCAATCCTCAAGACTGTCTTCGCGCTTTTCTTCGATGAGCTGGGCTTCCTTTTCCTTCCGCATCAGGAACTTGTCGCCAAATTCATCATTCTGTTCCTCGCCGATTACCTTCTTGGCGCGGGTGAAAAGCTCGTCTTCTTCCTCGTCCATGTGGTGTTCGTAATCATGCTTAAGCTTCTTGAAGCGAGTCAGCCACGCTGAAGATGACATGTCAGTCTCGCGCAACTCTTCCATCAGGTCGTCAAGTTGCTGGTGCTCATGGACCGAGTGGCGCGCGTGATCTTGGCCCCAAGTTTCCGACATCAGCTTGGAATAAAAGGTCTCTTCCTCTGCCGCGGCATGAGATTTTACATCGTGATAAAAACGATCCCAAGCATCCCGTCGCTCGGCGCTGTCGCCTTCGGTATCGGCAATGGTGTTGAGCAGCGTGCGGTGTTCATCGTGATCTTCTTTGATCGCGTCATAAATTGAGGGCATGGGGAAATCCTTTTGTGTTACCTGTGGGTAACGCCGCAGGGACGGGCGGGTTCCCGGCTTAAAAGACTGTACCTATGGCCGATTGGCTGGCGACTTGTTGAAACAGCCCACCGGCTTGGGCGTTAAATGCCGCAAGAATGACGATTACCAACCCAAGAACATTTGCGCCCACGACAATCCAATCGATTGGCGTTTCAACCCCTGCGATGTCTTTGGCGTGGTTCTGGCTCATTTCACCCTCCCGGGGCACGGTTTGGTCTCAGCATGATGCTGAAGGTTGAATGTGGCATGAATGTGTAACTCGAATGCCGAGACTGGGATCAATGGCGATTAAATCAGGGATATTCACCTTGCGGGCCGCGGGGGGCGGTGCATAACTTTGCCTATGAGCAACAGATTAGCCGAACGCCCTGTCGGGCCCGTTATCAAGAATTGGGCGCAGCCCCCACGGCCCGACGGTGAGGTTTTCGCGGGGCGGTATGTGATGTTGGAGCCGCTCTCAGCAGAGCGCCACGCAGCATTGCTCTACCGTGCCTATGTTGGCGAAGATCACGTTTGGGATTATTTGCCCTATGGGCCATTCTCGTCGGCATCGCAGTATCACCGCTGGGTGCGTGACAGTGAGGGGAAAGCTGACCCTTATTTTCTTGCGGTCAAAGACCTTGCACAGGATCAATGGGTGGGCGTCGCAAGCTTCCTGCGGATTAATCCCGAGGCGGGCAGTATCGAGGTCGGCCATATCAATTTCAGTCCCGCCCTGCAGCGCACCCCAGCGGCGACAGAGGCGATATTTCTGATGATGAAATGGGCCTTTGAAGTAGGCTACCGGCGGTTTGAATGGAAGTGTGATGCGCTGAACCACCCTTCGCGTCGCGCGGCGCAGCGGTTGGGGTTGAGCTATGAGGGCGTCTTTCGGCAGGCCACGATCGTAAAGGGGCGCAACCGCGACACCGCTTGGTTCGCCGCGATTGATGCAGAGTGGCCTGCGTTGAAAGAGGCGTTTGAGGCGTGGCTGGCGCCCAGTAATTTTGACGGGCAGGGAAAACAGAAGGAACGGCTTGGCGACCTCACCCGCCTCGTCCGCGTGGCAAACGATCCGACCCTTTAGGTGGCCAGCCTGCTGGCCCTGTTAAATCGCAATTTTTTCAGAGAGCCGGATTTGGATCATTCCAGCAATGGTTGCGGCCTCTGGACCCGCCGGTTTACCCAATGCGCGTTTATGCGCCAAGGCCCTCGCCGCTTCCTCTAGCCGTAGGTCATTCGCTGATCGGGCAACACCGCAGAGAAATTGCGCGACATAATCGAGCGTGAGTTCATCAGGCTCTCCGCCGAGTACGCCGGCGATATGGGCGATGTCATCTTGAAACCCTATTTGGTCCGGGGTGACATCCTCATCCGGGAGGACGCGCAGCCCCACGGGGCGGCGTTCTTCGGGGAGGGTCTTGAGAATGGCCTGCTGAAAGGATGACAGCGACGTAATCGGTTTCGCGATAAATCCATCGACTCCGGCAGCGCGGGCATCAGGCTCCATATGGCTGTCGCCTGAGATGGCGATGATCGTTTCAACCCGCGGTATGCTTTGGGTAAGCTCGGCGATCAGGTCCAGCCCGCTGCCGTCCGGCAAGCCAAGGTCTACCAGTGCCACGGAGGGGCGGTAGACCTGCAAATGGCGCCGGGCAGAGCGCAAACTATCCGCGCGCCTGATCCGCGCACCGGAACGCAGGCAGAGCAGGCGCATCGCTTCACAGGCAAAGCGGCTATCCTCCACCACAAGAACAGTGAGCCCCAAGAGCGGTCGTTCCGCCGTGGGTGCAAGGGTCGTTTTCGCAAAGGGGTCGGTATCGTCCATGATCGCCTCCAACAGCATCTCCTGCACTATGGTTACGCCGCGTTGGCTAACGACGCGTTAACGTGACGCATTGTTGTTCATCCGATCGGCGGGCATAAAGCGGGCGAAACACGAGGAGCATTCAGGATGATCGGACGTCTTAACCATGTGGCCATCGCCGTGCCGGATCTCGACGCCGCGGCGGATCAGTACCGCAATGCGCTTGGCGCGAAGGTCGGCGCACCGCAGGCCGAACCAGACCACGGCGTGACCGTGATCTTCATCGAACTGCCGAACACCAAGATTGAATTGCTGCATCCCTTGGGCGACGACAGCCCGATCAACGGCTTTTTAGAGAAAAACCCGGCCGGTGGCATCCATCACATCTGCTATGAGGTTGATGACATTATCGCCGCGCGCGACCATTTGAAGTCCATCGGCGCGCGTGTGCTCGGCACGGGCGAGCCGAAGATCGGCGCGCATGGTAAGCCAGTGCTGTTCCTGCACCCCAAAGACTTCAACGGCGCGCTCGTCGAGCTTGAGGAGGTCTGAGCATGGGCATCGTTTCGGGCCTCGTGCTCTTTGCGGTCATTTGGTCGATGACCTTCATGGTTGCCCTGCCGATCCGGGTGCAAACCCAGGGCGATGCAGGCGAAGTTGTTCCCGGCACCCATGCAGGCGCTCCGGCGCAGCATCACCTAGGGCGCAAGGCGCTTTGGACCACGCTGGTCGCTGCAATCATCTGGGCGATCTGCGCCACGATCATTCTGTCGGGCTGGATCAGCGTGGCGGATATCGAAGGCTGGCTGCATCCGAATGCGGCACCAACACATGGTACAGGTGGGTAAAGGTCGCCGCCCCTAGGATCGGGATCAGCAGGTTCAGCAGCGGCACCGAGAGCGGGACCGCCATCAAGACCCCGGCCATCCAGATCGTGCCCGCGTGGCGGCGGCGCAGGCGTTTCGCCTCGTCCCGCCCATGCCGGCGCAGCGCGGCGAGGGTGAAATATTCGCGCCCCAGTAAAAAGCCATTCAGCCCCCAAAAGATGAACAGCGCTGCCGGGGCGAACAGCAAGTAAAGCACCAGCGCCAACAGGTTTGCCCCCACCAGCACGCCCATGAAGTTAACCGTGTCGCGGAACGCGTCGCCCATGCTGACGCGGTGGGCCGGGGGCAGATGTGGGTAGTGTACCTCTTCCACCGCATCGGCCACATCATCCAGAAATATCGACGTAATCGCCGAGGCGACGGGCACCATCAGGAAGACCGAGAGCACCATCAGTAAGATCAGGGCGCTCCAGCTGAGCAGATCGTCGAGCCAGTTTACCTCGCCTAGCACGGGCAGCCATACGTCGTCGGGCGTGACCCAGTCCACCAGATAGGCAAAGCCCGCTGTGGCCGCGATCAGCAGCGCCAGCGACAGGCCGACGCCCAGTAGAACCACCTTGCGAAAGCGCGAATCGCCCAGTTGGCTAAGCGCGCGGCTAAAGGACCGCAGGATTGCGCTTACAGCCATGTGGTGATCTCGTCGATATTCGGGCGCGGACGCTCGGGCGGGGCGGTGGTTTCGGTGCCGATGTGGATGATACCCGCGATGCGCTCATGCGGGGCGAGGGCAAAGCCTTCCTCCATGAAGCCCCGGTCGTGGCTTGGCCAACCGCTGAGCCAATTCGCGCCCCAGCCTGCGGCAAGCGCCGCGTTGAGCAGCGCAAGGCACACGGCCCCGGCGGAGTAGGTCTGCTCTAGTGGCGGGATTTTGGGTGAGGGTTTTTGCACCTCAATCACCACGACGGCAAGGTTGCCTTGGTCGAACTGGCCACGGCCCTTGGCGATGTCCTCTGGCGCGAGGCCAAGGGCCGCGCCGCGTTTCTCAGCCACCTCGGCCAATCGCGTCATTGCTGTGCGGTCGATGACCACAAAGCGCCATGGCTCCAACTTGCCATGATCCGGCGTGCGCGCGGCGGCGGTCAGAAGGGGGCGGAGGGCCTCGGCGTCCGGGACCGGCAGGCAGAGAGTCTTAGCAGGGCGCGAGCGGCGGTTTTGCAGAAAGGCGAGGGCGGTGGGATCAGGTGTCGGCATTTGGGTCTCTTACAGGTCCAGTTGCCGCGCCATATCGTCAATCGACTGGCGCAGGAAGGCGTCAAAGGCGGGCGAGGGTTGGCGGGCGTGCAGGGCACGGGCCATTGGATCGGGGGCATCGATCTTGCTGCCCGCCAAAGTGGCGATCGTGGCATGGCCGCAGAAGGGGACATAGGCTTCGGAATAACCGCCTTCGTGCACGAGGACCAGTTTGCCACCGCAGACCTTATCTGCGGTATCGCGGATGCGCTTGGTCATCTCGGCAAAGGTGGCGGCGGTGGCCTGCATTCGGGCCAGCGGGTCGACGATTGCCGCATCATAGCCGCAGGCAACGATGATCATGTCGGGGCCGAAAGCCTCGATCGCGGGGATCACCACGCGGTCCATCGCGTGCAGGTAGGCGGTATGGCCTGAGCCTGCGTGCATCGGCAGGTTGATGTTATAGCCTTCTCCCGCCCCGCGCCCGCGATCTGCGACGCTGCCGGTGTCTGTCGGGTAGTTCCCTTCTTGATGCAGAGAGATCGTCAGCACGTCGTCGCGGTCGTAATAGATCGCCTCTGTCCCATTGCCGTGGTGGACATCCCAATCCAGCACGACGACACGTTTGGCCAGCCCCTTGGCCCGTGCCGCCTCAATGGCGATGGCGATATTGGCCAAGAGGCAAAAGCCGTTGGGCAGGTCAGGCAGGCAGTGATGCCCCGGCGGGCGGCTGAGCGCATAGGCATTGTCGAGATCGCCGCGCGCCACGGCACCCACCGCCTCTATGGCCAGCCCGGCCGACAGCGTCGCAAGTTCATAGCCGCCACGGGCAAAGGGGACCGCATGGCCCATCTCTCCACCGCCCGCGTCTGAGAGGCGTTTGAATTCATCAAGGTAGGTTTCGGGGTGCACCCGTGCCAGCGCTTCACGGCCGGCCGGGGCAGCGCTGCGGGTGTCGAGTTCGGCGAAGAGGCCCGTCACCTCCATAAGGTTCTTCATCCGGCGCTTGGTCTCGGGATTTTCCGGCAGGCCGCCAGCGGCCAAAGGCTGCACCAGCCCGCCCACTGGCATGGTGAAAGCGTAGTTCCCGCCTGCATGCCAGAAGCAGCGTTCGTCCCAGAAAAAGCCCGTCGTCATCATGTTTCTCCCTTTTAAAGCGAACCTGTCGCAGCGAAGGGGAATTGTCCATCGCGGCAGGGATGAACGCGGGTGGTTCGTAAAGATGAGAAGGTGGGATTCGGTATTTTTAAAAGGATGAAGGGATGGGCTGTTAGTTTGCTTCGGCCAGCAGGGCGGCAACATTGAGCGGGCGGTTGACCATTTTTAAGCCGCCCTGTTCATCAACTGGCCAATCGGTTTGTGGCCGGTCGCGGTAGAGTTCGACCCCATTGCTGTCAGGGTCACGCAGGTAGACCGCTTCGCTGACGCCGTGATCGGCGGCGCCATCGAGTTTGATGCCTGCATCAAGTACTCGGCGCAGGGCGCGCGCCAATTGCTGTCGGTCGGGGTAGAGAAAGGCGCTGTGATAGAGCCCGGTATGGCCCGGCGGCGGCGGTGTGGCCCCCGCGCTTTCCCAGGTGTTCAGGCCGATGTGGTGATGATAGCCGCCCGCGCCGAGAAAGGCCGCCTGATCGCCGTAGCGTTGGGTCACGGCAAAGCCCAGAAGATCGCTGTAGAAGTGAATGGCGCGGTCAAGGTCGGCGACCTTGAGGTGCACATGGCCGATGGTGGGGTGGGTCATCGCTTTGTCCTTTCGCTTTGCGCCAAAATGGCCGCGAAAAGGGGCAGCGGCAACTGCGCAGAAAAGCAGGGGGGCTGTGCGGGTTTGCGCGCAGCCCCAAACGTTCAGCCGACCATGCCGATGATCTCATAGGTGCGTTTGAGGATCGGCGCGGTGATCTCACGCGCTTGCTCGGCCCCGCGGGCGAGGATGCGGTCGATCTCGCTCTCATCGGCCATCAGGCGCTGCATCTCGGCGGTGATCGGGCCCAGCTTGGAGACAGCCAGATCCGCCAGCGCGGGTTTGAAGGTGCCGAATTGCTGGCCACCGACGTCGGCCAAGACTTGATCGATAGATTGATCGCTGAGGGCGGCGTAGATGTTGACGAGGTTGCGCGCTTCGGGGCGATCTTTCAGGCCCTCGGCCTCGGACGGCAGGGCGTCGGGATCGGTTTTCGCCTTGCGGAATTTTTTGGCGATCGTGTCTGCGTCATCGGTCAGGTTGATGCGGCTGGCGGGAGAGGGGTCGGACTTTGACATTTTCTTGGACCCGTCGCGCAGAGACATAACGCGGGTTGCGGCGCCTTCGATGACCGGCTCGGTCAGGGGGAAGAAATCAACGCCGTAGTCGTGGTTGAACTTCGCCGCGATGTCGCGGGTGAGTTCGAGGTGCTGTTTCTGGTCTTCGCCCACCGGCACATGGGTCGCGTGGTAGATCAAGATGTCGGCGGCCATCAGCGCGGGATAGGCAAACAGGCCCAGTGAGGCGGCTTCGGCGTTTTTGCCGGCCTTGTCTTTCCACTGGGTCATACGGCCCATCCAGCCCATGCGCGCGACGCAGTTGAACACCCATGCGAGCTGCGCATGTTCGGGCACTTGGCTTTGGTTGATCAGGATGGATTTCTCGGGGTCGATGCCCGAGGCGATGAAGCCAGCGCAAAGTTCGCGGGTGCTTTTCTTGAGGTCTTCGGGTTTCTGCGGGACCGTGATCGCGTGCAGATCGACCATGCAGTAGATCGACTGAACGCCCTGTTCCTGTGCATCGGCAAAGCGTTTGAGCGCGCCCAGATAGTTGCCCAGATGCAGGTCACCCGAGGGCTGAATGCCGGAAAACACGCGCGGGGTGAATTGGGTCTCGGACATGGGACGCACCTCTGGGCTGGAAAGTCTTGCGCGGCAGGCTTACTTCTGGCCGCGAACCCCGTCAAGGAGCGCCCATGCAAGACCCTGATTTCCAACCCCCCGTGAACCCGCTGCCGCCTGCAGTTGTTGTGCTGTTTTTGGCCATCGCCGGGGTCGAGGTGGTGCTGTCACTGGCCGAGGCTGGGCTGGTTGGCGGCCCTGGTGCCGTGGGCTGGCGGCTAGGGCTGGTGCGCGACTATGGCTTTTCCGGGCTGATCTTTGACGCGATGATTGGCGCGGGGCAGTTCCCGGTTGAGCATATCTGGCGCTTCGTAACTTATCCGTTCATCCATCTGGGCTTTACCCATGCGATCTTTGCCGTGGTGCTGCTTTTGGCCTTGGGTAAGTTGGTGGCCGAGGCGATGGGGCAGTTGGCCTTTGTGGTGATCTTCGTGATGTCGGGCATTGGCGGCGCGCTGGTTTATGGGGCGCTGTTGAACGACCCGGTCTGGCTGGCTGGGTCTTATCCCAGTGTCTATGGGCTGATTGGCGGGTATAGTTTTGTAATGTGGCGGCGACTTTTGGGCTCGGGCGGGCCACAGTATCAGGCGTTCACGCTGATCGCCCTTCTGATGGGGCTACAGCTGTTTTGGGGTATCTTCTTTGAGACCGGATTTTTGTGGGTCGCAGAACTGGCTGGGTTCTTTTGTGGCTTTGGCCTCAGCTTTCTAGTCGCGCCCGGGGAATGGACGCGACTGAGGGCGCGGTTGCAGCAGCGTTAACCGCGCCGCATTGCGCCTTTGAACTCGGACAGGCGGAAGGCGCCGATCAATTGGCCGATGCCGAAGTAGCTGATCGCGGCAATTGCAAGAAGCATCACCAGCGCCAGCCCACGCCACCATGGCAGACCCAGCATCGGTTGCAGTGCCGCGTTGCCCAGCCAGAGTGCGACGCCCATCGCCGCAGAGGCGATAAGGATGCGCCAGATGCGTTTATGGAAGCGCGCGTCGAACTTGGCCGCACCGCCAAATCGGCGCGCACCGATGGCCAGGCAGGCAAACATCGTCCAGCCTGCCAGCGTGGTCGCAACGGCCGGGGCGATCCAGCCGATGAAGGGCGCAAGACCAACGGCGAGGGCTGCATTCACCACCATGGCGACCACGGCGTAGTAGAAGGGGCGGCGGGTGTCTTCGCGCGCGAAATAGACCGGTTGCAGGATCTTTTGCAGCACGAAGGACGGCAGGCCGAGGCCGTAAATCATCACCGCCGTTGCAATCGCTGCGGTGTCATCGACGCCAGAGGCGCCGCGCTCGAACAACACAGTGACCAGCGCGAAGGGTATGACCATCAGGGCCACTGCCGAAGGGATGGTCAGCGCGAGCGAAATCTCTGCCGCGCGGCTAAGCGCGGTCTGCGCGCCGTCGTTGTCCCCGGCGCGCAAACGACGCGACAGGTCGGGCAGCAGCACGATGCCCACTGCGATGCCCACAACGCCCAAGGGCAATTGGTACAGACGGTCTGCGGCAAAGAGCCATGAGACGGCTTTGTCATATTGACTGGCGACCAGTTGCCCGACCACGAGGTTAATCTGCATCACGCCAGAGGCAAGCGCGGCGGGCAGGGCGATGACGATCATCGCCCGCATATCTGGCGTCCAGCGTGGGCGTGTGGGCCGCAACGGATAACCCGCCTCGGCCGCCGCACGCCATGTTAGCGCCAGTTGGGCGACACCGGCTAGTGGGATCGACCAGATCAGCCAAAGCGCCACATCGCCCCCTGTGAGGGCGGCGAATGTCATGGCAGCGATGACAAAGATGTTCAGCAACACCGGCGCAGCCGCGGCCACGGCAAAGCGCCCGGTGGCATTCAGTATGCCCGAGAACAGCGCCGAAAGAGACATGCACAGGATATAGGGAAAGGCGATGCGGCCAAAGGCGACCGTCATGTCAAACCGGGGGTCTCCGACGAAACCTTCGGCGGTCAACCAGACCAGACCGGGCATAAAGATCATGCCCAAGGCTGTCAGCGCGAGCACCACCAGTGCCAACCCGTTGAAAGCGTCACGGGCAAATTTCCCGGCCCCTTCCTCGCCCTCTAACTTTTTCGCGAACATCGGCACGAAAGCCGCGTTGAATGCGCCTTCGGCAAAGAAACGGCGGAACATATTGGGCAAACGGAAGGCCGCGACAAAGGCGTCCATCACCGGGCCGGGGCCGATGAGCGACAGCAGCAGCACCTCGCGCAGGAAGCCAAGCACGCGGCTCAGCAGGGTCCAGACCCCAACGGTAAAGAAGCCGGACATAAGACGAATAGGTTTCATTGGGAGAGCCTTAGGTTGCGCTGGGTGATCCCTAGCGCGGCGGCTCATCCGGTGCAATGCGGGGTGATTGGCCTTGATGGGCCGCTTACCCCGCTTTGGCGGTACAACGCTTATCCGCCGGTCGGGTAGATAAAGCCGTTAACAGGATAGGTGCTGCCAAAGGCGCCGGGCTGGCTTTCGACCCGGACCGCGGACCAGTCGTTGCTGTCCGACACGTCGATGACGGCCATCTTCAGAGAGACTTGATTGCGCTTCCAATTGGCGTGATCCACCTTGATTTCGCGCGGCGAGACGACATCAGATACGACGGCGATATGCCCCATGGGCAGAGAGCTAGTTCCGCTAAACGCCATAACCGCGCCGACCACCGGCTCATCACCGCGCGGATAAAGCCCCTTGGCCTTGTCCCACCACGTTTCCGCGTTGCCGCGAATCTGAATGCCGCTGACATTGCGGGCAAAGGGCACGCACCAAACGCGTTGACCCTTGGCGCGCATGTCCTTGGCGGTTTGCACGGCCATGAAGTGACGCTGGGGGTTCAAGCCGCCAAAATCAAAGCTTTCGGGCACGTCAGGCGCTTTGGCGCAGGCCGCTGTCAATAGAAGTGTGGCGCAAAGAGCCATAAGGCTCCGGTTCGGCAGTGCTGCACGTGTAACGCTCATATGTCCCTCAAGTACGAAATCCCGCGCTGGTGCCGGGTTGCATGGGATTTTGAGGATCCGACATGAAAAGCAAAGCGCCGAGATTCCGGGCGGCGAAAATCTGCCGGTAAGGCTGGCTGCGTGGAACCTAACCCTCGGCCCGCTGTACCCCCGCGACAATCGCTTCGCGCAGACGTTTTTCCAAGGTCCGCTGTTTGGCTTCGGTATAATATTTCAGCCCGAACATGTCTTTGACGTAGAAGGTATCGACCACCTGTTCGCCAAAGGTCGCGATCACCGCATTGGCGATATAGACGTTTGAGGCGGCCAAGGTACGGGTCAGGTCATAAAGAAGGCCGGGCCGGTCGCGGGTATCGACTTCGATGATCGTATAAATCTCCGAGCCTTCATTGTCGAAAGTGATATGGGTCGGCACCTTGAACGCACGTTCGCGTTTCTTGACCTTGTCGCGGGATTTCAACGCATCGCGGGCGACGATCTCACCGCGCAGGGTCTTTTCGATCGTGTCACGCAGGCGGGGCAGGCGCGAGGCTTCATAGGCGTTGCCTTCGCTGTCTTGGATCCAGAAAGCATCGGTCACGAAGCCGTCTTTGGTAGTATAGCTGCGCGCGTCGACGACATTGGCCCCGACCAGCGCCAATGCCCCTGCCAGCCGGGCGAAGATGCCCGGGTGATCGGCCATGACAAAGCTGGCGCGCGTGGCGCCGCGATCTTCGTCAGGGTGCAAATCGATGCGGATGTCGTCATTGCCGATGTCGCGCAGCAGTTCCGCAAAGGCGACATGAGCGGTGACATGCAGGCCCTGCCAATAGGGCGGGTAGTGGCGGGCTGTCTCTTGCTGCAAAAGCTTGCGCGGCCAGTCGCAAAGCGCGGCGCGCAGGGCCTTTTTGGCCTCCGCCCCCCGGTTCTCTCGGTTGAGGTCTTCAAGCCCGGTTTCCAGCGCCCGTTCTGTCTGGCGATAGAGCGCCCGGATCAGCACCGCTTTCCAATTGTTCCACGTGTTTGGCCCAACGCCGCGGATGTCGCAGACCGTCAGCACGCACAGCAAGTCGAGCCGTTTGACCGTCTGCACCGCCTTGGCAAAATCGCGCACCGTGCGCGGATCGGCGATGTCGCGTTTCTGGGCCATATCGGACATCAACAGGTGATAGCGTACCAGCCATTCCACGGTATCGACCTCATCGCGTTTCAACCCTAACCGTGGGCCGATCCGACGGGCGAGCTTGGCCCCGATGATTGAGTGATCCTCAGGCCGCCCTTTGCCGATGTCATGCAGCAGCAGTGCGACGTAAAGCACCTTGCGATTGACCCCGCGTTTCAGGATCGACGAGGCGACGGGCAGTTCCTCTTCCAACTCGCCCTTTTCGATCCGGGCGAGGTTGGCAATGCATTGGATGATATGTTCGTCCACGGTGTAGGAGTGGTACATGTTGAACTGCATCATCGCCACGATGGGCTCAAACTCAGGGATGAAGGCGCCCAAGACGCCCAATTCATTCATCCGTCGCAGGGCGCGTTCGGGATTGCCGTGTTTGAGCAGCAGATCAAGGAAGATGCGCCGTGCTTCGGGGGTGCGGCGCATGTCGTCATCAATCAGCGCAAGATTGGCTTTGATTAACCGCATGGCGTCGGGGTGGATTAACATGCCGGTCCGCAGCGCCTCTTCGAATATGCGCAGCAAGTTCAGCTTGTCTTGCAGAAACTCTCGGTCGTCTTTCACGGCGATGCGGTTGTGCACCACCTGAAACCCTTCGCGCATCTTGGGACGGCGGCGAAAGATGCGCTCAAGCAGCGGTTCGGCCTTCATATGTGAGGCTTCCAAACCGCTGACGAAGATGCGGGTCAAATCGCCCACCGCCGTGGCATGGCGGAAATAGGCCTGCATGAAGATCTCGACGCCCCGGCGTCCGCCGATGTCCTGATAGCCCATCGTCTGTGCCACCTGCACCTGCATGTCAAAGGTCAGCTGTTCCGTCGCGCGACCGGCGAGCAGGTGAAGGTGCCCGCGCACCGACCAGAGGAACGCTTCGGCCTCGCGGAAGGTGTCATATTCATCGGCACGGAAAACGCCCAGATCAACCAGATCGGCGACCCGGTCGACATCGTGAATGAACTTGGCAATCCAGAACAGCGACTGCAGATCGCGTAGACCACCTTTGCCCTCTTTGACATTCGGCTCGACCACATAGCGCTCACCTTGCTTCAGGTGGCGGTTGTCGCGCTCCTCCAGTTTGGCTTCGATAAAGTCTTTTCCCGCCCCGGAGAAGAGATCGCTTTTCAGCCGCTGTGAAAGCTCTTGGGCCAGAGCGATGTCACCATCGATAAAACGGTTTTCCAATAGCGCGGTCTGAATTGTATAGTCATCGGCCCCAAGGCGTAGACAGTCCTCAATCGTGCGGGTGGCGTGGCCCACCTTCAGCTTCAGGTCCCACAGGATATAGAGCATCGATTCAATGACGCTCTCTGACCAAGCGGTTGCCTTATAGGGAATGAGGAAAAGCAGATCGACGTCCGAATGCGGCGCCATCTCGCCCCGACCGTAGCCTCCCACGCCAATCATCGCGAGCCGTTCGCCGTCGGTCGGGTTCGGATTGGGGTGCAGCACTTGCGTTGCGATCTGCAATACGCAGCGCAGCAATTGATCAGTGAGATAGGTATAGGAGGAGGTCATCGCCCGGGCGTCGAAAGGCGATTCAGCAAAACCCGCAGCAATGGCCTTGCGACCGGCCTGCTGCGCGTCTTGGATCAAGGGCACGATCTCGGCCCGCAGGGCGGCGCCTTCCAGCGTGCTGTCGAGTTGGGAAAGCGCCTTCCAGATGGCGGCATCGTCAAAGATTTGTTCGGGCGCGCAGATCAGGCGCGGGTGTCGACGCGCGCCTGATGTTGTTGTCGGTTTCGCTAGGTCCAACTCAGAAACCAGCCCCGCCAAAACCACGTGGCGCAGGGTCAAGCACGACGACGCGGCTGTTGCGGATGGTGGCCACGGACAGTGCGCGTTCATTGGTCCCGTCGCGGCGCAGGCGGAAGATGCCGCTGGCCCCTTGGAAACCTGCCCCTTGGGTCAGCGCCGCGCCAGTGAGCGCATTGGATTTGCCGCCCTTTACCAACGACCCAATCGCCGCGATCCCGTCAAACGCCAGTCCAGCCAGCGGATGTGGCTCGCTGCCATATGCGGCTTTGTAGCGGTTGGAGAACGCGCCGGTTGCTGTTGTATCAGGAAGGGCAAACCAGCCGCCCTGCACGCCGGGAAGGGCCAGTGTCTGTTGTGGAATATCCCATCGGGTCAGACCCAGATATTGCGTGGTTGCAGACTGAATGCCCGCCTCGGGAAGAAGCTCTGCAAAAAGCGGCAGGGCACTGGCCGAAGAGGTCGTGAGGAACAGCGCATTCGCACCGCTGCCTTCAATTGCTGCTTTGACACGCGGTACGGCTGCCACAACCGACTCTTGGCTTAGCGCATAGTCGACGGTGCCCGCCAGTGTCGCGCCATTGGCGCTGATCGCCTGCACGATCGCATCGCGGCCCAGCTGGCCGGCAAGGTCTTGGCCATGCAGCACAACCACTTTGTCTTTGCCATTGCGTTTGGCAAAGCTCACCAAACGGTTTGCGGTGTTGGCAAAGGTCGGGCCAAGCACGAAGACGTTGCCGCCTGCAATGGTCGGGTTATTCGAGAAAGAAATTACATTAACGCCTGAGGAGGCCACGGCCACACCAGCGGCATTGGCCGCCTCACCGTAGACCGGTCCGAGGATGATCTTGGCCCCTTCATTCACCGCCTGCGCGGCAACGGCGGCAGCTTTGCTGGCATTGCCCGCGGTGCCATAAACCCGCAGGTCAATCTGGACGCCACCCAGATCACGCATGGCAAGACGCGCTGCATTCTCAAGGTTTTTGGCCAGCAACTCATCACTGGCAGAGCCGCCACGCGGCACCAAAAGCGCCACAGGAACAGGCGCAGAGGGATCAATGCTCGGGCCGCCAGAATTGGCGCCGCCGATGGCAACGGGCTGACACGCCGCCAGAATGACCGCAAAGAGTGGCAGCAAGAGCAGCTGCATCTTCTTGCGGAAGGCTCGGAAACAGGCAATCATTTGTATTCACTCCCCGGTGGTGGCAAGACGACGATGGTCGCCGGAACATGGCCGCGATCATAGTCACTGCGAAAGGCGGGTCCAGCGTTGAAATTCCTTAAAACTGAGCTAGCCCCGGGACTTTACTTTGTGGGTGTCCCAATCGGCACGGCGCGCGATATTACGCTGCGCGCGCTTGACACACTTGCCGCGGCAGATGTGCTCGCGGCAGAAGATACCCGCAGCCTGCGTCGGCTTATGGAGATCCATGGTGTCCCCCTTGCCGGGCGCAAGGTGATCGCCTTGCACGACCACAGCGGCACATCCGTGCAAGAGCGGCTTATCGCGGCAATCCGAGAGGGCAAATCGGTCGCCTACGCGTCTGAGGCGGGGATGCCCCTGATCGCCGACCCGGGTTTTGAACTGAGCCGTGCGGCCGCCGCAGCCGGGGTGATGCAGACCTGCGCTCCGGGCCCGTCCGCCGTGTTGACTGCGCTGGCGCTGGGCGGTTTGCCCACAGACGCATTTTTCTTTGCGGGTTTCCTGCCCAATAGCAAATCCGCGCGTATTGCCGCGTTGGAAAAATTGCGCGATGTGCCGGGAACGCTGGTATTTTACGAATCGCCAAAACGGCTGGGGGCGATGCTGCGGGATGCTGCGACCGCGCTGGGCGCAGAGCGACAGGCGGCAATGTGCCGGGAATTGACCAAGAAGTTTGAAGAAGTTCAGCGCGATACGCTCGAAAATCTCGCAGAGGTCTATCAGGCGCAAGCGCCAAAGGGCGAAGTGGTCGTGCTTATTGATCGGGGGCGTTCAGAGTCTATTAAACAAGTTGACCTAGAAACTGATTTGCAACGGGCGCTAAAGGAACTGTCGATGCGCGACGCTGTCGATTTGGTGGCGCAGGCTCATGGTCTGCCCCGGCGACAGGTCTATCAAGCAGCACTGGCGCTCGGCAAAGAGTAGGCATTTGTCGGAGCAGTACATATGGCGCAGGGTGATACAGTTACGGCACGATCTGCGGCCAAACGCCAGCGGGGGCGCATGGCTTACCATGCCGGGATCGCTGCCGAGAATAGGATCGCGCAAGATTACGAAAGACGCGGATTCGCAATCGCGCGCCGCCGCTGGCGTGGCCGCGCTGGAGAGATCGATCTCATTCTTCGTGACGGGGCTGCCCTGATTTTTGTCGAAGTAAAGCAAAGCCGGAGCTTCGCGCGTGCAGCAGAAAGCCTGTCATCGCGACAGATGCAGCGTATCTACCGCTCTGCCGAAGAATTTCTTGCTGGCGAACCCGCAGGCAGCCTGACCGAAGTGCGGTTTGATGTGGCACTTGTCGACGGGCAGGGCGCGACGGAAATCATCGAAAACGCCTTTGGCCATGGCTGACCCATTGCGCATAGGCCCCTGCTACGCCATCTAGGAAACGATCCCTCAAGCCTGCACCGTCGGTCTGGGTCGGGTCACGACCAAGGTAAGCAGCAGGGAGACTCCGATGAAGATCGCCTTTCAAATGGACCCGATCGGGGACGTGAATATCAATGCCGACAGCAGCTTTCGGCTGGCTGAAGAAGCGCAGGCGCGCGGGCATGAACTGTTTTTCTACACGCCCGACCACTTAGCTTACCAAGAGGGTCGGATCACGGCGCGGGGGTATGACTTCACCGTAAAGCGCGTGCAGGGGGATCACGCCCAATTCGGGGAGGAACGAGAGGTCGATTTGGCAGATTTCGACGTGGTGTGGTTGCGCCAAGACCCGCCGTTCGACATGCATTACATCACGTCTACCCATTTGCTGGACCGGCTGAAAGAAACCACCTTGGTGGTCAACGATCCCTTTTGGGTGCGCAATTACCCTGAGAAACTCATGGTTCTCGATTTTCCAGATTTGACGCCGCCCACGACGATTGCGCGCGACCTCTCTACGATCAAGGCGTTCAAGGCCAAACATGGCGATGTTATTCTTAAACCGCTCTACGGCAATGGCGGCGCTGGTGTGTTTCGGCTTGACGCCAATGACCGCAATCTCACCTCACTGCATGAGTTGTTCACGGGGTTCTCGCGAGAGCCGTTGATCGTTCAAAAATTCTTGCCTGCCGTGTCAAAGGGCGACAAGAGGGTTATCCTTGTGGATGGTGAAGCCGTGGGCGCGATCAACCGCGTTCCGGCAGAAGGTGAAACACGGTCGAATATGCATGTGGGTGGGCGGCCCGAAAAGGTCGGTCTGACCGAGCGCGATCTTGAAATCTGCGCGGCCATTGGCCCATTGCTGAAAGAGAAAGGTCAGATTTTCGTCGGCATTGATGTGATCGGTGACTATCTGACTGAAATCAACGTGACCTCGCCTACCGGCATACAGGAATTGGAACGGTTTGATGGCGTGAACATCGCTGGCAAAATCTGGGAGGCAATCGAGGCCCGTCGCGGGTGAGCCTGCGTCAGCACCTCTTGAACCGCTGCCTCCGCCTGACGGAAAAACCGCTTTTGGCGTGGGGAAACCCGCAGCTTTTGAGGGCTACGATGGAGATGCAAGCGCGGCTCTTTTTCAGAGGGCCGCGCGGTGTGCGCTCAGATTGGTGTGATTTGCCAGGGGCGGGGGCTGCGCTTTGGCTTACGCCCAAGCACCATTCGAAAGCCCGCGTTATTCTTTACATCCATGGCGGCGGCTTTGTCTTTGGCAGTCCTGAGACCCACCGCGCTATGGTCGCGCGGTTGGCCCTATTGACCGGTGCGCGGGCGGTTTTGCCGCGTTATAACCGGGTGCCGGAGGCGGCGTTCCCTAAACCGGCGCAAGACGTTCGGGCCGCTTGGGACGCGCTGCGACAGATGGGCATCTCAGCACAGGATATCGTGATAGGCGGCGATAGCGCCGGAGGCGCCTTAGTCTTTGACCTATTGGCGCAGCTATGTCGTGAAGGGGCGGCATTGCCTGCAGGTGTGTTTGGGTTGTCGCCGCTGTTGGATATGACCTTTTCCGGTAGCAGTTTCGTTGAAAACACCAAATGCGATGTGCTTTTGCCCGCGGCACGCGCGGCTGAGATGGCGGATCTATATCTTCAAGGTCAGAGCGCGAGACATCCGCGCGCAAGCCCAATGTTCGCTGATTTTGAAGGTGCCCCGCCAATCTGGCTTACTGTGAGCGACAGCGAAATCCTCCGTGATGATAGCCGCCGCTTCGCCGCGCGGTTGCGCGATGCGGGCGTGGCCGTCACTTTTGAGGAAGCCCATGATCTGCCGCATGTTTGGCCGCTTTTCCAGAACCACCTGCCCGAAGCGCGGGCGACCCTTGGCGCCCTTGCCAACTGGATCAACGCCCTGCCGCCGGGTCAGGCAGGCGAAAGCTGATCGCTTCGGCCATATGCGGGCGGCGCACTTCGGCTGCGCCGTCCAAATCGGCGATGGTGCGCGCCACGCGCATAACCCGGTGATAGCCACGCGCAGAAAGACGAAAGCGTTCTGCCGCGCGGAGCAGCAGGTCGCGCGCCTCTGCGTCCGGGCTGACGACAGTTTCAAGCAGCTCACCCGCCGCATCCGCATTGGCCGACATCCCGTCGTGCCCTGCATAGCGTGTCAGCTGTACTGTTCGGGCAGCGGCGACCCTCGCGGCCACCTCGGCAGAGCCTTCGCTGCTGGGGGGCAGGTTGAGATCGGTATAGCTGACCGGAGGCACATCAACGCGCAGATCGAAACGGTCCATCAGCGGGCCGGAGATGCGACCCATGTAGTCTTCTCCGCAGGCCGGAACGCGGGCGCAGGCGCGGGCTGGATCAGGTAAATAGCCGCATTTGCACGGGTTTGCCGCAGCGACCAGCATAAAGCGGCAGGGGTATTTCACATGGGCATTCGCGCGCGCGATCATCACCTCGCCGGTCTCAATCGGCTGGCGCAGGGTTTCTAGGACTGTGCGGTTGAACTCAGGAAATTCATCCATGAAAAGCACGCCATTATGCGCAAGGGATGCTTCTCCGGGCCGCGCTTGGCGTCCGCCGCCGATGATCGCGGCCATGGAAGCCGTGTGATGCGGCTCGCGAAAGGGGCGGCTGCGGGAAATGCCGCCTTCGTCGAGCAGCCCGGCGAGGGAGTGGATCATCGAGGTCTCAAGCGCCTCGGTCGCGGTGAGCGGCGGCAGGATGCCGGGCAGCCGGGCGGCCAGCATGGATTTGCCTGAGCCGGGCGTGCCGACCAACATCAGGTGATGCCTGCCCGCTGCCGCGATTTCCAAGGCGCGTTTGGCGCGTTCTTGGCCTTTGACTTCGCGCAGATCGCGGCCCGCTGCGTTGAGTGGCACCTCGCCCGGCTCTGCCGGATTGATTGGTACTTGGCCTGTATAGTGGCGCACCACATCGCCTAAGGTGGCGGCGGCAATGACCTGCGTTTTGCCGACCCAAGCGGCCTCTGCCCCCGAGCCCGCGGGGCAAAGAAGGCTGCGGTCGTGGGTGGCGGCGGCCATGGCGGCGGGCAGGGCGCCGACCACCGGCATGAGCGTTCCATCGAGTGAAAGCTCCCCTAAGGCCACGACATTTTGCGTGATGTCCTCTGGCAGGATGTCGAGCGCCGACAGAAGTGCCAGTGCGATGGGCAGATCGAAATGGCTGCCTTCTTTTGGCAGGTCCGCCGGGGAAAGGTTTACGGTGATGCGTTTCGACGGCAGCGCAATGGCCATGGCGCTAAGGGCCGTGCGCACCCGGTCGCGTGCTTCGGACACGGCCTTGTCCGCCAGTCCGACGATGGAAAAGCCGGGCAAGCCTGCCGTGACCGCGCATTGCACCTCGACAATACGCGCCTCGACCCCCTGAAATGCGACCGTATAGGCCCGCGATATCATTGCCCATTCTCCCACCTTGCTATGGTTAATCGGTAGGCAAGGCGGGTTTAGGAATGGTTAACGTTGCCCTAGTTGGCCGGCCAATCGCGCTTGGGCAGGCCCAGCTCATAGGGGAAGGGATCATAGATCGTCTCAAGCCCTGTGGCGCGCCATGCCTTGAAGGCCGGATCATTGATGGTGGCCTCGCAATAGGCCCGCGCCTCGGTTGAAACAGGCAAGTCATAGCCAACAATTCGTGCAGCGACCGGTGCATAGAAAACATCGGCGAGGGAATAGGCCCCAAAAAGCCACGGCCCCGCACTGCGCGGCTGGCTGCGGGCATGACGCCACAGCTCTTCGATGCGTTCTAAATCTTTTCGGGTTTCAGCATCTGGATCGAACCCGTCCCACATATGCTGCAACTGCATTGGGCAGGCGCCGCGCAGCGCGCCGAAGCCGGAAGCCATCGCGGCGCATAACCAGCGGGCGGTTGCGCGGGCGGCAGGATCGGTGGGCCAGAGCCCGACCTCGGGGTGCCGTTCGGCCAATGTTTCTGCCATGGCGAGGCTTTCGCCCACCACTGTACCATCAGGCAGGCGCAGTGCCGGTACCAGCCGCGCCGGGGCGAGATGCGCAAGGTCTTCGGCCATGGTGCCGTTGTAGAGCCCCACGAGATGCGCACGGTAAGGCAGGTCGAATTTCTCTAGCATTAACCAGCCCCGGAGGGACCAGCTGGAGAAGGTACGATCGCCGATATAAAGATCATATGTCATAGGAGAAATTAGGCAGAAGAGGGCAGCCAAGCAAAGCCCTTTATGTGGCAGAGGGTGCTAGGGCGTGCGATTAATTTCGTTGATCTGCCAAGTGCCGCTTTCATGCGCCAAATGCGTAACTGATAGATTGTCGATCTTATAGGCCATTGCCTCCAACGGGCCGCTGCCTTGGGCCTGTTGGACTTGTGTCAGGATCACCCCGAAATGCGCCACGGCGATTACATGCGCTTGCGGGTGCGCTTCGTTGATCCGCGCCACCACCCTATCGACCCGCGCTTTGGTCTGGTTCCAACTTTCGCCGCCGGGCGCCACCACATCGCCGGGCGTTTCCCAATAGGCACGGCTAAGGTCTGGGTCGCGGGCGGCAACGTCGGAAAAATGCATCCCGTCCCATGCGCCGAAGTGCAATTCGCGCAAGTTAGGATCGTGGGGCAGGCGGCGGCGGGTTGGCAGGGCCAGAGCATCAGCAGTATGCACCGCGCGGATCAGATCAGAGGAGATCAGAAGCGCGTCATCAGGCAGGTGTAAGTTCAGCCGTGCCAAACGCGGCGCATCGGAGAGGTCGGCAGGCACATCGCGCCAGCCGACGAAGTTCTTTTCATGTGTGGGCCCATGGCGCACCCAATGCCATGTCGTCATGGCATTTCGCCTTTCAGCAGTTGCGGCAGGCCGACAACAACCTGCACCACGGTTTCCGCCTCGGCGGCCAGAGCGATGTTAAGCCGTCCCTGCGCCTCGCGGAATTGGCGCGCCATAGCGTTGTCGGGCACGATGCCCTGACCGACTTCGTTTGACACAATAATCCATTGCGCCGCACAGCCGCGCAGGGCGTCCAAAAGCGCCGCCTGCGCCTCGGCTAAATCGCTACCTTCCATCAAATGATTGCTCAGCCACATGGTCGCGCAATCGATCAGCACGATTTCGCCAGCGGGCAATTTTGCCAGAGGCTCGGATAGGTCAAGGGGGCATTCGACGGTGCGCCAGCCCGCATCGCGTCTCGCTTGATGTTTGTTCACACGTTCTTGAACTTCATCGTCCCAGATCCGCCCGGTGGCAAGGTAAGTCTTTGGCATCCCAGTGGAATTTACGAGTGTTTCCGCCCATTCCGACTTGCCTGAGGCCGCCCCGCCTAGGGCAAAGGTATTTCTTGGCAACATCTTCTCACCAAATATTTGAACCAAATGGCATAGCTCTGCGTATCTCTCTCAACGGCGCATAACAAGCCAAGCCACGCTCCTAGGGGGATATCCAGTATGTCATTGCAGACCGCACGCGAATTTTCACTCACCCGTACCGCTATGAAGGCTGAGTTGCTCGACGCCGACACCGAATTGAAACTGGCCTATGCGTGGCGAGATCAGCGAGACGAGGCAGCGCTGCACCGTTTGATCACCGCCTACATGCGTCTGGCGATTTCCATGGCCGGCAAGTTCAAGCGCTACGGCGCACCGATGAACGATCTGATCCAAGAGGCCGGTCTGGGCCTCATGAAAGCCGCCGATAAGTTTGACCCGGATCGTGGGGTACGGTTCTCGACCTATGCGGTTTGGTGGATCAAAGCGAGCATTCAGGACCATGTAATGCGCAACTGGTCGATGGTGCGTACCGGCTCGACCTCTTCGCAGAAATCTCTGTTTTTCAACATGCGCCGGGTGCAGGCCCGTCTGGAGCGCGAAGCCTCTGCAGTGGGTGAGACACTCGACAAGCACCAGCTACGCCAGATGATCTCGACCGAGATTGGTGTGCCGCTGCATGATGTTGAAATGATGGAGGGCCGTCTTTCCGGCTCTGATTATTCGCTTAACGCCACACAGTCCGCCGAAGACGAAGGCCGTGAGTGGATCGAAGCGCTGGCCGATGAAAGTGCGCAGGCCGCCGAGCGGGTGGAGGAGCAGCACGACACCGCTCAGCTGCGCAATTGGCTGCTGACGGCGATGCAGGGGCTTTCGGATCGTGAGCAGTTCATCGTTCGCGAACGCAAACTGCGTGATCCGTCGCGCACATTGGAAAGCCTTGGCGATGAGCTGAGCCTCAGCAAAGAGCGGGTCCGCCAGCTTGAGGCCGCAGCCTTCGGCAAGATGCGCAAGTCGCTCGAGATGCAATCGCGTGAGGTCTTTGCTTTCTTGGCCTAACCATCGGCACCAATACCCGCTGGGGCTGGCAGATTTCTGCGGCCCGGATTAAGGTCTCCCGAATGCAATCGGGGGGCCTTTATGCTGTCGGGCAAACATATTCTGCTGATCATCGGGGGCGGTATCGCCGCCTATAAATCCCTCGATCTGATCCGCCGCCTGCGAGAGCGCGGCGCGCGCGTGACCCCGGTGCTAACCCGCGCGGGCGAGGAGTTTGTGACCCCGCTTTCCGTATCCGCGCTGACCGGCGTGAAGGTGTTTCGCGATCTCTTTGACCTCGGAGATGAAGCTGAGATGGGTCATATCCAACTGAGCCGCGCCGCCGATCTGCTGGTCGTGGCCCCGGCCACTGCCGATCTGATGGCGAAGATGGCGCAGGGGGCAGCGAATGATCTGGCTTCCACGCTGCTTCTCGCCACCGACACGCCCGTTCTGCTTGCGCCTGCGATGAATGTACGCATGTGGCAGCACCCCGCGACACAGCGCAACATCGCCACGCTGCGCGGCGACGGCATTGTGATGGTCGGCCCCAACGACGGCGACATGGCCTGCGGTGAATTCGGACCGGGGCGCATGGCCGAACCGCTCGAGATTGTCGCCGCCGTTGAGGCGCAGCTTGGTGATGGGCCGCTTAAGGGCAAACGCATTCTGGTGACCTCTGGTCCGACCCATGAACCGATTGACCCGGTGCGCTACATCGCCAACCGCTCTTCCGGCGCGCAGGGCACAGCAATTGCACGGGCGCTGGCGGCGATGGGGGCCGAGGTGGTCTTTGTCACCGGGCCCGCCGACGTGCCTCCGCCGGACGGGGTCGAAGTGGTGGCAGTCCAGACCGCCAAGGAAATGCTGGCGGCGGTCGGGCAAGCGTTGCCTGCCGACGCCGGTGTCTTTGCGGCGGCAGTGGCCGATTGGCATGTTGAAGGGGCCGGGGACCGCAAGCTGAAGAAATCCAAGGACGGATTGCCGACACTGTCCTTCGCTGAAAATCCCGATATCCTCAAAACCATCAGTCAACGCAGCGAGGGCCGTCCCAGACTTGTGGTCGGCTTCGCCGCTGAGACCAACGACGTTCTGGCCCATGCTACCGCCAAACGCGCGCGCAAGGGCTGCGACTGGATCGTGGCCAATGATGTCTCTCCCGCCACTGGAATCATGGGCGGCAGCGAGAATGCAGTGACCCTGATCACCGAAGACGCCACCGAAGATTGGCCGCGCATGAGCAAAGACGCCGTGGCCACCCGGCTTGCGGCCCGCATCGCTGCCGCGCTGGCCTGAGGAGGCACAATGACCACAATCAAACTCCGCTGGGCCGAGAGCGCAGACCAAACCTTGCCGCTGCCCGCCTATGAAAGCGCGGGTGCCGCGGGGGCCGACCTGCGTGCCAATCTACCCGAGGGCGCGGTCACGCTAGCGCCCGGTGCGCGGGCGCTGATCTCCACCGGCTTGCATATGGCGATCCCGCATGGGTTTGAGGTACAGGTTCGCCCCCGCTCTGGGCTAGCGCTGAAACATGGGCTCACGCTGATCAACAGCCCCGGCACCATCGACAGCGATTATCGCGGCGTGGTGGGGGTGATCCTCGGCAATACGGGGCAAGAGGCGTTTACGGTAGAACACGGCATGCGCATCGCGCAGATGGTCGTGGCGCCCGTGGTACAGGCGGGGTTTGATCTGGTCGGTAACCTTGATGACACGTCGCGCGGGACTGGCGGTTTTGGCTCTACGGGGGCGATCTGATGCTGGCGGTTTTGATTATTGCTGCAGCGCTCTGGTTCGGCGGTGGGTTTCTCGGTCTGCCGCGCGGGCTGCGGGCGGGGCTGATTGCGGTGATGTATCTTGCACTTGTGGGGCTGCATCTTGTCTTTCCGGGAGATCATCCGCTGCGCCTTGCCACCGGCGGTAGCGCTGCCCCTTGGTTGCTTCTGGGGGGCTTTACGGTGCTGGTCGTGCTTTACCGGCAGGGGCTGAAAACCCTGCGCGCGCGGGCCACGCCCCGCGACGAGACCACGGCATCGGGCAGTTTCTCGGACAGTGAACTCAACCGCTACGCCCGCCACATCGTGCTGCGCGAAGTTGGCGGGGCCGGACAGAAGGCGCTTAAAAATGCCAAGGTGCTGGTTGTCGGTGCGGGCGGACTTGGTGCACCTGCGCTGCAATATCTTGCGGCGGCGGGGGTTGGCACCATCGGGGTGATCGATGATGACGAAGTGGAAAACGCCAACCTGCAACGGCAGGTGATCCACAAGGACGCGGCCATCGGCACGCCCAAAGTCTTCTCGGCTCAGGCCGAGATGCTGGCCCAAAACCCCCATATCACCGTGCGCCCCTATCACCGCCGCTTGACGGACGACATCGCCGCCGAACTGGTGGCCGGATATGACCTCGTCCTCGACGGCACTGACAATTTCGACACCCGCTACCGCGTCAACGCCGCTTGTGTCGCGGCAGGCGTGCCGTTGATCTCAGGCGCGCTGAGCCAATGGGAAGGACAGCTTAGCGTCTTTGATCCGGCGCGCGGCGCGCCCTGCTATCGCTGTATCTTCCCCGAAGCGCCGGCGGCGGGCCTTGCGCCATCCTGCGCCGAGGCAGGTGTCATCGGTCCGCTGCCGGGCGTGATCGGCACGATGATGGCATTAGAGGCGGTCAAGTTGATCGCCGGCGCGGGCAGCGTGCTGCGCGGTCAGATGATGATCTATGATGGGCTTTATAGTGAGAGCCGTCAGATCAAGATTACCCGGCGCGAGGGCTGCGAAACCTGCGGCGGGTGATTGCAAGTCTTCCTGCCGGGCCCCATCTTGGGGCAAAGGAGACTTTCATGACAAATCCGCTGCTCGCCGAGTGGGACACGCCCTTTGGCATCGCCCCCTTCGACCGTATTTCCGACGACGGTTTCGCCCCCGCCCTGCAAGAGGCGCTGGCCGCCCACCGCGCCGAGATCGACGCCATTGCCAGCAACTCCGACGCGCCCACCTTCGCCAATACGGTTGAGGCGCTAGAGGCCTCGGGCCAAGCGCTCGACAAGGTTTTGAGTGTGTTCTTCACCGTCGCAGGGGCCGATAGCAATCCGGCGCGCGAGGCTTTGCAGCGCGACTTCTCGCCCGAACTGGCAGCGCATCAATCTGCAATCTCCGGCAATGAGGCGCTGTTCGCGCGGATCGCGGCGGTCTGGGAGGCGCGAGACGCGCTGGACCTGACCGAAGAACAGGCGCGGGTCTTGATGCTGTCCCACCGTGGCTTTGTCCGCGCCGGTGCGGCACTGGCAGGCGGTGCGGCCAAACGGATGAAAGAGATTAAGGCACGACTTGCGGTATTGGGCACGCAGTTCACCCAGAACCTGCTGGCCGATGAGCGCGCATGGTTCATGCCGCTGGAGGAGGGCGACCTCACCGGCCTGCCGGACTTTGTGATCGACACCGCCCGCGCGGCGGGGGCGGAAAAGGGCGCAGACGGCCCGGTGGTGACGCTTTCGCGCTCGCTGATTGTGCCTTTCCTGCAGTTCTCTGACCGGCGTGATCTGCGCGAGAAGGCGTTTCGCGCATGGGAGGCGCGCGGGGCCAATGGGGGCGAGACCGACAACCGCGCCATTGCGGCTGAGACCTTGGCGCTGCGCGAAGAACGCGCGGCCTTGCTTGGCTATGACAGCTTCGCGGCCTATAAGCTGGAAACGGAAATGGCCAAGACCCCAGCGGCAGTGCGCGATCTGCTGATGTCGGTCTGGAAACCCGCCAAGGCGCAGGCAGACGCCGATGCGCAGGTCTTGACCGCGCTGATGCAAGACGACGGTGTGAACGGGCTGCTGAAGCCGTGGGACTGGCGCTACTACGCTGAAAAACGCCGCGCGGCGGAGCATGATCTCGATGAGGCGGCGCTGAAGCCCTATTTCCAGCTCGACCGGATGATCGATGCATCCTTCGACTGCGCCAACCGGCTCTTCGGTCTTGAGTTTGCACCGCTCGACGTGCCGCTCTACCACCCCGATTGCCGGGCGTGGGAGGTGACGCGCGAGGGCAAGCATGTGGCGGTTTTCATCGGAGACTATTTCGCGCGCGGCTCGAAACGCTCAGGCGCTTGGTGCTCGGCGATGCGGGCGCAGGCAAAGTTCCCGCAGGCGCAGGCCCCGGTGGTCATTAACGTCTGCAACTTCGCCAAAGGCGATCCGGCGCTTTTGTCCTATGACGACGCGCGGACGTTGTTTCACGAGTTCGGCCACGCGCTGCACCAGATGTTGTCGGACGTGACCTATGAAAGCGTCAGCGGTACCTCGGTCGCGCGCGACTTCGTGGAGCTGCCAAGCCAGCTTTACGAGCATTGGCTGGACCAGCCTGAAGTGCTGGAGAAATTCGCCACCCACGCCCGCACGGGCGAGGCGATGCCGCGTGAGATGTTGGAAAAGGTACTGGCCGCCGCGACATTCGACATGGGGTTCCAGACGGTGGAATATATCGCCTCGGCGCTGGTCGATCTGGAGTTTCACGACGGCGCGGCTCCGGCTGATCCGATGGCGCGACAGGCTGAGGTGCTCAGCAGCATCGGCATGCCTCAGGCGATCCGGATGCGCCACGCCACGCCGCAGTTCGCGCATGTCTTCGCCGGGGACGGCTATTCCAGCGCGTACTACAGCTACATGTGGTCTGAGGTGATGGACGCCGACGCTTTCGCCGCTTTCGAGGAAGCGGGCGGCGCCTTCGATGCCGAGCGGGCTGAGGCGTTGGAAACCCACATCCTCTCGACCGGCGGCAGCCGCGATCCGGCGGAGCTTTACACAGCGTTCCGGGGGCGTTTGCCGGGGGTCGAAGCGCTGCTCAAAGGGCGTGGGCTGGCCGCCTAGTGCGAAAACCGGGGCCGGGGGTCAGTACCCCCGGTCGCGATCCACGACATGCAGCAGAGGCTCATCAGCCTCGCTGCGGCGAATGTTCTCGGCAATCACCTCCGAGGCCGTGTCATTGCGTGTCGCGGCGGCAATATGCGGGGTCACGGTAACATGCGGATGCGCCCAATAGGGGTGATCCTCGGGGAGCGGCTCTACCCGGAAGACATCAAGCGTCGCATGGGCGATCTGGCCGCTATCAAGCGCTGCAAGCAGGGCGTCATCGTCAATCAGCGGCCCACGACCGGGGTTGATGATGAAAGCCCCCTTGGGCATCTGCGCCAGTGTCTCTGCGTTCAGCACGTCGTGGGTGGCGGGGGTGTCGGGCATCAGCAGCACGGCGATCTCGGCGCCCTTTAGTGCCTCGGTCAAACCATCCTCACCATGCAGGCAACGCACGCCTTCGATTGACTTTGCGCTTCGCGACCAGCCGCTGACGTCAAAGCCAAGCCCAACCAGCGCCTTGGCCACCGCCTGCCCAAGGGCACCAAGCCCAAGGATCGCCACACTGCGTTCGCGGGCGAGCGGTTGATCACGCGGCTCCCACTTGGCATCTTGGCGGGTGATGTCGATATCCAGCCCCAGATGATAGCGCAGCACATGGCCCGTGACCCATTCCACCATGCCATGTGTCAGGCCGAAATCGACCATGCGGGTCAGGGGGATCTTGAGCGTCTCATTGCCGGTGATGTTCTCCACCCCGGCCCAGAGGTTTAGCACCGCTTTGGCGCGGGTGTAGGGGGTGAAATCCTGTAGGTCGCTGTTCGGCGCATAGACGATGTAGTCGACATCTACTGGTGGAAACTCTGTGTCGAGTTTGAATTCCCGCCCCGCCAGCGCCTTCGATAGCGCCTTGTTCAGCGGCTTTTCATAGCCAGTCCAACGTTCGGCTTTGGCAGCGAAAAGAATATTGATCGTCATAAATTACCTCGGTCTATGAACATGCGCCGATTGAACAAAGCCGAAGGCCAAAAGCAGCACCAACATGGCCGAGCCACCGTAGCTGACCATTGGCAGCGGCACACCCACCACCGGGGCCAGCCCCATGACCATCGACATGTTCACAGCGAAAAAGAGAAAGAAGTTGAGCGCGATACCCAAAGTCAGCAGGCTGGAGAAACGATCCTTATTCTTCACCGCCGACACCACACAGAACAGGATGATCAGCGCATAAAGGCACAAGAGCGATAGGCCGCCAACAAAGCCGAATTCTTCGGCCAGCGTGGTAAAGATGAAGTCGGTGTGTTTCTCGGGCAAGAAGTTCAGCCGCGACTGCGTGCCCTGCATATAACCGCGCCCCGACCATCCCCCCGAGCCGAGCGCGATCTTGGATTGAGTGATGTGATAGCCTGCGCCCAAGGGATCCTGACTGGGGTCAAGGAAAGTATCAATGCGTCGGTACTGGTAATCCTTGAGCAACTGCCACGGCGTGCCGCGCGATTGGAAAACCGCAGTAACCAGCCCGATGGCAGCGGCGATGACGGCAGCAAAATAGGCCCAATGCACCCCGGCAAGGAACATCAGCCCGCCCCCCGCCGTAAGCAGCAGGATCGACGTGCCCAGATCGGGCTGTTTCAACACCAACGCGGTTGGCACGACGATGATCAAGATCGGCAACAGCACCCAGAATGGGCGCGAGACCTTTTTAACCGGCAGCCAGTCGTAATAGGCGGCCAGAAACACCACCAGCGTGATCTTCATCAACTCCGACGGTTGCAGCCGCATGAAGCCGATGTCGATCCAGCGCTGCGCGCCCATGCCGACCGACCCGAATAATTCCACCGCGACCAACAGCACCAGCGTCGCCCCATAGGCCACGCCCGATAGGTTGCGCCAGAGCCAGATCGGCACCATCGCCACGGTGAACATGATTGCCATGCCAATGCCAAACCGCTTCATCTGCGGCTCGGCCCAAGGGTTGAAAGAACCGCCCGCGACTGAGTAGAGCATCAAAAAACCAACGCCCGCGACACTGGCCAACAGGATCGCAAGCGGCCAGTTCATAAACAGTATTTTGCGCAGGCCAGTGGGGACGGATTTGACCGTATGTTCGAGATAGCTCATGCCTGATCGTCCCCCTCCGCGCTGGCGGCGGTTTCGGGGGCGGTATTGCGCAGTTCTTCTTGTTGGGTGGCAATGCGGCCCCGGTCAGACTTGGGGTAAGCTTCCAACGGCGGTTCCCCCCCGGCCATCGCCTGCAACATCACATCGCGGGCGATTGGCGCGGCAGCGGTCGAGCCGCCTCCGCCGTGTTCCACCAATACGCAGGCCGCGTACTTCGGCTTGTCGAAAGGGGCAAAACAGACAAAAAGCGCATGGTCGCGCCGTTCCCACGGCAGATCAGCGTTGCTGGTCACCCCACGCGCGCGTTCGGCAGCGGTGATGTTACGGACCTGACTGGTGCCCGTCTTGCCGGCCATACGCATCGTCTCGTCAATGATGCGGCTGCGATAGCCGGTGCCGCGCCGATCGTTGACAACGTCGTACATCGCCTTGCGCAACTGGCGCAGGTTGTTTTCGTTCAGGCCCATCGGCTCGCCCGCACCGCTGGGCTGCTCCACCCCATCGATGGATTTAATCAACCGTGGCGTCACCACGCGCCCAGTGGCGATCCGGGCGCTCATCACGGCCAGTTGCAGCGGGGAGGAGAGGGTGAAACCCTGCCCGATAGAGGCGTTGACCGTATCGCCCACGACCCATTCCTCACCTCGGGCCGAGCGTTTCCACTGTTTGGTCGGGGCGAGCCCGCCCGCAACCGAAGACAGTGCCAGATCATGTTTGATCCCAAGGCCAAAGCGGTTCGACATGGCGGTAATCTTCTCAATCCCCACCTTTACGGCGAGGTCGTAATAATACACGTCGCAAGATTGTTTGAGAGAATCTTGAAGGTTAACCCATCCGTGGCCCGCGCGCTTCCAGCAGTGGAACCGCCGCCCCGCGACTTCCAGATGGCCGGGGCAATATACCGTCTCTTCGGGGCTGACGATGCCCTCTTCGATAGCGGCGAGTGCGACGATCATCTTGAAGGTTGAGCCAGGCGGGTAGGTGCCCTGCACCGGCTTGTTCACCAAGGGTCGGTATTTGGAATTCAACAGCGGATTATAATCCGCCGAGGAGATGCCCCCGATAAAGAGGTTTGGATCATAGCTGGGTGAAGAGGCCAATGCGGCCAGATCGCCATTCTCGCAGTCAATTATGACCACGGCGGCGCTTTCGTCTCCCAGACGGGCCTGCACATAGCGTTGCAGATTGGCGTCGACGGTCAATTGCAGATCCGCCCCGGCCTGACCTTCGCGCCGCTCAAGTTCGCGCATCACCCGACCGGTGGCGTTCACCTCGACATGTTTGGTGCCAGCAGAGCCGCGCAGCAGGCTTTCGGCGCGGGCCTCAACGTTGATCTTGCCGATTTGGAAACGGGGAATGCGCAGCACCTGATCAGGGTCTTCCAGCGCATCGAGATCGGCTTGGCTTACCCGGCCCACGCGGCCCACCACATGCGCAAAATCTGCGCCGCGCGGGTAGACGCGGGTTAGACCCACTTCAGGTGTCACGCCCGGCAGGGCGGGGGCGTTGACGCTGACCTTGCTCACGACCTCCCAACTGACGTCATCGACGATGGTGACCGGCAAGAACGGGGCAGAGCGGGCCATCTCGGCCATTGCGCGCGCGCGGGTTTCCTCGTCAATCTCAATGACCTGCGCCAAACGCTCCATCACCGCGTCGACGTCGCCCGCATCTTCGCGCACCATGACGATCCGGTAAGAGGGCACGTTGTCGGCCAGCTGCACGCCGTTGCGGTCGAAAATTTCGCCACGGGACGGCGGGATCAGCCGGATGTTGATCCGGTTCTCTTCGGCCAGCAGGCGAAATTGATCGGCTTGATCGACTTGCAAATAGCGCATCCGCGCGGCCAGACCGCCCATGAACAGCAGTTGCGCCCCGCCCAAAAGGGCGGCACGGCGGGTCAGGCGCATGTGGTTGGCATCGTTGTCGGCGCGGCTACGTCTCATCTTATCGGTCCCCGATCATACCCGTTTACCAAGCGCATCCAGATCGCCCGGCGCGGTTTTGCGCACCCCCATGATACCATGGGTCACGGCCACAATCAGCGGATAAGCGAGCGTGGTCAGTGCCAATTCCGTGAGGTTCAGAGACATCGAGGGCGTGGGCACCAGCGCAAAGCTCAGCAGAATGCGGTTGGCAAAGATCACCATGGTCAGGATCACGGACACGGTCAGCCATTCGGCAGCAAAGCTCGCATCGCGCAGATGGCGCCCTCGGGATTTAAGGTTCTCGACCCCGAGCAGCGCCAGCACTGCCCAAAGCCCGGGAGGGCGTTGCAGCAACAAGTCCGAAAGCAAAAAGACCAGCGCTAGAAAAATGGCAGGCACATATTCCGGCCGCCGCAACCCCCATGCGCAGGCAAAGCCCAGCAGCAGATCGGGGCCTGCCCAGCTGCGCGGGGTCGTCTCAAGCGGCAACAGGTGAAAGAACAGGATCACCAGCGCCAGTGCGACAAAGCTCAGGCGCATGACCCACAACCGGCTGCGCGACAGATCGGTCATTGGTCCATCCCGACCGGGGCTGCCGGTTCGGCCAAGGGGCCATCTGAGGTGATGACATGCGCGGTGTCTGGTACCTTTTCGTTGCCGTGATTGCGCAACACGCGGAGGAACTCCAACCGTTCGTAATCCGCTGCCAAGCGTACCCGAAGGCGCCCACCCGGATCGGCGGCGACTTGGCCAATTAGGATGCCTGCCGGGAAAACCCCGCCATCGCCCGAGCTGATGACACGGTCACCGGGGCGAACCAACTCGCGGTTTTCGATGAAATCGAGCGGCGGCGCGGCGCTGTTGTCGCCTGCGACCATCGCGCGTTGGCCCGAGGGCTGGATCGTTGCCGGAATGCGGCTGGAAGCGTCGGTCAGCAGGATCACGCGCGCCGTGTTCTTGCCCACACCTGCAATGCGCCCGACCAGCCCGATGCCGTCCATCGTCGCCCAGCCTTCGACCAGCCCATCGCGTGCGCCGACGTTCAAGAGCACCGATTGGCGATAGGGGGAGCCGCTGTCGGCCAGCACCGTGCCGGTGATGAAGGTGAGGCGCGGATCGAGCCGGACATTGTTGAGGTCCAGCAGTCGGGCGTTCTCCTGCTCTAGCTGCAAGGCCGCTTCTTTCCACGCCTGCATCTGGCGCAATTCCGAGCGCAGCTCGCGGTTCTGTTCGCTGAGGCGTTGGTAGCTTTGGAAATCGCGCAGCAGGTTGATGGTGCCGGTCACCGGGGCCATGGCCCAATCGAGGTTGGGCACAAAACGGTCGGTGACCTGCGCGCGGAAACGCTCGACGCGGGGGCTGTCGATGCGCCACAGCAAGAAGACCCCGGTCAGGGCCAGCACCAGCACAGCCAGCAGCAACCGGCGCAAAGGGCCGGTGAAATCACTGGAGCTGGAACGGTCCTTGGGCATCTGTGCTGAAACTCCCGCCCGGTCAGGCGGGGCGTTGTCGCCGCGTGCCGGGTCTGGCTAACTTGCCAGTGTTAACTGTCGTAGTCGATCGCGTGGCGCAGCTGTTTCTCGTATTCCAGCGCCTTGCCAGTGCCGAGCGCCACACAGTTCAGCGGCTCATCCGCGACCGAGATCGCAAGGCCGGTCTGTTCACGCAGCGCCAGATCAAGATCGCCCAGCAGCGCACCGCCGCCTGTCAGCATCACGCCACGGTCGACGATGTCAGCGGCGAGATCCGGCGGCGTTGTTTCCAGCGCGGTCATGACGGCTTCGCAAATCTGCTGCACCGGTTCGGCCAGCGCTTCGGCGATCTGCGCTTGGGTCACTTCGATTTCCTTAGGCACGCCATTCAACAGGTCACGCCCCCGGATCTGCATCGAGGTGCCGCGCCCGTCATCAGGCATCCGCGCCGTACCGATAGAGGTTTTCACCCGCTCAGCAGTCGTTTCCCCGATCAGCAGGTTCTGCTGACGGCGCAGGTAGCTGATGATGCCCTCATCCATACGGTCACCACCCACGCGGACAGAGCGCGCATAGACGATATCGCCCAGAGACAGCACCGCGACTTCGGTGGTACCGCCGCCGATGTCGACGACCATGTTGCCCGTCGGATCGGTGATCGGCATGCCCGCACCAATGGCGGCTGCGATGGGTTCTGCAATCAGCCCGGCGCGGCGGGCACCAGCGCTCAACACCGACTGGCGGATCGCGCGTTTTTCCACCGGGGTCGCGCCATGGGGCACACAGACGATGATCTTGGGCTTGGAGAAGGTCGAGCGCTTGTGCACCTTGCGGATGAAGTGCTTGATCATTTCTTCAGCGGTGTCGAAGTCGGCAATGACCCCTTCGCGCATCGGGCGGATCGCCTCGATGCTGCCCGGCGTCCGGCCCAGCATCAGCTTGGCGTCTTCGCCAACTGCCAGCACTTTCTTAACACCATCCTTGACGTGATAGGCGACAACAGAAGGTTCGCTCAGCACGATGCCCTTACCCTTGACGTAAACCAGCGTATTCGCGGTGCCGAGGTCGATCGCCATATCGGAGGAGAACAGGCCGCGGAATTGATCGAGGATGGACATAACAGTAGCGGAGCCTTGCAAATATTCGGACAGGCCCGCCTGCATGGGACCACGCGCGGGCTACTGGCTCTTATAGGGCGCACAGGGGCAGGGCGAAAGGGGCAAGACCGCAAAGGTGGCGCGATATTGCCGCCGCGCTATCATAGAGCGGTATATTTATGGCGGAGGTCGGCGATACCATGCAAAAGATACAGACACTTGGGGTGCATCACATCACCCTCACCGGGGCAGATCGGCAAAGCTCCATCGACTTCTGGGAGGGGGTCTTGGGGATGCCTTTCATCTTTGATCAGCCAAATTTAGATGACCCGGACGAGGGGCACCTCTATTTTGATCCCGGCGACGGGCGGCTGATTACGATCTTTACCAATGAGACCCGCAAGCGGGTGCACAACCGCACGCCGATGGATCCGGGCTGCGTGCATCATTTGGCGTTCGAGGTGGACCGCGCGATGTTTGACCAAATCCCCGAGCGGTTAGAGGCGCGGGGCATCGGGCATTCGGGGGTGAAAGACCGAGGCTTCATGCATTCGATCTATTTCAAGGATCCGCTGGGGCAGTTGATTGAACTGGCCTGCTACACCTTCATCCCGCCGCGCGGATCGAGCCATGCCGAGGTGATGCTGGAAGCGCATAAGCTGCGCGTTGCGGCGGGGGATGATCATATCCAGCGGCAGCATCTGGCGGATGCGGTGGTGAAGATTATGGAGCAGGGGCAGGCGTCGCTGAGCGAAGATCGCGGGGCGAAGAACCCGTATTGAGAGTGCGCTTGGGTCCGCATGCGCTGGTTTTTGATTTGCGGTTGTCAGTCGGTCGGCCGGCCTGCCGGTGGCGATTTCCACCCCAGCCCGGAATCAAGCCGCAGGCGCCGGGCATCGCCTGCCCACCCGGACGGGGAGGCGATTTAGTGAGGCTGGGTATGCCACTTTGAGGGCGCGTCATGGCTGATCAATTAAGTGGTATAAACTAAGGTTTGGTTCGCCACCCCGCGGACAGGCGATGCCTTGCTTCCATACTGCACACGTAAAAAGGGCGAGGTTTTAACCCCCGCCCTCTAAATCAACCTACATCTTTGTAGTTGATCTCGCGCTTGTCCGTGCCGCCCTTCTCGCGCCGCACTAAAAGACGGTTCAGCGCGTGAATATAGGCCCGCACACTCGCCACCACGGTATCAGTATCCGCCGATTGGCCGGTCACGATGCGGCCCTCTTCTTCCATCCGCACGGAAACCGTCGCCTGCGCGTCGGTGCCTTCGGTCACGGCATGCACCTGATACAACTGCAAGCGCGCGGTATGCAGCACCAGCGCCTTGATGCAATTGAACGCAGCATCAACGGGGCCATCGCCGGTTTGATTGGTGGATTGCTCTGCACCGTCCACTTCAAGTACCATGTCAGCAGTCTGCGGGCCTTCGGTGCCACAAACCACTTTCAACGACTTAAGGCGAATGCGGTCTTCTTCGGGATCGGTCGCGGTGCGCATCAGCGCAATCAGATCGTCCTCGTAGATTTCCTTTTTACGGTCGGCCAATTCCTTGAACCGCACAAAGACATCCTTGAGCTGGTTGTCGCCCAGTTCAAACCCGAGGTCTTCGAGCTTGGACCGCAGCGCCGCGCGGCCCGAATGTTTGCCCATGACGATATTGGTCTCGGTCAGACCCACATCTTCGGGGCGCATGATCTCAAATGTCTCGGCGTTCTTGAGCATGCCGTCTTGGTGGATGCCGCTCTCATGCGCGAAGGCGTTTTTGCCGACGATCGCTTTGTTGAACTGAACTGCGAAGCCCGAAACGGCGGCGACCCGGCGCGAGATGTTCATGATCTTGGTGCTGTCGATGCGTGTCTCGTAGGGCATGATGTCATTGCGCACCTTCAGCGCCATGACGACCTCTTCGAGTGCCGTGTTGCCCGCGCGTTCGCCCAAACCGTTGATGGTGCATTCCACCTGCCGCGCCCCGGCCTCAACCGCGGCAAGGCTGTTGGCAGTCGCCATACCCAGATCGTTGTGGCAGTGCGTCGCAAAGATGATCTCATCCGCGCCCGGCACATTTTCGAGCAGTTTGGTGATCAGATCAGCGCTTTCACGCGGGGCGGTGTAGCCCACGGTGTCGGGGATGTTGATCGTGGTGGCCCCGGCCTTGATAGCGATCTCGACGACGCGGTAGAGGTAGTCCAGTTCCGTCCGCGTGGCGTCCATCGGCGACCATTGCACGTTGTCACAGAGGTTGCGCGCGTGGGTCACGGTTTCGTGGATGCGGTCGGCCATTTCGTCTTGGGTCAGGTTTGGAATGGCGCGGTGCAGGGGCGAGGTGCCGATAAATGTGTGAATGCGCGGCTGGCGGGCATGTTTCACGGCCTCCCAGCAGCGATCAATGTCACCCAACTGCGCGCGGGCAAGGCCGCAGATCACGGCGTTCTGGCTTTGTCGGGCAATCTCGCTGACCGCGTTAAAGTCGCCTTCCGAAGCGATGGGAAAACCCGCTTCGATGATGTCGACGCCCATCTCATCGAGAAGTTGCGCGATCTCCAGCTTTTCGGCATGGGTCATCGTGGCCCCGGGGGATTGTTCGCCATCCCGCAAGGTTGTGTCAAAGATCAGCACACGGTCCTGTTTCGTCATATCGGTCATCCTGGGTTCTTTCTTTGCTGGTATCCTTGGCGCGCGACACATCCCTCTGAGCGGGCGCGCCGAAGGGCACGCTCAGAGGCGAATTAGTAGCAGCAAGTTGGCACGCAGCAGGCCCGCGCAGCGGCGCGGCAGGGTCGGGATATGGACGGCCTGTGTCATAGGGGTAGTTATACGCACCCGTTTTCAAATGAAAAGGGGGTTGCGGGTTTTGTTTGCCCCTGCGTCAGCGCCGCCTACCTTCTCTGAAGCGGAGGGCGTCATGGAAGTGCATCAACCACAAAACAAAACGCAGGCGGGTCAGGGATGAGCGCGCGGGTGCTTGTCATCGGTGCGAGTGGTGGCATCGGTGCGGCGCTGGCGGCGGCCTGTCGGTCGCGGGGCGATGCGGTGACCACGCTGTCGCGCTCGGCTGATGGGTTTGACGTGACGGATGAAGCTTCGGTTCGCTCTGGATTGGGGAGGTTCACCAGCCCGTTCGATGCGGTGATTGTCGCCACTGGCGCTTTGGAGATCGAAGGCGCAACTCCAGAGAAAACAATCAAAGCGATTACCCAAAAGGCGATGATGGACCAGTTTGCCCTGAACGCTGTCGGCCCCGCATTGGTCTTGCGCCACGCAGAGCAGCTCCTGCCGCGCGACAAGCGTGCAGTCTTTGCCGTGCTGTCGGCGCGGGTCGGCTCTATCGGGGATAACCGATTGGGCGGCTGGATCAGCTACCGCAGCGCCAAGGCGGCGGTGAACCAAATTGTGCATACCGCTGCTATTGAGCTTAGGCGCAGCCATCTGCAAAGCATCTGCGTGGCGCTGCATCCCGGCACAGTGGAAACCGCCTTTACCAAGAAATATGTTGGCCGCCATCCAGCCGTTCCGGCCTCAGAAGCGGCGGACAATCTGCTCCATGTGATAGACGGGCTGACCCCTGCGGATAGCGGCGGGTTCTTCGACTGGGCCGGAAAGGCGGTGGCGTGGTGACCCGGCTGGTTCTGGTTTTGGGGGATCAACTTTCACTGAACCTGTCGTCGCTGCGCGCAGCCGACAAAGCGCGTGATGTGGTGGTCATGGCCGAAGTGGCGCAAGAGGCGGAATATGTGCGCCATCACCCCAAGAAGAGCGCGCTGGTCTTTGCGGCCATGCGCAAGTTCGCGCGTGCGTTGGAGGAGGGCGGCTGGACCCTGCGTTACACCCGGTTGGATGACCCTGAGAACGCCGGCTCACTCGTTGGCGAGTTGCTGCGGCGGGCGGAGGAGACCGGCGCGGGCGAGGTGGTCGTCACAGAGCCGGGGGAGTGGCGCCTAATCAATACGCTGACCCATGCGCCGACGCCGACACAGATTTTACCGGATGACCGCTTTATCGCCAGCCGCAAACGCTTTGAAGATTGGGCCGAAGGGCGCAAGGCGCTGCGGATGGAATACTTCTACCGCGAGATGCGCCGCGAGACCGGCCTGCTGATGGAGGGCGATGATCCCGCAGGCGGTAAGTGGAATTTTGATCATGACAACCGCAAACCGCCTAAAGAGGGGCTAGAGTTTCCCGCGCCGCTCACCTTTGCACCGGATGCCGAGACCCAAGCGGTGCTGGACCTTGTAGGCGCGCGCTACGGCGATAACTTCGGCGATCTGGAGCCGTTCGATCTAGCCACCACGCGCGAGGAAGCCTTGCAGGTCTTGGCATATTTCATCGCCCAGGCCCTGCCGCGTTTTGGCGATTACCAAGACGCGATGATGCAGGATCAGCCCTATCTCTTTCACGCGCTGATCTCTCCTTATCTTAACCTCGGACTGCTGGGGCCGATGGAGGTGTGCCGCGCGGCTGAAAAGGCGTGGCAGGAAGGTGCGGTCCCAATCAACGCCGCCGAAGGGTTTATCCGGCAAATCCTCGGCTGGCGGGAATACGTCCGGGGCATCTATTTCCTTGAGGGGCCAGAGTATGTTGAGCGCAACGTGCTACAACACGACCGCGATTTGCCTGCCTTTTACTGGGGCGCTGAAACGCAGATGAATTGCCTACGTCAGGCCATCGGGCAGACCCGCAAATACGCCTATGCGCATCACATCCAGCGGCTGATGGTAACGGGCAATTTTGCCCTGCTGGCCGGGATCGATCCGCATCAGGTGCATGAATGGTATTTGGAGGTCTACGCCGATGCCTATGAATGGGTCGAAGCGCCCAATACGGTCGGCATGAGCCAGTTTGCCGATGGCGGGGTGATTGCCTCAAAGCCCTATGTCTCGTCCGGCGCTTACATCAACCGCATGTCGGATTATTGCAAAGGGTGCAGCTATAGCGTCAGCGCCAAGATGGGGAAGAAGGCCTGCCCGTTTAACCTGCTTTACTGGCATTTCCTTGATCGGCACCGCGAGCGGTTTCAGGGCAATATGCGGATGAAGAACATGTACGCAACATGGGACCGGATGGACGCGGACCGCCGAGAGGCGGTGTTGCGCGATGCCGGGAACTGGTTGCAGCGGTTAGATGCGGGCGAGACGGTCTAGCCCCGATCAGCTCTCGGTCGCCAGCCGAGGCGGATGGATATCCTGACTGTCCTGCGGAGCCTCGGCGCGGTCGAACATGCCATAGTCGCGGATTACATGGGCAATGCGCAGGTGATAATCGGTAAAGATCCCCTCACGCCCCGCTACCTGCGCCCCGCGATGCGCGGTCAGCTTGCGCCAATTCTGCACCGCCTCTTCATCGCGAAAGAAGGAGAGCGACAGCAGCTTTTCGGGGTTGGTCAAACTCTGGAACCGTTCGACTGAAATGAAGCCGTCGATTTCATCCAGAAGCGGGCGCATTTTGGCTGCGATGTCGAGGTATTCCTCGCGGCGGTCGGGGTGGGGGAAGACTTCGAAGATGACGGCGATCATGGGGGCTCCGCGCGGTTACTGCCCTATGCTAGCCCTAGTTTTCGAATAAAGAAAAGGCCCGGAGATCACTCTCCGGGCCTTTCATGATCAAATCTATCGCGGCTTAGCGCACAACGTCGACGATCAAGTTTGTCTCATTGTCGACCAGCACAGTTGCGCCGTTGATGTTCACATAACGGTAGTCCGATTCCGGCACTTCGAATGTTGTTACTGTCTTTGGGATACCTGCGCCGACAACAACTTCGCCGTCAAGGTAGACGGTTTCAACTGGGTTCTCGCGGACATAGGTGATCGTTTTCTCTTCCGGCTCGGCTGCGGCGGAGCCCGCTGCGCCACCGATAATGCCACCGGCAATGATGCCACCGATCGGGCCGCCAACCGCATAGGCTGTCAGAGCACCCAGTGTGGCGCCAGCAGTCGCGCCTGCAGTCTCATTCTCGGCTGTGCCTTCGGGGTTTTCATAGGTCACGGTGCCGACTTCGACACTTGCAGGGCGGGTGGCCAAGGCCACGGCCTGCTCTTCGACGCCAACGGCAAGATAGTCAGAGGAGGACCAGCCCATTGCGTCGCCGAATTTTACCTGGCACCAAGATTGGCCGTCAAGGCAGCCTTCGACCATTGCGGCTTCGCCACCGGGGATGACACCCACAATGTCGAACTGCGGGCCGGGGCCCGAACGGATGTTAAGATCGGTTGCGGCATAGGCCTCTGCCGACTGTGCATAGACAGGTGCAGCAGCACTCAAAGCGATGGCAGATACCATTCCAAGTTTAACGATATTCATCTCATAACCCTTTCTGTTCGGCGGGGAGTGCCCTGCGGGAAATCCGGCGCCGTTGTTGGTCGTGTCTGGACAACTGTGGAGGGAAGAGTTCGTTCCATGCTATTCGGGGGGAGTGCAGATTTTTTAACATAACTTCAAATGTTTAGGCGACACTTCGCCTGCAGGTGGCGGAGTGGCGCTTGCCCGTACTACCCGTTTAAGTAGTCGGAAACCCAAGTGATGGGTTGTGAGTTATGAGGCATCGCGCCAGCGGGCGGCTGTGGGGTAAGGAGCGCGCATGGCGGTCAGTTGCGGGCCGGGAGCGGACCGGTGCGTTTGAGGTTGGCTGATCGAGATGTGTTCTGCTGCCTCTCGTGCGGACTGCTGGTTATAGCCAGCCGCGACACAATCCCCGACGGTGCCATTCTCGTTGAGCAGGATACGCAGGACGCCGTCTAGAGCGCTGTCTTCTGGAGAATATTGCGACGGGGCAGGCATCGCATCTACAGGCCCCAGCATCCAATCCCGGCGGGCATCGTTTCGCCAGCGGCAGAGATCGCCAACCTCAGTCTGATAAAGGTCTTTGATGGGATTGAAGTCACCCGGCATCGCCGCCTGCCCAATGGCAGCGGCGGATTTGTTCTGCGCAGTAAGCAACATCTCTCCCGCGGCATCTGCTGAGGCGCGCAGCATCAGGCCGCGCAGATGGGGGGCAAGGCTATCGTCACTCACCTTTGTGCCAAGCTCTGCCAGACTGTCGCGCAGTGCGGAATGTGCCGTGCCTTTCGCAGGGGGCGCAATCTGGCGGACATTCTCAGGCCCCAAGGCATCCAGCGCAAGCGCCGCTGTCAGCGCGGTATCATTTCCCTCGGCTTGTTCGACAAGCACCTGAGTGAACCCCATCTTGGTCACATAGTCCCGCAGCCCCACGACCAAAGCGCGGTAGTCCCGTTCAAGGGCGTCTGGTTGGGGCGCGAGGTCTCCGGCCACGATCTGCCAGCCCTCAGCCCCACGCGCCAAATCCACATGTGTGATGGCATCGTCGAAGGCAGGCAGATGCAGCGCCAGCTTGCCTCCGGGGTTCAGCGCGAAAGAGCCGCCGTCGTATACTAATTCATCCTGCCCACCGGTCATGTTGAGGTAAATCAGCGGCAGTTCCGTCTCAATCACCCGCGCGACCATATGGTTTAGCCGCCGATCCATCGCCCCTCGTTGGTGCGGCGCGGCATTGGGCACGAGCAGAAGTTCAGCCCCGGTCTCGGCCTGTGTTTCGGCCACATCGCCTGTCCAGCCATCGGTACCGATAGGCGCGCCGATGCGCAGCCCCGCGACCGCAAAGGGGCCGCTGATTGGGGCAGCATCAAAGTCAGAGCCCCGTTCAAGGCTGTGTTGAAGCACCCGATGGGCGATCTTGCCCCCGATAAGGACCAGATAGGCGTTATAAACCTGCGTGCCTTCGACCCATGGCGCACCGAGCGCCAGCGCCGGGCCATCGGCACAATGGGCGGCAAGCGCTTCCAGGTGGGTCAAGACATCGCGTTGGAATGCAGGCTTTCGCAGCAATGCTTTGGCATTATGACCGGTTAGGAACATCTCAGGTAGGGCGACCAACTGCGCCCCGGCGTCGCGCCCAGCTTCCCATGCCTTGCGCGCCTGTGCGGCATTGCCGGGCAGATCGCCGACCGTGGGGTTCAACTGCCCGAGGGTAAGGCGAAAACGGTCTGACATGGCTAGGCTCCGGGCTGGCTGGCGTTTGTTCGATGTAGCAGATCAAAGCCATAGCGAAACCCCCACATGCCTGCGGTCCGAAGTGCCGCGCTGCGCTGCATCGGCCGAAACCGGCGTGCGTTACCTGCAAACACGTTGCCTCTGCTGTCTATCGCCCTTAACCTCAGGCCGAATGACACTTAACGAGATCGGGAATTTCCGCCCATGTTGCACCGCAGCCTGCCCCTCTGTCTGATTGCCCTTCTTGCCACCCCGCTCGCGGCGCAAGACGGACAGGTGCTGACCAAGGAATACGACGACGGCGGCATCTATGAGGGCACCTTTCAAGGCGGGCTCCAGCATGGCACCGGCACCTATAAGTTGCCTAATGGTTATGAGTATTCCGGTGAATGGGTCGAGGGTGAGATCAAGGGCGAGGGTGTCGCGCGCTTCCCCAATGGCTCGGTCTATGAGGGCAATTTCGCCAAGGGCAAGCCCGAAGGTCTGGGCAAGATTACCTTTGCCGATGGCGGCACCTATGAGGGTGAGTGGGAAGCCGGCGCGATCATGGGCCAAGGCGTCGCGATCTATGCCAATGGCGTGCGGTATGAGGGCGCGTTTCGCAATGCCAAGCACCACGGCAAGGGCGTGATGCAAAGCCCCGGCGGTTATGAGTACAAAGGCGACTGGGTTGATGGCGTCAAACAGGGCGTTGGCACGATCACCTACCCCGATGGCGCGGTCTATGAGGGCGAGATCCAAGGCGGCAAGCGCAGCGGCCAAGGCACGCTGACCATGCCCGATGGGTTGGTCTATGTGGGGCTGTGGAAAGACGGCCAGATCGACGGCACCGGCACGCTGACCCAGCCCAATGGCGATGTTTACGAAGGCACGCTGGTGGCGGGCCGTCGTGAGGGCAAGGGCAAGGTCACCTATGAGAATGGCGATACCTATGAAGGCGACTTCAAGGACGACCGCCGCGACGGGCAGGGGACGTTCACCGGCACCGATGGCTATGTCTATACCGGGTCTTGGGTCGCGGGACAGATCGAGGGCGAAGGTCAGGTGACCTACCCCGATGGGTCGGTCTATGTCGGCACGTTCCGCAGCGATCTGGCTGACGGCACGGGCAAGATCACCTACCCCGATGGATCGACCTATGAGGGCGCGTGGGTCGCCGGCGTAATCGAAGGCGAAGGTGTCGCCACCTATACCAATGGCGTCGTCTATGAGGGCGAATTCAAGGACGCCCGCAACCACGGCCAAGGCGTGATGACCTATGCTGATGGCTACCGCTATGAAGGCGGCTGGCAAGACGGTCAGCGTCATGGACAGGGTAAGGCAACCTATCCCGACGGCACGGTTTACGAAGGCGAATTTGCCGGAGGCCAGCGCCACGGTCAGGGCAAGATCACCATGGCCAGCGGCTTTGTTTACGAGGGCGACTGGACCGATGGCGAGATTGAGGGGCAAGGCGTGGCAACCTACGCCAATGGCGATGTCTATGAAGGCACCTTCAAGGCGGGCAAACGTCAGGGCAACGGTACGATGCGCTATGCCAGCGGCGAAGAAGCTACGGGCGATTGGGCGAATGGCGCGTTGAACGACGGCACCACTGCGGCCACACCCGAAGCCGAAGCCGAAGCCCAAGCCGAAGCCGAGACCGAAGCGCCTGAGGGCGAGGCACTGCCTGCGGATCAGGCACCGCCAGCGGATGACGCAGAAGAGAATGCCGCCGAAGATGGCCCTGAAGAACAAAGCGTTGAAGAGGACACTTCAGAGGTTGTCCCAGCCCCGAGTGGCGCCACAGCAGACGGCGGCTGATCCCCCGCCATTACTGGACAACGCCCGCGCCCTGTGGCAAGCCCGCGCGCAACAGGAGTACGCCAGATGTCCAACCCTACGATCACCCGTTTCGCCCCGTCCCCCACTGGCTATATCCACGTGGGCAACCTGCGCACCGCGCTGATGAACTACCTCATCGCGCGCAAGGCAGGCGGCACTTTCATTCTGCGTATCGACGACACTGACCCCGAGCGCAGCCGCGAAGAATATGTCGACGGCATCAAGCAAGACCTCGAATGGTTGGGCTTGGAATGGGACCGGGTTGAACGCCAGTCCGAACGGTTGGACCGCTACCACGCCGCCGCCGAAGACCTGCGCGCCAAGGGCCGTTTCTATGAAGCGTTCGAGACGCCGACGGAGCTGGACCTCAAGCGTAAAAAGCAGCTCAACATGGGCAAGCCGCCGGTCTATGACCGCGCCGCGCTGAACCTCAGCGACGACGAGAAAGCCGCCTTGCGCGCGGAGCGTGGCGAGGGTGTCTGGCGTTTCAAGCTGGATCAGCAGCGGATCGAATGGGACGACGGTATTCTGGGCGACATCTCTATCGACGCGGCATCGGTCAGTGACCCGGTGTTGATCCGGGGCGATGGGCAAATCTTGTATACGCTGGCGAGTGTTGTCGACGACACTGACATGGGCGTGACCCATGTCGTGCGCGGCTCGGACCATGTGACCAATACCGCGACACAGATCCAGATCATGCAGGCGCTGGGCAACGGCGCTGTGCCGTCCTTTGCGCATCACTCGCTGTTGACCGGCCCGCAGGGCGAAGCACTGAGCAAACGCTTGGGCACATTGGCCCTGCGTGATCTGCGAGAGCAGGGGGTTCAGCCCTTTGCGCTTTTGAGCCTGATGGCGCGGTTGGGGTCGTCCGATCCGGTGGAACTGCGCACCGAGATGGCGCAGTTGATCGACGGCTTTGACATCAACCGCTTTGGGTCGGCCCCCACGAAGTTTGACGTTCAAGATCTTTTCCCACTGACAGGGCGCTATTTGCAGCAGCTGCCCCTTGAGGCGGTGAAGGACGACATCACAGCCATTGGCGTGCCTGAAGATCAGGCGGGGCAGTTCTGGGCCGTCACGCGAGAAAATATCTCGACGCTGAAAGACCTTGATGCGTGGTGGGTTATGTTCCGCGACGGTGCCGAGCCGATCATCGCCGAAGAAGACCGCGAGTTCGTAGCTCAGGCCATGCTGCTGCTGCCTGACATGCCGTTTGACGAGAGCACATGGTCAAGCTGGACCGCCGCGGTCAAGGAAGCCACGGGCCGCAAGGGGCGCGGGTTGTTCCGGCCTTTGCGTTTGGCGCTGACGGGGCAAGAGCATGGGCCAGAGATGGCGCAGGTTATGCCGCTGTTGCAGACCGTCAAAGCACGCGGCTGAGGCGGGCCGAGAGCAGGCGGGGGCGCTGCCCCCGGACCCCCGCGGGTATTTGAAAAAGGATGAATGAAGCGGTTAGAAGTTCTTCTTTGTGAAGGGGACTTCGTCGCGTGATTTCACCTGTAACGACAAGCGGTCGATGTGGTGATCGACCACCCCCGTTTCTTCAGGCATTAGCGTCTGGTGGCGCGGATAGAGGGGCGCTGCGCGGTCGTCCAAAATGGGCGTGTCCCAGCCTTCAGTGGTGTCAAAGAAGCGTGCGGCGCCATCGGTGCCGAACTCACGCAAGAAGCCTTGGACCACGACATCAAGATAGCTGAGCAGGATCACGTGATCGCCGTGGTCGACCGCGATTTCAAGCGGGATCGCGTAATGGGCGATGTCGGGCGCGGGGACGATATCATGGACCACGGCACCGCCTGACGCATGGCGTTCGTAGCTATACTCACGCCGGTCCAGCGCCGCCCAATCCGCGCCCGGCACGGCGGCGATAAGCCCGTCGATGCGGGTGCTTTGATCCTGAACAACGCTGAGATATACGATGTCGCGCCCTTCGGCGCGGACCCATTTGCGCCGCCAGCCGTCGAGGCGCGCGGGCCGGGCGTCGGGGTAGGTGTGGGTATTGCGGTTCACAAGGCTGCCGTAGCCGAAAAAATAGGGTGTCATGCGCGAAGAGTCCTGTATTTGTCGCGCGCACCAAAACATGTGTCGTATCCGGCTACAACCATGCTTGACGCAGAGGTATGCCGCAGCATACGAAAGGCGCAATCGTCACGGGAGAATCGGTTAATACCGATGCCGAAGGAGCAACCGCCCCGGAAACTCTCAGGCCCCAGGACCGCGACGTGACCAAAAACTCTGGAGAGATGCGCGGATGCGCACGCCGAAGGGATAACGATCTCAGGCGGAAGGACAGAGGGGGCATCATGCGCGGCAGACGCTGCGCAGAGGTGCCGGCATGGTCAAAAAGGTCATCCGGAAGCGACAGGAAAGGCGAACCGGATGAGCGATCTCAAGCAGACGGCATTGCATGATTTGCATGTGGAACTGGGGGCCAAGATGGTGCCCTTTGCGGGCTATGCGATGCCCGTGCAATACCCCCTTGGCGTGATGAAAGAGCACCTGCACACCCGCGCCGCCGCTGGGTTGTTTGATGTGAGCCATATGGGGCAGGTCGTGGTGCGTGCGAAGTCGGGCAGCTATGATGATGCGGCCTTGGCGATGGAGACGCTGGTGCCGGTTGATGTGCTGGGTCTGGGTGAAATGCGCCAGCGCTATGCGATGTTCACCGATCCCAACGGCGGTATTCTGGACGATTTGATGCTGGCCAATCTGGGCGATCATCTGTTTGTCGTCGTGAATGCTGGTTGTAAGGATGATGACATTGCCTTGATGAAAGAGGCGCTGTCGGAGACCTGTGAGATCGAGGTGCTGGACGACCGCGCATTGTTGGCACTGCAAGGGCCGCAGGCCGAAGCCGCACTGGCGCGGTTGCAGCCCTTGGTGGCGGATATGAAGTTTATGGACGTGGCCAAAGATGTCGACATCGACGGGATCACCGTCACGCTGTCGCGCTCGGGCTATACTGGCGAAGACGGCTATGAAATTTCGGTCGCAAATGCCGACGCCGAAGCGCTGGCGCGCAAGTTGCTGGCGCTGGAAGAAGTCGAGCCGATCGGCCTTGGCGCGCGCGACAGTCTGCGGCTTGAGGGCGGGCTTTGTCTGTATGGCCATGACATCGACACCACCACCACGCCTGTTGAGGCGGCGCTGAACTGGGCGATCCAGAAGGTGCGCCGCAATGATGGTGCGCGCGCGGGTGGTTTCCCCGGTGCCGGGGTGATTTTGCAACAACTGGCCGATGGTGCGCCGCGCAAACGCGTGGGGCTGCTGCCCGAAGGCCGTGCGCCGATGCGCGAAGGTGTGGCGATCTTTGATGCCGCTGAGGGCGGCAATGAAGTCGGCACCGTGACTTCTGGCGGCTTTGGCCCAACGGTTGGCGGCCCGGTTGCCATGGGCTATGTCACCGCCGAGCATGCGAAGGTCGATACGCCGCTTTGGGGCGAAGTACGCGGCAAGCGCTTGCCACTGACTGTCACGAAAATGCCGTTCGTTGCGGCGAACTTCAAACGCTGAATCTACACAGGGATAATTGAGATGAAATTTACCGAAGAACATGAATGGCTGCGCGTCGAGGGTGACGAAGTGGTTGTGGGCATCACCAGTCACGCGGCTGAGCAACTGGGCGACGTGGTCTTTGTCGAATTGCCCGATGAAGGCACCACCGTCAGCAAAGATGACGAAGTGGTTGTGATCGAATCCGTCAAGGCGGCGTCGGACATCCTTGCGCCCATCGACGGAGAAATCACCGAGGTGAACAGCACGCTGACCGACAATCCCAGCATGGTCAACGACGACCCGCAGGGCGAGGCGTGGTTCTTTAAGCTGAAGTTCACCGACGCCAGCCAGATGGACGACTTCATGGACGAAGCCGCTTACCAGAAATTCATCGGCTAAACCGCCGCGCGTGCCGGGGGACCGGCATGATGCTGATCATCTGCGTCGCCCGCTTTGGGCGGCGCGCCACAAACAGGGGGCGCCGCTGCTGCGCCGTGACGAGGAACCTGACATGAGCTTTAAGCCCACCGACTATTTGCCTTATGATTTCGCCAACCGGCGTCACATTGGCCCGTCCCCTTCCGAGATGTCGCAGATGCTTGAAACCGTGGGGGCCGGAAGCCTCGACGCGTTGATTGACGACACGATGCCGAAGGCGATCCGCGCCAAAGAGCCGCTCGATTTCGGCAAGGCGATGAGCGAGCGCGAAGTGCTGGAGCACATGCGCACCATCGCGGGCAAGAACAAGGTGCTTACCAGCCTAATCGGGCAGGGCTACCACGGAACGGTGACGCCCCCGGCGATCCAGCGCAACATTCTGGAGAACCCGGCGTGGTACACGGCCTATACGCCCTACCAGCCTGAGATTTCGCAGGGCCGTCTTGAGGCGCTGTTGAACTTCCAGACGATGGTGAGCGACCTGACGGGGCTGGAGATTGCCAATGCCTCGCTGCTGGATGAAGCCACCGCCTGTGCCGAGGCGATGACCATGGCGCTGCGTGGCTCAAAGTCCAAGGCGATGGCCTTCTTCGTGGACCGCGACTGTCACCCGCAGAACATCGCCGTGATGAAGACCCGCGCCGAGCCGCTGGGCATCGAAGTGATTGTTGGTGACCCCGACAAGATGGAGGCCGACAAGGTCTTTGGCGCGATTTTCCAATACCCCGGCACCTACGGCCATGTGCGCGACTTCACCGACCACATGACCGCGCTGCACGACGCCAAGGCCATCGGCATCGTCACCGCCGATCCGTTGGCGCTGACCCTCCTGAAAGAGCCGGGCGCGATGGGTGCTGACATTGCCGTGGGTTCGACACAGCGGTTCGGTGTGCCCGAGGGCTACGGCGGTCCGCATGCTGCTTATATGGCCTGCCGCGACGCGATGAAACGCGCCATGCCGGGGCGGATTGTCGGCGTGTCGATCGACACGCACGGCAACCGCGCCTACCGTCTGTCGCTCCAAACCCGCGAGCAGCACATCCGCCGTGAGAAGGCGACCTCGAACGTCTGTACCGCGCAGGCGCTGTTGGCTGTCATGGCCTCGATGTATGCTGTCTTCCACGGCCCCGAGGGGCTAAAAGCCATCGCGCAGCGTATCCATCGCAAGACCGTGCGTCTGGCCAAAGGGCTGGAAGCGGCGGGCTTCAAGGTCGATCCAAAAGCCTATTTCGACACGATCACCGTTGATGTTGGTCCGCTGCAGGCCGCAGTGATGAAATCCGCTGTGGACGAGGGCATCAACCTGCGCCGCGTCGGTGAAACCCGCGTCGGCATCTCGCTGGACGAGCGCACGCGCCCCGATACCATCGAAGCGGTCTGGCGCGCCTTTGGCATCCGTCAGGCCGATGACAACTTTAACCCCGAGTACCGCTTGCCCGACGCCATGGTCCGCACCAGCGCGTACCTCACGCACCCGATCTTCCACATGAACCGGGCGGAAACCGAGATGATGCGCTATATGCGCCGCCTTGCGGATCGTGATCTGGCGCTGGACCGTGCGATGATCCCGCTGGGGTCTTGCACCATGAAGCTGAACTCGGCGGCGGAAATGATGCCGGTGACATGGCGTGAATTCTCGCTCATTCACCCCTTCGTGCCCGCCGACCAGGCGCTCGGCTACAAGGAAATGATCGACGATCTGAGCGACAAATTGTGCGACATCACCGGCTATGACGCGATCTCCATGCAGCCGAACTCCGGCGCGCAGGGGGAATATGCGGGGCTGCTGACCATCGCCGCGTACCACCGCGAGCAGGGGCAGGGGCACCGCAACATTTGTCTGATCCCGATGAGCGCGCATGGCACCAACCCGGCGTCGGCGCAGATGGTGGGCTGGAAGGTTGTGGTCATCAAAACTGCCGCCAACGGTGACATCGACCTCGATGATTTCCGCGCCAAGGCCGAGCAGCACAGCGAAAACCTCGCCGGTTGCATGATCACCTACCCCTCGACCCACGGCGTGTTTGAGGAAACCGTGCATGAGGTCACCAAGATCACCCACGATCACGGCGGTCAGGTCTATATCGACGGCGCAAATATGAACGCCATGGTGGGCCTGTCGCGCCCCGGCGATCTGGGCGGCGACGTGAGCCACCTGAACCTGCACAAGACCTTCTGCATTCCGCATGGCGGCGGCGGCCCCGGCATGGGGCCAATTGGTGTCAAATCGCACTTGATCCCACATCTGCCGGGCCATCCGAATGAAGAAGGCACGGCGGTCTCGGCAGCCCCTTACGGTTCGCCCTCCCTGCTGCCGATTTCTTGGTCCTACTGCCTGATGATGGGCGGCGACGGGCTGACACAGGCCACACGGGTCGCGATCCTGAACGCCAACTACATCGCCAAGCGCCTCGAAGGGGCCTATGACGTGCTCTACAAAGGCCCCACAGGCCGGGTGGCGCATGAGTGCATCATCGACGTGCGCCCCTATGAAGAAACGGCGGGCGTCACCAACGAAGATGTGGCCAAACGTCTGGTCGACTGTGGCTTCCACGCGCCGACGATGTCTTGGCCGGTGGCGGGTACGCTGATGGTTGAGCCGACTGAGTCGGAGACTAAGGCCGAGCTCGACCGCTTCTGTGACGCGATGCTGGCGATCCGCGAAGAAATTCGCGAGATCGAAGAGGGCCGCATGGACCGCGCCAACAACCCGCTCAAGAATGCGCCACATACGGTGGAAGATCTGGTCGTGGAATGGGGCGATCGGCCCTACAGCCGCGAGCAGGGCTGCTTCCCTCCGGGTGCCTTCCGCGTCGACAAATACTGGCCGCCGGTCAACCGCGTCGACAACGTGCATGGCGACCGCAACCTGATCTGCACCTGCCCGCCGCTGGAAGACTACGCCGAAGCGGCTGAGTAATCAGACCGCCAAGACAGCCTAAGGGCGCGGGATCATTCCTGCGCCCTAAGCATATCCGCAGGCCGGGCGTTCAGCGCTTTCAGCGCAAAGCCCAAGCCCGCCAGCACGGTGGCCAGCACCCCGCCTGTGATGATCATCAGCGCATTCGGCCAGACCACGGCGAAATCGGTCTCCATGACGTAATGACTCACCGCCCAGCCCCCGGTGATGCCCGCCAGCAGCGCCACGGCTCCGGCAAAAAGGCCGAGCAAGGCGGCGCGCAGCACAAAGCTGGTGGCGATTGCTCGGCGGGATGCACCCATGGTTTTCAGCAGCGCTGCCTCATAGCTGCGCGCCCCGGTGCCCGCGGCGGCGGCACCGATCAGCACCATGAAGCCCGTTGCCAGCGTGGCTAATGCGCCGAACGAAATCGCCGAGGCCAACCCGGCCAGCACTGCCGCCACGCGGTCGATGGCGTCACGCACACGGATTGCGGTGATATTGGGGTACTCTCCGGCAAGGTCGCGCAGGATTGCCGCTTCGGCCTCGGGTTCGGCATAGACGGTCGAGATGAAACTATGCGGTGCGCCTGCAAGGGCCGCGGGGTTCATCGTCAGGACAAAACCGATCCCGGCGGTCGAAAAATCGACCTCGCGGAAACTGGTGATCGTACCGGTGATGTCCCGGCCAAGAATGTTGACGCTGAGCGTATCGCCCAGCTCAAGGCCGATCTCTTCGGCCTCTTCGGCGGCAAAGCTAATTTGCGGATCGCCGCTGTAATCTTCGGGCCACCATTCGCCTGCCGTGATCCGCGTATCTTCGCCTGGTAGAGCGGCATAGGTCACGCCCCGATCGCCGCGCACGACCCAGTGGTCGCCCGCAACTTCGCGGGCCGGGCGGCCATTGATCTCGGTTATTACGCCGCGCAGCATTGGGGCGCTTTCGATGCGCGACACGGCCGGATCACCTTCCAGCCGCGCGGTATAGCCCGGCATCTGATCTTTCTGAATATCGACGAAAAAGTAAGACGGTGCCACATCCGGCAGGTTGCCCGAGATCGCGCGGCGCAGATTGCCATCGATCTGGCCCACGGCGGCGAGCACCGACAGCCCCAGCCCAAGCGCCAGCACCACGGCTGTCGCCCCTTCGCCCGGTCCGCCAATCGCGGCCAGCGCCCACCGCAAGCGTGGATGCCCGCGGGCGCGTCGGGCCGCGGCGCGGGAAATGAGGCGCAACAGGGCAGCGGCGAACGCCAGAACGGCCAGCGTCGCGGCCAGCCCGCCAAGCGTCCAAAGTGTCAGCGACCATGACCCGTTGAACCAGCCCGCCAGCGCCAACAGCGCTGCCAAAAGGGCGGCAATGGCAATGAGGTAGGGCACAGCAGGCCACGGCGATTGGCGCTGCCAGTCGTCGCGAAACAAGGTCGCGGCACGCACATCTGCGCTGCGGGCAAGCGGCCAAAGGGTGAAGAGCGCGGCGGTTATGAGGCCATAGAGCGCGGCTTCGATTAAGGGCAGGGGGTAGATTGCAAAACGGGCGGGCAGGGGCAGGCTGGCCTCGATCAACGGCGACAGCAGCAGCGGCAACCCTGCGCCGATCAGCAGGCCAAGCGCCACACCCATGATGGCCAGAATGCCCACTTGGATGAAATAGGTTTGAAAGATCGTCGCCCGTGTTGCCCCCATTGCGCGGAAGGTGGCGATCACGGCGGTCTTGCGTTGCAGATAGGCGCGCACGGCAGCGGCCACACCGACCCCGCCAACTGCCAGCCCCGAAAGCCCCACCAGCACCAGAAACGCGCTGAGCCGTTCAACAAACCGCGCCACGCCAGGGGCGCCGTTGCGGGCATCCGTCCAGCGCATCCCGGCATCGGCAAACCGCTCTTTCGCCTCGGCTTCAAGCGGGTCAAGGGCGGTGCCCTCGAGCAATTCTAGTCGGTATTTGCTGTTGAACAGCGTGCCAGAGGCCAGCAGGCCTGAGCCTTCTAGCGCCTCGCGCAGCACCAGCGTACGCGGGCCGAGAGAAAAGCCGCTGGCGGCGGAATCCGGTTCGCGTTGGATCAGGGCAGAGAGGGTGAATTCGACCTCTCCAAGGGCAAAGGTATCACCGGGGGTGAGCGCGAGACGATCCGCCAGCGCCCGTTCCATCACCGCGCCGGGCTGGCCTTTGGTATGGGGCGCAAGGGCGTCGGCCAGCGGCATGGCAGGGTCCAGCACCATCTGACCGATTAGGGGATAGAGATCATCAACGGCTTTGACCTGCGTCAGCGCGCGCTCGGATGTGTCGCCTTGCCCTGTCACAGCCATAGAGCGGAATTCGACAATCTCGGACACATGCGTCGCGCGGGCGGCCATCCAGTCCCGCTCATCCGCGTTGGCGAATCGATAGGTGAAATCAAGCTCGGCATCGCCGCCCAAAAGCGCTGCACCTTCGGATTCCAACCCTGCCTCGATCGCCGCGCGGACAGAGCCGACAGCGGCCAAGGCCGCGACGCCAAGCGCGAGGCAGGCTAACAGCAAGCGAAAGCCACGCAGTCCACCGCGCATTTCCCGGCGGGCGAAGCGGGCCGCGAGGGTCAAGCTCATGCGAGACGTCCGTCGCGGAGTTCGACAACCCGGTCGCAGCGTTGGGCCAGATCATCAGCATGGGTCACTAGCACCAGCGTCGCACCATGGCGGTCGCGCAACTCAAACAGCAGGTCCATGATCGCGGCCCCATTGCGACTGTCGAGGCTGCCTGTCGGCTCATCCGCCAGCAGGATCGCCGGACGCGGTGCAGCGGCGCGGGCGAGGGCCACACGCTGCTGTTCTCCACCCGACATTTGCGCAGGGTATTGGTTAAGGCGATGGCCAAGGCCTACGGCCTCCAGCTCGGCCCGGGCGCGGTCAAAGGCGTCATCGGCCCCCGAAAGCTCCAGCGGCGTGGCGACATTTTCCAGCGCGGTCATGGTCGGGATGAGGTGAAAGGACTGAAAGACAATTCCCATCCGGCCCTGCCGGAACTGTGCCAATCCGTCCTCGCGCAGCGCGCTGAGATCATGTCCGAGCGCCATCACCGTGCCGCCCGTCGCACGCTCTAGCCCGCCCATGACCATCAGGAGAGACGATTTGCCCGATCCCGATGCCCCGGTCAGCGCGATGCTCTCCCCCTGCTGGACCTGCAGCGAAATGCCGCGCAGAATATCGACGGTTCCGGCATTGCCCTTGAGGCTTAGCGTAACATCTTGAAGGTCATAGACAGGGTCGCTCATCGGGCCGCCTTTGTTCAGGGTATCAGTTGGATATGGAGGTCCGTGAAGGATGCGCAAGGTATTGATCTGTTTTGCCTTTATTTTAGGCAGCACCGCACAGGCCGAAGAGGTGGTGATCGCGGCCTTGGGCGACAGCCTGACCCAAGGCTATGGGTTGCCCGCTGAAGAAGGGTTTGTACCGCAGTTGCAGGCATGGCTGGACGCCGAAGGCGTCGAAGCAACGGTCGTGAACGCGGGTGTCTCGGGCGACACGACAGCGGGTGGTTTGGCGCGGGTCGATTGGACGCTGACGCCTGAGGTGGACGCGATGATCGTGACGCTGGGCGGCAATGACATGCTGCGCGGGCTTGATCCGGCGCAGGCGCGGGGCAACATCGACGGGATCTTGGCGGCGGCAGAGCAGGCCAAGGTAGATGTACTGTTGGTTGGCATGTCTGCACCGGGCAATTACGGGGCAGGCTATAAGGCTGATTTTGAAGGGCTCTATCCTGCTTTGGCCGCGCAATATGAAACGCTTTTCTACCCCGACTTCTTCACCGGTCTGCTGGCTGAGGAAAAGGGGGCAGCCACCGCGCGGAGCGAAACGATACAGCGTTATTTTCAAGGCGATGGCATCCACCCGAATGCGGAAGGCGTGTCGTTGATTGTTGGGGATATCGGCCCCTCGGTGGCCGCATTGACGGCGCAGGTCATAGACCAAGACCGCTAAACGAAAACGGACGCCGCAGCGTCCGTTTCAAACCTATGAATTGGCCAGATCAGGCCAGTGCGATGTTGCTCGCGCTTTCGCGACCGTCGCGGCCTGCTTCGACATCGAAAGTCACTTTCTGATTGTCGGCAAGTCCGGTCAGGCCGGCGCGCTCTACCGCAGAAATATGAACAAAGATGTCCTTGCCGCCGGTGTCCGGCGCGATGAAGCCGAAGCCTTTAGTTGTGTTGAACCATTTTACAGTGCCAGTAGCCATGACCCCTGTCTCCCTTTTGTCAGATCTGCCCGCAACATGCGGCAGCGTGGCTCGGTCGAATTCGTGATCGCTGGAGCCTTGGGGCAGCCGGGTCGAAAAGTATTCGCGTCGCAGTTGCGATATTGGAATCTCCAGTTTTAAAATCAAGGATTTTTCCTGCCGCAGGGCCAGCAGGCAAGGATACGCCCATCGAATATCATCTACCTGTTACAAAACGGGCAGCGGTTCTTGGTTTTTCCTCAAGCGTGCATTTCTAAAAATTTACCAGTTGATAAAAAAATGATTCCGTGTGAGCATTTTCAAAACACCAAGAAAACGACAGGGAATTTGATATGGCACGTGATGTCTTTGAGCCGGGGATCGTACCGGGGCGGCTGGCGCCGCAGAACTACGATGAAGGGTTTTCGGATTTGCATCCGCCCTTGGATGAGCATGAGGCATTGGTCGCGGCCGACCGCTGCTACTTCTGCCATGATGCGCCTTGCATGACGGCCTGTCCGACCGACATCGACATTCCGCTGTTCATCCGGCAGATCGCCACCGGCACGCCGGATGCTGCGGCCAAGACGATCCTGAGCCAGAACATTCTGGGCGGCATGTGCGCCCGTGTTTGTCCGACAGAGACCCTTTGCGAAGAGGTCTGCGTGCGGGAGATCGCCGAGGGCAAGCCGGTGCTGATCGGTCAGTTGCAGCGTTATGCGACGGATCACTTGCAGGTGCAGGGTGTGCACCCTTTTGAGCGTGCTGCCGTGACCGGCAAGCGTGTTGCTGTCGTTGGTGCGGGCCCGGCGGGTCTGTCCTGTGCGCACCGTTTGGCGATGCTGGGCCATGACGTTGAAATCCTCGATGCGCGGCCCAAGCCGGGCGGGCTGAACGAATATGGCATTGCTGCCTATAAGACACCCAACGGCTTTGCGCAGGCTGAGGTGGATTGGCTGATGCAGATTGGCGGCATCACGTTCCGCCATGAAACAGCCGTGGGTCGCGATGTCACTTTGGCTGAGCTGAAGGACGACTATGATGCGGTCTTCCTTGGCATGGGGCTGGTGGGCGTGAACGCTCTGGGTGCCGATGGCGAGGACAAGGCCGGGGTCACCAATGCGGTCGATTTCATCTCGGAACTGCGCCAGTCGGGCGACATGTCCAGCGTGCCAATTGGCCGCGACGTGGTGGTGATCGGTGGTGGTATGACGGCGGTGGATGCCGCGGTTCAGGCCACGCTTTTGGGCGCGCTGAACGTGACGCTGGTTTATCGCCGCGGACGGGACCGGATGAACGCGAGTGTGTTTGAGCAGGACCTTGCTGCCTCCAAGGGCGTGCGGATCGTGACCCATGCGGTGCCGATTGCGGTGCATGGCAACGGGTCGGTGCGTGAGATTGAGTTTGAATATGTCGATGAGGCCATGAAAGGCACCGGGCAGACTCTGCGCTTGCAGGCCGATCAGGTGTTCAAGGCCATCGGTCAGACGCTGTTGGGCGACGGGCTACCGGAACTCGACGGGCGTAAGATCAAGGTCGATGGCACAGGACGCACCAGCCTTGACCGGGTCTGGGCGGGCGGCGACTGCGCCAGCGGCGGCGATGACCTGACCGTGACCGCTGTGGCCGAGGGCCGCGATGCGGCGATCGACATTCACACCACATTGATGGGGGCGGCGGGCTGAGGCCGCGCCGACAGGGAGACACAACATGGCTGATCTGAGAAGCGAATTCATCGGGATCAAATCCCCCAACCCGTTCTGGCTGGCCTCCGCACCGCCGACGGACAAGGAATATAACGTGCGCCGCGCCTATGAAGCGGGTTGGGGCGGGGTGGTCTGGAAGACTCTCGGCATGGAAGGCCCGCCTGTCGTCAACGTTAACGGTCCGCGGTATGGCGCGATCTATGGCGCGGACCGGCGGTTGCTGGGGCTGAACAACATCGAGTTGATTACCGACCGCCCGCTGGAGGTGAACCTGCGCGAGATGAAGGCGGTCAAACGCGACTACCCGGACCGGGCGCTGATCGCCTCGATCATGGTGCCCTGTGAGGAGGAAGCTTGGAAGGCGATCCTGCCGCATGTCGAGGAAACTGGTGCCGACGGGATCGAGCTGAACTTCGGCTGCCCGCATGGGATGGCTGAGCGCGGTATGGGCTCTGCCGTGGGGCAGGTGCCGGAATATATCGAAATGGTCACTCGCTGGTGCAAGATGTACACCCGCATGCCGGTGATCGTGAAACTGACGCCGAACATCACGAACGTGCTCTACCCCGCCGAAGCCGCCAAGCGCGGTGGCGCGGATGCGGTGAGCCTGATCAACACGATCAACTCGATCACATCGGTCGATCTGGACCTCTTCTCGCCAGAGCCGATGATCGACGGCAAAGGCACCCACGGCGGCTATTGCGGCCCGGCGGTGAAGCCGATTGCTCTCAATATGGTGGCGGAGATTGCGCGCAATCCAGAGACACATGGCCTGCCAATCAGCGGCATTGGCGGCGTCACCACATGGCGCGACGCGGCGGAGTTCTTGGCTCTCGGCGCGGGCAATGTGCAGGTTTGCACGGCGGCCATGACCTATGGCTTCAAGGTTGTGCAGGAAATGATCTCGGGCCTGTCGGAGTATATGGACGAGAAGGGCATGACCTCGGTCGATGAGCTTGTGGGCCGCGCGGTGCCGAACGTCACCGACTGGAACCAGTTGAACCTGAACTACGTCGCCAAGGCGAAGATTGATCAGGATCTCTGTATTTCCTGTGGCCGCTGCTTTGCCGCCTGCGAAGACACCAGCCACCAAGCGATTGCCATGTCGGAGGATCGTACATTCACGGTAATCGACGAAGAATGCGTGGCCTGTAATCTTTGCGTCAATGTCTGCCCGGTCGAGGATTGTATCTCGATGGAGCCACTGGCCGCGGGTGCCACCGACCTGCGCACCGGCAAGACAGTCACGCCGGACTATGCCAACTGGACCACGCATCCCAATAACCCATCTGCCAAGGCAGTTGAGCCAGCGGAGTAAGACACGCCCCGTCGCCCCGCGTTCAGGATTTCCTGAGCGTCGGGGCGGCGGAATGCGTGGCCGGTGGCAGGCTCATCTCTGCCATATTACGCCGCGCGGCAAGCAGCGCCATGGCCGCATCGAGTGCCATCTGGTCGTGCTTTCTGGTTCGGTCACCCGCCGCCTCATCAGACCCCGTAGTTTGTTGCGCAGCCTTTGCGCCGTTCAAAAAACCTACATTCATCACTGCCCCTTTTCATCTCAAGGAGCCCACACCCACGGGCAGACTGCGCGAAACGTGATAACAAGCCGTTAAGCGATGCCCGTTTCGGCGGTTAAGGTTAACGGCCCGTTTACTGCGCTGGAAGGTCCAAAAGCGCGCCAAACATCGCTTGAAGATGCGCCAGGGCGCGGGGGCTGGGATCGGTCTCAGGCCCGAGCAGGATTTGCGCCTGCGCCTCGAAATCCGCGTAGTGCTGCGTCGTGGCCCAGATGGAAAATATCAGATGCTGCGGGTCCAGCGGGGGCAGCTTCCCCTCGCTCACCCAGCCCGCGATCACGGCGCATTTTTCGTCGAATAGGGGTTTGAGGTGGCGGCGCAACTCTGGCTCAATCCGCGGCGCGCCCTGCAGGATTTCATTGGCGAAAAGGCGGCTTTCGCGCGGCAATTCGCGCGACATGGTCAGTTTGCGTTCGACATAGTCCAAAATCTCGCGCCGCGGGTCGCCATCGGGGTCGAGCTCCACCAGCGGGTCGAGCCATGTCTCCATAAGGTGCGACAACAAAGTGACGTGAATGTCTTCTTTGCCATTGAAGTAATAGAGAATATTCGGTTTGCTCAACCCAGCTTCGGCCGCGATTTGATCCAGCGTGGCACCCCGGTAGCCGTGCTTTGAGAAGACTTCGAGCGCGGCATCTAGAATCACCCGGCGGTTGCGCTGCTGGATGCGGCTGGGTTGTTTGGCGGTGCTTTCGGGCAAGGCAATGATCCTTGGTGCTGCTTAAAAAGGCGTTTGCCGGATCGGCGGCGGGTTGTTTCAAACCAGTTCTTGACAGAGCCTAACCTAATCGCAATCGTGGATTTACCAAATGGTAAAAAAACAACACGGCCAAAGCCGATGACAGAGGAGTGACCTATGCCCGCGCCCGGAGAGAACCTCAAGATTGATCCTGATCGCCTGTGGGATTCCTTGATGGAAATGGCCAAGATCGGCCCCGGCGTGGCGGGGGGGAATAATCGACAGACGCTGACCGACGAAGATGCCGAAGGCCGCGCGCTGTTCCAGAAATGGTGCGAAGAGGCGGGCTGCACCATGGGCCTTGATCAGATGGGCAACATGTTTGCCCAGCGTGACGGCACCGACCCTGAGGCGCTGCCGGTCTATGTGGGCAGCCACCTCGACACCCAGCCGACGGGCGGGAAATATGATGGCATCCTCGGCGTGCTGGGCGGGCTTGAGATCCTGCGGACCATGAATGATCTGGGTATCAAGACCAAACACCCGATCGTTGTGACCAATTTCACCAACGAAGAAGGCACCCGATACGCCCCCGCGATGCTGTCGTCGGGGGTTTTTGCGGGTATCCACACGCAAGACTGGGCTTACGAGCGCACCGATGCCGAGGGCAAAAGCTTTGGCGATGAGCTAAAGCGGATCGGCTGGCGCGGCGAAGAAGAGGTCGGCGCGCGCAAGATGCATGCTTTCTTTGAGCTGCACATCGAGCAGGGGCCGATTTTGGAGGCCGAGGGCAAGGATATCGGCGTGGTTACCCACGGGCAGGGCCTGAGCTGGACGCAGGTGACGATCACCGGCAAGGACAGCCACACCGGCTCAACCCCCATGCCAATGCGCCGCGATGCGGGGCTGGGCATGGCGCGGGTGCTGGAAAAGGTTAGTGAGATCGCCTGGAGCCATGCGCCGCATGCGGTGGGTGCTGCGGGCCATATCGAAGTCTATCCGAACAGCCGCAACGTGATTCCGGGCAAGACGGTCTTTACCGTGGATTTCCGTTCGCCAGACTTGTCGGTGATTGAAGATATGGAGAAGCGTCTGCGCGAAGATGGCCAGAAGATCGCCGATGATATGGAATTGCAGATCGAGTTTGAAAAGGTCGGCGGCTTTGATCCCGTGGCCTTTGACGAGGGCTGTGTTACGGCAGTGCGCAACGCAGCCGAACGGCTTGGCTATAGCCATATGAACCTGATCTCTGGTGCTGGGCATGACGCCTGTTGGATTAACGCCGTGGCGCCGACTGCAATGGTGATGTGCCCCTGTGTCGATGGGCTAAGCCATAACGAGGCGGAAGAAATCACCAAAGACTGGGCCAAAGCTGGGGCGGATGTGCTGCTGCATGCGGTGCTGGAAACGGCAGAAATCGAAAGCTGAGCGTTCGGGCGGCGGTGTGGGGCCAAGCCCCGGACCCCCGGATATGATCAGCCAAAGAAAGATGGGGAGAATAAGATGAGCAAGGTAATCAAAGGCGGCACGGTCGTAACCGCAGACCGCACATGGAAAGCCGATGTCTTGATTGAGGGAGAGAAGATCAAGCAGATTGGCGAAGACCTGAAAGGTGACGAATATATCGACGCGGAAGGCGCCTATGTGATCCCCGGCGGGATCGATCCGCATACGCACCTTGAGATGCCCTTTATGGGCACCACAGCGGCTGAAACCTTTGAGACGGGCACCTGGGCGGCGGCCTGTGGCGGCACCACGATGGTGGTGGATTTCTGTCTGCCGGGCGCGGATGGCTCGATCAAGAACGCGATCAACGAGTGGCACCGCAAATCCGCGCCGCAGATTTGCAGCGACATCGGCTATCACATGGCGATCACCGGCTGGGATGAGACCGTCTTTAACGAGATGAAAGACGCCGTCGACATGGGGGTGAACAGCTTTAAACACTTCATGGCCTACAAAGGGGCGTTGATGATTGAAGACGACGAGATGTTCGCGTCGTTCAAACGCTGTGCTGAGCTGGGCGCGCTGCCGATGGTCCATGCCGAGAATGGCGATCTGGTCGCCGAGTTGCAGCAGAAGTATTTCGATCAGGGGATCACCGGGCCTGAGGGGCACGCCTATTCGCGCCCGCCGGAGTTGGAAGGTGAGGCGGCAAACCGCGCGATCACCATCGCCGACACTGCCGGCGTGCCGCTTTATATCGTGCACGTTTCCTGCGAGCAGACCCATGAGGCGATTCGCCGGGCACGTCAAAAAGGGATGCGGGTTTATGGCGAGCCGTTGATCCAGTTCCTGACGCTGGATGAATCCGAGTATTTCAACAAGGATTGGGACCACGCCGCCCGCCGCGTGATGTCGCCGCCCTTCCGCAGCAAGGATCACCAAGACAGCCTTTGGGCGGGCTTGCAGGCGGGCAGCTTGCAGGTGGTGGCGACGGACCACGCGGCCTTCAGCACCGAACAAAAACGCGCGGGCCGCGATGATTTCCGCATCATCCCCAACGGCTCGAACGGGTTGGAGGAACGGCTTGCCGTGCTTTGGACTGAAGGGGTGGAGACCGGGAGGCTTACGCCGAATGAATTTGTCGCCGCGACCTCGACCAATATCGCTAAAATCCTCAACATCTACCCGCAGAAGGGCGCGATCGTCGAAGGGGCGGATGCGGATATCGTGGTTTGGGATCCCAAGATCACCAAGACAATTAGCACAGCAAACCACCATTCGATCCTTGATTACAACGTCTTTGAAGGGTTCGAAGTTAAGGCGCAGAGCCGTTATACTCTCAGCCGCGGTGAGGTGATCTGGGCTTGGGGCCAGAACAGCCAGCCGCAACCGGGACGTGGGCGTTTCGTGCCGCGGCCAGCCTTCCCCAGTGGCAATGTTGCGCTGAGCAAGTGGAAGGAACTCAACAGCCCCAAGATGATCAAGCGCGATCCGCTGAACATCCCGGCGGGGATCTAAGCGATGTAGGAGCACACCAACAATCAGGTAAAGTGCCGCGCTAAAAGCGGCCGACCAACAGGGAAGTTAAATTAGTGAATGACAGCCAGAGCGTGATCAGCGCCAGCAATCTAGATCTGACGTTTGAGACCAATGACGGGCCGGTTCATGCGTTGAAAGACGTGAACCTTGATATCCATAAGGGGGATTTCGTTAGCTTTATCGGCCCGTCGGGCTGTGGCAAGACGACCTTTCTGAGGGTCATGGCCGACCTTGAACAGCCCACCGGCGGGCAGGTCACCATCAACGGTGTCTCGCCCGAAGAAGCGCGCAAATCGCGGGCTTACGGGTATGTATTCCAAGCCGCGGGGCTTTACCCGTGGCGCACGATCGGCGGCAACATCCGTTTGCCGCTTGAGATCATGGGCATCCCCCGCGCCGAGCAGGCCGAGCGGGTGCAGCGGGTGCTGGAACTGGTCGAACTCAGCGGGTTTGAGAAGAAATTCCCATGGCAGCTTTCGGGCGGGATGCAGCAGCGTGCTTCTATCGCGCGGGCGCTGTCTTTTGATGCCGATATCCTGCTGATGGACGAACCCTTTGGCGCGCTGGACGAAATCGTCCGCGACCATTTGAATGAGCAACTGCTCAAGCTTTGGGCGCGGACGGAAAAGACCATCGCCTTCGTCACACACTCGATCCCTGAGGCGGTGTATCTGTCGACCAAGATCGTGGTGATGAGCCCGCGCCCCGGCAGGATCGCCGATGTGATCGAAAGCCCACTGCCGCGCGAACGGCCTTTGGAAATTCGCGAAAGCCCGGAGTTCCTTGAAATCGCGCATCGCGTCCGTGAGGGGCTCCGTGCGGGCCATGGGGATGATTGATGCGTAACATTCTCCCTATTCTAACGGTCGTAGTCTTGCTGATTGTCGTTTGGTATGGCGCGGCTGTCGGGCTGAACGCGCAATGGGCGCGGGATGTGGCGGCGCGGGCGGACAAGACGCTGACATTCTCGGAACTGGTGGCCGACACATGGTCGCAAGATAAGCCCAAACTGCCCGCACCGCATCAGGTGGGGGCCGAGTTGTGGGAGACCACGGTGATGAAGAAGGTCACGTCGAAACGCTCGCTGGTCTATCACACATGGGTCACGTTTAGCGCGACCTTCCTTGGCTTTGTCATGGGCACCGCGCTTGGCACGCTGTTGGCGGTCGGGATCGTGTTTAACCGCACGATGGACATGTCAGTGATGCCTTGGGTGATCGCCAGTCAGACCATCCCGATCTTGGCCATCGCGCCGATGATTATCGTGGTTTTGAATGCTGTGGGCCTGTCGGGCCTGCTGCCAAAGGCGATCATCAGCATGTATCTATCGTTTTTCCCGGTGGTTGTGGGCATGGTCAAAGGGCTGCGTAGCCCGGACCAGATGCAGCTAGACCAGATGCGGACATGGCACGCGAGCGGGTGGCAGACGTTTTGGAAGCTGCGGCTGCCCTCGTCGATGCCGTACTTCTTTACCTCGCTGAAAGTCGGGGTGGCCGCGTCGCTTGTTGGGGCCATTGTGGGTGAGATGCCGACAGGGGCCGTGGCCGGATTGGGCGCGCGTCTGTTGGCGGGCAGCTACTATGGTCAGACGGTGCAAATTTGGAGCGCGCTTCTCATGGCGGCAGCTTTGGCGGCGGCGATGGTGGGGCTGATCGGGTTGATCCAGCGTGTCACGCTGAAACGAATGGGGATGGCATGATGGGTTGGGTAGTTTTCGCCATCGCCGCTTGGCTGGTCGGGCTTTCGATAAACGTCTGGCTTGCGCGGCAAAAACCGTCCCGTTGGGCCGCTCTCGCTTCGCCGATTGTCTTCGGTCTGACGCTCATCGCGGTTTGGGAGGGCGTGGTGCGCGGTTTTGACATCAACCAAGTGTTGCTGCCCGCACCTTCGGTGATCGCTGCGCGTTTTGCGACATCGCTGGACATCCTCTGGGTCGACTTTGTGCAGACTGTCATCAAGGGCGCGCTGAGCGGCTATATTATCGGCTGTGGCGCGGCTTTCCTGACGGCGCTGGCGATTGATCGTTTTCCTTTCCTGCAACGGGGGCTGCTCCCGGTGGGCAACTTCGTGGCGGCGCTGCCGATCATCGGTATGGCACCGATCATGGTGATGTGGTTCGGCTTTGGCTGGCAGTCCAAGGCGGCGATTGTTGTGGTGATGGTGTTTTTCCCGATGCTGGTGAACACGGTGCAGGGGTTGCAAGCCAGTGATTCGATGCAACGTGACCTGATGCGCACCTATGCGGCGGGCTATTGGCGGACGCTGCTGAAGCTGCGCCTGCCTGCGGCGATGCCCTTTGTCTTCAACGGGTTGAAGATCGGCACCACCTTGGCCTTGATCGGCGCCATTGTTGCTGAATTCTTTGGCTCTCCGGTGCTTGGTATGGGGTTCCGCATCTCTACTTCGGTCGGACAGCTTGCCCTAGACCTCGTCTGGGCCGAAATTGTCGTGGCGGCGATCGCCGGATCGGCGTTCTATGGTATTATGGCCCTGGTCGAGGGCCGGGTGACCTTCTGGCACCCCAGTCAACGAAGCTGAATAACGACCAACCAACAGGGAGAACAATAATGAAAAATATCACGAAGATCACCGCAGGGGTCGCCTTGGGCCTTTGGGGCGGCATGGCGCAGGCGGCAGATGACCTGACCTTGCAGCTTAAATGGGTGACCCAAGCCCAGTTTGGCGGCTATTACGTCGCTAAGGATAAAGGGTTTTACGAAGAAGAAGGGCTGAACGTCACAATCAAGCCAGGCGGGCCCGATATCGCGCCGGTGCAGGTGCTGCTCGGCGGCGGTGCTGATGTCATGGTCGATTGGCTGCCCTCGGCGCTGGCTGCGCGGGAAAAGGGCGCACCGATTGTGAATATCGCGCAGCCCTTCGCGAAATCCGGCCTGATGCTGACCTGCCTTAAAGAGCACGGCATCGAGAGCCCCGAAGACTTCCCCGGCAACACGCTGGGTACATGGTTCTTCGGTAATGAAATTCCGCTGCTAAGCTGGATGGGCAAGTTGGGCTATTCGACTGACGGCTCAAACGGTGGTGTGACCATCCAGAAGATCAACTTCAACGTTGATCCGCTGCTGCAAAAGCAGGTCGAATGCGCGACCACCATGACCTACAATGAATACTGGCAGGTGATTGACGCCGGGCTGACGCCTGAAGACTTGGTGGTTTTCAAATATGAGGACGAGGGCATCTCGACCCTTGAAGACGGTCTTTATACCACCGAGGAAAACCTTGAAGACCCAGAGATGGTCGACAAGCTGGCACGTTTTGTGCGGGCCTCGATGAAGGGCTGGAAGTACGCCGAGGAAAATGTCGAGGAAGCCGCTGAGATCGTGCTGGAGAATGACCAGACCGGTGCGCAGACAGAAAAGCACCAGACCCGGATGATGGGCGAGATTGCCAAGCTGACGATGGGCAGCGATGGTCGTTTGGATGAGGCCGCGTTTGACCGGAGTGCGGATATCACCATGGAAGGTGGGATGATCACCAAAGCGCCCGAGGGCGCGTGGACCCACGACATCACGGATAAAGCGCTTCAGTAAGCTTTGCTGGCGATAAAAGGGAGAGGGGCTGGCGCAATGCGCTGGCCCCTTTTTGTTTGTGCTAGGTCGAGATAGTCGCTTGGCCCGGAATCAAGCCGCAGGCGCCGGGCCATCGCCTGCCCGTCCCGGCGGGTAGGCGATTTGATGAGGCTGGCTCTGCTTTTGCTAGCGCACAACAAAGCTGCGCCATAAAGTGGCAATGCACTCTGTTGTAATCGCCACCCCACGGGCAGGCGCTGCCCCTCTCATCTGGAGCTGATGTAGACGCTAAGTGGGTTGATCAAAGAAGGCCGGGTTTAAACCTCGCTTTTGCTCACCCTTAGATGGTTGCTTAAAGCACCGTAACATTCGTCCCAATCGGCACGCGTTGGTACAGATCGACCACATGTTCGTTCAACATGCGGATACAGCCGTTAGAGACCGAGCGCCCGATCGAATTCGGCTGGGTCGTGCCATGAATGCGGAAATAGGTATCGCGTCCGTTTTGGAACAGGTAAAGCGCCCGCGCGCCAAGTGGATTGCCGGGGCCGCCGGGCTGGGCGTCGGTATTGCCGATGAAACGTCGGTAGGCCTGCGGCTCACGTTCAATCATCTCATTGGTCGGGCGCCATGTGGGCCATTCTTTTTTGACATCGATGGTTGCGGTGCCGGTGAACTCCAGCCCCGCTTTGCCGACACCCACGCCATAGCGCATCGCTTGCCCGGGGGCGGTCACCAGATAGAGGTAGTGACTGCGCGGCAGGATGAGCAATTGACCGGGCGCATATTGCGCTTTCACCGGCACGGCCTGCGGTTTGGGATCATAGGCGGCGGTGCGGGCCTGCGCCATGAGGGGGAGGGCGGCGGCTGCCACGGTGCTGGTCAGAAAGGTACGGCGGCGCATGGCGGGCTCCATCTGGATGTCGGTGTTTTGCCGCACATTGTGCCACGGCGGCACATTTTAGCAAGGCTGGACATAAAAAAACCGACCTGCCGTTGCCAGCAGGTCGGTTAAAATTCTTGGGTCAGGGCCGAAGCCCCCGGCCATTAGGCCAGCGCGATGTTGGTCGCGGACTCGCGGCCGTCACGGCCTGCTTCGATGTCGAAGGTCACTTTCTGGTTGTCGGCCAGGCCGGTCAGGCCAGCGCGCTCAACAGCGGAAATGTGAACGAAAACGTCTTTGCTGCCGCCATCGGGAGCAATGAAGCCGAAGCCTTTAGTTGTGTTGAACCATTTTACGGTGCCAGTGGCCATATCCGTAGTCTCCATATTTATGCCATCCGCTTAAGTGCGATGGCCCGGCGTTGTTGGTCTGGATCGATAGACTGAGCGCCGTATGAGGGAGACAGTGGGTCGAAAAAGATAACGTCTGCAGCGCCTATATTGCATTGGGAGGGGATTCGTTCAAGGGGCAACGCATATTAGACCGCAACGACCGTGCCGCTACTCTGATTATCGGCAAATTACTGCCATAAATTCCCCGAAAACCTCTGATTCATAGGGAAAACCCTCAAATTGACTGTCTCAAGTTTGTCTAAAACCTGTCTCATTGCTGCCCGGCATAGGTGGTTTCTTGCCAGAAAGCCCCAAGTGCGCCTGCCAGCGCGCCCCTCATGCGGAGAAATGAGACATGATGCGTATCCTTGCTGTAGACGATGACCCGGTCATTCTCGACCTTCTTACCGGCTGTCTGACCGAAAATGACAATTACGAGCTGACCTGCTGCGAAAGTTCGGAGGAGGCGCTTGATATCATGCAAGAGTCGAACCAGCCTTTCGATTCATTCCTCCTCGATATCATGATGCCGGGCATCAACGGGATCAGCCTATGTGAGATGATCCGTGATGTGCCTTACTACCGGGCGGTGCCGATCATTATGATCACCGCCAGCAAAGAGCCTGCAATGATGCAGCGGGCCTTTGATGCGGGGGCAACTGATTTCTTGTGCAAGCCTTTGGACGGCGTCGAGCTCAGCGCGCGGATCAATTCGGCCAGCATGCTCAACGCCTCCCTCCTGCGGGAGCGTGAGGCGCAGCATACGCTGGCTGAGATGACGCAGATGATGCAAATCCGCTTTGATGAGGATTTCGACCTCGATGTGTCGGCCTGTAGCGACGTGTCAGCGTTGGAGAATTACCTGCTGCGCTTGCCGAGCGGTTGTTTCTCGATGAGCCTCTTTTCGATCTCGGTCGATGGTGCCCGCGGCATCTATCGCGCGGTCAAGGCACCCGCGTTCCGCCGTCAGATGGAGCAGGTCGCTCGCGCCTCCGTGCATTCGCTGGAGGGGATGCGCTTTCATCTGGCCTATGCAGGCAGTGGCCGTTTTATCGGTGTGGTCATGAGCCGCGCGCGGCTGAACACGGCGTCCATGGCCGAGAGAATGCGCGCGCACCTGCAAGAGAACTGGGACGGAAAAGGCATGAACGGTGGGCTCGCGCCGTCTTTGCAGGTGCATTCGGTGACCGAGCAGCGCCTCTGGTCGGGGCTTTCTGCCAGCAACAAGCTGCGCGAATATCTGCAGGGCTGGGATCCGCTGCACGGTTTGGCGCGGCATGACGAAGACAACCTGTTTGCCCAGTTGGAAACCGCTATCGACGACGATCGCTGAGGGCTCTGCTCGTTCTCAGGGGTGAAAGACGTCCCTCCTGCCGAAAGGTAGGGCGGGCGTTTTGATTTGCGGATTGCGACTGGCCGGAAGGGGGTACGAAAAAGGGCGACGGAAATCCGCCGCCCTCTGTTTACTGGGTACTAAGAAAGCTTACCGTGCAAATTTCTTATGCTTCAGGCGCTTTGGTTCCAGCGCATCGGCACCCAGACGGCGCTTCTTGTCTTCTTCGTAGTCTTCAAAGTTACCCTCGAACCATTCCACATGCGCTTCGCCTTCGAAGGCCATGATGTGGGTACAGATCCGGTCAAGGAAGAAGCGGTCGTGCGAGATGACCACGGCGCAGCCCGCGAAATCGACCAGCGCGTCTTCGAGTGCGCGGAGGGTTTCGACGTCCAGATCGTTGGTCGGTTCATCGAGCAGCAGCACGTTGCCGCCTTCTTTCAGAAGCCGCGCCATGTGCACGCGGTTGCGTTCACCGCCCGACAGCAGGCCGACCTTCTTCTGCTGGTCGCCGCCCTTGAAGTTAAACGATGAGCAATAGGCGCGGCTGTTCACCTCGGCATCACCCAGCTTGATGATCTCGGCACCGCCGGTGATCGCCTGCCAGACGGTGTCGTCATGGTTCAGATCATCGCGGGACTGATCGACATAAGACAGATCAACCGTGTCGCCGTATTCGATGGTGCCTTCGTCGGGTTGTTCATGCCCGGTGAGCATCTTGAACAGCGTCGACTTACCCGCGCCGTTGGGGCCGATCACACCGACGATACCGCCGGGCGGTAGGCTAAAGTTCAGCCCATCGATCAACTGCTTGTCGCCCATGTGCTTTTTCAGGCCTTCGACCTCGATCACCTTGTTGCCAAGGCGCGGGCCGTTGGGGATGACGATCTGGGCGCGGGCAAGTTTTTCGCGCTCGGAGGTTTCGGCCATCTCGTTATAGGCCGCGATCCGCGCTTTGGATTTCGCCTGACGGGCTTTCGCACCTTGGCGCATCCACTCAAGTTCGCGCTCAAGCGTCTTTTGCTTGGATTTGTCCTCGCGGGCCTCTTGGCTCAGGCGCTTGGCCTTCTGTTCCAGCCAATCCGAGTAGTTGCCCTCGTAAGGGATGCCGCGGCCGCGGTCCAACTCAAGGATCCAGCTGGTGATGTCATCAAGGAAGTAACGGTCGTGGGTGACGGCAAGGATCGTGCCTTTGTAGTCGATCAAGTGCTGTTGCAGCCACGCGATGGTTTCCGCGTCGAGGTGGTTGGTCGGTTCATCGAGCAGCAGCATGTCGGGCGCTTCGAGCAGCAGTTTACACAGCGCCACGCGGCGCGCTTCACCGCCCGAGAGGTTTTCCGGCATCGCGTCATCCGGCGGGCAGCGCAGCGCTTCCATGGAAACGTCGATCTGGCTGTCGAGATCCCAAAGGTCTTGGGCGTCGATGTCGTCTTGCAGCTTGGCCATCTCATCGGCGGTCTCGTCTGAGTAGTTCATCGCCAGTTCGTTGTAGCGATCAAGGATCGCCTTCTTCGCAGCCACACCTTCCATGACGTTTTCACGCACGGTCTTGGTCGGGTCGAGCTTGGGTTCCTGTGGCAGGTAGCCGACTTTGGCCCCCTCAGCGGCCCATGCTTCGCCGGTGAAATCCTTGTCGAGCCCGGCCATGATCTTGAGCAGGGTGGATTTACCCGCGCCGTTGACGCCGACGACACCGATCTTCACGCCGGGCAAAAAGTTCAGGTGGATGTTTTCGAATGTCTTCTTGCCCCCGGGGTAGGTCTTGGAGACGCCGGACATGTGATAGACGTATTGATAGGCAGCCATTTGGAGAATCCTCGAAACGCGATTTGGGGTTTGCAGTGCCATATCGCCCGGGCGGGGCAATATCAAACACTCTGTATATCCGGGGCCAGTCGCCCGGCGGAGCCTTGCGAAATCTGCCCAGTGGGTGCGCCCAAGGAGGAGGTCAGCGGGCGATTGTGCGGTTTTACAATGGTTTGGCAGGCGATCTACATAGCCAGCAGGCGAAATTCAGTCGACTTTTCTGCGGTTTTCGCGCTAGGATTCTTTCAATCTGCGATTGGGCGGCGATTTTCGGCCATCGTGGAGTAGGCAGGCTGAAAGCGGTGCTCACCCTTCGCGGTGCATCGGCTGGCAGTCATAAAAACAGGGAAATACTCATGTCAAAATCCACAATCGTTGTGGGTCTGGACGGATCAGAGGCCGGCGCGCGTGCTTTGGCCTTTGCTCAAGCTCAGGCCAAACAGATCGGGGACTGTTCGATCACGGTTTGCTTCGTGATCGAATGGTCGCCTTTCACCTTTCAGACCAAGGAAGAGAACGAGCAGCGCCATATGCGGCGCGAGCAGGAGTTGCAGCGCGCCCATGACGTGGTGCTTGATCCGGCGGTGGCAGAGGCCAAAGCCTCGGGCGTGGAGGTCGAGGGGATCGTGCGACACGGTGATGTGGCCGATATCCTTGAAGGTGTCGCCAAAAAGCGCGGTGCGATCCAGATCGTCGTCGGTCGGGTCGGTGAGCGCGGGCTCAAGCGGCTTTTTGGTGGGGTGACGGGCCGGTTGGTCGCGGGCTCCAGCGTGCCGGTCACGATTATTCCCTGAAAGGATAAGCCATGAATAAGCTATTTACCTTTGCGATGGCCATTTTTGCGTCATTGCTGCCGGGCCTTGCCTCTGCGCAAGAGGCTGTCGGCATCGACCAGCGTATCAACCAGATTTTTGCCGATTACACCGGCTGGTACGTTTCATTCATCTTCGCCCCGCTGCCGGGCACGAATTTCTCATGGATCGCGCTGTGGCTGGTCGTGGGTGCGGTGGTCTTCACCGTCTATTTCGGTGCCATTCAGGTCAAAGGGTTTTGGCATTCGATCCAACTGGTGCGGGGCGATTATTCTGATCCGGACGATGCGGGCGAAGTGAGCCACTTTCAGGCGCTGGCGACGGCGCTGTCGGGCACCGTGGGTCTGGGCAACATCGCGGGCGTGGCCGTGGCTGTCAGCATCGGCGGGCCGGGCGCGACATTCTGGATGGTGGTTGCGGGCCTGTTCGGCATGGCGACCAAGTTCACCGAATGTACGCTGGGCGTGAAATACCGCAATGAATTCCCCGACGGCCATGTCTCGGGCGGGCCGATGTATTACATCGTTAAGGGCTTCGCCGAACGCGGCCTGCCGCTGGGCGGGTTCATGGCGGTGCTGTTTTCGATCTTCACCATTCTGGGCGCACTTGGCGGCGGCAACATGTTCCAAGCCAACCAAGCGCACGCGCAGCTTGCGGGCGTGCTGGGGGATTATCCGGGCTGGATCACAGGCGTCGTTCTTGCTGGTGTGACCTTTGCGGTGATCGCGGGTGGCCTGAAATCCATTGCGCGGGTGACTGAAAAGGTCGTGCCGTTCATGGGTGTCTTCTATGTGCTGGTGTCGCTGCTGATCCTGATCATCAACTGGGATATGATCGGCTGGGCCTTTGGCCAAATCTTCATGGGGGCCTTCACTGGTCTCGGTGTCGTTGGCGGCTTTACCGGGGCGCTGATCCAGGGCTTCCGTCGGGCGGCATTCTCCAATGAGGCGGGCATCGGTTCGGCTGCGATTGCCCACTCTGCCGTGCGGACCAAAGAGCCGGTGACTGAAGGCTATGTCGCACTGCTGGAGCCGTTCATCGACACGGTGGTCATCTGCACGATGACCGCGCTTGTGATCGTCATCAGCGGTGTGTTGAACCAAGACCCAGAAACCGGTCTGTATATCTGGAACGCCGAGGCGGGCCGGATCGCGACCGAAGGTGGTGTGAGCGGCGTGGCGCTGACCTCGGCGGCCTACGCGCGGGCGTTCTCTTGGTTCCCGATCCTGCTGATGATCGCGGTGGTGCTCTTTGCCTTCTCGACGATGATCAGCTGGTCCTACTACGGCCTCAAGGCTTGGACCTATCTGTTCGGCGAAGGGGCGGTGAAAGAGTTGATCTTTAAGATCATCTTCTGCGTCTTCATCGTGATTGGTGCGGCCGCAAGCCTTGGGCCGGTGATCGACTTCAGCGATGCGATGCTGTTCTCGATGGCGATTGTGAACATCATTGCGCTCTACTTCCTGATGCCGATCGTGAAACGCGAGCTGAACAGCTATGTTGCACGGCTGCGCTCGGGCGAGATCGTGAAGCACAAGTAAGCGCCTTGCATTGACAAAGGGCCGCGATGCCCCTCCTTTGGCCCCTGATTTCTGATCGGGGGCCATTTTCTTGCGCAATACCATGCCATTCGCCACCAAGGGGCAGGTCATCGGCCTGTTGGGCGGGTCGTTTGACCCGGCGCATGAAGGGCATGCGCATATCACCCGCGAGGCAATAAAGCGGTTTGGGCTGGACCGCGTGTGGTGGCTGCTGAGCCCCGGCAACCCGCTGAAAGAGCACGGACCGGCGCCCATGGCGCAGCGCATGGCGCGGGCGCGGGCGGTGATGGATCACCCGCGGGTCGAGATCACGGATATCGAGGCGCAGCTTGGCACGCGCTATACGGCGCAGACACTCGGCGCCCTGCGGCGGCACTATCCCGGCGTGCGGTTTGTCTGGCTAATGGGGGCCGATAACCTTGCGCAGTTTCATCTGTGGCAAGACTGGCGGCAGATTATGGAGACGGTGCCGGTTGGCGTGCTCGCGCGGCCCGGACAGCGTATCTCGGCACGAATGAGCCGGGCGGCGGCGCTTTATGCGCCCTACCGGATTGCGGGGCGGAACAGTCAACTGCTGGCCCATGCCACAGCGCCCGCGTGGTGTTTTGTGAATGTGCCGATGGTTGATGTGTCGTCAACCGCGCTGCGGGCGGCGGGGGGCTGGCGCTCAGCGTAGCCGGGCCGAGGTGATGCCAGCGGCGATGATCACCGCAAGGCCCGCCCATGTAAGCGCGTCGGGCAGGGTACTGAACAGGAACAGCCCCAGCAGCACCGCCGCAATCAGTTGGAAGTAGACCAGCGGCGCCAGTCGTGTTGCGGGCGCACGGCGATAGGCATAGAGCAGTAGCAGATTGCCCAGCATGGAAAACAGCGCGCTGGTGGTGGCAAGCCCGGCCACAGCCAAGGTCGCGTATGGCAGGTTCATTAGGCCCAAGGGCAGCAGCATCACCGCGCTCATCGCCAGTTGGGTGAAGGTCAGCGCCAAGGGGGCAGCCACATCTGACAGCCAGCGTGACATGGTGAGAAACACGCCATAGAAGAGCCCCGCCGCTACAGCAAAGAGCAGACCCGGCCCGCCTGAGCCGCCGCCCATGCCAGGACGCACGACCAGCAACACGCCGCAGAACCCCAGCAGGATCAGCGCGCTGCGCAGCAGGGTGATCCGCTCTCGTAGGAAAAGCGCAGCCAACAGGTAGCTGATCATCGGCCCGATAAAGAAGGCGGCAAAGACATTGGCGATGGCTTCGGTCTGGAGCGCGGTTTGAATACATGTGATCCCCGACGCCAGCGTTGCTGCCCGCAACCAGAGCCGCCAGTCGCGCATCAACGCCCATGTCCCGCGCGGCAGGAACGGCAGGACCATCAGCGCGCCGATGGCAAATCGCGACCACGCAACGAAGACCGGCGCCACGCCCATTCCGGTGGTCAAAATCTTGCCCGCGCTGTCCCCGGCGGGGATCAGCGACATGGCGATAAACATGATGGGAATAGCGCGTTGCATGACGTGGGGTTAGCAGGTCGGCGGTTTTGTGCAACCGCGAAAGGGGGGAGGGCGTCAGACAGGTTGTGGCCGAACGCCGCATGCGGTTTATATCAGCCCTATGAGCCAGAGATTTACACGACGCATATTCCTTGGAACGGCTGCTGCTGCGATGGCAGCGGTCTCCGCTTGGGCCGAGGCACCGACAACTTCATTGCGCCCGATTGGGCGCGATGCCGATCTATATAAACAGGCCATTCCCAATGTGTCCGAGATCATCGCGGACAGCGGGATCACCGGCACGGTCGCCTTTGCCGTGATCGATGTCGAAAGCGGCATCTGGCTGGAGGCGTCCAACGCCACTGACGGCATTCCGCCTGCGAGTAGTATCAAGGCGATCACCGCGCTTTATGCGCTGGATCAACTAGGGCCGGATCATGTGTTTGAGACGCGGTTGCTGGCGACCGGCGGCGTGGTCAATGGAGAAGTGCAGGGCGATCTGATCCTTGTCGGTGGGGGCGACCCGACGCTCGACAGTGACAACCTAGGCAAGATGGCCGAAGAGTTGAAAGAGGCGGGCATCATTGGGGTGAAGGGCAAGTTCAAGGTCTATGAAGGGTCTTTGCCTTCGACTTTTGCCATTGATCCCGAACAGCCCGATCATGTGGGATATAACCCCGGCGTCTCAGGCATCGCGCTGAACTACAACCGGGTGCATTTCGAATGGAAGCGCGACGGCAACGGCTATGACGTGACGATGGAGGGCCGCGCGGCGCGTTATGCGCCAGCGGTGCGTGCGGCCTCGATGGAGGTCGTGGACCGCAGCGGGCCGGTCTACACTTACGAAAACAGGCCCGACCGCGATGTCTGGACCGTGGCGAAGTCTGCCTTGGGCTCGGGTGGCGCGCGTTGGCTGCCAATCCGCCGGCCCGGCGTTTACGCGGGCGATCTTTTCGCGACGATTGCCCGCAGCCACGGCATTAAACTGGGCGATGCAGAGCTGGCCGAAGCGCTGCCCGAAGGCGAGACCCTCGTCACCCATCGCAGCGCGAAACTGCAGCCGATCCTGAAAGATATGCTGGAATATTCTACGAACCTTACGGCAGAGATGGTCGGTATGGCGGCCAGCTCTAAGCGGCTAGGGACGGTGGCAAGCCTACGCGCTTCGGCGGCAGAAATGAACAAATGGGCAGTCGAAGAACTGGGCATGGAAAACCCGGCGATGGTTGACCACTCCGGCCTCGGCGATGACAGCAAGATGACTGTGCATGACATGGCCGGGGGGCTGGCGCGCATTCACGGGACGGGGCTGCGGCCAATTTTAAAGCCTGTGTATCTGCGTGATGACCGTGGCCGACCGCAGACCAACGGTCCGATAAAGATTGACGCAAAAACCGGGACGCTAAATTTCGTTTCTGCGCTGGCGGGGTTCCTCACCACACCTGAAGACCGTGTGCTTGCCTTTGCGATTTTGACTGCAAACATGGACCAGCGGGCCAAGATCCCCCGTGCAGAGCGTGAGCGTCCGCCGGGTGCCCGGACGTGGAATGGGCGGGCCAAACGTGTGCAGCGTGGCCTGTTGGAGCGTTGGGGGCTGCTTTATAATGCGGCGGTCGAACCAGAGCCAGAAGCTGCGGCAGCGCCTGAAGCTGACACCACGCCCGAAGTCCAGCCGGAAGCGGAAGCCGTTTTGGAAGACTCCTAAAGCCTATTTAGGTCAGATGCCGCGCCCGCGCGCCGCGCTCAATCGCGGCGGCGTGGAGCCGGTCGATGTTAAGCTCATAGCGGATTTCTTCGAGCAGGCGCAGCTCGGCTTCGTCGAGCGTGCCATCGGCGGCGGCCACGTCACAGGCCAGCGCATAGGCAGTCTCATTCAAGCGCTCGGGCAGGGCTTCGCGGATCAGGCCAAAGAGGGCATCAAGCCCGTCTTCTTGCTCAAACAGGTCAAAGACGGTTTTGCTGATTGTCGCGACGCGGTCGTTGTCATAGCCGGAAAATACCGGCAGCAGGTTCAGCGCGGATTCGATTTTCACCAGTTCGGCAGTACGAATGTCTTCGTCCGAGGCCGAGACCGCGATCATCAGCGCGACAAGGCAGTCTTGAGCGCTGAGCGAGAGAGAAGATGTGTCGGGCATCGGGAAATCCTTTGAACAGGTATGTTGCGGCGCAGAATATTGACCCTCAGGGTGCGAAGCAATAGGAACGGGCGACCCCGTGCGCATTGGGCGCAGGGGCGCCAAAAGATGGATGATCTGACATGTCCGAGACCCGAGACGCGGCACTTAGCAGCAAAGCATGGCCCTTTGAAGAAGCGCGCCGGGTGCTCAAACGTTATGCGAAGAAGCCGCCAGAGAAGGGCTATGTGCTGTTTGAGACGGGCTATGGCCCCTCTGGTCTGCCGCATATCGGCACTTTTGGCGAAGTGCTGCGCACTACGATGATCAAGCGCGCCTTTGAGGAGATCAGCGACATTCCGACCAAGCTGGTGTGCTTTTCGGATGATCTCGACGGCATGCGCAAAGTGCCGGGCAATGTGCCGCAGCAGGAGATGCTGGCTGAGCATATGCACCGCCCGCTGACTTCGGTGCCGGATCCTTTTGGCACGCATGAGAGCTTTGGCCACCACAACAACGCCATGCTGCGCCGCTTCCTTGATACTTTTGGTTTTGAGTATGAGTTTTACTCGGCCCGCGAATTCTACCGATCGGGCCAGTTTGACGAGGTGCTGCTGCGCGCCTGCGAAAAGTATGATGAGATCATGGCGGTGATGCTGAAATCGCTGCGCGAAGAGCGGGCGCAGACCTATTCGATCTTCCTGCCAATTCATCCTGAAACGGGCCGCGTGATGTATGTGCCGATGAAGGAGGTCAACGCCAAAGACGGCACGATCACCTTTGACGATGAAGACGGCACAGAGATGACGCTCCCGGTGACTGGCGGCAATGTAAAGCTACAGTGGAAGCCTGATTTCGGCGCGCGTTGGGCCGCGTTGGATGTCGATTTCGAGATGTACGGCAAGGAGCACGCGACGAACACGGCGATCTATGACCGGATTTGTGAGATTTTGGGCGGCAAGAAGCCCGAGCATTTCAGCTATGAACTGTTCCTTGATGAGAACGGGCAGAAGATCTCGAAATCCAGCGGCAACGGTATCTCGATTGACCAGTGGTTGACCTATGCCAGCACCGAGAGCCTGTCGTATTTCATGTTCCTTAAGCCCAAGACGGCCAAGCGCATGCATTTTGACGTGATCCCCAAGGCGGTTGATGAGTACCACCAGCAGCTGCGGGCTTATGAGACGCAGGATGCCAAGGGGCGGTTGAACAACCCGGTTTGGCATATTCACGGTGGTGATGTGCCCAAATCGGATATGGTTGTGCCGTTCTCGATGCTGCTGAACCTCGCGAGCGTGTCGAGTGCCGAGGACAAATCGCAGCTTTGGGGCTTTATCCAGCGCTATGCGCCAGAGGCCACGCCCGAGACCAACCCCGGGATGGATCAGGCCGCAGGCCATGCGGTGCATTATTTCAATGACTTCGTGAAACCGCAAAAGGTGTTCCGCGCGCCAACTGAGCTGGAGCGTGAAGCACTGGAAGACCTGCGCGATCGGTTGAAGGTGTGGGATGGAGGCTTGGACGCCGAAGCCTTGCAAAGCATGGTTTTTGCGGTCGGCAAAGAGCGTTTCGATCCGCTGCGCGACTGGTTTACCGCGCTTTACGAAGTGCTGCTGGGTGCCAGCCAAGGGCCGCGTTTCGGCGGGTTTATCGCGCTTTACGGCGTGGATGAGACCGTGGCGCTGATCGATGATGCGCTTGCGGGCAAGCTGACCGCCGCGTGAAACTTTTGCCTCTTGCCCTGCGTGACTTAGATCATTCAGCAAGGGCAAGGGGGAAAGGCAATGCGCAACGCGGTACTTACGTTTTTCGGAGGGCTGGTGCTTTCGGCCCTCCTGAGTTTTGGCGCAGCGGCGCAGCAGGCTGAGATCGAAGAGACGATCAACAGCCAGTTTGACGCCTTTCGCGCGGATGATTTCGCCGCTGCTTTGGAGTTCGCCACGCCGAACTTGCAGCGCTTTTTCCAGACCCCCGAAAATTTTCGCAGCATGGTCAGCAATGGCTACCCAATGGTGCAGAACCCCGCTGAGGTGCGGTTTCTGGATCGCCGCGCGGATGGTACGCGGTTCTTCCAAGTGGTGCAGGTCGTTGACCCCAAGGGCTTCACGCATCTGCTGGGCTATCTGATGGAGCAGACCGAGGAAGGCTGGCGCATTGGCGCGGTGCAAATCCTCGATGCGCCGGGCGCGAATGTGTGAGGTCTGTTGCGGCCCATACGCGCGGCGATCACAGTCATGATTAACACATCGTTGATATTTCCCTGACCTCGCGGTTCGGCATCTCCGAGCCAGAGCAGTTGAGCGGCGCGCCTTGGTGAGAGGTGCGGGCCGGGGAAAGGAAATGCGATGAACAAGGCGATTACCGACGGTTTGGTGTTGATGCCGACGCCCTTTGCGGCGGGGCTGGATGTCTGGTCTAGCGGCGATGGCACGCCGGGGTCCGACACCTACGAAAACGCGGCCAATGCGGCCTTTGTCCCGGCGGATCAGGATTTCGGCGGGGCGCTGGAGTTGCTCAAGACGCAGTCCACGCAGCGGCTGCGCTATATGGGGCAGACCACGCTGTTGCCGGGGTGTTACCTGCGCGTGACGGCGCGAGTGAAGGCCATAAGCGGCAATCTACCAACGGTGCGCATCGCGGGATATCCGGCGCAATCAGGCGGGGGCAGGGTGAGCGGCGTGCCGGAATTCGGTCCGTCTACCACGCTCGCCGCTTATGGCGACGTGGTCGAGGTCAGCGCGATCATCGGCAGTGGCGCCCGCGGCGGGGTCGATATGGTTTGGGGCGCGGGGGCGGCTTACGGGCATCTGGGGCTTGATCTGACTGGGCCGACGGGCGGCGTGGTGCGGATCGACGATATTGAGATCGAAGATGTCACGGCGGTGTTCCTGCGGGACATGCTGGCGCAGGTTGATGTGCGCGACTTTGGCGCGGTGGGCAATGGCGTGACCGACGACACCGCCGCGTTCGAGGCTGCAAATACTGCCGCCGATGGGCGCACGGTGCTGGTGCCTGCAGGGAACTACCTGTTGAACGGTGATGTCACGTTCGACACGCCAGTTAAGTTTGAGGGCCATGTGACCATGCCTGTGGCGGCGGTCCTGCTGCTGCGCCGTAATTTCGACCTGCCCAGCTATATTGAGGCGTTTGAAAATGAAGAGACCGCTTTCCTTAAGGCCTTTCAGGCGCTGCTGAACAACGCGGATCACGACTCGCTGGATATGGGTGGGCGCAAGGTGAATGTGACCGGACCGCTGGATATGCAAGCGGCGGTGCCGGATAAATCTAGCTATGCCACGCGCCGGGTGATCCGCAACGGCCAGCTTGAGGCGGCATCGAGCAGTAGCTGGGACACTGTGGTGGTGACTTCACAGGCGAGCTACGCCACCTCGGATAGTCGCAAGCTGACCAATGTGACCAATATCGCCAATGTGCCCGTGGGCGCGCTGGTTGAAGGCACTGGGGTGGGGCGCGAGATCTATGTCCGTTCCAAGAATGTTGCAACGCAAGAGATTACCCTGAATGCACCGCTGTATGACGCGGCGGGGACGCAGAATTTTACCTTCCGTAAGTTTCAGTACATGGTGGATTTCAGCGGTTTCGCCTCGCTGTCAAAATTCGTGATGGCGGATGTCGAATTCCAGTGCAACGACCGCTGCAGCGCTATCAATCTTGCGCCTGCGGGGCTGATCTTTCACCTGCGCGATTGTTTTGTCAGCCGCCCCAAGAACCGGGGCATCACCTCAATCGGTGGGGGCTGTCAGGGCATGTTGATTGACCGCTGTCAGTTCCTGTCGGCTGAAGATGCGCTGACCGTGCCGAACCGCAGCAGTATCGCGCTGAACACCAACGCCAACGACGTGAAGCTTCGCGATTGCCGTGCGACGAAGTTCCGCCACTTCGCGCTTCTGGCGGGCGGCAATAGCATCGTGACGGGCAATCACTTCTTCCAAGGGGATGAGGTCGACAACGGCGTGCGTTCGGCGGGTCTGATCCTTGCCTCGGCCCATACCAGCGCGGTGGTGACGGGCAATTACGTCGATAATTGCTTTATCGAATGGACGAATGAGCAAGACCCGACACCGGCTTTCACCTCAGGCTATTCGTTCAGCGCGCTCAGCATTAGCGACAATATCTTCCTGTCAGGAGAGGTCGCGCCATGGTTCAGCTATATCGTGGTGAAGCCGCATGGGGCGGGGCATTTCCTGAGCGGGGTAAGCATCACCAGCAACCGCTTCCGCAGTTTGAACGGCAGCATCGACCGGGCAGAGCGGGTGGACACGACTTTTGCTGACCTCGATATGTCGCGTTGCAAGAACGTGGTGATGAAAGGCAATTCTTTTCACGCTGTTACGACGCAAGTGGAGAATATGGCCGAGATTGAGTTCAATCAGTCCACGCCTTCGGAGACATGGGTCATTAATACTTCCGGGCACCTACCGTTTGAGGGGCAGGCGCTGAATACCGATGCCGTGATGGCCCATGGCGCGATCCGCAACAGCAACAATGTAGCGCAGTTTGACATGCCTTACGTCACACATGCTGAAGGGGCTGATCGGGATCAGATCCATTTGGTTTGGCCCACGCCGGTGAAGGGGAAAGTCTCGGTCATGGTGCGGATGGACAGCCGGTAGCCCCCACTCAATGATATAGCAATGAACGGCCCCGCCGATGATCCGGTGGGGCTGTTTGCATTAGAACTCCCGCCAAAGGCTAAGGGTAAGGGCAGTGTTTTCAGGCGCGTCGAAGGGAACTTCGCTGCCGAGCTGCACACGGTATTTACTGAAGCGGGGCGAGAGAACGATGGAGGGCGCAAAATTAGCGTAGGTTTCGCCCTCGGTGTAGGTGATGAAAATCTGCGCCATGCCGGTGGTTGCTTCGGTAAAGTCGAACCCGGCAGTGGCATCAAGTTTGATAACCTCCTGCGACACTCCAAACTCCCATTGCGCCGTGGCATCGACGGTCAGCCACCCGTTCCGCGCGCCAAGGGTAAAGCCACGGCCCCATGACAGCCCGGCCCTGACATGGGGGGAGATGAACGCATCTGTCCAGCTTGCCCCGGCGCCAAGGTCATAGGCCCAGCGTCCCCATTCGGTTGGATCTCCCAATGGAAAACGCAGAAACGCGGTTGCGCTGCCGCTTTGCAGGCCAAACCGGCTTTGCGCTGTGTTTAGGTCAAATCCTAAGGTGAGCTTCTCGCGCAGGCCATACTCAATATACGTGCTTTGGGTGAGGTCGTAGAAGTAGGTGGCAGAGAAGGATGAGGAGACGAAGCTGGTCCCTTTGTCACGCAGCCACGGCCCGGCTTGGCCAGTTGTGGCGCAGAGCTGGCAGGCTAGTAGGGTAAGAAAAAATACAGATCGCATGGCAGGCTCCTGCCGCGATCTTGGTTAATTTGGGTTAACAAATCGTTTCGTTGTAAGAGTGGTAAATGAAAACCCGGCACCAAGGGCACCGGGTTTTTGTCTTCGTCTAGGTCAGTCTGTTTACACGTGAGCTTTGTTGCCACGCGGGCCCGCGATCAGCCAGACGATGAAGCCCAAGACCGGCAGGATGATGATGCCTAAAATCCAAGCAATCTTGGCCGCGCCAGAGGCGCCGGAGGTGAAAACCTGATAGATGGCATAGATGTCGGCGATGAGGACGATAAGCCCGAGAAGTCCATATTCCATTGTGTGTCTCCTTTAAGGTGCGTGCATTTCCTATTGGATGCTCAACCCCACGACGATCCGTTTGGTTCCCGTGACCGTGTTGCGAAGTGGATAAGCCAGAACTTGCCATCCTGCCCGTCATACGGGAACCGGCAACCCTTGCCTCGGGTTCTACCGTCACAGCACTTACAAGAGGAACAGGCCATGACTGACCAGACAACACCGGCATCGCTGGTTTCTTCTGACAATGTGAACGGCACCGCCGTTTTCAGCGCGGATGGGACCGAAATCGGCCATATCGATCACCTGATGATCGACAAGAAATCCGGCAAAGTTGCCTATGCCGTTATGGGTTTCGGAGGCTTTTTGGGCATGGGTGAGGAACATTACCCCGTGCCGTGGAACGCGCTCGACTATGATCCGGCCCGCGATGGCTTCATGACAAACATTGATGAAGCCACGGTAAAAGGTGCACCGGAGCGGACCGACCGCTGGGACAGCGACCGCGCGTGGCAAGAGCGGACCTTCGACCACTACGGGGTGCCTTACTACTGGCTGTGATGCGTATTCTGAAAATTTGCGAGGGGTGGCGGCAGCGCCTCCCCCTTTTTCTCGCGGGCGATATCCTGCGCAGCCCATTGTTTTTGCGGCGCGGATCGGGTCTCTTAGAAGGCGCGGCGATTGGGCCGTGACTGGAAAGGGAACTTTCGATGTACCGTTTGATCGCTCTTGGCCTGCTGCTTACCCTTGCCGGTTGTGGCGTGCCGTTTGTGCCATTCATCTGATTAATCTAGGAGACCCGTTTGATGGAAGCCTTTCTTGATACGCTTGGCGCAGTAGCGCTGATTGCGCTTGTGGTGGTCGGGCTTGTGGCCGGGGCAATTGCCGGGGCCGTGGCAGGCCGAAACAAGCTGCTCTACCTCATTCTGGGGGTGGTCGGCGCTGTGGCCCTGCCGTTTATCCTAGCCGCGCTTGGTGTTACGGTTGTAGCCGCCGGAGGATTGCTTTTGCTGCTGGTTGTGGCCGCCATTGGTGCGGGGCTGGTACTGGCCCTTGTCGCCGCGCTGCGACGATAGTTTGGGTTAAATCCCTATACCGGATGCACGGGCCACCCCCTAAGGGGCGGCCCTTTTTCATTCAGCGCTTGCGGCGCTTTACATTGCCGCCGCGCATCCCGCCACGGCCAGAGGTGCTGCGCCCTGACGCTTTCTGTGCCGCATCCACCGCCCGATCCACGGCCTGCTGTCGGGCCATCGGGTCATCGGCCACTGCCAAGTCAACAGCTTCCAAACGCTTGACCTCATCTCGCAGCCTCGCGGCCTCCTCAAACTCGAGGTTTTCTGCCGCTTTGCGCATGTCCGTGCGAAGTCCGTCCAGCACGGTTTGAAGGTTGCCCCCGGCCAGCGGATTATCGACCTTGGCTGTCACGCGGTTCATATCGACATCGCCTTTGTAAAGTCCGGCCAGAATGTCATCGACGTTCTTCTTGACCGTTGCAGGCGTGATACCGTGTTCCTCGTTATAGGCCATCTGCTTGGCGCGGCGGCGGTCGGTTTCGCCCATCGCCCGTTCCATGCTGCCGGTGATGCGGTCGGCATACATGATGACGCGCCCATCGGCGTTACGCGCCGCACGACCGATGGTCTGGATCAGCGAGGTTTCCGAGCGCAGGAAGCCTTCTTTGTCCGCATCCAGAATGGCCACCAGTCCGCATTCAGGGATATCGAGCCCCTCGCGCAGCAGGTTAATCCCGATCAGCACGTCGAATGCACCCAGCCGGAGATCGCGCAGAATCTCGATCCGCTCGATCGTGTCAATGTCCGAGTGCATGTAGCGCACGCGGATGCCCTGTTCGTGCATGTATTCGGTCAGGTCTTCGGCCATGCGCTTGGTCAGTACGGTGCACAGCGTGCGGTAGCCATCGGCGGCGACTTTGCGCACCTCATCCAGCAGATCGTCGACCTGCATTTCCACGGGGCGGATCTCAATATATGGGTCGATCAGGCCGGTCGGGCGAATGATTTGTTCGGTGAAAACGCCGCCCGTTTGCTCGATCTCCCACGCTGCGGGCGTGGCCGACACAAAGACCGATTGCGGGCGCATGGCATCCCATTCCTCGAACTTCAGCGGGCGGTTGTCCATGCAGGACGGCAGGCGGAAGCCGTGTTCGGCCAGCGTGAATTTGCGTCGATAGTCGCCCTTGTACATGCCGCCAATCTGCGGGACCGAGACGTGGGATTCATCCGCGAAGACGATCGCATTGTCGGGGATGAACTCGAACAGGGTAGGGGGTGGCTCACCGGGCGCGCGGCCGGTGAGGTAGCGTGAATAGTTCTCGATCCCGTTGCAGACGCCGGTGGCCTCTAGCATCTCGATATCGAAGTTCGTCCGTTGCTCCAGCCGCTGCGCCTCCAGCAATTTGCCGTCTGCAACCAGTTGATCAAGCCGCGTGCGCAGCTCTTTCTTGATGCCGATGATCGCCTGCGACATCGTTGGTTTGGGCGTCACATAGTGGCTGTTCGCGTAGACGCGGATCTGGTCGAAGGTGTCGGTCTTCTCTCCGGTGAGCGGATCGAACTCGGTGATGCTTTCCAGCTCCTCGCCGAAGAAGCTGAGCCGCCAAGCGCGGTCATCAAGGTGAGCCGGGAAAATCTCAAGGCTGTCACCGCGCACCCGAAAGGAGCCGCGCTGGAAGGCCGCGTCATTGCGTTTGTACTGTTGGGCCACCAGATCGGCGATGACCTTACGCTGGTCATAGCTTTCGCCGGCCTTCAGGTCTTGGGTCATCGCGCCGTAGGTCTCAACACTACCGATGCCGTAGATGCACGACACAGAGGCCACGATAATCACATCATCCCGTTCCAGGAGCGCGCGTGTGGCGGAGTGGCGCATCCGGTCGATCTGCTCGTTGATTTGTGATTCCTTCTCGATGAAGGTGTCGGAGCGCGCGACATAGGCTTCGGGCTGGTAGTAATCGTAGTAGGAAACGAAATATTCCACGGCGTTGTCTGGGAAGAAGCCTTTGAACTCTCCGTAAAGCTGCGCCGCGAGCGTCTTGTTCGGCGCAAGGATGATCGCCGGGCGCTGCGTCTCTTCGATGACCTTGGCCATGGTAAAGGTCTTACCTGTACCGGTCGCCCCCAAAAGCACCTGATCGCGTTCGCCTGAGTTCACGCCCTCGGTCAGTTCCTTGATCGCTGTCGGCTGATCGCCTGCCGGGGCAAACTCAGTGACCAATTTAAAGCTATGCCCGCCCTCCAGCTTAGGGCGGGTGCGGACATCGGGGGCGGGGTTTGCCAAAAGCGGCATACCTTCCGATTTATCGGTCTGGGCATAGGGCATCGCGGGTATCCTTCGTCGGGCTCCCCATAGGTGCCCTCTTTCACGCTCGGTTCAAGGGGCAGGGGGCCGTGAAGGTCGCTTTTGCCTCTACTTCATCAGCCGTTTGCGGTTCTGACGTACTTTTCGGGCCAAGGGCGCAAGCGAGGCGTTCATGATTTGGTCAGGGCTTTTGCCCGACATCGCCGCCTGCGTACCAGCGTGGAAAGCCTTGGCCATGGCGGGGCCTTTTTCGGCAACCATGCGGTTATTCTCGCCGGGTCGCGCGGGGAGCGCACCGGCCATGGCCAGAATGCGCAATGACATGACAATCTGGGTTTCAACTGCCAGCGAGGCCAGTTGGCTTTGCATGGCGAATAGGGCGAAGGGGTTCATGTGGAGTGCTCCAATGGGGTTATCCTCATGTAGTCTCTGCACTGCAGCATGGTAGGGTTTATTTGCGCTGTCTTGCATTCCCTTGCCCCTTGGCGCGGAATATTAGATAAAGCGCGAGGTTCCTGAAGCGAGAGTCCCGAAATGCGCGCACGTATCTACCAACCCGCCCGTACAGCGATGTCCTCCGGCACGGCCAAGACCCGTGTCTGGCTGCTTGAGTTTTCGCCAGCGGAAGCACGCAGCGTTGATCCTCTGATGGGTTGGACCTCGTCGGACGATACGCAAAGCCAAGTGCGCTTGGAGTTCGACACCCGCGAAGCCGCCGAGGAATATGCCCGCGATCATGGCATCGATGCGCAGGTGCAACTGCCGAACAAGCGCAAGCCAAACATCCGCGCCGGCGGCTACGGTGAGAATTTTGCAACCGGGCGTCGTGGAGCTTGGACGCACTGAGGGTGTAAGACATATCTAGGATTTTCCCGTGGAAGGCTGAGTTTTTCCCGAGGTCTATGTTTAGCGTCGTGTCGCCGGATGGTGGCGATATTTTGTGTATGTCGTATTGGGGAGGGCTGCATGGTAAGGCGGCTCAATTCCGAGATAAACTCACTACCAAACAGTTATGACACCGGTGCAAGGAAGAAACCGGGCGTCATATGAACGCTAAAGTTCTGCCCAGCATTGACCCGAGATGCTTTATGGGGGCCAAAAAAACCAGGCCCGCCGGATAGGTATTGCTACATCGGCGCACACGGCCCTGACCTGCCGTTCGCCTCGTGGCTGAGCGCTGCGGTGCAGCTTCACCAGACCGGCCATTCGTCCATCTTGCAGAATTTTCAGCGGGTGCAGGTTTGCAGAGCGGACCCGTGCCTTGCATGGCATCCGAGCATTAGATAGCAGCATCAACTCATGAGGCTTAGTCGTCCTCCTTGAGCACTTTCTGTGGATTCTTTGAATCGAACTCTTCAGGACTGTGAGCGGCTCCCTCGTGATCGTCTTGTGCATTATGCCGCTTGCGGTGCGGCGGGCGCTTTTCTTTGGCGTAGTCTGGTTCGTTTGGCATCGGGTGCTCCATTATCTATTGGCGGGCAGAGCCCACGGCTGTTTGGCTTCAGGCGTCTTTTACCCATAACTCAAACTGTCTGATGAATGTTCCGGCTAAGCCCAGTGCGCCGTGCTTAGCTTTCAGACCTTCGGTTAAGAAGCGCATGCTTCAGCGAAAATCTGACGTGGAAAGGTAGGCCTCTTCCCGTGGCGCAACTTATCCGACCGGAACCATAGCGGCTATTCCGCGTTTCCAACACTAACCAAAGGAGAACGATGATGACGTCACAGCGCCAAGCGACTGCAAATTTGGTTCACAATGGAGAATATTCCGATCTACGGTTCGTCAATATGATGTCTGCACATCATGCGATGGCGGTATCAATGGCCGAGGTTGCGGTGGAAAAAGGCGAGCACAGCGAACTCGTCCAGTTCGCAAAGACCATGATCGAAGATCAGAAGAAAGAAATCAAAACGCTCGATGGCATAATCGAAGACCTTGATGGTCCTGATGAAGTCGCGACGGAAACCCATCCCCATGAGCGCAGCATGCTCGGGATGGACAGCCCAGAAGAACTCGCAAAAAAGACACCCTTCGACAAAGCATTCATCGATTCACAACTGCCGCACCATGCCTCTGCAATTGAAATGGCAGCGGTCGCTCTGAAACAGAGCTCCAACAGCGACATCAAGAAGCTTTCGAGGAGCATTATCGATGCTCAGGCCCAAGAGATCGGCAAAATGATCGACTGGCGCCATAGCTGGTACGGTGAAAAGGGCTGAATTTTGCCAGCAAGATAGCCTTCCTGTGATCTGGTCTACTGTTTGATGTCACAGCCACTGGACGCGCAGGCCTCAGAAAAAGTGCAAGGCTCCAGCAGGAAGAAGGCTTTTATAGTTCGCACCGATAGGTAACCTTGCTTGGGCATAAGGGATACCAAAATTCATGACGACATTGATCGCCATCATTTTGATCTTTGCATTCTCAATGCTGTTCACCGCAGCATTGCGGGCAGGCGGTACGGGTCCGAGCACCTATCCTCAGAAGCGCCCTATACTCGGTGGCAGTGATCCTGAGACCCATGCATGGCAACGTTTCCACGTCCGGTACTACACGATGACGCTGCTGTTCGTCGCCTTCGAGATGGAGATGATGTTCATGTATCCTTGGGCCGTGGTTTTCGTAGAGGAAGGCCCCAAGGCGCTGGCAGAGATGGGTATGTTCTTGGTCATTCTATCGGTCGGGATCGTCTATGGCTGGCGGGAGGGTATTTTTCGGTGGGAATGAGCTGGCTTGCAAAAATGGCAGGGCTGGCCGAAGTGCCGGTGTTTGTAGCCTTTGGTGAAGGTGCCCCTGCTGATGCTGCGAGCGTGCTGGCTAAATCCCCTGGATTGCGCGTTGTTGAGACGCCGCGAGCCGCAGCGGTTTTGTTGGTTGTAGGCACGATACCAGAGGCTCTTATTCCTCAACTACACCGCCTGCATGACCAGTTGCCGCACCCCCGCGCCAGCGCTCTCTGGCATTCACGGAATGAGTTGTCAGGCGCGACGAGAATAGAAGAAATAGCGAAAATCAGCGTTTTGCTGAGGGCAATTCACAGAGATCTGCTGGTTGGCAGTCTCAAGACCGAGCCCGATTTTTTGCCAGATGCCCCGCCAAACGAGTGGCGTGGGATTGGTCCACATGGTCAGGGCGGTAAAGGCATGATGGGCGGCACGCCTTATGGAAGGCCAATGGCGATGACAGCCGCCGATCTGCGGGATGGGCTGGAGCTTGATGCCTACACCGCAGATTTCGGTCCTTTTCTCCCCATGCTCCCGCCCGGGCTCGTCCTGACCCTCACTCTCCAAGGTGACATGATACAGAACGTTGCGGTTGCGCATCCGCCGTTCGAAACCCAGGAACAACGCGGTTGGGTTCTACTCAATCTTCTTGGACTGCCCGCACTGGCCGAACGGATGTTACGCGCCACCAACATCGGCAATGCGACCCTCAAACGGCTGATCCGCTTATCGGGCGCGCGGGCAGCAATCCCCGAAGGGTTGGGCCGCACCCATGACGGATCGGACGTACGCACGCGCTTTGACCTGCTGACCGGCACCTCAGAACCCATTTTTACCCTGCACGTCCAGCAAACAGGCCTTGATGATCTATTGATCGGTCTGGAATGGCACGAAGCCATGCTGGTTTTGAACAGCTTTGACAACGCATCGCTGCGCGCCATCTGCGCCAATACCTCTAATCCTGAGCCCGATGCCATGGCGGGCGGCATGGATCACGGCGTCCATGCAGGGCACATGTCATGAGCGTCGCCCTCACCCTGATGATAATGCTCGTATTCATGACCGTCGGCATACTTATCGCTGCGGTTCTGGACACGTTTTTCTACCGATGGCTGGCCGGACGCACTGGGGGCAGTTTGCTAACGCCGCTCTATGCCGCTGCGGCGGAAGTGTCTCGGCAACGCATTTCGACCGAGGCGCCAGACAGAATGAACTGGTTCCTGTCCATCTCGGGTTTTCTGACGCTCGGTGCGATTGGTCTCGCTGTCGTACCGCTTGGGCCACAGTCTGCGGTGATTGGCCTCGAAACCAGTGTGGTGCTGTGGGGGGCGTGCGAGTCCCTCGTGGTTGTGCTTGTGTTTTTGCACGGCTGGTCACCCAATTCCCCACTCGCCCTGATCGGGGCCTATCGCTACGTCGCTATTGGGCTGCCGATCATGCTGCTTAGCATGTTTGTCCTGATCGCCGCCGCACTGCCTGCAGAGTCGCTTGATCTGCGCGCTATCGTGACGTCGCAAGAAGACCTATGGAATGTGATCCGCCAACCGCTTGGGCTGCCCCTCTTCATACTGTTGGGATTGTCACTTACGCTGCGCGGACCACTCGACTACGCCGACAGTGCTGACCTTGCAGGCGGCACGTCCATCGAAGATTCAGGCGCTAATCGGGCTGGTTGGCAGGTGGCAAGAATGTCCATGTTAGTTGGCTTTTCTGCCGTGGCCGCCTCGGCATTTCTGGGCGGCTATCTCGGCCCGGTTCTTCCGGGTGTTGTCTGGCTCGCGTTCAAAACACTAACCATCATGGCTGTCATTATCGCCCAGTCTCATCTGCTGGCGCGTATGCCCGTAGCACGGATGCTCGGGCTGATCTGGAAGGTCCTGCTGCCAATTGCCTTCTTGGACTTGTTGCTGGCCGGACTGGTGGCGCTGGCATGACGGATATTGCTTTCTATATCCTCTCGGCGATCGCCATCTGGAGCGGCTGGCGGGTGTTTCGGGTCGACTCGATGATCCGTGCAACATTCGCGCTGATGGTATCGTTCATCTGTGTCGGTGCCATCGCGCTATTGATGTCTGCCGATTACATCGGCGTCGCCACGGTATTTATGATGGCGGTCGAGATGATGGTCATGGGTCTTTTCATGGTGATGTTCATGATGAACCCGGCAGGCCTGAACCCGATGCAGATGGTGCATCAATACCGCCTGTCGATAGGAGCGGGCATTGTAGCTTTCATCGGCCTCACAGTCGCGGTGCTGGCAACTGACCTACCGCATAATCCCCTGCCTGCGGGTCGGGATACCATGCGTGATCTGGGCATCAACCTGCTGGGCAGCTCGATGCTGATATTCGAGACCGCCGGGGTGACGCTATTGGCGACCATGCTCGGCGCTGTCATCTTATCGAGCCGCCGTGGCCGGTTTGGCGTGTCGGACGAGGGTGCTGTCCCCCCAGGGCTTCATCCGGGCGGAACACCTGCGGGGCGCAAGGTGGAGGAAGGCGGTGGCCACGGAGGCCACGGAGGCCACGGAGGGCATGGTGGTCATGGTGGTCATGACAAGATGACTAACAAGAAGGACGGCGCCCAAGGCACTGGCCATATGGGTCACGAGATGGCCGACGACGACCCGGCGTTGTCAGCAGGGCATACGGGTCACGTAGGACACACAACCGGCGCTGACCCCGAAGGCGCCGATCCAGAGAAGCCCAGACAAGAGCCAGCACCGGACCGGCATGAAGGTCACGGCACCAGGCCGATGAAGGAGCATTGATATGACGTTAACAGCCATATTGATTGTCGCGTCGGCGCTCTTTGGCATCGGTCTGTTCGGTGCGTTGTCACAGAAATCCTTTGTAATGCTGATGATGGGCTTGGAGTTGATGCTAAATGGCACCCTACTCGCGGCTGTCGGATTTTGGGCCTTTACCCTTGAAGGTGCGCCTGAGGGACAATTGCTTGCGATCCTGATCATGGCGGTGATGGCAGTCGAACTGGCAATCGGCTTTGCCTTGGTTGTTGCCGTCTATCGCAAGCGTCAAGCGGACGTGATTGAAGCGCTCGGGGCGCTGAAAGAATGACGCTTTGGCTACTCCCCCTTCTACCGATTTTGTCAGGCGTGTTCATTGCGGTGATGGGTGATCGGTCGCGCGGCTGGCTTGGAGGGTTGGCAGTGGCCGTGCTTGGCGGAACTTTCGTCTTGGCGTTAGCTGCCGTCGCACAAGAATGGACCGCGTACTTGATCTGGTCGGATGCACTCCGGCTTACCGCCTCTCTCACGCCGATCTCAGCGGCGGTGGCTCTCATGGTTCCCGCCATAGCACTTGCTGTTGTCTTTCATGCCACACAGCATGAACAAGCGCATGGGCTGGGGCGGCTAACTGGCATCATGATCCTGTTCACAGGCGGTATGGAATTGGTTGTCGTCGCCGATGATCTTTTGACGCTGCTTATCGGCTGGGAGCTAATTGGCGCCTGTTCCTGGGCGCTGATCTCGCACAAGTGGCGCGACATCGAAAATCCGCGTTCGGGCCTTTATGCTTTCGTGATGACGCGCTTCGGTGACCTTGGACTTTTTGCCGCTGCAATGGCGCTCTACTCCGCCACGGGGTCTTTCGATTATGCCGGCATCGCAACGCTCGAAGGCACGTTTCAGTGGATCGTAGCCTTTGGAATCCTTCTTTCGGCGGCCTCGAAAGCCGGACAGGTTCCCTTCTCGCCCTGGCTGTTTCGGGCGATGGCTGGCCCCAGTTCGGTCTCGGCGCTTCTCCATGCGGCGACGCTGGTGGCAGCCGGTGCCTATATCATCGCGCGTCTTGAGCCATCCTTGTCCCTCGCTCCCGGGTTTAGCGTCGCGGCGATCTTGATCGGCTTGATCACTGCTCTGGCGGGAGGGGTCACCGGGGTTTTGCAGAACCACGCCAAACGGCTGCTTGCGGCGTCCACCTCAGCCCATCTCGGATTTATGTTCGTTGCAGTCGGTGCGGGGTATCCGGGGATCGCGGTACTGCACTTGATTGTCCACGCCACATTCAAAGCGCCGCTTTTCCTTTCGGCGGGCCTCGCAGGGGATGCTGCGGGGAGCTACCGCCTGGATAAAATGATGCTGGGCCAAACGATGCCAATCGTCGGGGGGCTTACAGCTATAGCAGCCGTCGGGCTTGCCGGGATGCCACCCGCGGGCGGCGGTTGGAGTAAAGAAGAAATCATTAAAGCGGTTGAACATACTGGGTATTGGCTGCCAATCGCAGTGATGCTCGGCGGCGCACTGAGCGCGGCCTATACGACGCGCTTCTTGTTGCTGGCATTTAGCTGGCGCGGCGATGACGAGCGGTCAATCGAGGTGCCTGACAGGGTGGAAACCATCGGACTGGGTATCCTCGCTGCATTAACGCTGACAACAAGCCTTCTGTGGTATCCGCCCCTGGCTGAGGCACTTGCCGCCCTATTGGCCATGACGCTCCCCAAAGGCAGCCCTTTGATGCTTGGCCTTTCGCTGGCCTTTGTCGCCGCCGGTGTCTTGGGCGGCGTCTATCTGGTGCGGCGGCACCCTACGCTCGGAACAAGCGGTGCCACTGCTGCCGCCTCAGATTGGCTCGGGCTGCCCAAGTTGATCACCATCGACGTTGTGCGCCCCATAGATGCGCTTGCCCGAACAGCGGCTTGGATTGACGACACTCTCATTGACGCGGGGCCTCGTGGGGTCGCTTTCATGGGCCGCAAAGGGGCGGCTTTTATCGCGGAGGTGGACAACCGTGTTGTTGATCAGGGTATCCGGAACACTGCTGCATTTGGCGACTGGCTCGCTCAGGTCAGCGACCGTTTCGGGGAGACGATCTCTGATGGCATACCCGAAGGCAGTGCGCGCCTGACCGGTATGTTAGGCCGCGACATTCGCCGCCTGCAAACCGGGCTCTCTCACCACTATTACGCTTACATTATCGGCGGCGTCATCGCCGTGATCGCCATTCTCGCTGCAGGAGCATGACATGCTGACACTCACCATCCTAATCCCGATGCTGGGCGCCCTGGCTCTGACCGTTCTGCCCAGTCTCGGCCATGCCGCTGCCCGCATCATCGCGGTCGCAACCTCGACATTGTCGTTCTTGCTGCTTCTAATCGTCTGGTACCAGTTTGACACAAGCTCAGCGGCCCCTGCCTTTCAGGCCTATGCGGAGGCCCCTTGGATACCCGCGCTCGGTGTCTTCTGGCGCGTGGGCGTGGATGGCATGTCATTGGCGCTCTCGTTGATGAGCGGCGTCCTCTTTATCGCTTGCATTGCATGGCCGATGGAGAACCCTGAACGTCCCCGCGCCTACTATGCATGGTTTCTGTTTCTGGAGTCGGTGTCGCTGGGCCTGTTCATGGTCCTCGATTTGCTGATCTTCTATGTCTTCTTTGATCTCAGCCTCGTCGGGATGTTCTTCCTTATCGGACGGTGGGGCCATGGTGACGCCCAAGGTGCGGCGCTCAAGTTCTTTATCTACACGTTGGCGGGGTCCCTCGCGATTTTGCTGGCGATTATCGGGCTGGTGCTGACAGTTGACCCAATCACGTTTGACATGCGCGCTTTGATTGCTGCGCAGCCATTGGCAGAGATGGATTTGCGGGGCGGTTTGATCCTTTTGGGCTTCGTTCTGGGGTTTGCCGTCAAAGCCCCGCTGTTTCCGGTTCACACATGGTTGCCACCTGCGCACGTCATGGCACCGGGGCCGGTGTCGGCCATCCTCGCTGGCGTCTTGCTGAAGATGGGGACCTATGGGCTTGTGCGGATCCCCTTTCAGATGATGCGCGAAACCTTCGCCGATTATGCATTGCCACTGGCGATCGTGGCACTCGCTTCTATCCTGTGGGGGGCCATTGTCGCCTTGGGGCAAACCGACCTAAAACGGCGCATCGCCTACACGTCGGTCAATCATATGGGCTATACCGTCTTGGGCATCGCCGCCGCAGGAGCCTTGTTGAACGGCGCAGAAGGCGCGCGCGAAATGGCTTTGACCGGTGCGGTGGTCGAAATGGTCGCGCACGGGTTAATCACCGGCGCGCTCTTCTTGATTGCCGGTGGCTTCTGGGCGCGCAGTGGGACCTATGACATGGATGCTTACGGCGGGCTGGCTAAAGTGGCTCCTCGACTGACAGTCGCTGCCGTGATTGCGGCTTTTGCCAGCCTCGGGTTGCCGGGGTTGGCCGGTTTTGTAGCGGAAGTGCAGATTTTTGTCGGCACCTTTGCCGTCTTTCCGGTGATCGCTGCGATTGGTCTGCTGGGCATTCTCATTACTGCCGCACTCTTTCTGCGGCTGTTGCAACAGGTGTTCTTTGGTGACCTGCCAAAAGCGCGCGAGGGGTTTGCCGATGTCAGCTTGCGTGAAGGCAGCATTCTCGCAGCGATCTTGGCGCTGGTCATTCTGATCGGCATCTATCCGCGCTGGTTGCTTGATCTGATCGGCAGCGCCTCCTCTGCCATAATAGGGAGCTGACCGGTGCCAATCGGCGACGTATCCCCTGAGATCGCGATCATCGTGGCGGCAGTGTTGGCGCTGCTGTTTGCGGCCTTTGCGCCCCGCCGGATGCAGGCGGGGTCGGCACTCATCGCCCTCGCAGGCATTGCCGTCGCCATTGTTTTGGTTCTGGGGCAATTGGGGGAAACCCGGTTCACCTTTTCAGGAACTTGGGCGCTGGACGGAGCCAGCCTTTGGGCGCGATTGATGATCCTGTTGGGCACGGCCTTTTGTATTCTCCTGGCACCGGGCTGGTTCCGCACCGATCCACGCCATGGAGAATATTATACGATCCTCCTGCTTGGTGCGCTTGGGGCTATGGCAATGGCCGGTGCCGGAGACCTGTTACAACTCACTATCGCGGTGCTGCTGTCTTCTGTCACCGGCTACACGCTGGCCGCGTGGCACCGCGACTGGGCGCTGTCCGTCGAAGCTGGCATGAAATATTTCCTCATGGGCGCGCTGGCAAACGCATTGCTGATTACCGGGGTCACCTTAATGCTGGGACTCTTGGGGAGCACTGGATACGCAGATATTGCTGCTTCATTAAGGCTCGGCACTGGGCATTCCCCGCTGCTCTTCGTCGGATTTGCGCTAACCCTAACCGGCGTCGCGTTCAAACTGGGTGCAGTACCCGCGCATGCATGGTTGCCCGATGTGGCCGAAGGCGCACCGGTCCCTTCAGCCGCATTCCTGACGGTCGTGCCCAAGATCGGCGCGGCCATCGCATTGGCTCGCCTCGTACAGCTTGTGCCCCCGGAATTTCTTGGCCTGCGCCCGCTGATCGCGATTTTAGCCGCAGCGACAATGACCTTGGGCAATCTGGCCGCGTTTTGGCAGGATGATATCCGCCGGCTAATCGGCTGGTCCTCGGTGGCACAGGCAGGCTACGTATTGATGGCCGTCACCGTTCTGGGGCTTAGTCCAGATGCGCTGAGTGCCCTGCTGGCCTTCATAGCCAGCTATGCGATAGGCAATCTCGCTGCCTTCGCAGTCGTGGCATACCTACGCGGGCGCACGGCTATCGCCGACTACGACGGCTTGGCCAAGCGGCGCCCTATCGTGGCGACAGTACTGGTGGTCTCTTTCCTGTCTCTGGTGGGCATTCCGCCAACAGTCGGATTTCTGGGCAAACTGGCGCTGTTCATGACCACGATCGACGGCGGCTATAGTTGGCTCGCGGTGGTTGCAGCTGCCAATACCGTTGCGTCGCTGTTCTACTATGCGCGGGTGATGGGTCGCGCATATTTCAACGCGCCGCCTGAGGAGATCGCTGTGCTTGATCGCTCAAGTGGTGTGGCAGTGTTGATCGGGGGCATTTTCGTGATCGGCGGAGCCGTGTTGGCTGGAAGCGCGTTCACAGCCTTTCAACTCAGCCAGCTATTGCCGGGATAACTGCATCATGTGGCAAATTTAACAAGATTTCATAGGATAAACGAGATGAAGGACTGCCTCATCATCGGTGGCGGGCCAGCGGGTCTTACCGCCGCACTTTACCTTGCCCGCTTTCTGCGCGAGGTCATGGTCTTCGATGCGCGCGAAGGACGGGCGCTGAAAATACCCAAGACGCACAATCTCGCTCCCTTTCCTGACGGCATTTCGGGCGAGGACCTGCTTGGATGGATGCAATCCCATGCCGAAATTTATGGCGCAGAGATCATCAATGATGAGGTGCTGGAGATTCCCAAAAAAAGATGGCGCATTCCGTGTGACGACCGCAAATGGCACCACCACTGCACGGACCGTTATATTGGCCTCCGGCGTGATCAACCATGGCCCGCCACTTTCAAAACAGGATCATGACCTCGGTCTGTCGCGCGGGCTTATCCGCTATTGCCCGATATGTGACGCTTATGAAGTTCGCGGCAAACGGATCGGTGTGTTGGGCATGGCAGGCATGAACGACATGAACGAACCAGCAGCATGCTACTGGGCATGGCCGCATTGCCGACGGCACTGGCATACATTTCGTAATTTGCCATTCTTGTTCGAGTTGGGACAGCTAATCCATTGCTGGTCACCTTGCCTATTCCATCTTTCGCGATAGGTTTGGGGTGCAGTTCCGTGGCTAACCAATGGGGCCTGAAGCATGGATTAGCTCTGCCATTGTCTCATTGGGTTTTGCGGTAATGGACGGACGTTTTATTTCGAATCTCTCCAGAAAGCCGTCGGCCTAAGCGTTCGCTGGTGCGGATCGCAGCATCCGGTAAAGTGGGCTCAGAACTGCCTGCCGCACCGCAGAAGGGATCTTCAAGTCGTTACCGTTTGAATGTCGGCTGGTGCCTTCGGCCCAATCTTACCGCGCTCGTGCAGCGAATGGCTCCTTCCTGTCCATCCTGTGGAAACGCGATCGTTTGCGAACGCAAAATATCAGGTCAGTAACTCGCTGAGGCCCTTCGACCCGCAGTAAAGATCGGAACGTGCAAATGTCAGCAACTTTCAATGTCAGCGAGCGCTAAGTTTGTGATCTTTAATCGCCGCGCGTCTTGGAGGCGATATGTCCAGTAGCATCTCAGGCTACCTTGAACAAAGAATCACGCTGGAGTTTGTGTCCCGAAATGGCCAAACTTCGACTGGCTCAGGAATTCACTAATCCGATCAGCGATTAGCCGTCGGTCATAATCTAATGTTGCGACGTGATAAGATCGCTCTAACCAGAGGAGATGGATCTCGCTCGACCCCACCGATGTGGCAATGCGAGGCGCGTTTTTGGGGTCTACAACGTTATCGCGGCGCGATTGCTGTATTAAGATAGGCTGTCGTATCAATGGCAGCAGCGCACCGGTGGCATTGGTCAAGAGAAAGCGCTCTTTCAGCGTTATTTGGGGAATGCGGTCATAGCAGACCTCGGTCATACCCGGCTCGGCGATATCGGATCCGATCCCAGCGATAAAACTGGTCCCTTTCGTTTCGTATAGCGGCGCGACCACCTCAGGACGATAGAGGCCAGTTGAGCCATTGATGCTAACCACGCCGTGTATCTTTTCTGGGAACCGGGCCGCGAGGTTGAGCGACAGCGTCGCCCCCAACGAAAGGCCGCCAACGATCACCTGCGTGCAGCGGGACCACAGGGTTTCGAGAGCCGCTTCGGCGGAGGCCACCCAGTCGGCTTGTCCCGTCTTTGCCAAGACCGCAGGGGTCTCACCATGCCCCGCCAGCAGCGGGCAATATACGGTGGCACCGCTCGTCGCGTGAACCTGATGAGCGACCTCTCGTACGCTTTGCGGCGTGCTGGTGAACCCATGGAAGAAGAGGAAACCGGTTTTGCTCCCTTCGAGAAAAAAAGGCTGCGCTTCTGGCAGGTCGAAGGGTGCAATCGGTGTTTGTTCCATAGGCGCATAAAATCGCGCTATGGGGCGGAGACGCAAATAGACTTGCGGTATCGTGCGATAACCGAACGCGATCAGCCCAAGGGCGGGAAGTGATTGCGGAATTGGCGCAGCAGCCCGGTATCCGCCTTGAGGCTCCACGCCATGGAGATCGTTGCCTCTGCGTCGAGCCCGGCAACCGGCGCCAATGTTAAGGCGGCGGGCAGGCTGTCGGCCATGCTCATCGGAAAAAACGTCATACCGCGGCGCTCGGCCACGCGTTGCAAGATCACCTGCACGTCCCAAGCCTCATCTACCACTACAGGGGCGAGGTTGACCTGATCACATGCGCTGTCCAGAAGGGCGCGCCAAGAGCGCCAGTTTTCCCGCAGTCCCATGACAAAGGGCGTGCTCTCCAAATCCTTGACTTCTGAAGGCATCTCACCAGCGGGAGCGACCACACCGATGCGCGAGCGCCAGACCGGCATCTGGTCTATACCCGGCGCGCCGACGGTGGGATGAGAGAGCAGAAAACCGAGGTCGATCTGGCCAGACTTCAAGTTTTTCAGCATGTTATCAGTAGACATCACATGCATCTCAACCTGCACACCCGGCACACTACGATGAAATGCATCCAGCGCTTCAGAGATTTGCCGCGAGGTGGCAAGGGCTGAGTAACCGACGATGATATGCCCGCGCGCGCCAGCAGCATTTCTGCGCGAGGCGCGGATCGTGCGCTCGAACTGCGCGACCGTCTGGCGTGCATCTTCAAGGAAAACCGCGCCTTCGGGGGTGGGCACAACGCGCGGGCCACTGCGGTCAAAAATGCGAAAGCCCAGATCGGTTTCCGTGTCCTTTACAGCTTTCGAAATCGCGGGCTGCGCGATATTGAGCGTCTCTGCGGCGGCGCGGAACCCGCTGGCATCGGCCACGGCTAGCGCATAGCGCAGATGCCGAAGGTCGAGCCGCGTGGGCTTAATGCTGTCGTTCATGCGCCTCATCCTAGTTGATCGCGTTTCGTTATCACTCGATCAACCATCGCTATTTGTCAACTGACCCCCGAGCGGTGAGGTTGAATCGGAATAACGGGCCCAGATCCCGTCTTGGTATGGGGGAGGAGGCCCGATGCTGACGCTGTTTAACAGAATATGCTCATGGCTGATGTTCATCGGCGGCTTTGGCGTCATCGCAATGATGCTGAATATCGTGGCCGATGTCGTAGCAAAGCTTGTGTGGAACGCGCCTATTCAAGGCACGGTCGAGATGTCGTCCTATTACTATATGGTCGCGCTGGTCATGCTGCCGATGGCCTTTGTTGAAATGCAGGACCAGCAGATTTCGGTCGACCTTCTGTTCAATCACTTCCCGGACTGGCTTCAAAAACTCGCGCTGATCTTTAGCTGCCTTGCCGCTGCTGCCATTCTTGCCGTGATGACATGGCGCACGGGGCTTGATGCCATGCGGGCGCTGCGTGTGGGCGAAGTGGTGATGGGCGGGCGCGAGGTCATCGTTTGGCCGTCGCGCATGGTTCTACCGCTTGGCTTTGGCCTTGCCAGCTTTGCCGCTTTGCTGCGTGCCGGTTTGGTGCTGCGCGGACAGCCTGTCACCCAGTCCGACCTTGATGGGGGCATGTCATGAGCAATCTTGTCATTGGTTGGATCGGTGTTGGCGCTCTGTTTGGTCTGCTGGCCTTTCGCATGTCCATCGGCACAGCGCTGATGGCGGTGTCCTTTGTCGGCATCACCATCATGTTCAATCTGCAAGCCGCGCTTGGCATCGTCAGCGCCATGCCGTTCAACCTAATTGGGGACTGGTCGCTAACCGCGATCCCGATGTTCCTCTTTATGGGCTTTATCGCCGCCAACACCGGGCTGACAGCAGGCGCTTTCGATCTGCTGCGCGTGATGCTGGCGCGGGTGCCGGGCGGGCTGGCGTCGGCCAGCGTCGGGGCTTGTGGCCTGTTTGCTGCCGCCTCCGGCTCGTCCATCGCAACGACGGCGGCCATGTCGAAAATCGCCGTGCCAGAAATGTTGAAGGCGAAGTACCACCCGTCGCTGGCCACCGGCGTGGTCGCGGCCTCGGGCACGCTTGGCTCGCTCATTCCGCCGTCGATCCTGATGGTCCTTTATGGCATTTTCACCGAGCAATCGATTGGCCAGCTGTTCATTGCGGGTGTCATTCCCGGTGTGCTCTCTGCGCTCGTTTACATGGCGATGATCACCGTGCGGGCCACCATCACGCCGTCGTTGGCACCGCCCCTTGTTGAGCGGATCGACCGTGCGCAGCTGTTCCGTCTGATCTGGTCGGTCTGGCCGTTCCCGGTGCTTGTGCTGGGCGTCTTGGGTGGCATTTTCGGCGGATTCTTCACCCCGACCGAGGCCGGTGCCGTGGGCGCTTTCCTCGCCGCGACGGTCGCTTTGCTGCGCCGCTCGCTGACCCGCAAAGCACTGGCCGAGGCGATCCGCCAGACGACGCTGGCGACATCTTCAATCTTCTTTCTGTCAATTGGGGCAGTGATGTTCACCCGATTCATGGGCCTGTCGGGCGTACCGCGTGCGCTGACAGACGCGATGTTGGCGGTCTCTGACAATCAGATCGTGATCATTCTTATGATCGCAGCACTTTTCATAATCTTGGGCATGGTAATCGACTCAATTGGTCTGATCCTGCTGACCCTGCCGATCCTGCTCCCGGTGCTAGAAGCCGCAGACATCAACCTAATCTGGTTCGGTATCATCTGTATCAAGCTTTTGGAGATCGGTTTGGTAACACCGCCAGTTGGGCTGAACCTCTACGTCCTGCACAGCGCGCTCTCGGGCGAGGTAAAGCTGCGCGACATTATCTCGGGCACGACGTGGTTCATCGCCATGGACATCGTGACACTTTTTATCCTGATCGCCTTTCCCGCGATCAGCCTGTTCCTGCCCTCGCTCATGGCGCAGTGACGCAATTTCAACCGGAGGAGACGACACTATGAAACTGAACACATCCCTTTTGGCCCTCGCGGCCTGTGGCCTTGGCACCGTTGCCGCAGCCCAGAACGCGAACCATTTCTTTGCAGAGCGCCATTCGATGGTCCGCGGGCCCTATGTGGAATTCGCCGAGCGCGTGGCTGAAGAAACCAAGGGTGACGTGAACTTCACCGTCTTCGCCGGCGGCTCGCTGCTGCCGCCCGCCGCCTCTTTGCAGGGTGTGCGCGACGGCGTGGCGCAGGTGACCTATCACGCAGGCACCTACACCCCGTCCGAGCTTCCGGTCGCGAACCTGATCGGCAACTTTGCCTTCTACAATACTGACCCGATGGTCATGGCCTTTGCCTCGACCGAATTTGGCCTGACCAACGAGGCCGCGCTGGCCGAGTGGAAAGACAACGGTGTGGTCTTTGGCGGCGGCTATTCGACCTCGGAATATTACATGATGTGCAACACGCCCGTGGCCACCTATGAGGACATCCAAGGCAAGCGTTTGCGTATGGCGGGCGGCGCATGGTCGCGTTTTGCCGAGCATGTGGGCGCCGTGCCCGTGTCGATCCCCTCAAGCGAGATGTACACCGGCCTCGACACAGGGTCGCTCGACTGTGCCGTGGCGGCTGCCGATGCGCTGGATTCCTTCTCTCTTTCCGATGTGGTCACGCATCTGAACATGCTGGCCGTGGGAAACTACTACGCGGGTTTTGAATGGGGCTATAATCCGACGTTCTGGCAGGGTCTGTCGCGAGAGTCGCGCGACGTTTTGTTTGACCAGATGGCCTATTACTTGGCCCAGCACCGGGTTGAGTTCGACAAGGATGTCGAAAAAGCCGTCTCTGCTGCCAAAGAAGGCGGCCTAGAAGTCTTCGAGCCGGATCAGGCGCTCAAAGATGCGCTGGCGGAATTCGTGAAAGCGGATGAAGCTGTGCTGATTGAAAACGCCAAGGGCCGCGGTATCGAGAACCCCGAAGCGCTGCTGGAAGACTACAAGCGCATTGTGGACCGCTGGGCCGAGCTGCTGGCAGATGTGGATCACAGCGACACCGATGCGTTGGCCGCGCTGGCGAAGGCAGAGATCTACGACAAGCTGGACCGTGCAACCTACGGCATGAACTAAGCCTCAAGACTACGCAAAAGGGCAGGGGCGCTGCGAAGGCGCCCCTATCCGGCGCTCATCGGCTGCCAGCACCCACGAGGCGCTTCTGTCATAAGGGTCCGATTGCGCACCAGCATTTCCCCGCGTGAGAAGACATGGCGCGGAAGGCCTTTGACAGTGGTGCCCTTAAAGGGATTGTACCCTGTGTTGTCATGAAGATCATCGGCGCCATAGGTATATGACAGTTCCGGATCCCATACCGCCAGATCCGCGTCGAACCCTTCGACAATCGCACCTTTGCCGGCCAAACCAAAGGCCCGAGCAGGGGCGGTGGCGGTCAGCTGTGCGAAAGCCTCAACCCCCATGCGCCCCTCGCTCACCATAGCGTTGAACATCAGCGGCAAGCGCGTTTCCAACCCCGGCATCCCATTGGCGATTTGATTAAAGGGGGCGTCCTTGCCATGGGCGAACTTGCCGCTCGCATCCATGCGGTAGGGCGCATGGTCCGAGGTGATGAGCTCAATCGTGCCATCGGCCATGGCGTCCCAAAGCGCCTCTTGGTCGTCGAGGCTACGTTGCGGGGGGGAGCACATGAAGCGGGCCGGGTTCTCGCGCTCCAAAATGTCCTCGGTCATAAACAGGTAATGCGGGCAGGTCTCGGCCTGCACCTTTACGCCACGGGCACGGGCCGCGCGGATGATCTCGGCCCCTTCGCGGGTCGAGACGTGAAAGATCATTATCCGCGCCCCGGTGAATTCGGCAAAGCGGCACATCCGGTCGATGGCCTCAACCTCGGCCGCGCGGGGGTGGGAGGCAGCGTGGTATTTCGGCGCGATCTTGCCCTCGGCCAGTAGCTTTTCGGTCATATGGCCGATCAGCCCGTCATTCTCAGCGTGGAAGCAAACCAGCGCGCCCGCGTCGCGGGCCAAGGCGAGGATGTCGAGGATTGATTTGTCATCTTGGCGCACTTTTGCGTAGGTCGTGAAAATCTTGATTGAACGATGCCCCTCGGCGATCAATGTGGGAATGTCCTGTGCCAGGTTGCCGTTGCCGGTATCGGCGACAATCATGTGAAAGGCATGGTCGATTACCGCGCCCTTTTCAGCCAGCGCGGCATAGTCCCCGACCACCTGCCGCATTTTCTGGCCCGCATGTTGTGCCGCGAATGAGACGGTCGTCGTCGTCCCGCCCATCGCGGCGGAACGGGTGGCACTGCGGAATGTGTCGGCGTTCATCAGCCCGGCGCCGGACATCTGTTCGATATGGCAGTGGGTGTCGACGCCGCCCGGTAGGACAAGCAGCCCGCGGGCATCAATTTCAATAGGGGCCGAAGAGGCAATGGCCTCGCCCAGCTTTGCGATCTTGCCCTCCGAAATGGCGATGTCCCGAACCGCCTTACCAGATGGGGTCACAACAGTGCCGCCGCGAATGATGGTATCAATCTGTTTGCTTTGCATGGCGACCTCGACGATATGCTGTGTCAACGACGTTGAAAATAGTTATGCCGTGCGTATACCATTTGGTATACCGTTTAAAGACATATTGCGTGGGGCGGCGTATTAGACGCCAAAGGGAGGTGACATGGCCGATAAGACAGAGACGCTGGGGGATACCACCTTTAAGCGGCTGAAGGCGATGATCCTTGATGGAACGTTAGAGCCGGGCACCCGGTTGAGCGAGAAGAAATTTGCGGACCATCTGGGCGTGTCGCGCACACCAGTGCGCGAGGCGATCGGCCAATTGGTCAGCGAGGGCCTTGCCAAGCGCAGTGCGGGCAGCGCGCCGGTTGTTTCGAGCGTGTCTTTAAATGAGATTATGGAGATCCTCCACGTGCGTAGCTTGCTGGAATGTGAGGCGTCACGCAAAGCCGCGTCTTCGGGCAAGTCCACCGCCGAATTGAGCGATATTCGCAATAAAATGCAAGGGTTTATAGATGGCCCGCGCCCCACGGCGGCAGAGCATTCGGCCCTCGATATGCGGCTTCACTTCATCCTTGCCGAGATGGCTGGCTCCAATCTTTTGCTCGAGCTGATCGAAAGTCTTAAGGTCAAAACCGGTATGTATGATCAAGGTTCCATCCCCGATCGTCTGGTCCCGGGTTGCGAGGAACATATCGCTTTGATCGACGCGGTTATCGCCGGGGAACCCGAAGCAGCCAGCGCTGCGATGAAGCTGCATCTCAGTAATGTTCGAAAATCGATCATTTCGCACATTTATCACCCATTCTGATCCCGCTTGAAGCAGCGCCACCGCAAAGGTGGTTGACTCAGCATTCCGAGTGTATACCGTATGGATACCAATTAGGAACGCAGTGGGGACTCTATGCAGGCGCAACGACCTGAGGGCGGTATTGTTCTGGCGATCACCTTCCAGTACTACCGTGATCTGCCGACAGCGATGCGCTTTTACGAAGACGTGTTGGGTCTCACGCTCGCCATCGATCAGGGCTGGTCCAAGATCTACCGCATTGACGGTCAAGCCCATGTCGGCCTCGTGGATGAAACCCGCGGCATGCAGAAATGGCAGGACAAAAAGACCGTGCAGCTTTGCCTGCGGGTGCCGGATGTGGATGCTTGGTATGCTTGGGCCGAGGCCAATGCCGTCCCCGGTCTGACCCAGATGTTCGACAGCGACGAGCTGGGCATCCGCGCCTTCGCGATGAACGACCCCGAAGGTTACCAGATTGAGGTCCAGACCGCGCGCCCGGGGCACTGAACGGCGCTTTCATGAAATTCTCAAGACAACAATGAAAGAGGGCCGAAAAAGCGGCCCCGTCCCCCATCCAACAGTGGAGAAACCTGCGATGAAATACCTGAGTGAAACCGCGCTGCGTGTCGCTGCCCTCGGTCTGGCCTTGATGGCCACCACGGCGGGCGTGGCGCTGGCCGAAAAGGCCGTAACCATCGGCCTGACGTCCGACCCCAGCCACCTTTACCCGCTGGCGGGCGAAGAGCTGTCCTCGAACATCATGTATTACCACCTCTATGATCCGCTGGTGAAACGCAGCGCCGATCTGTCCTTTGGTCCCGGCCTCGCGGAAAGCTGGGAAAACGTCGATGACACGACTTGGCGGTTCAAGCTGCGCGCGGGGGTGAAATTCCACAACGGCAATGATTTCACTGCCGAAGACGTGGTTTTCACTGTCGAAAAAGCCCGAGAGTCGATCCGCCCCGATCTGGTCGCGAATATCGCCTCTATTACCGCCGTGGATGATCTGACAGTCGAAATCACAACGCCAAAGCCCTATGCGGTGCTGCCCAACGATTTGGCCGAATTGCTGATCCTCGACAGTGAATACACCGAAGCCACCGGCGACGAGAAGATGGACCTCGAGCCGATGGGCACCGGGCCTTACAAACTTGGTGAGTGGATCAAGGAAGAGAAACTGACCCTGAATGCCTTTGACGGCTACTGGGCCGGCGCGCCTAAGATCGACACGGTGACCTTCCGCCCGATCACCAATCCGGCGACCCGCACTGCCGCGCTGTTGACCGGCGAGGTGGACGTGATTCAAGACCTCGCCGTACGCGACGTGGACCGGGTCAAACGCGAAGAGGGTTTTGAGGTCGTCACCCGCCCGAGCCTCTTGAACGTCGTGCTTGCGATGGACACCCGTGCCAAATCGCCCACCATTGAGGGTGACAACCCGATGGTTGACCAGCGGGTGCGCGAAGCCATCGCCCGCGCGGTCGACACCGATGCGATCAACAAGATCGTCATGAACGGGCTCGCGACACCCAGTGACCAATTCGTTCCAGAAAGCCACATCGGCTATGCCGACGGCATGAGCTTCCGCGAGATGTACCCCGTGGACATCGAAAAGGCCAAGGAACTGATGGCCGAGGCGGGCTATGCCGACGGCTTCACCATGACGCTCGACGCCACCAACAACCGCTACGTCAACGACGCGCAGATCGCGCAGGCGCTGGCGTCGATGCTGGCCAAGATCAACATCGATCTGCAGCTGAACATCATGCCCAAATCGAATTTCTGGGGCTACATCCGCGTGCCGACGGAGCAATCGAGCTTTATCATGTCGGGCTGGGATGTGCCGGCGGGCGATGCGGGCTCGATGTATGGCGCGCTGTTCTACACCCGCGACAAGAAAGAAGGCTACGGGCAGGTCAACCGCGGCTCCTACTCCAACCCGGAACTGGATGCGCTGGTCGATAAGGCCGACGCCACGCCCAGCATCGAAGAACGGGACCAGTATCTACAGGAAGCCTCGAAAATCCTGCTGGCCGATATTCCGATGATCCCGGTCCACTACGAGCAGGACATCTATGCCAAACGCGATGGTGTCAGCCTTTCGCCGCGCGTGGATAAGTTCATCTGGGCCTACGACATGGACGTGGCCGAATAAGCCACGCCCCCGCGACCCCGGCGGCCAAGCGCTGCCGGGGTCTTCCTCCCCTTGCCGAAAGACTGTAGCCGCCGATGTTCGGATATCTGCTGAAACGCCTGATCCAGATGAGCCTCGTGCTCTGGGTCGTCTCTGTGATCGTCTTTTTGATGATGAGTTTCACCGGCGACCCGGTGTTCATGGTCGTGCCCATCGACGCCACCGATGCCGAGATCGCGCAGGCGCGGCGTATCCTCGGGCTCGATCAGTCGCTGCTGGTGCAATACTGGCGGTTTATCACCAGTCTGTTGCAGGGCGATTTTGGCAACTCCTATGTCTTCCGCCAGCCCGCGATGACGCTGATCCTCGAACGCCTTCCCGCAACCGTCGAGATGGTGCTGGTCGCCATGGCGTTGGCCCTCGCGGTGGCCATTCCGCTTGGCGTCTATGCCGGGGCGAACCCCGACAGCCGCATCAGCCGCACCATCATGGCAGGCTCGCTCTTGGGTATTTCGCTGCCGGGTTTCTGGGTCGGCATGGTGCTGATCTTTCTCTTTGCCGTGCATTGGGGCATTTTTCCCTCCTCGGGCAGGGGCGACACTGCCGAGATTTTCGGCCTGCGCATCAGTCTGCTGACCGCAGACGGCTGGCATCACATCATTCTGCCCGCTGTGACTCTTTCACTCGCCACCATGGCGATCCTGCTGCGCATGACCCGCGCAGGCATGATGGAGGTCGGGCGGCAGGACTTCATGAAGTTCGCTCGCGCCAAAGGGGCAACGCGCCGCGATGTGCTTTATAAACACGGGCTGAAAAACGCACTCATTCCGGTTATCACCATCTTTGGCCTGCAACTGGGCGACCTCATCGCCTTTGCCACCATCACCGAGACGATCTTTTCTTGGCCCGGTATGGGCAAGCTCTTGATCGACAGCATCTACCGCGCCGACCGCCCGGTGATCGTGGTCTACCTGATGCTGGTCGCACTGATCTTTGTGGTGATCAATTTCCTTGTCGACATCGTCTACACGCTGATCGACCCGCGCATCACGCTGAAATGAGGGCGGTGACATGACGGCATTCTTCCAATCCGAATTTTTCTACAACTACCGGCGCAGTTCCTCGGCAATGATCGGCAGCGCACTGATGGCGTTCTTTGCGCTGGCGGTGCTGGTCGGCCCCTTTGTTGTGAGCCAGAACCCTTATGACATTGCGGCGCTGAACCTGATGGACAGCTACAAGCCGCCCGTCTGGCTCGACGGTGGCGACCCGCAGTTCTGGCTCGGCACCGACGGGCAGGGGCGCGACGTTTGGGCGTCGATCCTCTATGGCGCGCGGATTTCGCTGTTCATCGGGTTGGTGGCGATGGTTGCGTCCTGTGTCATCGGCACGCTGCTGGGGCTGATCGCCGGGTTTTATGGTGGCTTGGTCGATAGCGTGATCATGCGGATTGCCGACATCCAATTGTCCTTCCCGTCGATCCTGATCGCTCTGTTTCTCATGTCCGCCGTGGGCACCGGCGTCGATAAGGTGCTGATCGCGCTGACGGCGGTGGGTTGGGTGGTCTATGCCCGCACCGTGCGCGGCTCGACCCTGTCGGAGATCGAAAAGGAATATGTGCAGGCGGCCAAGGTCGCGGGCCTGCCCAATGCCAAGATCATCCGCAAACATGTGCTGCCTAATGTGCTCACGCCGCTCATCGTTATCGCCACCATTCAGGTCGGTACCTTCGTGTTGATCGAAGCCTCGCTGTCCTTCCTCGGCGTGGGCGTGCCGATCACCCAGCCATCGCTGGGGCTGCTGATCAAAAACGGGTTTGACGTACTGTTTTCGGGCCTTTGGTGGACCAGCGTCTTCCCCGGCGTCGCAATCATGATGCTGGTCTTCGGCATCAACCTCTTTGGTGATTTCCTGCGCGACGAACTGAATCCAAGGTTGAAATAATGGCGGACACAGCACCGAAAAAACTGCTCGAAGTGCGCGATTTGCGGACCCATTTCCACACCTTCGCGGGCACCGTAAAGGCCGTGAACGGCGTCAGCTTTGACATCGCGGCGGGCGAGGTCATGGGACTGGTGGGCGAGAGCGGTGGCGGCAAGTCTGTCGTCGGTTTCTCGATCCTCGGGCTGATCGACTGCCCCGGCAAGATCGAAGGCGGGGAGATCCTGCTCGACGGCGAAGACCTCGTGAAAGCTGGCGAAGCGCGGCTGCGCGAGATCCGGGGGCGTGACATTTCGATGGTGTTCCAAGACCCGATGACTTCGCTTAACCCGCTGCACTCTGTCGGTCGGCAGATGGACGAAGTGCTGCGCCTGCACAGCGATCTTGACGTCAGAGCGCGTCATGCGGCTTGTGTTGAGATGTTGGAAAGCGTCGGCATCAGTCAGGCCGAAGAGCGGCTCAAGGCCTATCCGCATCAGTTCTCCGGCGGCATGCGCCAACGAGTCGTTATCGCCATCGCCCTTCTGGCGCGGCCCCGGCTCATCATCGCAGATGAGCCGACCACCGCGCTCGACGTAACCATTCAAAGTCAGATCCTCAAACTCATGCGCCGCCAGATCGCCGAGAAGGGCGCTTCGATGATCCTTGTCACTCACGACCTGGCCGTGGTCTCGGAAATGGCCGACCACATTACGGTGCTCTACTGCGGCAATGTGGTCGAACGTGGGCGCACCCGCGAGCTGATCGAAGCCCCCGCGCATCCCTATACCCGCGGGCTGATCGACAGCATCCCCGATCTGTCGAACCGCCACGAACGGCTGACCCAGATCCCCGGCACCGTGCCGGACATTCGCAACCTGCCCAAAGGCTGCAACTTCCGCGACCGCTGCCCTCGCGCGCAGGCGCTTTGCGCCGAGGTCGAGCCAAGCCTCTCCGCGCAGCGGGGATCGCTTTCCGCCGCCTGCCACTTCCCCTTGAGCCCCGGAGATTCCGCATGACCGACGCCACCGCACCGATGCTCGAGGTGCGCAATCTTGAGATGCATTTCTCCCTTGGCGGCTCGGTGCTTGACAGGCTGCGCTTTGGCAAAAAGGGGCCGCGACTTGATCGTCCGGTGGTGCGGGCGGTGAACGGTGTCAGCTTCAGCATCAACCGCGGAGAGATCATGGCGTTGGTCGGCGAAAGCGGCTGCGGGAAATCGACCGTCGCCAAGACCATTGCGCGGATTTACAAACCCACTGGCGGTGCGTTGCGGATCGACGGCGAAGATGTAGCCGACCATGGTTTCGCGCAGATGTTGCCAGTTCGCGCCAAGATGCAGATGATTTTTCAAGACCCCTATGCCTCGCTCAACCCGCGCCAAAAGGTGCGCGACATCGTGGCCGAACCTCTGCTTCAGCAGACCGCGACTGCCGCCGAGCGGCGCGAGGTTCCGGCGAAGATCGAAGCGCTTCTGGCCCGCGTTGGCCTGAACGCGGAACACGCCGGGCGCTATCCGCACCAGTTCTCGGGCGGGCAGCGTCAACGGATTGGCATCGCCCGCGCGCTGTCGGTCACGCCGGGGCTGATCATCGCGGATGAGCCGGTCTCGGCGCTGGATGTGTCGATTCAGGCGCAGATCCTCAACCTGATGAAAGACCTGCGCGATGAATTCGGCCTCGCCTACCTCTTCATCAGCCATGACCTCTCGGTGGTGCATCACATCGCCGATAAAATCGGCGTCATGTACTTGGGCTTCATGGTGGAGAACGCCCCGCGCGACGTGCTCTTCTCGCGTCCGCGCCACCCCTACACCCGCGCGCTGCTCTCTGCCGCGCCCAGCATCAAGGAAAAGCGCGACAAGGAGGAGATTGAGCTTTCAGGCGAGGTGCCCTCGGCACTGTCACTGCCTTCGGGCTGTTGTTTCCGCACCCGCTGCCCCTTTGCATGGGACCGCTGTGCCGCCGAGCGGCCTGCCTTGCGCGATGTGGGCGAAGGGCAAACCGTCGCCTGCCACTTGATTGATGAGCCGGAAAGGGATGTCGCATGACCATTATCGCACAGGCACGGCTGGGGTTGCATGACCCGCATGACTGCACCGATGCGACGGATGAGTTGACGGTGTTGCACGCGGTCTATGACACGCTGGTGAAACGCGAGGGGCAGGGCTTTGTCCCGGCGCTGGCGCGGTCTTGGGAGGTGTCGGAGGATGCGAAGGTTTGGACTTTCTCGCTAGAGCCGGACGTGCAGTTCCACGATGGAACGCCCTGCGATGCTGCTGCTGTGGCTGCCTCGCTTGAGCGCATGGCACGGGAGGACAAGGGCTATACCTTAGGCGCGCCCGCCGTCTGGCGGCAGTTTTTGGGCGAGGCAAAGCTAGAGGTGCTGGACCCAACGCGGCTTCGCGTCACGCTGACCGCGCCGATGGCCGATCTTCTGGATGTGCTGGAGCAGGGCTTTATCGTCGCGCCCTCGGGTCTTGCCGCGCTGGATACGGGCGATCACAGCGCGCAGATCGGCAGCGGCCCTTACCGGATCACGCAGATCTCGCCAGAACGCATTAGCGCCACCCGCGTCGCGGGGCATTTTTCCGGCACCCCCGCCAATGCCGAGATCACCTGGCTGTTGGAGCCAGATGCAGCGCGACGTCAGGCGATGCTGGCGGAGGGCGCGGTTCAGGTCGCCAATGGGTTGGACTTCGGCGCCTCACGCGCACTCGGCACCATGCGGCATGAGTTTCTCTCTCCCGTGGCGATCATCTATCTGCTCAACGCCGCGCGCGGGCCGCTGGCGGATGCCCGCGTTCGCCGCGCGCTAAGCCTTGCCGTCGACCGCGAGGCCCTTGTCGAGACGGTCATGCAGGGCGCGGCCCGGCCCCTGCGTGGCTTTGTCAGCCCGAACCATTTTGGCGCAGGCATGGGGCAGGGCGCGCAGATGGACCGTGAGACAGCGCGCGCGCTGCTGGCTGAGGCCGGGCATGGCGGTGGCGTGACGCTTGAGGTGGATTGCCCCACACGTCTGCCGGATGAGGCCGAACGGCTTACCGCGGCGCTGGCTGCGCAGCTTGCCGAGGTGGACATCGCGCTCGACGTCCATACCCACCCCGAACGCGAAGACTATGCCCATATGGTCCGCCGCAAAGAAATACGCGACCTATGTGTCTTTGATAGCAGCCCGATGAGCACCTACCGCGTGCTCTTTGAGAAGATCGACAGCCGTGTCGCCGGGTCTTGGTGGCAGGGCTATGCCAACCCGCAGATCGAGGCGCTGATCGACGAGGGCCGCGTCACGACCAACCGCGCCGCCCGGGCCGAGATCTGGCGGCAAGCCTATGCGCTGCTGCAAGACGACCCGGCCTGGCTCACGCTTTACAATCCGTTGCGGGTGATCGGGATCGCGGGGACGCATCCGGGTTTCGCCATGCCTGCCGATGGGGTGATTGATGTGACGCAACTGCCTTTGTTGGAGGAGACCACCCATGCAGGCTGATACGCTTCTGACCGGCGGCGCCGTCATCACGATGGACCCGGCGCGCCGGGTGATTGAGAACGGCGCAGTGGCCGTATCGGATGGCATCATCACCGCCATCGGCACTGCGGCGGAACTGGGCGAACAGGTGCAGGCGGCGGAGGTGATCGACGCCACCGGCCATGTTGTCTTTCCCGGGCTAATCGATGTCCACGCCCATGCGGGTCACGGGTTGATCAAAACGATGGGGATGCATGGCGGCGACCGGTGGGAGGCGATCTGCGGCGAGGTCTATACACAAGTCTCGCCCCCCGAATTTTGGCACGCCGAGGCGCGGCTGGCCGCGTTGGAGCGGTTGCGCTTTGGCGTGACCACAGGGGTTTCGCTGCTAGGCGGTGGCGATACGATCATGCGCAGCGACCATCCCGATTATGCCGCCGCGCATTGTCGCGGCGTGCTTGAGGTCGGCACCCGCTCGGTCGTCGCCATCGGCCCCACGCGCGCACCGCATCCGCTGACCTATGCAGATTGGGAGAGCGGCAACCGGCGGCCCTATTCGGTCAGCTTCGCGCAGCAGTTCGACACAAGCAAAGCCGTGGCCGACGATTGGCACAACACCCATGCGGGCCGGATCAACATCGCCATGCTCTACCCCGTGCTGCGCGATGAACATGAGCGCGATATGGCGGCCCAAGACTATGCCGACGCCTGCGACCAAAGCCGCGCCGTGCGCGCCTATGCGCGCGACAAGGGGCTGATCTTTACCCAGGACGGCCATTGGCGGGGCTCCATCCGCCGGGCGCAGGCGCTTGGGCTTTTGGGGCCCGACGCTCTGCTGTCACATTGCATTGATCTGCATGACGATGAGATCGCTCTGGCGGCAGAAACCGATACCAAAATCGCGCATAACCCCTCGGCCAATGCATCGATCGCAGGCCGCTGCCCGGCGACTGAAATGATGGAGATTGGCGTTTGTGTGGTGCTTGGGTCTGATGCCACGGCACCGGATCGCTCAGGCGATATGTTTCGGCACATGCAGCAGGCGATGCACTACCACCGTCGGCACTTCCGTGACGCCGATGTGCTGCCCATCGGCAGAGTGCTAGAGATGTGTACCATCGACGGGGCCAAAGCGCTCGGGATGGACGAGCGCATCGGGTCTTTGGAAGTCGGCAAGGCTGCGGATATCGTTACGCTTGACCTTGCGCGACCCCATCTACAGCCGGGCAATATGCCTGCGCATCGGCTGGTCTGCTTTGCCAATGGTAATGATGTGAGCAACGTCATGGTCGGCGGCGAAATGGTGCTGCGCGATGCCCGCGCCACCCGGCTGGATGAGGCTGAAGTGCTACGCGATGCCGCCGCAGAGGCCGCGTTGATGGTCGAGCGGATGGGCAGCGCGCAGGATCTTGCGCTGCCTTCTGATTTTTGGGGCCGGAAGGAAAGCCAGCTATGACGATCTACATCATCAACCCCAACAGCAGTCAACATGTGACACAAGGCATCGACCGCGCAATTGATCCGATGCGCGCCGCCAGCCCTGTGCCGATCACCGCCCGCACACTGGCCGAAGGCCCGCCGGGGATCGAAACGCAGGCGCATGTTGATGGCGTCGTGGGGCCCATGCTCGCGCATTGTGCCGCGTTGGAAAATCAGGCCAGCGCCTTTGTCGTCGCTTGTTTCTCTGACCCCGGGCTTGCCGCCCTTCGCGAGCAATCGAGCCGCCCTGTGCTTGGCATTGCCGAGGCCGCGGTGCTGACGGCCATGACCCTTGGCCAACGGTTCGGCATCCTGTCGATCCTGCGCCGCTCGATCCCCCGTCACATGCGGTATTTCGGTGCCATGGGCGTGATGGACCGGCTGGCGGGTGATGAACCGCTGGAACTGGGCGTGCTGGAATTGGCCGATGAGACCCGCACCTTCGAGCGGCTCAAGACTGTCGGCACCAGCCTGCGCGATGGGGCCGGTGCCGATGTTCTGATCCTCGGCTGCGCTGGCATGACCGCCTTTCGCAGCGACCTTGAAACACAGCTTGGCATTCCCGTGGTTGAACCCTGCCAAGCCGCGACGGCCATGGCCATTGGCCGGGTCGCCTTACAACAGACACGATAGGAGAGAACATGTCCGCACTCACAGCAGACGCTAAGGGCGTCTTTGTCATTGCCGTCACCCCCTTCCACCCCGATGGCCGGATCGACATGGAAAGCTGCGACCGGATGGTCGACTTCTATCTTGAGGCCGGAGCCACGGGGCTCACTGTTCTAGGCATGATGGGCGAAGCACCCAAGCTCACGGTCGAGGAATCCCGCGAGGTCGTGGCGCGTATATTGGCCCGCGTGGGGGGGCGTGTGCCGGTGGTTGTCGGCGTCTCCGCGCCCGGCTTCGCGCAGATCGATACGCTCACCCGCGCGGTAATGGAGCTGGGCGCGGCTGGCGTGATGGTCGCCCCGCCGGGCAGCCTGCGCACCGACGATCAGATTGTGAACTACTATACGCAAGTCGCCGAACTGCTTGGCGATGTGCCCTTTGTTCTTCAGGATTTCCCGCTGGTTACCGGCGTTCAGATCGCGCCCAAAGTGATTGCGCGGATCGTCAATGATCTGCCCACTTGTGTCTGCCTCAAACACGAAGATTGGCCCGGTCTGGAAAAGATCAGCGCCCTGCGCGCCGAGGGGGTACTCACCCGCCCGCTGTCGATCCTTTGTGGCAATGGAGGTCTGTTCCTGCCCGAAGAAATGGCCCGCGGGGCCGATGGGGCGATGACCGGCTTTGCCTATCCCGAGATGATGGCCGACGTGGTGGCTCTCTATACCAAGGGCGAGATCGACCGGATGCAGGACATCTTTGACGCCTATCTGCCGCTCGCGCGTTTCGAGCAGCAGCCCGGTCTGGGGCTGGCGATCCGCAAATACACGCTCGCGAAGCGGGGCATCATCGCCCACGACGCGCAGCGCCGCCCCGGCGCGCCGTTGACCGATGCCACCCGTGCCGAGGTCGACCGACTGATCGCACGGCAAGAAAAACGACTAAAGGAATTGAACTGATGGATCTGGAAATCACTGGCAAATGCGCACTTGTTCTGGGGGCCAGCCGTGGCCTTGGCATGGCGATTGCGAAATCGCTTGCCGCCGAGGGCGTCACCGTTTTCGCCGCGGCGCGCAGCCGTGACAAGATTGAAGCTTGGGCCAAAGGCATAGAAAATGTGCGCCCGGTTGAATGCGACCTGTCGGACCTCGCGCAGGTGGACGCCTTGGCCGACAGCCTGCTTTCCGAGGGTGGCGCGGATATCATCGTTAACAACGGCGGCGGCCCGCCTCCGGGATCAGCGCAGGCCGCAGAGCGCGGCCAATGGCTCGCGCATTTTGAGGCGATGGCTGCAAATCTATTCCACCTCAATACGCGGCTGTTGCCCGCTATGAAAGAGAAGGGCTGGGGCCGGATCATTTCGATCACCTCATCAGGTGTTGAGCAACCGATCCCGAATCTCGCACTCAGCAACGGTATCCGCTCGGCAGTGGTTGGCTGGTCAAAGACCTTGGCGAGCGAAGTTGCAGGTGATGGTATCACGGTCAATGTGGTGATGCCCGGGCGCATCCATACCCAACGTGTCGACGAACTCGATGCCGCAGCCGCCAAACGCACTGACAGCGATGTGGCCGAGGTCGCCGCAAAGTCCCGCGCCGCAATTCCCGCAGGGCGATATGGCAAGCCCGAGGAGTTCGCCGACGTGGTAACGTTCCTGGCCTCTACCCGCGCGAGTTATGTGACGGGGTCGCGTATTCGGATCGATGGGGGTGCGATTAAAGGGGTTTAGTTAAGCGAGGAATAAAGGCGGAGGGAATGAAATGGAACGTATCTTATACGTTCTATAGTCGATCTAATCATTCATGCCGTCAGTATTTGATTCAGAAAGATACTGTGCAGTATCGACAGTAAGGTCACAAACCACGAGATGATCGCGCGTGGCGGTTTTGTTGGGTTCGCCCTGAGTTGTGTCGTGCTTCTAATAAATTGAAATGACTCCCAGAGCGCCGTAAACGCGTCTGATCGTTATGCGCCCGCGTCTTCCAGAAAATTGAACTCCTGCCAGGGCGCACTTTCCGCTATGCCCTGACGCATACGGATATTGATGCTGTCGGTCATGCTGTAAAGGACGGTGGCAAAGGTGCTGGACCCTCCATGGGTTTTCGCACGCATACAGATCGGCGCGTCCGCGTCGTTAAATAGCGTTCTGACCTCCTCTGCGGTTGTCAGCCCGTCTTGCCGGGTCTTCAACCAACTCAGGCGATTGGCCGAGCTTTTTGTAAAGCCGGTCGCACCTAGGCGCGCCAGTGCGGTTGTGTCGATGTCCGAACTGATCAGGGGGTGATTGGTGTGCAATAGCCTGCCGTTGTCCGGTATGGGCAGCGCCGAGCAGGTTCTTGCGGAACATTCGAGCGATGTGATCCCCTCCCGCGTGGCGATTGCGTAATGCTGTCCGCTGGCGTGCCCCACCTCGGCCAAGCGTCTTTGTGCCGTTGCCCTGTTGCGTGCGCCGAGGGCATGTCGGACGGCAAAGGCAACCGGCAGGCCGTCAGCGACATGCGCCAACATCAGCAGGGTGTTCACGCCAATCGCCAACCCGGCGGAATTAACACCTGTCAGCCCGATCATCCCGGCGGCGCTTAACATCACGGTCTCCGGCATGTCTGGCCCGCCAAGGCGCAGGGCCACCTGTGAGCCCTCCATATGCGCAGGAAGGTCCATATTTTGAGCCAGCACATGCCCACCCGGCACGCGCTGCGCGATGAGGCTGCAGCCCGGCGGCGGTGCCTTCGGGGCGGCGTCATACCACCATTGCTCATCCATTAGGTTATAGACCGCCATCCGAGCAAAGCTTTGGCCCGCGCCGATCGCGATGCCGCGCAACTCAGCCATCAAATCGGGTGTCACCGCCTCAGCGCGTTGCAGCAAGGCGGTGCCGGAGAGGAAGTCGTCGCAGTAGCCATCAAAATCCGCAGGCGCGCGCGGCCCCAGCCCCGCCATTGTCGCAGCCTCCCAATTCTCCAGCGCCGTGGCGATCCGTTTGCGCAGCACCTCGCCATGAACTTCGCCGCGGGTGCGCGGACTGCCGATGCAATCGATGATATCCATGGAAGTTCCTTTCAGATGGCGCGCGCGGCGACCATGACAGCGCGCAGCCTCTCATGGTCGATAGCGCGTACAAGTTTGCCGGCAGGCTTCACCGCCACACGGTCCTCGGCGGCGACCATCGCGTTCAGCACGGCTTCCTCAGTCGCCTGCACTGCGGCGGTATAGAAGTAGTCAAGATGACTGTCCTTCAACGCCGCCAGCGTCATTACATCCGGCGTGTGCCAAGGGTTTGCTTGCGGATTGGCAGTGCTGAAGGCGAGAAAGATATCGCCTGAGTTATGCCCGCCCGTGGTCCCGTTGCGTCCAATCCCGATGCCACCGCGCCGGGCGAGCCGGTTCAGTTGATGCGGGAGTAACGGCGCGTCGGTGGCGATTACCACGATGATCGAGCCCATCTCGGACGGGTAGACCAAATCTTCGGTCATCTCCCGCCCCACTGGCACGCCCGCCACCTCAAAGGCCGCGCGCGTCCCGTGATTGGCCTGCACCATAACACCAAGCGTATATGCCGCCCCGGCCACTGTAATGCGGCGCGAGGCGGTGCCAGTCCCGCCCTTAAACTCATAGGCGATCATCCCGGCCCCGCCGCCGACATTGCCCTCGGCCACAGGCCCGGGCGCGGCATGATCAAGCGCAGCCCGCGCGTGAGCTTCGGTTACGCCCCGTGCGTTGATGTCATTCAGCACCCCGTCATAGGTCTCCCCCACCACGGGCAGACACCACATGTGATCGCGCTCAAACACATCGGCATAGCGGTCAATCATCCAGCCCACCGTGGCATGGCTGACCATGCCGACACTGTGGCTGTTGGTCAGCATCACCGGCCCCATGAACCACCCTAGATCGGCGATGTGGTGGCCGCCGGTCAATTCGCCGTTGCCGTTGAAGGAATGCACCCCCGCCCAGACCGGCGTGATCTCTCCGCTGGTCCCGCGCGGGAGGATCGCGCTGACCCCGGTGCAGAGCCCGCGATGCCGCCCCGGTACAGCCTCTTCAATCACAGTTGAGAAGCCCACGGTGACACCGGGCACATCCGTGATTGCGTTGTAAGTTCCGGACGTGCCGCTAACCGGCAGGCCAAGATCGCGGGCGCGAGGAGGGTGGGGCATCAGCTTTGATCCTTCCGATCACTGGGCAAGATCGGGCGCATTTGGCTGCCCGGCTCATAAGAAAATGGATCAAAATGCGCCGCCAATTCGCGCATTTCGCGCAGACGGTCCTGTGCTGGTGCGCCCACGCGGGCTGTGATGCCGCTTAGAAACAGGCCCAATAGCGCCGCGATCCCAGCGGTGCTGTCCAGAAAGGTCCGCGTCGAGGTGGCAACTGAAAGCACATGCGGCGTGTATTTGCGGGGCCAAGCGCTGTATTGATCTGTAACCATAATCAGCGGCACATCGCGGCGCAGACAAAGCTCGGCCACTTTTACTGCTTCATGTGCATAGGGTACCACTTCGACCATAATCACACAGGACGTCTGGGGCTCTTCAATGAACAGCTCAGACCAATTGCCACTGCGCCCATCGGCAAAGCGCACACCGGGGCGGGCGTATTTTAGTCGGGTGGCGAAATCCATGGCCGTGCCCTTCACCCCCTGAAAGCCAGTAATATTGACGTGCTGCGCCTTTTGCACCACGTCAAGCGCCGCGTCCCATTGCGGGGTGGCCGCCATGCGGTAGACTTCGACGATGGCATCAAGTTCCAACTGCAACTGGGCATCGAGTTCTGAGCCGGTGCCGTCGGGAATGGCGATGCGGCGCGAGCGCAGGCTGCCCTCATCACTGTCGCTTTTGCGGAACTCGGCGTTCACCGCCGCCTTGAAGGCCTTGAAATTTTCGTAGCCCAAGCGCCGCACAAAACGGCTCACTGTCATCTCGCTTACGCCTGCACCGACGGCGAGATCGGCGGCGGTTTCGAACGGCAGGTTGTCGAAGTTACGCTCGACCCAAAGCGCCACTTCGCTTTCCGCCTTGGACAGGTTGCGCGCATTCGTGACGCGCTCGCGGGCCGGACCGCTTGGGATTTTGTTCTGTTTTTTCATGCAGCCCCCGCGCGCAGATGCGGAATAGCGTCAATTAGCTGCCGGGTATAGGCCTCACTGGGGTTGTCAAAAACCGCCCCCGTCGGCCCGCTTTCGACGATCTGCCCGCGCCGCATCACGATCACCGAATTGCACAGCCGCCGGATCACGGCGAGGTCATGGCTGATAAAAATCATCGAAAGCCCCCGTTCCTTTTGTAGCTTTAGCAGCAGGTCCATGACTTGGGCTTGCAGGGTCACATCCAGTGCCGATGTCACCTCATCTGCAATCAATACACGCGGATCAAAGGCAAGCGCGCGGGCGATGGCGACCCTCTGGCATTCGCCCCCTGACAATTGCCGCGGATAGCGGCCGGCCAGCTTGTCGGGGATCCCGACCTGTTCCATCAGGTCCGCGACCTTGGCTTTGACCTCGCCCGGCGGGCAGAGCTTGTGTCGGCGTAGCGGCTCGGCAATGGCGCGTGCCACCGTCATCCGCGGGCTCAGCGCCTCATAGGGATGTTGGTAGATCAACTGAACCTCGCGCAGATAGGCCACCCGGTCCCGACCTGTGGGATCGACAGACATTCCGTCGAAATGCACCGAACCGCGCTGCGGTTTGACCAGCCCCACAAGGGACCGTGCCAGCGTGCTCTTGCCCGAGCCGCTTTCGCCGACGATGCCCAAAGTCTCCCCCAGCCGCACCGAAAGGTTGGCGTTCTGAACTGCAACAAACCCGCCCTCGCGCCGGGCGATCAGGTCAGCCAAACTGCGCCCGCCATAACGGATGCGCAGCCCTTTCCCTTCGATCAACGGCGCGCCAGCACTGGCTTCAGCGACCGGGCGCAGGGTCAGACGATCGGGGTGCGAGGCAATCAGCTTGCGCGTATAATCATGTTGCGGCGCGTCAATCACCCGCAATACCGGGCCGCTTTCTACCATTTTCGAGCGCCGCATCACCAGCAGATCATCACAGACCCGCGCCACCGCCCCAAGGTCGTGGCTGACAAAGATCATCGACAGGTTCTGCTCGCGTCTGAGCTGCGCCAACAGGTCCAGCACGCTCTTTTGCACTGTGGCATCCAACGCCGTGGTTGGTTCATCTGCCAGCAGCAGATCTGGCTGACAGGCCAGCGCGCCCGCGATCATCGCGCGCTGCTTCATCCCGCCCGAAAGTTGATGCGGATAGGCCCGCGCCCAGCGGGCTGGCTCGGGGATTTGCACCAAATCTAGCAGGCGCAACACCTCGTCGTGCACCGCTTGGCCACGCATCTGGGTGTGCTTGTGCAGCGTCTCTGCCACCTGATCGCCAATCCGCATCAGCGGATCAAGATGCGAGGCCGGGCTTTGAAAGATCATCGCGATGCGCTTGCCCCGGATCTGATTCAACGCGGGCAGGGGCATCTTTAGCAGGTCTTGCCCATCATATTGAGCTGTCCCGCTGATCTTGGCCGCCGGTGGCAGAAGCCGCATCAGCGCGCGGCAGGTCACAGATTTACCCGAACCGCTCTCGCCAACGATGCCGAGCGACGCGCCTTTCTCGAGGTCAAAAGAGATGCCATCCACCGCCGTGGTCTGGCCAAAGCGCACCGAAAGGTCGCGCACTGTCAGCAAAGCATTCATCGCTCAATCCTCAACATCCGGGCCAGCCCGTCGCCGATCAGCGCAAAGCCTACGCCGATCAACACCATCGCAAGGCCGGGAAAAAAGCTGATCCACCAAGCGCTAGAAACATGGGTCTGCCCCTCGGCGATCATCACGCCCCATTCGGCAGCGGGGGGCGACACCCCCATGCCCAGAAAGCCAAGCGCCGCACCAAAAAGGATCACCAGCGTCACATCCGTCATTAGGTAGACAACGACAGGCGACAGCGCATTCGGCAGCACATGTCGCAGCAGGATATAACCGTGGGAAAACCCCATGGTACGCGCCGCTAGCACGAACTCAGATTGCCGCAGCACCAGCGCCTCGGCCCGCGCCAGCCGCGCATAGCCCACCCAGCCCACCAGCGCCAAAGCGATAAAGTAATTCTCAATCCCGGGGCCCAGCACTGCCACGATCGACAGCACCAGCACGAAGAACGGAAATGGCACGGTGATGTCCACCATCCGCATGGCGATAGTATCGACCCAGCCACCGAAATAGCCCGCCACCAGCCCAATGGTCATGCCAATAACCAAAGGCGCAATCACCCCCAGCAGACCGATATAAAGCGCTAACCGTGCGCCGTAGACCACCCGGCTGTAGGTGTCGCGGCCGACATTATCGGTGCCGAACCAATGCGCCCCTCCCGGCGGTTTGAGGAGCGCGCCAAAATCGATGGCGTAGGGGTCATGGGTCGCCAGCAGCGGGGCAGCGGCGGCGATCAGCCCCCAAATCAGCACGAGCCCCACGCCAGTCACGAACATCGGAGAAAGTCTCATGGCGTCACCCGCGGATCGATCAGCGCCGACAGCAGATCAACCGCCAGCATTACAAGGATCGTGGTGAGGGCAAAAACGAGCGTTGCCCCCTGCACCACAAAGTAATCCCGTGCGAGGATACTATCGACCATCAGTTTGCCTATGCCCGGCACGGCATAGACCGTCTCCACAATGACCGAGCCGCCCAAGAGATAGGCGACGATCACGGCGAAAAGGTTCAGCGTTGGCAGTACGGAATTGGGAAAGACATGGGTGCGGAAGATCTGCCGATCCCCCAATCCCTTTGATTGGCCAGTCACCACATAATCGCGGTTCATCTCCTCAAGCAGCGCCGCGCGCAGGGTCCGCACGAGGATCGGCACCACCCAGATCGCCGTGGACAGTGCGGGTAGGAAGAGATGTCGGAAATGATCCGGGATGGTCTCGCCAAAGCCGCTCACGGGGAACCAGCCCAGCGTCACACCAAAGAAACGCGCGAAAATCAGCGCCAGCCAGAACACCGGCACCGCCAGCCCTAGCACCCCCAACATGCGGATCACCTGATCCGCCGGGCCGTTTTGGCGCTTGGCCGACCAGACCGCCAGCGCGATCACCGGCGGCAGGGTTAGCACGATGGTATAAATGACCAGAAAAAGCGTCACCGGGTAATGCTGCGTGATGAGTTGCGACACCGGCACGCGGTAGCGTAAGGACGCGCCCAGATCGCCGACGACGAGGTTCTTCAGATAGGTGAAATACTGCATCAAGATCGGTTCATCGAGCCCATAGCGGTCGCGGATCAGAGCAATGGTCTCGGGGCTAGCACGGTCGCCCACCAGCAAGCGTACCGGATCACCGGGGGTGGCGGCCATTAGCGTGAAGGTGATGATGCTGACGCCCAGCAGAACGGGGATCGCCTGCAGCAGTCGGAAAGCGATATAGCGCAGGGTGTTCACAGGCTATCCTAAGTCGAAAAATGAGGGTGTGGCGAAGGGGAGGCGATAGGTCCGGGCGGCCTGCATTATGCACGCCGCCTGGAATGGCCGCGCTTAGTTGGCGATCAGTTCTGCGTCTTCCAGCGTCCACTGCAGTGCCGGGGTCAGGGTCAGCCCCTTCACACGGTCCGCATAGGCGATGGAGAAAGGCGCATAGTAGAGCGGAATCTGCGCAAGTTCCTCAAGCGAGATCTGCTGGATTTTGCTGTAAAGCGCGGCGCGCTTGGTCTCATCGCGTTCGCGCAGCGCCTCATCGGTCAGTTTGTTTAGCTCTTCATTGTGGTAGTTGGTATAGTAGGATTGGCTGCCACAGGTGTCACAAAGCGCCCAACGTACTGCCAAGTCGGGGTCTTCGGTCTCATTGTAATACCAGTTCACCGTGACCTGATACTCCCCCTTAGCCATGTTCGACCACCACAGGCCGGCATCGACCCGCTCGACAGTGGTTTTGAATCCAACCGCATCCCACTGCGCTTTCAGCAAGGTGGCAAGCTGCTCAAAAGTAGGCGTGATCATCATGGTGATCTCTGCACCGACAAGGCCCTCTTCCTCGAGCAGTTTGCGGGCCGCAGCGGGGTCGTATGCGGGGGGCTGCAGCGAGGCATCGTGAAAGTTCAGCGCGTTGGAGAAGGTGCTGTTGGCCACTTCCGCATTGCCCAAAGTTACCGCATTGGTGATCGCGGCCCGGTCCAGCGCCATGGCGGCGGCCTTGCGCACGTTCAGATTGTCGAAGGGTGCCTTGTCGTGGTTTGGCAGCACCAGATAGAGCACGGTCGACGGCTCTAACGCGACAGAGACACCGTCGGAGTTGTTGACCTCTTCCACCTGCGCCCAAGGCACGGAGCGGTTCACGTCGATCTCTCCGGCCATTGCCATAGTGGCGCGAGCATTGTCGTCGCTGACCTCGATCAGATCAACGGTCTTAATCTTAGGCAGCCCCTCGCGCCAGTAATGCGGGTTGGCGGTCAGCGTCATGCGGTCGTTCGGCTTCCACTCTTTGACCATATAGGGGCCAGAGGCGACAGGATCAGAGGCAAAGGCCCCTTCTTCGCCGCGCTCTTCAACGTCATCCTTGCTGACGATGCCCGCGTTAAAGATCTCGAGGTTGGACAACATCGGCGCGCTGGCATGGTCCAGTGTGATCTGCAGCGTGTCTTCGTCAACGGCGGTAACTTCCTTGATCGGCGCGAAGCCCGCTGGATAGGCTGACTTCTCGTCCTTAGCGACGCGCGTCAGGCTAAAGGCTGCGTCCTCTGCGGTGATAGGGCTGCCGTCAGAGAATTTCGCATCGCGCATCTCGAAGGTGTAGGTCAGCCCGTCTTCAGAGACTTCCCAGCTTTCCGCCAGACCCGGCTCCAGCGCCCCATCCGCGCCCTTACGCAGCAGGCGCGCATAAAGCTGGCCATAAGCTTCGATATTGCCACCGGCAGCCGAAACGATCGGATCAAGCACAGTGACCTTGTTAGGCGAAGCAATTCGGATTGCGTCCTGAGCAGACAGGACCGTGGCCGAAAGCATCAGCGCCAAAGCGGCGGGGATGATCTTATCGGTTGTCATTTGTTCTCTCCTGTTGGGTTCCCTGTTGCTTTGGTAGCAAAATATCACCACACCTGTGAAGTGGTATTTTTATACCTACACATTTGGAATGCTCGATTTGTAGAAGTCACACGCTGCAGGATTTTTGCCTGAGCGGTCCATTCTACTGCCGGGCGGTAGATGTGGGCCTCAGCGATTTCTCAGCGGTGTGGGCAGAGGGATGGAGCGCATGTTCATCGTCGGACGTCTGGATGTTGGACAGACGATCTTGTCGCCAAGCGATGGCTTTGGCTGGACCCTGTCATGCCGTGGAAATAAGCGGCCTGTGCCGAGTTATCCGAAGCCGACTTGGCGTGACCGCTGGCGCGCGGACACGCCAAGGGCCACCTTTCTTCGCTACGCCCAGTCCATCCAAACACCCTCATAGCGCGGGGTTACGCATCCCAACACCACGCCGCAGAATGTGTAATCTCAGACCGTGTCTAGACATGATTTATGACGCTGGTCTCTTGTCCGTCCCGCAATCCCGACGCAGGCTGTGCAGAGACCTGCCTGGAGGGACCTAATGCCTGTCATAAACCGCTTCGCCGAAATGCTGCCGGAAATTTCCGCATGGCGGCGCGATATCCATGCCCATCCCGAATTGCGTTTTGAGGAGCATCGCACTGCTGCGTTTGTCGCGGCGAAACTGGAAGAATTTGGCTGTGACGAGGTCCTAACCGGGTTTGGCGGCACGGGCGTGGTTGGTGTTATCAACGGCAAGTCCGGGACCGCGGGCAAGACCATCGGATTTCGTGCAGATATGGATGCGCTGCCGATCCAAGAAGCGACTGGCCTGCCGCATGCCTCAACCATCCCCGGAAAAATGCATGCCTGCGGCCACGATGGACATACATCGATGCTTCTGGGCGCGGCGAAATACCTCGCTGAGACGCGCAATTTTGACGGCAGGATCGTGTTGGCCTTCCAGCCCGCCGAAGAGGGCGGTGGCGGCGCGCGTGCGATGATAGAGGCGGGTCTAATGGATCGCTGGGCCATTGAGGAAATCTATGGGATGCACAACATGCCGGGGATGGCAGTCGGGGAGTTCGCGGTGCGCACCGGGCCGCAGATGGCTTCGCCGGATAAGTTCGAGATCACCGTGCGCGGCACAGGGGGCCATGGCGCGATGCCACAGAAGGGGGTCGATACGACATTGGTCGCCGCACAGATCGTTGTCGCACTGCAATCCATCGTATCACGGAACATAGACCCAATGGACAACGTGGTCGTGTCGGTCTGCGGATTTCGCACCGAAACCGCCACCTACAATGTGATCCCTGACTCGGCAAAGTTGCTCGGCACAGTTCGGACGTTCGACCCGAAAGTTCAGCAACAGGTGCGTGCGCGGATCGACGCACTGGCAACCGCAACGGCCCTTGGTTACGGCGCGGTCGCAGAAGTCACCCACATTTCGGGGCCACCCCCGCTGGTCAACCACGCCCGGGAAGCAGACTTGGCGGCCGAGGTGGCCGAGGTGATCGCTGGCGTAGCGCACCGTGATCTCGATCCGATAATGGCCGGAGAGGATTTCGCAGAGATGTTGTTGGAGCGGCCTGGCGCATATCTTTTCATTGGCAACGGCGATAGCGCGGACCTTCATAATCCGCACTATGAGTTCAACGACGAGGTCATACCCGCAGGGTGCAGCTGGTTCGTGACAATGGCCGAACGGCGCTTGCCGCTCGGGTAAGTTCTGACAGACCGCCCGTTAATCTTCGTTTTCTGCGAGGTTACCCTCAGCAGGCGTCAAGGCTCGCCAAGGTTTGCAGCAGCCATCCACAGAGGCCATTCGTGTAATCCGCAGAAAACTTAACGGAGCCTTTGATCGGGTTGCAGACACAGCGTCATTTCGCAGCGACCGCACCAATTTCGACTTCAGGAAAGTCGTTCAACAATCGGTGGTTATCGGTAGGTTGCGCGGAGGCCGAGTAAGACTTGAACAGGCCCAAATTGACCAATCGCTGCGCGTTATTTATCAATCGGGGATACATGCGCGCATTGCAACGCGCCAGCGGGATCAACTGAACGGTTGATCTGGACGAAAGGACAACCTTTGCAGCCTCGTCAAGCAATAGATGAACAGTCGCATCACTGCGAGACCGGCGCGCAACGTGATCAAGGTCGCAGCGTCTGGCGCGCCTGTCTGCTCGTTGGGCTTGGTATATCCGCCAGCGTTGCCAGTCTTGGCCATGCCGAAGAGGCCTCTCCATTCAGCATCCGTGCGATTGACACCCCAGTCGGGCCGAACGCCCGAGAACCGTCGCTGGCCGCTCTTGGGGATGACCGTATCGTGATGAGTTGGACGGAAGTTGACGGAGCCGATGCGGCGGTGCGGATGGCGGTGCTGGAAAACTCGGAGTGGTCGCCTGCACGGACAGTTCACCAATCCGAGAAGATGTTCGTGAACTGGGCGGATTTCTTTTCTGTGGTGGCGCTCTCTGATGGCACTTTGGCGGCGCATTGGCTCGAACTTAATGGACCAGGCAGCTATCAATACGACGTCAATATTGCATTCTCGTCTGATGAAGGGCGAAGCTGGACCGCGCCAATCCTCCCTCACGATGACAGATCACAGCGCGAGCATGGTTTCGTATCTCTTATTCCTGATGCAATCGGTGGCCTGACAGCGCTTTGGCTTGATGGGCAGGCGTATGACAATCAGGCAGATGACGACAGTTTTGTGAACGCCATGCAGGTCCGTGCCCGTCGCATAACACCTGATGGAACAATGGGCCCCGAAAGCCTGCTTGATGAGCGCGCTTGTACCTGTTGCCAGACATCTGCGGTCCGCATCGATACCGATGATATCATTGCAGTCTACCGAGACCGAACAGCAGAAGAAATCCGTGATATCTCTGTCGTAAGGATGAACGGAGAGGTCTGGAGCAAGCCTGAAAATATCCATGCCGATGGTTGGGAATTAGCCGGTTGCCCGGTCAACGGTCCAGCAATCGATGCATTAGAAAAGGACGTGGCAGTTATTTGGTTTACCGCTGCCAAAGGCGACCCAAACGTAAAAATCTCCTTTTCCGATGATGGCGGTGTCCAGTTTGATGAACCACTGCCTCTTAATCTTGGCGCACCCGGTGGGCGCGTGGATGTCCTGCAAATGGTGGATGGAACCGCACTTGCACTGTGGATGGAATACGCACAGGTCGGTGAGGCGATCATCATGTGCCGCGTTTCACCTAAGACGGGATGCACATCTCCAACGACCTTACACATCAATTCAGGTCGGGAATCTATTGGATTTCCCCGGATGGTCCGAAAGGCTGGAGGGGCTTATGTTGCGTGGACCGGGTCAGCGGATAATCTAAACGGAAGCACGACTATCCGGTTGATTGAAGTGGCGATCGTACCGTAATCGCGCCAGCCCGTTTCTGGTGGCAATCTGGCGATCCGAAGAGCGGATCGGAGTGACGCGCCAAGCCTTTGAGCAAGGTGCCGAATTGAACCCATAGGCATCCGCATGCCCACGACAAGGCTATCATGGAAAAGCTACGGGTCGTTCCCGAAGAGACGGCTTCAACTCGGATATCTGGCCAAGATACGAACGCCGGGGTGCTGCGTCTCGCGCATCAAGACAGGCATTCGGACGGCCTGCGGCATCGCTCAAAGGGCGCGGCGACAGTCGGAGCCGCAGTTTGTTCGCCCGCAGCGTCATGTCACTGCGTCTTGCGGGCGACTTTATTCTGAGCTTCGGCTTTGCTAAGAACTTCGCGCAGTTCGGCCTCGTTGCGGTAACCAATTAGAATGCCCGCCTGGGCTTCGCCGAGGGTGGCATCCTGCGCGGCGATCCATTCATCCGACTTGGTGGTGCGCTGCGCCATGCGGCGGGTCCAGTCAAAGAACTGTCTTTCCAGCCGCACGATCTCATCGACATAGGCCGGATCGGCCCCCAGATCGGTCAGTTCGTTGGGGTCGGCTTTGAGATCATAGAGCATCGGGCGAAAACCCTCTGCAAAGATGTACTTCCAGCGCCCGTCGAACAGCATTGTGAGCCTCGCGTCCTTGACCCCAACTCCGAGCCGCCGCCGGACTTCGCGCATGGAATAATCATACTCAGAAATCGCCACTTCGCGAACCGCATCGGTTTTGCCGTGCAGGATTGGCTGCAAAGCACGGCCTTCGATAATATGCGGTACGGCTTGGCCGCCGAAATACTCGAGGATCGTGGGAACAACGTCGATCGCCTCAGCAAGAGCATCCGACCGCAGGCCCCGCGTTGCATCGGCTGCGGGGCTGGGGTCGACCACGATCAGCGGAACGCGGGCAGAGGCGTCATGGAACAACTCCTTCTCACCCATCCAGTGATCGCCCAGGTAATCACCGTGATCCGAGGTGAAGACGATCATCGTGTCGTCGGTTAGCCCCTCAGCATCAAGAAACGCCATCAGACGCCCAAGCTGGTCGTCGATCTGTTTGATGAGGCCCATGTAGGCGGTCAGAACCTTGCCCCTCATTGCGTCGTCACGGAAGGCTTTCGATACGCGTTCTTCCATGAAGGCGCCATAGACCGGATGCGGATCGGCGCGCTCGGCCTCGCTGCGGACTGGGTCAAGATGTGTCTCGGTGCCATACATGTCGTGGTAGGGTGCTGAGACGATATAGGGCCAATGCGGCTTGATATAGCTCAGGTGCAGGCACCACGGCGTGTCGCCAGCTTCGCGGATGAAATCCATTGCCCGGCTGGTGATATAGGGGGTCTCGCTTTCTTCGTCTGCGGCGCGGGCGGGCTTGTCGGCGTTCTCCATGAACCAGCCGCTTAGGATATTGCCATCGTCGTCTTCGGCGCTGTTGGCGACGCTCTGCCAAGGGTTTTCGTCCTGCCAGCCGCGGTCTTTCATAAAGCTGTCATAGGCGCTGTTGCGGGGATAGCGCGGCCCGTCGGGGTGCAGCCCGTCTTCACGCTCATAAGGTTCAAACCCACATTGAGAGACCAGCACGCCGATCTCGCTATCGGGGGCGAGGCCAAGCCTGCGCATGCCCTCGACATCGGCGGTCATATGGGTCTTGCCGCAGAGGGCCGTGCGCACGCCTAAGGGGCGCAGGTGATTGCCCAGGGTCATTTCCCCCACCTTGAGCGGGATATTGTTCCAGGTCGATCCATGCGCGCTGACATAGCGCCCGGTATAGAACGACATGCGTGACGGTCCGCAAATGGGCGACTGAACATAGGTGCGGTCAAACAACACGCCTCGTTTGGCAAGCTGATCAATGTGCGGGGTATCCAGATGCGGATGCCCGGTGCAGGACAGATAGTCCCAACGCAGTTGATCGCACATGATGAAAAGTACGTTCTTTGCCATGATCGAGACTACCTGCAAGTTGTGGCTGGGGCGATGGTGCCCCGGCCAGTTTTCGTTCAGCCGCGCCCGACGGCGGGTATCGTGACCCCCAGTTTTTCAAGCGCGCGCAAAGCGCAGGGGTGCAGCGCCATGTTAGGGTCAGCCACGGCGCCTTCGGGATTGACCGCTCTAAGCCAGGATGCGCTGGCCCGATATATTTCGAAAGCCAATCGAAACGCATCCCTTAAGTTAGAGAGACCGCGATATCTCGACGCGCAGCCGTCGAGCCAACTCGGAAGGGGCGGTGGGTTTGGTGCATACCAGCAATTCAGGATGGGCCTCACGCAGTGTTTCCGGCAGGCCCACTCCGGTATGCACGACAACCGGCACTCGTGGGCGAAGCACGGCAAGCACCGGGCCTATTTTTCCATCAGGCAGGTCCACATCGACGATCGCTGCATCCGGCAACTCGTTCTCAATCAGTCTCAAGGCCTGAGCAACAGAAGAGGCCGGTCCCAAGGGGACCCCGCCCGCTTCCTCAACGCCGAAGGCAAGATCTAGCGCGATGAAAGGTTCGTCCTCAACGATCAGAACCCTGAGGCCGGCGAGATACTGGTCAGTTCCGGGCATAACTTTGTTCCTCATTCTACTGTGCGAGGCGATCGCCCGCGGCGGTCAGGCGAACCTTGAGCCCGCTTTGATGCCAGACATGTTCAATCCCACCGCCCAATTGTCCGGTGGCACTCAGCCGTGCGAGCTGGCTTCCAAAGCCAGTTTGCTGCGGGGGGCCTGCTAACTCAGGGCCACCCGTTTCTGTCCAATTCATCGTCAACACGTCGTCCGCGAGGTTCCAAGCTACGCGCAGCTTCCCATTTGCAGCCGAAAGAGCGCCGTATTTCGCGGCGTTGGTCGCCATCTCATGCAAGATAAGCGCGAAACCTGTTGTAGATGTGGGCCCAAGCTCCACAGGGGGCCCCGTGAGGTCAAGCACCCCAGGGCGCCCCTCGATATACGGCTCCAAGACCACCTCAATCAGACTATGGAGACTGCTGGGGGCCTCGTGGTTCTGGCGTGAGGTGATTGAACTGCTGATCAGCTCATGCGCACGGGCGAGTGCCATCACGCGGCCAGTCAATGACGACGACATTTCTTCTACGTTGATCGCGTGCCGGGCTGTCATCTTGATCATGCCCGCCGTAATTGAGAACAGGTTCTTCACCCGGTGGTTGAGCTCGCGCATCAGCAGCTGCTGCGCCTCTTCGGCCTGCTTGCGTTCGCTGATATCAAGTATGTTGCAAACCGCGCCCTGCAGTTCCCCTTGCCAGATCACGGGGCGAACCCAGTATTCCACGGGGAAGGACGTGCCATCTGTCCGATAGAACACCTCGTCGTCGACATGGGCCATCTCACCGGTCGAGGCGACATGGTAGATCGGGCAATCTTTGTGCGGGTAGGGCGAGCCGTCTACGTGCGAGTGATGAATGATGTCGTGCAACTGTTTACCAATGACATCCTCTTCTTTGTCGAAACCCAGCATGCGGAGGAAGGCCGCGTTGCAGCGGGTCGTATACCCCCCCTTGTCGACCGCATAGAAGCCGTCGGCAGTGGCATCCAGCAAAAGCGCCAGATCGGCTTCGCGCCGCTTGAGATCGCTCTCAATCTGCCTGCGCTGTTGAATATCAATCAGCACGCCGGGGAACCGAATTGCCTGACCCGCGCTATCATGTTCGCAATGTCCACTGGCCTCTACCCAGCGATAACATCCATCCGCATGCTTTGAACGGTATTCAGCTCTGTAGGTGCCCCCCACTCGAACAGATTCCTCGATCTTGGTCTGCACCTGCTCCCAATCTTCGGGGTGGACGGAGGCCGCCACATCGGCGATGGGCATCCCCTCACGGCAGCGGTCAACTGATAGTCCAAAGGACTTTGCAAAACGTTCGTCAGCGGTGACGATATCCTCCGGGATATTCCATATCCAAGTGCCGATGATGGCACCGGCCTCCAAGGCCAAATCGATCCGTTCATGCGCCAGCTCCAAATCGCTCTTAATCTGGATCAGTTCTTCCTCAGCTCGGCGCCGCACTTCGAGCTCGTTATGCGCTGAGCTGTAGAGACGCGCGTTGTCCAGCGCGATAGATGCCTGACCCGCGAGCCCATCCATAAGCCTTTCATGATGAACCGAGAACTGTCTGGATTTTTCATGGCCGAAGAACAAGCCACCCAGCACCTCACCCGACCGCGATACCACCGGAACGGCTAAGTAGCTGCGGACGGGCAGATGCCCTTCTGGCATGCCCCGATGCGGCGCATTCTGGCCATAGCGCGGGTCGGCTGTAATGTCGTCAGACCGAACAACGCCGTCTCCGGCGAAAGTTGGTGCGAAAATCTTGGTATTGCGCGGCATCGGGAACTTGCTGAAGGCCGACCTGTCGACGCCGGACAGAGAATAGAGCATATAGCTTTCGCCCGACCCATCGGTGATATTGTAGAAGAACGCACCGAACTGTGCGCCTGTGAGGTCGACGCCAGCATCGGTGACCATCTGCACCAGTGCTTCTTGGTCCAATTCGGCCGCAACACCAGCGCCGGTGCGGTTCAAGGTTTCGAGCAGTCGGCTTTGATCGTTTAGCGCTTCTTGGGCTGCATAGCGTTCGAGGACCAGAGCAGTGATCTGAGCCACCAGATCAAGAAAATCGTCTTGGGGCGCAGTTGGCAGTCCGGGATCCCGTCTGTAAGTTGCAAATGTCCCCAGCAACTTGCCCCCGGTCCCGACAACGGGATGGGACCAGCAAGCGCGCAGGTCGTGGGCGAGCGCCAAGTCCCGAAAATCCACCCATAAACTGTCTTGGGCAATGTCGGCCACGGCGACCGACGACTTGCGATGTGCCGCCGTCCCGCAAGATCCGGCCGCCGGCCCAATCTCCAACCCGTCAATGGCGACGGTATAGTCCTCAGCCAGCCCGATCGCAGCGCCGTGGGAAAGCCTAGTGCCTTCCTTGTCAGTCAAAAGGATCGAACAAGGGGAGTCTTCGCCGATAAACGTTTGGACCGCGCGCATCAGCTCGTCGAGGATCACCTTTAGCGGCCGCTCCTGAAGGGTCAGCTCCAGCAGCCTGTGCTGCAATGTTTGCAGGTCGTCGGACCCATTCGCGTTGAAGGGCTCTGGTTGCACGTCGAGGACAGTGCAAAGCACCGCCCGCGGCCGACCCTGATCATCTGCTAACGGGCTGAGAGACAGCGCACCCCTGGCGGACTGGCGATCGGGAGAGCGGGCCGTCGCCGTCGCCAGGCGGAGTGCCTGACCCTGATCTACAACCTGTGCCAAGGCCGAAGGCAGGTCAGGCCACATGCCCTTCAGGCTCTGCATCGCAGGCTCCGCCAAAGCCTTTGGATGTGCCGCACCCAGTAGGGGGGCAAAGGCGTCGTTATAGAACAGGAACTGTTCAGGCCCCCAGCAAATAAAAGTAGGCGAGGGGGAGGCCAATATGATCTGAAGCGCTGTCTTGAGGCTCTGCGGCCAGTCCTGAGGTGCGCCCAGCGGATGCCCATGCCAAGCACGGGTCTCGATCAAAGATGCAACTCTGCCCCCGACCTTAAGAAACATCAGCCGTTCGTCCATATTTGAAAGCATTGATGCCCCTCCTCAGCGCGATATAACTTGCGAGCGGGCATAGGCAAGGTCGCGGCTCCTTGCAACGAGGTGCTTGCGAAGGCGGGATACCATCATTACTCCCACCAACCCTCAAATAATCAGACTTTCAAAGTTGTTCAAAAACTGCCTCTGCACCATGGAGCGTGCCGCGGGGGGCGCATCACACACAGGCCTGACGCACAAGCTCCTTCAGCATCTCCTTGATGCGTCCGAGTTTACTGGCGACCCCTGAAGTTCCATCAGCATGTTTCGTTCTCCTGCTTCCACAGCGGTAAGCAGCTCAGCCGCCTTTTCTGCTTCGGAGAGGATATTTGTTCAAAGAGAGACAGACGAAAATTCTGGGGCACCATTTTTCACAATGACGTCGCCCAGCGTCTTCGAAAGTAGAAAGCCCCGTTTTCGCGAACGAGATGAAGTTCCTACTTCCTTCGCGAGTCACTTGGCCTGCATCCCGGCCGATGTGAGCCAGTTTGTAAGCCACCACGATGTGGAGCCGGGAGGCTGGCCGCTTAATCAACGGCTATCCTATTAGGAGCTATGCGATTTTCGGGTGTGTTGGCTGGGATGGTAGGATTCGAACCTACGGTACACTGTACCAAAAACAGTTGCCTTACCACTTGGCTACATCCCAACACAGGGCGCTAATTAGAGTTCTCTGGCCCGGGGTGCAAGACCCGTTTTTGATAAATTGGCCTATTCTTCGGCTGCATCAACCGAGAGCAGGTCTTCACGGGGCAATTCAGCGCGTTCCTGCGCGACGATGCGGGTCAATTCACGGTCGGCCTGCGCTTCAACTGTCTGTACGGGGGCGGGGTTTGCGCTCTCCGTCGGTGCGTGGGGCGAATCTCTTTGCGCAGTGCCCGACGATTCGCTTTGCGTTATCAACCGGTAGGCCGGGGGCGGCGCGGTGAGGCCAGCGGCGTCAAACGCCGATAATGTCAGGCGAATCGCCTCGCCGCGTGCGGCGGCCAGATCGGTGGTCTCTTGGTTGATCCAACCGGCGAATTGCATGTTGATCCAGTGATCGGCCACCTCCTCCACCCAGGCGGCGGCTTCGGGGGAGGGGAGGACGAAATGCAGGTCGTTCAGCACCTCTAGCGCCAGATCCCGGGCGCGGGCCAAATCGGCATCGCTGGCCACCGATAGGGTAAAGGTGAACCGCCGCTCGGCATTGCGCGAGTAGTTGATGATGCGGCTTTTAAAGACCGTAGAGTTCGGGATGCGCACATGGTTGCCGTCATAGCTGAGCAAAATCGTGGCGCGGCTGGTCAGGCGGATCACCTTGCCGGTGTCGCCGTCAATCTCGACCGTGTCGTTGGGGCGAAAGGGCTGGCGGATCGACAGCATGACGGAGGCGATGAAATTCTCCACCGTGTCACGCACCGCGAAACCGATGGCGAGGCCGACGATCCCCGCCGCCCCAAGAATGCCTGACAGGAGCGCCGTCGCCCCGAGGATATCAAGCGCCACGACCAGTGCGGCGATGATAAAGGCCAGCCGGATGATCTGGCGGTAAATGTCAGCGATAAAGGCGTTGGGGGCGAGCCGCTCCCACGGGTTGCGCAGCCGCGCCAGCGCCAGCCCGGCCACGACGATCAGGGCAAAGACGCCAAGCGCCACTAAAGCCAGCGGCAGAAAGGCCACGGCCTGTTCCATCCGGTCGCGAAAGCGGTCCACTGCGGGGTTGAGCCGCTCAGACACATCGGTGCTCTCGCGGACCTCGTTGCGGATCGCCACCACCCCTTCGACACGTCCCGCCAATTCGCTCAGCCGCTCGCCGCTGGCGGCGTCGAGCGTGGTGCCGCGCAGGGTGACGATGCCGGAAGAGACGGAGACGCCGACCTTCTCAAAGCCCTCAAGCTCGCGCAGGATGGCGCGGATGCGGTTGGCGATGGCAGCATCTGCGGTGGCGTCCCCTTCGACGGCAATGGTCCCTTCGGGCTGGTCGCTTGTTTGCGCCACGGCGGGGGCGTGCGGCAGGGCGATGAGCAGTAGCAGGCACAGGATCAGGCGGGGCAGGGCAGCAATCAGGCGCATGGGGGTCTCCGTCGACGGAAAGGGCGACCGCCCCTCCGTGGGGGCGGTGGCTTGGTCAATTAGCGCGCTACCCCTGACAATCGAGCAGCACCGCCCCGCTGCGGTGTCCGGCCTCGACCAACTCATGCGCTTTCGCGGCGTCAGCGAGCGGCAGGACCGTGTCGACTGGGCAGCGTAGCGCACCGTCTTCCAGCGCATGATGCAGTCGGGTGATCGCCTGTTCGCGCGGGCCGGTGGGCAGCAGGTAGATCAGGATGATGTCGATGGTCACCGCTTTGAACAGCAGCGGGTAGAAGGGCAGCGTGGGCGACATTTCCCCCGCCGAGCCATAGGCGGCAATGCGGCCATTGGGGGCGATGACTTCGGTATCGGTGGTGAGGTTCAGGCCAAACTCTGTCTCGACGATGGTCTCGACAGGCTTGCCGCCGTTGGCGTCCTGAACGGCACGGGCGAGGTCGGGATCGGCGTAGTTCAGCACCGCATCGGCACCGGCGTCACGGACCAGATCATTGTCGCGCGGGCTGCAGGTGGCAATCACCTTGGCCCCGCCCCATTTCGCCAGTTGCACGGCGAGGTAGCCCACCGTGCCCGCCCCGCCTTGAATGAGCACCGTCTCCCCGGCCACACCGCCGCCGCCGAAAACGGCGTGGCAGGCGGTCAGCCCCGGAATGCCAAGCTGCGCCCCAACCTCGGTCGAAACACCTTTGGGAAGCGCTACAGCCTGATGCGCAGGCAGGGTGATCTGCTGGGCCGCAGTGCCAAAGGCGCGCTGCCATTGGCCATTCCAGACCCAGACCTTTTGACCCACACGGGCAGAATCGACGCCCGCGCCGACGGCGATGATCTCTCCCGCGCCGTCGCTGTGGGGGATGACCTGTGGAAAGGGTGGTTTGGTTACGCCCGGGCGCGTGCCTGCGCGGGCCTTGACGTCAGAGGGGTTCACGCCCGAATGGCTCAGCGCCACGCAGACCTCTCCGGGTTGCGGCGCGGGGCTTTCGATATCCGTCAGCTGCAGCACATCTGCGGCGGCTCCGAACTGGTCATAGGTGATGGCTTGCATGGCGCTCTCTCCGGCTTGAAATTTGCCGGCAGAGTGGCGCAAGCGCCGGGATCATGCAATTGGCGCGATAGGCAGACCTACTCGCGCAGTTCCTTGGGGCCGACACCCCAAAGCCGCACTTTCGGCGCCCAGCCGGTAAAGCCGCCCGAGCGCAATTCGCACCACTCCAACGTGCATTCGCCCAAACGGGCCACCACGCCCAGTTCCAACCGCGCCACGACGGCGGCCTTTGGGTCGGGGTTGACGTGAAGTTGCAGCATGTCTTGTTCAACCAGCACGGTGCGCGTGCCCGACAGAAGTGAATAATGCACCCAACCGCCCATACCGTCGCGGTCTTCGATCCGGCGCCAGTGGCCGTGTTCGGCGGTGATCCTGAGCGGCAGGTCGCGGCGTTTGTACACCCAGTCAATGCGATGCGACAGGGACGGGCCACGGCGCACGTTGCCCTCGGAAGCTTTGAGCGAAACGAAACGGGGGAGGGGAAGGTTCGTAACCTGTCCGCGCGCCTCTTCTGTAGCGCCGGGGGACATCTGTGCCAAAAGCAGCGCGCCCACCAAAAGGGTGCTGCGAAGAAAAGCGGTTATCATGGAGTTGCCTGCTATGCGGTTCACTGCTGTGGGTCGGTGCTGTGCAAATCTGCGGGTTATTGTTGCTCTTTTTCCGGCGCGAGTTCTTGTGCCTCGTCGCTGCATGAGACACCATGCCTGTGAAACGAGGCGACGCCAAGACCGGGAGAGCAGGCATGTCAAAGAAGCGGTTGAGTGTTGTAGTGACGCGACGGTTGCCAGAGGCGGTGGAAACACGGCTGTCAGAGCTGTTTGACGTGACCTTACGCGAAGATGACAGGCCCATGACCCGCGAGGAATTGGGCGCGGCGATGCGCCAAGCGGATGTGCTGGTGCCGACGATCACGGATGAGATCGACGCGCCGCTGATCACGCAGGCAGGCGAGCGGTTGAAACTGATCGCGAATTACGGTGCGGGGGTTGACCATATCGACGTGGCCACCGCGCGCCAGCGCGGCGTGCTGGTGTCCAATACCCCCGGCGTGCTGACCGACGATACCGCTGATATGACCATGGCGCTGATCTTGGCCGTGACCCGCCGCATGCCCGAAGGCATGGCGGTGATGCAGTCCGGCAATTGGGATGGCTGGGCGCCGACGGCCTTGATGGGCGGTCGGGTCGGCGGGCGGCGTCTGGGCATTCTGGGCATGGGCCGGATCGGTCAGGCCGTGGCGCGCCGGGCGCGGGCCTTTGGCATGCAGGTGCATTACCATAACCGCAAACGTCTGCGCGAAGAGGTCGAGAACGCGTTAGAGGCCACCTATTGGGACAGCCTTGATCAGATGGTCAGCCGGATGGACGTGATCAGCATCAACTGCCCGCATACGCCGAGCACCTTTCATCTGATGAACGCGCGCCGTTTGGGGCTGATGAAGCGTGACGCGGTGATCGTGAACACCTCCCGCGGCGAGGTGATCGACGAGAACGCCCTGACGCGGATGCTGCGCGCCGGTGACATCAAAGGCGCGGGGCTGGACGTCTACGAGCATGGCCGCGAGATCAATCCGCGCCTACGAGAGCTGAAGAACGTCGTGCTGTTGCCTCATATGGGGTCGGCCACGTTGGAAGGTCGGATCGAGATGGGTGAGAAGGTTTTGATTAACATCAAGACTTTCGATGATGGCCACCGTCCGCCGGATCAGGTTGTGCCCTCCATGCTGTAAGCCCGTGTAGGGCGACGGCGGTATGGCGGCTATTGAGTAAAAGTATTTTCGCAAGTTGCGCCCGCAGGGCTTCCTGCGGCGCACAGACGCTGTTTGGAGATGGAAATTGACGAAGATCGCAGAACTGCCGCGCAATGAGGCGGGCCTTGCAGCCGCGCTAGAGGAATTGAGCCAAGTCTTTGGGGATAATCTGCTGACCGGTCAAGCCATTCGCGAGCAGCACGGCCACACCACCACATGGATCAAAACGCAGGCACCTGACGGGGTGGTCATGGCGGCCTCCACCGAAGACGTGGCGCAGGCGGTGCGCATCTGTGCAGCGCATAAGGTGCCGGTGATTGCCTTCGGTACGGGAACCTCGCTGGAAGGTCATGTGAACGCCCCCGCTGGCGGCATCTGCATCGATGTGATGCAGATGGACCAAGTGCTAGAGGTCAACGCGGGTGATCTAGATTGTCGGGTGCAGCCCGGCGTGACCCGTGAAGCACTCAACACCCATCTGCGCGATCAGGGGCTGTTTTTCCCGATCGATCCCGGTGCCAATGCCTCGCTCGGTGGGATGACGGCGACACGGGCCAGCGGCACCAATGCGGTGCGCTATGGCACGATGAAAGACAATGTGCTGAGCCTTGAGGTGGTCATGGCCGATGGCCGGGTGATCCGCACCGGGGGCCGGGCGCGGAAATCCTCGGCAGGGTATGATTTGACCCGGCTGATGGTCGGCTCGGAAGGGACGTTGGGGATCATCACTGAGATCACGCTGCGTTTGCAGGGCGTTCCCGAGGCGATCTCCTCGGCGCGTTGTTCCTTCCCGACGGTGCAGGCGGCCTGCGAAACGGTAATGGCGGTCATCCAATATGGGCTCCCCGTGGCGCGGATTGAGCTTTTGGACGCCGATGTGGTGAAGGCCGTGAATGCCTATTCCAAGCTGACCTTGCCCGAAACCCCGCTTTTGTTGTTGGAATTCCACGGCTCTGACGCCGGGGTTGTCGAACAGGCCGAGACTTTTGGCATGCTGGCCGAAGAATTCGGCGGCACCGGCTATGCGGCGACCACCACGCCCGAAGAGCGCAAGAAGCTTTGGCAGGCGCGGCATGATGGCTATTGGGCGGTGCTGGCGCTGCGGCCGGGGTGTAAGGCGGTGGCTACAGATGTCTGCGTGCCAATCTCGCGCCTCGCTGACGCCGTGGTGGCCGCGCAAGTCCGGGCGGAGGAATTAAAGCTCATCGCGCCCATCGTGGGCCACGCGGGGGACGGGAACTTCCATGCATCACTGTTGATCGACATGGACGATGCCGACGAGGTGGCGCGGGGCGAGACCTTCGTGAGTTGGCTGGCGGAATTGGCGATCTCCATGGATGGCACATGCACCGGCGAACATGGGATCGGGCAGGGCAAGCGGGCCTATCTGAGCAAGGAATTGGGCGCTGCGGTGGATGTCATGGCGACCCTCAAGGCGGCGCTGGATCCGGACAATATTTTGAATCCGGGGAAGATCCTGCCGGGGTGATGTAGGGTGGCCTGCCCTGATGCCGTGCGGCGGGAAATGGGGTGCACGGTATTTGGAAAAGGATGAAGTTGGGGGAGGGGCGCCCCAACGCGGGATTGGCGGGTTTGGTGAGGTGAGGTCGGTTTCTGGCGATGTTCGGTCGGCTGGTGCCTGCGGCTTCTTGCCTTGCTGCGTACAACGGGGATGAGCCTAGCGCAGAGGGATTGGCACATGAAAACGCAAGTCAAAGCATTGGTTGTCGGTGGCGGCGCGGTTGGCACCTCGATTGCCTATCATCTGGCGAAGGCCGGGTGGGATGATGTGATGCTCTTGGAGCGCGATGAGTTGACCTCGGGCTCGACGTGGCATGCGGCGGGGCTTTTGCCTTTGTTCAACATGTCTTTTGCCACCACGCATATCCATCAGTACTCGGTCGAGTTTTATAAGACGTTGGAGGCTGAGACCGGGCTGAATGCAGGGTTTGCCGTGGTGGGGAATCTGCGGATGGCCCAGACGGATGCGCGGATGGATGAGTATATGCTCTATGCCTCGACCGCGGAGACCTGTGGCGTGCCGTATGAATGGCTCACCCCCGATGAGATCAAGGCAAAATGGCCGTTGATTGAGACGGCGGACCTGAAGGGCGCGCTTTATCACCAGACGGACGGCTATATTAACCCCGCCGATGTGACGATGGCGATGGCCAAGGGCGCGCGGCAGCGCGGTGTGGCGATTGAGCGTAAGTGGCAGGCGGATGCGTTTGAATGGAATGGCACCCATTGGGAGGTGACCTGCACGAAGATGGTGGAGAAGGGCGGTAACCTTGTACCGTCGGAGGAGCAGATCGTTATCACTGCCGAGCATGTGGTTACCGCGAGCGGCAACCATGCGCAGCGCACCGCGCGGATGCTGGGGATCAAGATGCCTGCGATTCCCGTGGAACATCAGTTCATTGTCATGGACCGCGATCCGGCGCTGGTGGATTACCGCGCGGCGGGGAATGTTGAGCATCCGGTGATCCGTGACGCGGATGCGCAAAGCTATGTGCGCGAGGAGCGCGGCGGCTGGATTCTAGGGGTCTATGAGAAGAACGCGCCGGCGCGGTTTGAATATGGGGTGCCGGATAGTTTCCGGGCGGATCTGTTTCAGTTGGATTTGGAGCGGATCGAAGATCAGTATATGGCGATGAACCACCGCATCCCCTCGGCTGAGAATTGCGGGTTGAAGGACGATTTCAACGGGCCGATTTGTTACACGCCCGATGGTAATCCGCTGGTGGGGCCAGCGCCGGGGCTGCGGAATATGTGGCTGGCTGAAGGGTTTTCGTTCGGGATCACTGCGGCGGGGGGCACAGGGTATTATCTGGCCCAGATGATGGTTGAGGGCGAAGCCGAGATCGACATGGCGAGCCTTGATCCCAAGCGCTACGGCGATTGGATGACCACGGAATATGCCGCGCGGAAGAACGAAGAAGCTTACGACCACGTTTATATCTTGCACCACCCGGATGAGGAGCGCCCGGCTTGCCGTCCGCTGCGGACCTCTCCGGCCTATGATCGGCAGGCGGCGCGGGGGGCGCAGTTTGGGCAGGTGAATGGTTGGGAACGGCCGAATTACTACGCGCCCGAGGGGTTTAGCGATCATGACAGCCGCTCGTTCCGGCGCGGGGGCTGGTGGCAGCACGCGGTGGAGGAAGCGCGGGCTATTCGTGAGGGGGTGGGGCTGATTGATGCCACGGCCTTTACTAAGCATCTGGTGCGCGGGCCGGGCGCGACGGCGTTTTTGGATTGGTTTACCTGTAACAAGCTGCCCTCGGTGGGGCGGATCAATCTGACATATGCGCTGACCGGGGCGGGCACGACGCGAACGGAATATACCATCGTGAGGTTGGCGCAGGATGAATATTATCTTGTCTCAGCCGGGGCTTGGACCGCTTATGACAGTGATTATCTGCGCAAGGCGATTGCCGATAAGATGCCTGAGGTGGGCTATATTGAGTGCCATGACGTGACAACGCAGTGGGGCGTTTTTGCGATTGCAGGGCCAAAATCGCGCGATGTGCTGCGGGACTTGGTACGCGATGCGGAGCCGGAAACGGTGCTCAGCAACAAGCGTTTTCCGTGGCTGACCATGCGCAACATTGAGCTGGGCATGGTGCCGGTGCGGGCCATCCGGGTGGCCTATACGGGCGAGTTGGGCTGGGAGCTGCACCACCCGATTGAGATGCAGAACCATCTGTTTGATGCGCTGGAGAAGGCAGGCGCGCCGCATGGCATGAAGCTGGTTGGTGCGCGGGCGCAGAACTGGCTCAGGCAGGAGAAAAGCTACCGCGCCTTTGGCAACGAGTTGGGCCGTGATGCGACACCGTTGGAGGCCGATCTGCCGCGTTTTGTGGACCTCAGTAAAGAGTTTCACGGGAAGCAGGCGATGGTCGATCATGGCATCCGCGTGAAATGTGTGACGCTGCTGATTGATGGGCCGGAGGATGCGGATCCCTGGGGGCGTGAGGTATTGTATAACGGCGAGCGTCGGACCGGGCGGCTGACTTCGGGTGGCTATTCCGTCGCATTCGGCAAGAGCATTGGCATGGGCTATGTGCAAGTTGAAGATGCGGTGGTAGGCCAGAAGCTGAAGGTAAAGATGCTTGATCAACTGTGGGAGGCCGAGGTGGTTCAAGACAGCCCCTATGATCCGAAGAACCAGCGCATCCGGGCGGATATTTGATCCGCCGGGGGCTGCTTGCTTTTTTCTGTGTGCTGGCGCTGACGGCAGCGCTGCTGCGGGACAATCCGGTTGTCAGCGCCGCACAGGGCTATGCGGCGGATGTGGCGACGACGGCGGCGGCGAGTTATGTCACGCTGCGCACGTTGAACGCCTTTTTGTCGACCGCGCAGGAGATCGAGGTGGGGCTCTCGTTCATTGCCTCCGGCTCGGCGCGGCCTTTGAAGGTATTGGAGCCGATTGACGACACTGTAGAGCGGATCGCGGGGCTGGTTTTTGGCGTGATGGTGGCCACGGGGGTGATCGCGGTGGCCTTGGGGCCGGTGAGTGCGATTGGTTTGGGATTGCTGGCGGTTGCATTGGCTGTCTGGGCAGTCAGTAAACGCGGCCATGCGGGGCTGCCGCGGCGGTTGGCGTGGTATGGTGGATTTTTAGGGTTGGCTTTGCCTCTTGCGTTGGTGGTGTCGGAGCCGCTGGCAGGCCAGCTTACCGAGGTGGTCTATCTGCGCAATATGGAGGTGATCGAGGAGATCACCGCCCGCGTCGGTGGCAGTGGGGCTTTGGGTGAGGAAGAGCCGGGTCTGACCGAGTACCGGCAGCTTGCCAGCAATCTTTGGAGCCGGGCGGATGAGCTGATCGGCGCCTTGTTGGCCGTGTTGGGCGTGCATGTGTTTCGGATATTTTTGCTGCCGCTGTTGCTGGTGGGCGGGCTTTTCGTCGTGGCGCGGCATTACGCGCGAGATTGAGGCCCGCCGCCAGCGTTATGTGCGGGGCCGATGTGGTGCAGCGGTATTTAAGAAAGGATGAATGAGGGGGGATGCGTTCCCCCCTTTGGCGTTAGCGCAGGGCGCGGGTGGCGACCCAGTTTTGCCACTCGGCGCGGCTGCCGGAGAAGGCGTTGATGTCTACGTCACCGCCGATGCCGGGAACGATGCCGGTGGCGCTATATTGCCAGAAGCGCCAGGTTTGGCCGGGATAGGCTTCGGCAGGGGCTTTGGCGGTGGTGCGCAGCCAGAAGTCATAGCCGTTGAAGCCGTCGAGGTCATTTTCGCGGTAGAATTTGGGTGTGGTGTAGATGATGGGGCGTTGGCCGTAGTGACGCTCGACCACATTGAGCCAGCGGCGCATCTGGTCGCGGACTTCGGCTGCCGGGGGGCGGATGTGGGCGCAGGTGGGAGAGAAGGGGTTCCATTCCATGTCGAGCACCGGGGGCAGCATGCCGGGGGTGCGCGGCACGTTGCGGATGAACCAGCGGGCCTGATCCTCGGGTGAGGTGCAGAAGTAGTAGAAGTGGTAGGCGCCGCGCTTTACGGCCGCTTGACCCGCGCCTTGCCAGTGGGTGTCGAAGTTGATGTCTTTCAGGTCGCCACCTTCGGTTGCTTTGATGAAGGCGAAGTTCACGCCGTTTTGCCGGGCGGTATTCCAATTAATGTTGTTTTGAAAACGGGCCACGTCGATGCCGTGGACGGGATAGGATTGCGGGTTGCGACCGTTGAAATCCACCGGATCGCTGTCGCTGAATTTTGCTGTGAAGAGCACGCCGGGGGCCGCCGGGGGTGGGGCGCTTGGGGCGCCGCAAGCGGCGAGGGTCAGAAGCGACAGGATCAAAGCACGGCGGAGCATCATGGGCTGGGGTTTCCTGCGATAAAGGCGAGATTGTTGGCGGGCATGTCCACCTCATCGATGGGGCTGAGCCCAGCATCGCTGAGCCAGCGGGCCATGTCGAGGTTGTCTTTGTAGCCGATCATTGGGTCGGCTGCGCGCAGTTCAGCGTCAAAGCGGGTGTCGCCGGGAGAGGTGAGTTCGCCTGCGCGCTTGAAGGGGCCGTAGAGGATTAGCTTGCCGCCGGGGGCGAGGGCTGCGGCGGCTTCGGTGATGAGGCATTGCGTGGCGGGCGTTGAGATCAGGTGGAGTAGATTGGCGAGCATGATGAGGTCGAAGGGGCCATGCTCGGCAGCCCAGCCGGGTAGAGTCGCATCGAGCGGTAGGGCAGGCGCGATGTTGAGCAGGTCTGCGTCGGCGGCATGGGCGTTGATGCTGGCGCGGCGGGCGGTGTCGATGTCGCTGGGGTGCCAAGTGAGGCGGGGCAAGCGTTTGGCGAAACCGACCACATGTTGGCCGGTGCCGCTGGCGATTTCCAACGCGCGGCCTGTTGGTGGGGCGTGAACTGCGAGCAGATTGCAGAGCGCGTCGAGGTTGCGTGCGGCGGCGGGGGCAAAGAGCCGGTCGCCGCCGGCGTTCTCGGCGACGCTGGCACTGGGCGGAAGACGTGTCATGTCTGTTCTTCCAGCCGGTCTGTCGCGGGCGGGGGCGTGGGCGAGAGGGCCGCAATCGCGGCGTAGGTCTGCGGTGTCATCTGGTAGGTCAGCGCGGCCAGCGAGGGTTCAAGCTGTGCCAGAGAGCGGGCGGAGATGATCGGTGTTGGTGCCGTTGGATGTGCCGCGGCCCAAGCCACGGCGAGGGTCGCAGGGTGGGTGCCGAGATCGCGGGCGAGGGCGGCAAGACCGGCAGCAGCTCCGTGCATCGCTTCTTGGCCGTAGCGGGCGGCATAGCGGTCATCTTCGCTGAGGCGACCTGTGCCCCCGGTGGCGTATTTCCCGGTCAGCAGCCCACCGCCCAGGGGGGAGTAGGGCGCGACGAGGATGTCGAGGTCATGGGCCATGGGCAGGATTTCCACCTCGGCCTGACGTTTGACGAGGTTGTACATCGGCTGGATCACCGTGATCTCTAGGCCGAAGTCGGCGGCGATATGGGCCGCTTTGACGACCTGCCATGCGGCGAAGTTTGACAGGCCTACTTTGCGAATGTGGCCCTGCTGTTTTACCTCGGCCAGCGCGGCGAAGCTTTCGGTCAGCGGTGTGTCTGGGTCGAAGCGGTGCAGGTAGAGCACATCAAGCGTATCAAGCTGCATCCGCTGGCGCGACGTTTCGGCAGAGGCGAGGATATTGGCGCGACCTGCACCGCCGGTATAGGCGGCTTTGGTGGCCACGATCAGGCTGTCGCGGCGGTCTTGCACGAACTGGCCCAGCAGCGTTTCAGAGGCGCCATCGGTATAGACATGCGCCGTGTCGAAATGGGTGATCCCCGCCGCGATACAGGCGTCGAACATCGCGCGGGAGGCCGCCGCATCGGCGCGGCCACCGAATTGCATCGTGCCGAAGGCGAGGCGGCTGGCGGGGGTGCCGTCAAGGCTGGTGAGCATCCGGTTCATGCACGATTGGTGGCATGGGTGCCGCCCGCGCGCAATGGGTTTGGCGCGGGGCAGGCGGTGGGGCGCTAGGCGTCTTGCGGCTCGCCTTTCTCGAGCGCGCGTTGATAGGCGGGGCGGTTGTGGATCATCTCTACAAAGCCCTTGAGGGCCGGATAATCTGCGCCGCGGCCTTGGCGCATGGCGACTTCGGCAGGAAAGCTGAGCATGATGTCCGCCGCCGAAAGCGTATCTTGTACGAAGTGGCCGGAGGGGCGCACGAGGCTGTTCATATAGCTGTAGTGGTTGTCCAACTCGGAACTGATACGCGGATGTAGGGGCGCGGCGGCATCGCCCAAGCGCGAGACATAGAGGTTCAGCAGGATCGGCGTCATGGCAGAGCCTTCGGCGAAATGCATCAACTCCGTATGGCGCAGGAAAGCGGGCGTGTCGCGCTCGGGGATCATCTCTGGCGCAAAGCGGGTGCAGAGCAGATCAACGATCGCGGCGCTTTCGACAACCAACTGGCCGTCAATCTCGATCATCGGGGATTTGCCCAGAGGGTGCACCAGTTTCAATTCGGGCGGGGCGAGGTTGGTTTTGGCATCCCGTTGGTAGCGGATGACGTCGTAGGGCTGATCCAACTCCTCAAGCAGCCAAAGGATGCGCTGTGAGCGGGAGCGGTTGAGGTGGTGCACGGTGATCATGGCAAGGCCTTTCACGGAGTGGGAAGGCCGAGCCTAGCAACACCGACACGGGCCGCAATGAAAAAGGGGCGCGCGGTTGCCCGTGCGCCCCTGTCATCTGTCAGCCCGTTCGACTTATTGCGGAATCGTGCCTTCGATGCCTTCGACATAGAAGTTCATGCCCGCGAGCGTGCCGTCATCGGCGGTCTCGCCTTCGGCCAGCCACGCGGAGCCGTCCTGCTTGTTGATCGGCCCGGTGAAGGGGTGGTAGTCGCCCGATGCGATCTTGTCTTTCAGTTCCAGCGCTTCGGCTTTCACGTCCGCAGGCACAGCGTCAGAGATCTCGCCGATGCCGACCATGCCCGGCCCAATGCCGTCCCATGTGTCTTTGGATTCCCATGTGCCATCCATGACCGCTTTGACGCGGTCGATGTAGTAGGGCGCCCAGTCGTCGATGATCGAGGAGACGCGCGGCTTGGGGCCGTATTGCGCCATGTCGGAGGCTTGACCGAAGGTGATCACATTGCCCGCTTCCTGTGCCGCTGCTTGGGGAGCTGTGGAATCGGTGTGCTGCAGCACCACGTCGGCACCCTGTTCGATCAGCACCTTGGCGGCGTCGGCTTCTTTGGCCGGATCAAACCATGTGTAGGCCCAGACGATTTTAAACTGAACGTCGGGGTTCACTTTCTTGGCGTGGATATAGGCGGAGTTGATGCCGCGGATCACTTCGGGGATCGGGAAGGAGCCGATGTAGCCGATGATGTTGCTTTCGGTCATCGAGCCCGCGATGTGGCCCTGAATGGCGCGGCCTTCGTAGAAGCGCGCGGAATAGGTCGAGACGTTGTCGGCGCGTTTGTAGCCGGTGGCGTGCTCGAACTTCACATCGGGGAATTTCTTGGCGACGTTGATCGTGGGGTCCATGTAGCCAAAGGACGTGGTGAAGATCAGGTCCGCGCCGTCGAGCGCCATCTGGGTCATCACACGCTCACTGTCGGGGCCTTCGGCAACGCTTTCAACAAAGACGGTCTCGACCTTGTCGCCGAATTCTTCTTCGACGGCCAAGCGGCCTTCGTTATGCTCGTAAGTCCAGCCGCCGTCGCCCACGGGGCCAACAAAGACAAAACCGACCTTGGTCTTGTCTTGGGCCATCGCACCGGTCGCGAGGCCAAGCGCCATGGCGGCGCTGGTCATAAGGGTGGTTAGTTTCATGAGGTTTCCCCTGTTTACGTGCCCCTTGCCGGGGCTTGATGTGCGGCCGAGACCGCGAGATGTGATGCCCCTAGTTTGAGGCGTGGAAGGTGCGGCCCAGCGAGGCCGGCGCGGCGCTTTTGTCTGCCGACAGCACCACCAGAACGATGATGGTGATGATATACGGCGACATTGCCAGATACTCCACAGGAATGGCAACGCCCGCGCCTTGCAAGTTCAACTGCAACTGGGTGATGCCGCCGAAAAGATAGGCACCCAGCAGCGCGCGCCAAGGCTTCCAGCTGGCGAAGACGACGAGGGCGAGGGCGATCCAGCCGATCCCGGCGGTCATGCCTTCGGTCCATTGCGGCACACGGATCAGGCTGATGTAGGCGCCGCCAAGACCTGCGCAGGCGCCACCGAAGAGAATTGCTGCCGTACGGATGCGCTTGACCTTATAGCCAAGCGCATGGGCCGCATCGTGGCTTTCGCCCACGGCGCGTAGGATCAGCCCGGCGCGGGTGAATTTCAGCACCGCCCAGACACCTGCCACCAGAGCGATGCCGAGATAGAGGATGATGTCATGGGTGAACAGGATCGGCCCAATGACGGGGATGTCGGCCAGCGGGCCGAAATCGATATCGCCCAAACGTGGCGGTTTGATCCCGACGTAGCTTTGCCCGATGAGAGCTGACAGGCCGAGGCCGAAGAGGGTGAGCGAGAGGCCAGAGGCGACTTGGTTCGCCAGAGTGACTTGGGTCAGGAAGGCAAAGAGCAGGCTCAGCGCCGCGCCCCCGACAGCAGCGGCGGCGAATCCTAAGAGCGGCGAGCCGGTCTCGACCGCCGTGGCAAAGCCGCAGATCGCGCCGGTGATCATCATGCCTTCGACACCGAGGTTCAGCACGCCGGATTTCTCGACCACCAGTTCACCGATGGCGGCAAAGATCAGCGGCGTGGCCGCGACCAGAAAGCCTGCGACGAACAAGAGCGGGTTGATTGCGGAAAGATCCATCAGACAGCCTCCGCCGCGCCAATGCGCAGCCGGTAATGGGTGAGAACGTCCAGAGCGAGCAGGAAGAACAGAAGCATCCCCTGAAACACTTGGATCGCGGCGGCGGGCAGGCCGAGGTTGGATTGCGCGATGTCACCGCCGATATAGGTCAGCGCCATCAACCCACCTGCGAGCAGGATGCCGATGGGGTGCAAACGGCCAAGGAAAGCCACGATGATCGCAGTGAAGCCGTAGCCCACATTGAAGTCGATGGTGATCTGACCAGACGGCCCGGAGACTTCGAACATCCCCGCAAGCCCGGCGAGCAGGCCCGAAGTGCCAAGGCAAAACAGCACCAGCCGTGCCGGGTTCACGCCCGAAAAGCGCGCGGCGCGGGGCGCTTCGCCGGTGACGCGGATGGCAAAGCCGAGACGGTGTTTGGTTAACAGCACATAGGCAAAGATCACCGCGATGAGCGCCGCGACCACGCCCCAATGCATGCCCGAGCCGGCGAACAGTTCGGCGTTATGCGCAGGCGCATATTGTTGCAGGTTGCGCGAGCCGGGAAAGCCGTAGCCCTCTGGGTTTTTTAGCAATCCCAATGACATAGAGGCAAGGAACTGCTCGGCCACATAGACCAGCATCAGCGAGACGAGGATTTCATTGGTGCCAAAGCGCACTTTGAGAATGGCCGGGATCATCGCCCAAAGCCACCCGCCAAATGCGCCCGCGATCACCATCAGCGGGAAAACGTACCAGCCCTCTGCGGGGTAGAACGCCAGACCCGCAGCCGCGCCAAAGATGGCGCCCATGATGTACTGCCCTTCGGCCCCGATGTTCCAGATGCCAGCCTTGAACCCCAGGCTGAGGCCGATGGCGATCAGCACCAATGGTGCCCCTTTGATCAGCAGTTGCGGGCGGTAGTAGAAGGCATATTCGCCAAAGATCGGCTGCCAAAAGATCGTTTGCAGCGCCTCAACCGGGTCTTTGCCCAGCACGGCGAACAGCAGCCCGCCAAAAACGAATGTCGCCAACACCGCCATGATCGGTGTCGACAGCGAGAGGGCCCGGCTGGGCTGCGGGCGCTTTTCTAGGCGGATCACAGATCACCCCCAATGGTCAGAGTGAAAGTTGCGAGGTCTGCGTCAAACATGCGCCACCTCCATGCCATGCGCGCCGCCCATCATCAGGCCAATCTCGTCGACCGTCAGCCCCTGCGCGGGGCGCGTCGGGGATAGGCGGCCTTCGTTCAGCGCGGCAAAATTGTCGGAAATCTCCATCAGCTCATCAAGGTCTTGGCTGATGACGATCACGGCGGTCCCGCCCGAGGCGAGGTCCAAGAGCGCCTGCCGGATCGCGGCGGCAGCAGAGGCGTCCACGCCCCATGTTGGCTGGTTCACCACCAAAAGCTCAGGCCGTTGCAGCACCTCGCGTCCGATGACGAATTTCTGCAGGTTCCCACCCGACAGCGACCGCGCCGCATTGCCGGGGCCGGGGGTGCGCACGTCGAACGTCTTGATGATTTTCTCGGCAAAGCTGCGCGCCTTGGCCCAGTCGAGCATGCCACCGCGCTCCAGACCCTCGCGGGCGGCCCCGGTCAGCATGGCGTTTTCGGTGAGCGACATATCCGGCACAGCAGCATGGCCGAGGCGTTCTTCGGGGGCCGTCAATACGCCAAGCGCCCGGCGCGCGGTGGGGCCAAGAAGGCCAATATCGCGCCCGTCAAAGGTGACCATGCCCGCGCCGACCAGCGTCTCACCCGAGAGCGCGTTCAGAAGTTCGTCTTGCCCATTGCCGGCGACCCCGCCGATGCCCAACACCTCGCCGCGTCGCACCTCAACCGAGATTTCGCGCAGCGGCATGCCGAAAGCGTGGGGCGACCGCGCCGAGAGTTTGTTGAGCGTTAGCGTCACCTCGCCCGGCGCCTTGCTGTCGCGCGTGGGCGTTTTCAGCGCAGAGCCGACCATCATCTCGGCCATGTCGCGCGCCGAGGTCTCGCGCGGGGTGCAATGGCCGACGACCTTACCCAACCGCAGGATCGTGGCGCTGTCGCACAGGCTGCGGATTTCTTCGAGCTTGTGCGAGATATAGAGGATCGCGGTGCCTTCGGCGCTGAGCTTGCGCAGGGTTTTGAACAGGATTTCAACCTCTTGCGGGGTCAGGACCGAGGTCGGCTCGTCCATGATCAGCAGCTTGGGCTCTTGCAGCAGGCAGCGGATGATCTCAACGCGCTGACGCTCCCCAGCCGAAAGATCGCCGACGATGCGATCCGGCGCCAGCGGCAAGCCGTAGGTGTCTGAGACATCGCGGATCTGCTGGCTCAGCTCGCGCATACGCGGCGGGTTTTCCATGCCAAGTGCGATATTCTCGGCCACGCTCAGCGCGTCAAAAAGCGAGAAGTGCTGGAACACCATGCCCACGCCCGCTTGCCGCGCCGCATGGGGGTTTGCTGGGGCGAAAGTCTCGCCGCGCATCTGCATCTGGCCCGCGTCGGGTTTGACCAACCCATAGATCATTTTGACCAGCGTGGATTTGCCCGCGCCGTTCTCACCCAGCAGGGCGTGAACCTCACCCGGAGCGATCCGCAGGGAAACGTCATCGTTCGCGACGACGCCGGGGTAGGCCTTGGTCAACCCGGAGAGGTCGAGAAGTTTATCAGTCATGCGGAAACCTTTGTCTGGGTCCGGGCGATGAGAGCGATCAACGCACCATGTGCAATCTGGGCGGGCAGCTTGCCAAGCGATTTATCGCCAATAGGGCAGATGATGCCAGAGGGGTCCAGCCCCATGTCGCGCAAGCGGCGGGAAAAGCGTGATTTTTTTGTGTCAGAACCGATCAGGCCGACAGTTTCCGCCCCGCGTTTCAGCAAAGCCGCGCAAAGGGCGAGGTCGATGTCATGAGAATAGGTGAAGATCAGGTGGTGCGCGTTTTGCGGTGCGTGTGCGGCAAGGCGCGGCATGTCGGCGGCGGGGGTGGCGGTGACATGGGCGGGGATGGTGGCTGGGAAACGGTCTGGCGCGCTGTCGATCCATGTGATGGCAAAGGCGTTGGCTGGGCAGGCGGCCACCACCGCGCGGCCCACGTGCCCCGCCCCCCAAAGCCAGAGGGGCGTGTCGCTCCCGAATGTGGCGTCCAGCGGCAGCGGCGTGGGGTTGTCGAGCGGGCGGGGCGCGGCAGTGTAGCGCAGGTTCACCGCGCCGCCGCAGCATTGGCCAAGGCCGGGGCCGAGGGGCAGGGTTTGGCTGTCCTCGAAACGCCCTTCGGCCAGCAGGCGACGGGCATGGGCAATCGCCTGATGCTCCAACGCGCCGCCGCCGATGGTCCCGTCTATGGTGTCGGGCGTGACCTTCATCGCCGTGCCCGCATCCCGCGGGGCCGATCCGCGCGTGGCGGTGACCTCGACGTAGATCGCGGTCATTTCCGTGCCCTTCCAACGGCGGCAAGCACAGCCTCGGCGGTGGCGGGCGCTTGCAGGTCGCCGTAGCTGCTCCCGCAGGCCGCGACCGCATCCGACAGGGCCATGAAGGCCGAGATGCCCAACATAAACGGCGGCTCCCCCACGGCCTTGGAGCGGTAGACCGTCTGTACCGGGTTCGGCTGGTCCCAGAGCGCCACGTTGAATACCGGCGGGCGGTCGGAGCAGGCTGGGATTTTGTAGGTCGAAGGTGCGTGGGTCCGCAGGGTGCCGGTCTCGTCCCAGACCAGTTCCTCGGTCGTGAGCCAGCCCGCGCCTTGGACGTAGGCGCCCTCAATCTGGCCGATGTCCAGCGCCGGGTTCAACGAGGCACCAGCGTCATGCAAAAGGTCTGCGCGCAGAATGCGGTTTTCGCCGGTCAGCGTGTCGATCACCACCTCGGTGCAGGCAGCACCATAAGCGAAGTAGTAGAACGGCCGCCCACGCCCGGCGATGCGGTCCCATTCGATGTCGGGGGTTTTATAAAAGCCGGTGGCCGACAGGCTGACGCGGTTTTCATAGGCCGATGCGGCGGCCGCGGCGAAGGTGATCTGTTCGCCGCCGATGCGCACCATGCCGTCGGCAAATTGCACCTGATCCGGCGTCGTCTGGTAGCGTTCAGCCAGATGCTCGGCCATGCGCTCGCGGATCGTGTCGCAGGCGTTTTGTGCCGCCATGCCGTTAAGGTCAGACCCCGAAGACGCCGCCGTGGCCGAGGTGTTGGGCACTTTGGTGGTGTCTGTGGCGGTGATCTTGACCACCTCAGGTGAGACGCCGAAGCGCGAGGCGGCAACTTGCGCAACCTTCTGGAACAGCCCTTGCCCCATCTCGGTCCCGCCGTGGTTCAGGTGAATTGAGCCATCCTGATAGACATGCACCAGCGCCCCGGCTTGGTTGAGGTGCGTGAGCGTGAAGGAAATGCCGAATTTTACCGGCGTGATCGCGATGCCGCGTTTCAGCAGCGGGTTTTGCGCGTTCCATTCAGCGATTGCGGCGCGGCGGGCCTCGTAATCGCAGCTTTCGACCAGTCGGTCGGTCAGGGCGTTGATAATGCAATCGGTGACCGGCTGCTGGTAGGGCGTCGTTTGCACATCGGACGGCATGGCCGGGATCGGAGCTTTGTCGGTGGGCGCAGGGGGCGCGCCGCGTGACGATAGATCCGCCTCGGCCTCCGGCGGGGTGCGGTTGTCGATGGCGGTGCCGGTGGCCTCAACTTCGGTCGGGCGGTGGGCGTTGTCGGTGTAGTAGTTCGCGCGGCGCACGGTGAGCGGGTCGAGGCTCAGCTCATATGCGATATGATCCATGACGCGCTCGATCCCGACAATCCCCTGCGGGCCGCCGAAACCCCGAAACGCCGTGGCGCTGGCGGTGTTGGTGCGCAGCCGGTGCGAGGTGATGCGGATGTCGTTCAGATGGTAAGCGTTGTCAGCATGCAGCATGGCGCGGTCGGCGACCGGCAGGCTGAGGTCCATCGACCAGCCGCAGCGGGTGTAATGGGTCACGTCCAGTGCGGTGATGCGGCCCGTCTCGTCAAAGCCAACGTCATAACTGATGCGGAAATCATGCCGCTTGCCGGTGATGATCATATCGTCATCCCGGTCATAGCGCATCTTGCAGGGCTTCCCGGTCAGCGATGCTGCCACCGAACAGGCGATCGCTAGTGCGTTGCCTTGGCTTTCCTTGCCACCAAAACCGCCCCCCATGCGCCGGGTTTCCACCCGGACGGCGTGCATCGGGCGGCCAATGGCATGGGCCACCTTGTGTTGGATCTCGGTCGGGTGCTGGGTCGAGGAATGCACCAGCATGTCGCCATTGTCTTGCGGCAGAGCGAGGGCGGCCTGACCTTCGAGATAGAAGTGCTCCTGCCCGCCGAGCTCCATCTGACCAGATAGGCGGCGCGAGGCTTTGTCGAGCGCGGTGGCGGCGTCGCCCTTTTGATAGATGCGCGGTCCGTCTTCAAAGCGGCTGTTGGCGGCGAGCGCCTCTTCAACCGTCAAGATCGGGTCGCGCGGGGTGATCTGTGGCTTGCCCAGCTGCGCGGCACGGCGTGCGGCGAGGTGGCTGGTTGCGATAACCAGAAAGAGCGGCTGGCCTGCGAAGTGAACTTCGCCCGTCACCAAGAGCGGCTCATCATGGTTCGACGGCGAGGTGTCGCAATCATGTTCGAGGTCTGCCGCGGTCAGCACTTTGACCACGCCCGGTGCTGTGCGCACGGCATCAAGGTCAAGCCCGGTCAGATCGCCCGCTGCGACGGGGCTGAGACCAAATGCCAGATGCAGCGTGCCGCGCGGGGTGGGGATGTCATCGACGTAACGCGCGGCGCCGGTGACATGCAGTTTCGCGGCGTCATGGGGAAGGGATTTTGCAACGCTCATGCCGAGACCTCCTGTACATTAGTGGTCTGCCCGTTGGCGTCGTGGAAATAGCGCAGCAGCATGTTTTGGGCCGACTCCATTCGGTAGGCGGCAGAGGCGCGCATGTCCGACAGCGGGGTGAAGTCGTCCTGCATTGCCGTCATGGCGCGACGGATCGTCTCTTCGCTCCACGGCTGGCCGATCAGTGCGGCCTCAGCTGCAGCGGCACGTTTGGGGGTGGCGGCCATGCCACCAAAGGCGATGCGGGCGGTGAGGATTCCGGTGCCGTTGCCGGTAATCGAAATACAGCCGCAGACCGCCGAGATGTCTTGATCAAAGCGCTTCGACAGTTTGTAGCAGCGCAGTGTGTCATGCTGCCGCGGGATGGTGATGGCTTCGACAAATTCGCCCGGCGCACAGTCTTGTTTGCCATAGTCGAGGAAGAAATCTTCTAGCGCAATCTCACGCCGCGTATCACCACGCCGTAGGTGCAGCGTAGCCCCAAGGGCGATCAGTGCGGGCGGGCCGTCACCGATGGGCGAGCCATTGGCGATATTGCCGCCCAAGGTCGCGGCATTGCGGACCTGCGTGGAACCATAGCGCCGCAGCATTGTGCCGAGGCTGGGGTGCAGAGGGGAGAGCTTTGCTTCAACCTCGGTCAACGTGGTCATCGCGCCAATGCGCAGACCGGTCTCGTCCTCAGTGATCCCACGCAGATCGGCACAGCGGTTGAGGAAGGCCACAGCGCCGAGGTCGCGGAAGCCTTTGGTGACCCAAAGGCCCACATCGGTGGCCCCGGCGATCAGTGTGGCGTCTGGATTGTCGAGATACCAAGCGGCGAGGGCGTCGCTGCTTTCGGGCTGCACATGGGGTGCGCCTTCGGCCTTGGCGGGCGCGGGGATGTCTTTGGCCAGTTTGCCCGATAGGTTGCGCAGATGCTCCGGCACCGGCGTGCCTTCGGCAGCCTCGGCGGCGCGGATGATGGGGGCGTAGCCAGTACAACGGCAGAGGTTGCCCGCCAGTTGCACGTCATGATCCGTCGCCCCATTCAGATGTGCCGTGGCCATTGAGACGACAAAACCGGGCGAACAGAACCCGCATTGGCTGCCGTGATGTTCGATCATCGTTTCTTGCACCGGGTGCAGCGCGCCGTCGGTGCTTGCCATGCCTTCGACCGTGGTGACGGATTTGCCGTTCACCTGCGGTAAAAACAGGATGCAGCCGTTCAATGCGCGGCTGCCCTGCGCGTCCGTAATCATGACCGAGCAAGCCCCGCAGTCGCCCTCATTGCAGCCCTCTTTGGTCCCCGTCAGGCCACGGTCTTCGCGCAGCCAATCAAGCAGTGTCGTCGTCGGGGATACGTTGGAGAGCGACACGACTTCTCCGTTAAGAAGAAAAGTGATGTCCATCGGTTTTCATCCGCCGCGGTACTAAGTGGCCCTAAAGATGCGCGGGTTCGATGCGGCGTAGAACCGGGCGCGGGCGAGGTGGAGGTCAGGCTAGCGGGGCGGGGGGCGTCTTGGCAAGGAAAAATGTACCGGGGGAAAAATGCGCAACGGCCGATCCGGCGCTGGTGCCTCCGGGGTGGCTGGCGTAGTTTGCGCCCATGTCCAATGATCCCCGATTCATTCACCTGCGCAGCCACTCCGAGTATTCCTTGCTGGAGGGCGCGCTGCGGCTGAAAAAGCTGCCCGGCATGTGCCGCGATGCGGGTATGCCCGCGCTGGCGCTGACCGATAGCAACAACATGTTTGCCGCGCTTGAGTTTTCTGTCGCCATGGCCGGTGCCGGCGTGCAGCCAATCATCGGCTGTCAGGTCGATGTGGCCTATGTCGAGGTGCAGCCGGGTGAAAAGCCACGCCCGCCCGCGCCGGTGGTTCTGCTGGCGCAGAGCGAATTGGGCTATGAGAACCTGATGAAGCTGAACTCTTGCCTCTACCTCGACAAGGGCGGGGCGGTGGCCGAGGTGACACTGGACGAGTTGGAAGCGCTGAGCGCGGATATTATCTGCCTGACTGGGGGCCCGATGGGGCCGGTAGGGATGCTGCTGCAAGGTGGACAGCGCCCGGCGGCTGAGACGTTGATGGCGCGGTTGAAAGCTGCCTTTGGCGATCGCCTTTATGTCGAGTTGCAGCGCCACCCCGTTGACGGTGGCCAGCCTGAGCCTGAACGGCTGACCGAGCGTGGCTTTGTCGAGATGGCCTATGCGATGGATATTCCGCTGGTCGCGACGAATGATGTCTATTTCCCCAAGCCGGACATGTATGAGGCGCATGACGCGCTGATCTGTATCTCGGAAGGCGCGTATGTTGACCAGCAGCAGCCACGCCGCCGTCTGACCGCGCAGCATTACTTCAAATCGCAGGCCGAGATGGCCACGCTCTTCGCCGATCTGCCCGAAGCGCTGAGCAACACGGTCGAGATCGCCAAGCGCTGCGCCTTCATGGCCTACCGCCGGGACCCGATCCTGCCGAAGTTTGCGGATGATGAGGTTGCCGAATTGCGCCGTATGGCCAATGAGGGTCTAAAGGCGCGTCTTGCGGTGATCCCCCATGCAGTCAGCGTTGAGGACTATCAAAAACGCCTCGATTTTGAGCTGGGCATCATCGAAGGCATGGGGTTCCCCGGCTACTTCCTAATCGTTGCCGACTTTATCCAATGGGCTAAGGACAATAACATTCCGGTAGGGCCGGGGCGGGGCTCGGGTGCGGGCTCGCTGGTGGCCTATGCGCTGACGGTCACCGACCTCGATCCGCTGCGCTATTCGCTGCTGTTCGAGCGTTTCCTTAACCCCGAACGTGTTTCGATGCCCGACTTCGACATCGACTTCTGCATGGACCGCCGTGAAGAGGTGATCCGCTATGTGCAGGAGAAATATGGTCGCGATAAAGTGGGGCAGATCATCACCTTTGGTGCGCTGCTGTCCAAAGCCGCTGTGCGCGACATTGGGCGTGTGTTGCAGATGCCGTATGGGCAGGTGGACCGGCTGTCTAAGATGATCCCGGTCGAAGGCGTAAAGCCCGTCAGCATCGAAAAGGCGTTGGCGGATGAGCCGCGTCTGCGGGAAGAGGCGAAGAACGAAGAAGTTGTCGCACGGCTGCTGAACTACGGCCAGCAGGTCGAAGGGTTGCTGAGAAACGCATCGACCCACGCGGCGGGTGTTGTGATTGGGGATCGGCCGCTCGATCAACTGGTGCCGCTCTACCAAGATCCGCGCTCTGATATGCCGGCGACGCAGTTCAACATGAAATGGGTCGAACAGGCCGGGCTGGTGAAGTTCGACTTTCTGGGTCTGAAAACCCTGACCGTGATCCAAAACGCCGTTGATCAGATCAAAGCGGGCGGGCGGCATCTGCATATTGCTGCTGATGGCACCGAAATCTACCAGCCGCCCGAGGGTCATATCGACGATATCGCCACCATCCCGCTTGATGATAAGGCGACCTACAAGCTCTATTCCAGCGCCAAGACTGTCGCGGTCTTTCAGGTGGAATCCAGCGGCATGATGGATGCGCTCAAGCGCATGAAGCCGACCTGTATCGAAGACATCGTGGCTCTTGTGGCGCTCTACCGGCCCGGCCCGATGGAGAACATCCCGACCTATTGTGAGGTCAAAAACGGCCAGCGCGAATTGGAGTCGGTCCACCCATCAATCGACTACATCCTTGAAGAGACCCAAGGCATCATCGTTTATCAGGAACAGGTGATGCAGATCGCGCAGGTCATGGCGGGTTACAGCCTTGGCGGCGCCGACCTGCTGCGCCGTGCGATGGGTAAAAAGATCGCCGAGGAAATGGCCAAGGAACGCCCCAAGTTCGAAAAGGGCGCGATGGCCAATGGGGTCGATAAGAAGAAAGCGGCGGAGGTTTTCGACCTTCTCGAAAAATTCGCCAACTACGGTTTCAACAAGTCCCACGCGGCGGCCTATGCGGTGGTCAGCTACCAGACGGCTTGGCTAAAGGCGAACCACCCGGTCGAGTTCATGGCCGGGGTGATGAACTGCGATATTCACCTCACCGACAAGCTCGCGGTGTACTTCGAAGAGGTGCGCAAGCGGCTGGAACTGCCGTGGGTGCCGCCTTGTGTGAACCGCTCGGATGCCTCGTTCAAAGTGGTCGACGGCGCGCTCGTCTATGCGCTGGGCGCGCTCAAGAACGTCGGTTTGGAAGCGATGCGCTTGGTGACTGAGGGGCGCAAGGTGGAGGGGGTCGATAAGCCTTTTGCCACGCTTTATGACCTCGCGCGGCGGGTGGACTTGAAACGCGTCGGCAAGCGGCCCTTGGAGATGCTGGTGCGTTCGGGTGCTTTCGATCAGCTCGACAGCAACCGCCGCCGGGTGTTTCAATCGCTCGACGGGTTGGTGAGCTATTCGGCGGCGATCCACGAGCAGAAGGCCAGCAATCAGGTCTCGCTCTTTGGTGAGGCGGGCGATGATCTTCCCGAGCCGCGGATGCTGCCGTGCGATGACTGGCAATCGGCAGAGCGTTTGGCCGAGGAGTTCAAGGCGGTGGGCTTTTACCTCTCAGGTCACCCGCTGGACGACTATATGGTGCCTCTGCGCCGCAAATGGGCGCGGGAGACTGGGTTGCCTTTCCTCACGCTCGATGAGTTGACCGAGAAGGTCAGCACCCGTGGCGCGATGAACGCGCGGCTGGCGGGGGTCGTCGCCGGGCGGCAGGAGCGGAAATCGGCGCGGGGTAACCGCTTTGCCTTTGCGCAGCTGTCGGACACGACCGGCGGTTATGAAGTGACGCTGTTCTCGGACACGCTGGAACTGGCGCGGGAGCATCTCGAAGTCGGCTCGAAAATCGTCATCACCGTTGAGGCGACGATGGAAAGCGACCAGCTCAAGCTGCTGGGCCGGTCGGTTGCGCCGATCGACGCGGCGGTGGCGGATGCGGGCAGCATGGGGCTGCGGGTCTTTATTGACGGGCCGGGGGCGATTCAGGCGGTGGCCGATGTGCTGGACGGTGCGCGCCAAGCGGTCAAGGCGGCGGGCAAAGGGCCGGTGCAGTTCTGCCTGATGGACCCAAGCCTGCCCGGCGAGGTCGAGGTCGATCTGGGCCGCGAATTCCCCGTAACACCGCAGATCAAGGGGGCGATCCGCTCGCTTGACGGGGTGATGGAAGTCGAAGAAATCTAACCCCGGATCTTGCGGAGCTCCGGCTCTTTTTCCGCCCGTCGGTGGACGGCAAGCAATGGCTGCGCTAATTCCCTGACAACCAAAGGGGAGCAGACCATGTACCGACGCATCAGCCTTTTATTCATGGCAGCGCTTCTCTCCGCCTGCGGCATGGCGCCCCCCGCGCCATTGCCTCAGGTCGCAGAGGTCGGCTTTGGCACCGCCTTGCCATTTGGCGAGGTCGCCCGTGTCTGTGATGTGCGCGAGCAAAATTTGGGTAAGATGGTCGAAGAACCCGTGGCGCGGGGCTATCGGCTGTTCGATTCGCAACCCGGCAGCGCGGGGCCGCGCAGCTTCTACATCACCGGTTTTGCGGATGATTGCGCGCGGCAGTTGACGGCGGCCAATGTGTTGTTCGGCACGCCCTCGGTCTACGAACAGTTGCACTATGGCCCGGCCGGGGAAAACCTGCCCACCGCCGAGACCGACGCGGCCTATGAGGCGATCAAAGCCAACGTCTGCGGCGCGGGCAAGGGCAAACCCTGCGGCAAGCGGATTGGCACGCTCGATGATACGGCGTTTTTCGTCAGCGCCTATGAGCGTTTGGGCCAGACCGCGCGGTGGTCAGAGGTGCTGGTACATGACGGGGCCGTGGCCGCCGTGGCAATGAAATCAGCGAATTGAGCAGAACCGCCGCTTAGTAGTGCGGGGGCCGCTCATCGCCCATGACGACAGCGCCACCGCCCGAGGCATCCCGCTCCCCTTCGCGCTGCATCAACATATGCACGCGGCGGTTCAGAGTGACGATCTCATCCTCCTGACGGGTGACGATCTCTGACATATCGTCGACCGCGCGGGTCAGATGGGCGATCTGCTCTTCGAGTTGGTTGATCCGGTCTGCGGTTTGGTCTGGTGTCTGATCTGCGGCTTGATCTGTCATGGGGGCGCGTCCTTTTTGCGCGATTTAGCATGGGCGGGCGGCACAGGACAGGGGCAACACGCGGCGTTGCTTGCTCTTGCGGGGGGCTTGGGCTAGACGCGAGGCCAATTGATGCACCGAGGATCCTTGCTATGGCAAAGCCCAAGAAAACCCCACGTCCCAAGGCGCAGACCCCGAAGGGGTTCCGCGATTATTTCGGGACCGAGGTGACCCATCGGGCCGAGATGCTCAGCAAGATCGCCGCCGTTTATCACCGCTATGGGTTCGACGCGCTGGAAAGCTCGGGCGTTGAGACGGTTGAGGCGCTTGGCAAATTCCTCCCCGATGTGGACCGCCCGAATGAGGGTGTCTTTGCGTGGCAGGAAGATTCCGAAGGCGACAAGCCCGGCGATTGGCTGGCGCTGCGCTATGATCTGACGGCCCCCTTGGCGCGGGTCTATGCTCAGCACCGTAATGATCTGCCGATGCCCTACCGCCGTTATGCGATGGGGCCGGTTTGGCGCAATGAAAAGCCGGGGCCGGGGCGGTTTCGTCAGTTTTACCAGTGTGATGCGGATACCGTGGGCGCGCCATCTGTGGCGGCAGACGCCGAGATCTGCGCGATGCTGGCCGATTGCCTCGAAGAAGTGGGGATCGCGCGCGGCGACTATGTCGTGCGGGTCAACAACCGCAAGGTGTTGAACGGAGTGCTGGAGGTTGCGGGCCTTGCCGGTGACGACAAAGATACCGAGCGTGGCATCGTGCTGCGGGCCATCGACAAGTTGGACCGGCTGGGGCCAGAGGGCGTGCGCGCGCTGCTGGGCGAAGGCCGCAAAGACGACAGCGGCGATTTCACCAAGGGCGCCGGGCTGGAAGATGCGCAGGCCGATGTGGTCATGGGCTTCATGCAGGCCAAACGCGACAGCGGTGCCGAGACTGTCGCGCGGCTGCGTGAGTTGGTGGCAGGCTCCGATGTCGGTGTGCAGGGCGTGGATGAGCTTGAGCTGATCTCTGACCTTTTGGCAGCGGGCGGCTATGGCCCTGATCGGGTTGAGATCGACCCGTCGGTCGTACGCGGCCTTGGCTATTACACCGGGCCGGTGTTTGAGGCCGAACTCACCTTCGAGATCAAAGACGAAAAGGGCCGCGCGCGGAACTTCGGCTCGGTCGCGGGCGGCGGGCGCTATGATGATTTGGTCAAGCGTTTCACCGGGCAGGAAGTGCCTGCGACGGGCGTCTCGATCGGGGTGGACCGCTTGTTGGCCGCGCTGGCGGCCAAGGGGCGTTTGGCGTCGGAAGCCACTGGCCCCGTCGTCGTCACCGTGATGGACCGGGATCGCATGGCCGATTATCAGGCGATGGTCGCCGAGTTGCGGCAGGCGGGGATCCGGGCGGAGGTTTACCTCGGCAATCCGAAGAACTTCGGCAACCAGATGAAATACGCTGATAAACGGCAAAGCCCGGTCGTCGTTATTGAAGGCGGTGACGAGCAGGACCGCGGTGTGGTGCAGATCAAGGACATGGTGCTCGGCGCGCAGATGGCGCAGGACGCGAGCCATGATGAGTGGAAAGAGCGCAAGAACCAATACGAGGTGAAGCGTAGTGATCTAATCAAGGCGGTCCGCGATATTCTGGATCGGACAAGCTGATGCCCACACGTTCCGAAACGCTGGCGCGTGCCGCGTCCCTGCGCGCGATTTTCGACGCGCAGGGCGCCGTGCTGGTTGAACCGCCGATCCTACAACCGGCCGACACGCTGCTGGACCTCTACGGCGAGGACATCCGCGCGCGGGCCTATGTGACATCGGATGCCCTGCGCGGAGAGCAGATGCTGCGCCCCGACTTCACGGTGCCGGTGGTGCAGATGCATATGGCCCATGGGGCCGAGCCTGCACGCTACACCTATTCGGGAGAGGTCTTTCGGCGGCAAGAGCATGATCCGAACCGCGCCAACGAATATATCCAAGTGGGGTTTGAGGTCTTTGACCGTGTCGACCCGGCGGCGGCCGATGCCGAGGTTTTCGCCCTGATTGCCGAGGCGATGCACGGTCTGCCGGTGCGCCCCGTGACGGGCGATATCGGCGTGTTGATGGCGGCAGTGCAGGGGCTTGGCACCTCGCCCGCGCGTAAACAGGCGTTGATGCGGCACATCTGGCGCCCGCGTCGGTTCCGCGCATTGCTTGACCGCTATGCCGGGCGCACGCCGGTGCCTGCTGGGCGCAAGGCGCTGCTCGCCAATGCCGACGCGGTTTGCGATGCCCCCAAGGTCGGTCTGCGGTCGCAGGCAGAGATCGAAGCGCGTGTTGCGGCGCTGCGTGAAGATGCCACAACAGCCCCGATTTCCGCCCAGCAGGTCGACCTGTTTGAGGCGCTGCTAGAGATTAAAGAAACCCTGCCCAACGCACTCAGCCGTCTGCGTGATCTGGCCGTCGACATGCCTGCCATCGGCGATGCTGTGGCCCGCGTTGCCGCCCGCGCCGAAGCGATGCGCGCGCGCGGGATCGACACCGATGCGCTGTTGTTCGAGGCCAGCCATGGCCGGTCGTCAATGGAATATTACGACGGTTTTGTCTTTGCCTTTAAGGCCAATGCGCGCCCCGATCTGCCGAATATCGCCAGCGGCGGCCGCTATGACGCGCTGACCCGACGATTGGGGCAGGGCGATGAAATCCCGGCGGTGGGCGGTGTGATGCGCCCCGGTCTGATGCTGGAACTGGAGGCCGGGCAATGACGCTGAAACTTGGCGTGCCGTCCAAGGGGCGGCTGATGGAAAAGACCTTTGAATGGTTCGGCGCGCGGGGCGTGCGCCTGCAGCGCACCGGGTCTGACCGCGAATATGCGGGCAAGGTCGAAGGGATTGAGGATGTCTCTCTGGTGTTGCTCTCAGCCGGGGAAATCCCGCGCGAGCTTTCGGCGGGGCGCATCCACCTTGGCGTGACCGGCACCGATCTAGTGCAGGAGAAACTGGCGCTTTGGGATCAATTGGTTGAGCCGCTGGAAGAGTTGAACTTTGGCCATGCCGATCTGATCATCGCCGTGCCCCAGGCGTGGGTCGATGTCGATACGCTGGATGATCTGGATGCCGCGGCTGCTGCTTTCCGCGCCGAACATGGTTTCCGTCTGCGGATTGCGACCAAGTATCACCGGCTGGTGCGGGAATTCCTGCGCACCCATGGGGTTGCCGACTATGCGCTGGTCGACAGCCAAGGCGCGACCGAAGGCACGGTGCTGAATGAAACCGCCGAGGCGATTGCCGATATCACCTCCAGCGGTGAGACCCTGCGCGCCAATCACCTGAAGATCCTCAGCGACGGATTGATCTTGCAGTCGCAGGCGACGCTCTGGCGCTCACGCATGGCACCGTTGGAGGATCACAGCCGCAAAGCGCTGAAAACCCTGATCGCCCAACTGACCTGACGTAGCGTTACAACCGCCCGGTTTTCTCTTGTTTTCCAGATCATTGCACCCTCTGAGCCAGTTCGGCTCAGGGGCGCTTTGCTGTGCATATCATCAAGCCCCTTGCGGGATGGCGGGACTTGGATAGGGTGAAAGGGTCAACAGGCCCGATGCCGAAAGCGCCGCCAAAAGGAGCAGGGATCGGGACATAGGGAGGATCCGTCGATGATCGGATGTCACGCGCCCCTCGCGAGGGGCCGCAGCTGTCGCCGCATGGGAGTGGGCGATTGCTGAAGATTGAGGATTTGCATCTGTCCTTTGGCGGCATCAAGGCGCTGCAAGGGGTGAATTTCGAAGCCGGGGCCGGAGAGATCACCGGTGTCATTGGCCCCAACGGCGCGGGCAAGACCTCGCTTTTCAACGCGATTTCAGGGTTTTACAAACCTGACCGGGGGCGTGTTTCCTTCGAGGGAGAGGATATCACCACGCTCAGCCCCGACAAACGGGCGGGTCTTGGGCTGGCGCGGACTTTCCAGAATATCGCGCTGTTTCGTGGCATGACCGTGCTTGATAACATCAAGCTGGGCGGCCACACGCGGCTCAATACCAACGTCTGGCAAGCGCTCCGTTATTTCGGCGCCGCGCAGAAAGCCGAGTTAGAGCTGCGCCGCGAGATCGAAGAACAGGTGATCGACTTTCTTGAGATCGACCACATCCGCAAATACCCGATCACCATGCTGCCCTACGGCTTGCAAAAACGGGTTGAGCTGGGCCGGGCGCTGGCGATGCGGCCGAAGGTTTTGCTGCTGGATGAGCCTGTGGCGGGGATGAACCGCGAAGAAACAGCGGATATGGCGCGGTTTATCCTCGACGTGCAGGAGCAGTTCGGCACCACGATCCTACTGGTCGAACATGACATGCATATGGTGATGGATATCTGCTCACGCATCGTGGTGCTGAACTTCGGCCAGCAGATCGCCAGCGGCACGCCGGAAGAGGTTTCCAAAGACCCCGCAGTGATCGAAGCCTATCTGGGGGCCGCAGCATGACGATTTCTTTCAAAGAAATCGGGCCGGAATTTTTTGAAAATTCCGGGATCCGGCACGGGGAGGCGTTCTAATGGGGCAGTTTGTTCAATTTGCGATCAACGGGCTGATGGCAGGGGCGATATATGCGCTGATCGCCGTCGGGATCGTCAGCGTTTACAAGGCCACAAAGGTGGTCAACTTCGCCCACGGCTACCTAATCATGTTCGGGGCCTATTTCTATTTCACCTTCGCGGTGATTGTGCCGGGTCAACCTTGGGCGCCTGCTTGGCTGGCCTCCTGGCAACCGGGCTGGATGGTCGAGATGCGGGGCGAATTGCCGATGTTTTCGCCCGTGGCAGCGGTTCTGGACTGGGTGGCGAACCTGCCGCGTATCGTGTTGGGATTGTTGGGTGCGTTGATCTGCAACGCCATTCTGGGGCGGATCATTGAACGGGTGCTCATGCGACCGCTGATGGGCCAGTCGATCTTTGCGATGATTATGGTGACGGTGGGGCTGATCTCGATCCTCTCGGGTGCTGCACAGTTGATCTGGACGGCGGATGCGGCGAGCGTGCCCTATATCGCGCCCAATATGCCGATCCGGTTTGAACTTTTTGGGACGATGATCTTCCTCTTTGGGACCGACTTGGTGAACATGTTTGTGGCACTGCTGCTGTTCGGCGGCATTGTGGCTTTTGTGAAATTCACCAAGGGCGGCATCGCCATTCGCGCCACGGCAGAGGATCAGTCGACCGCCTATTCGATGGGCATTTCGGTGCCCAAAGTCTTCTCGCGGGCGTGGGTCTTGGCCAGTACGACAGGCGCTATCGCCGGGGCGATTTTGGCCACGCGCAACGGCATTTCCCCCAGCCTCGGGCTTTTCGGCTTCTCGGTGCTGGCGATCGTGTTGATGGGCGGGCTTGATAGCTATGTGGGCGTGCTGATCGCGGCGATGGTTGTCGGCGTGCTTGAGGCGATGACCCAGTGGAAGATGGGCGGCGGCTGGGCCGAGATCGTGCCTTATGTCACCGTGCTGGTGGTGCTGGTTTGGCGGCCACATGGGTTAATGGGCCAAAAAGAGGTTGAGCGGATATGATTAACGCGAACCTCAAATCAACCTACGCCGCCGATGAGCGGGTGCTGAACAACCGCTACAAGCAGGCGTTCGTCTATGCGACGATTGTGGCGCTGGCGCTGTTTACGGCCTTTGGCAACGATTACTTAATCCTGATCGCCAGTCAGATGGGCATCCTGCTGATCGCGGTGGTGGGGATTAATATTCTGACCGGATATACCGGGCTCGTGTCGCTGGGCCACGGCGCATTTGTGGCCATCGGCGCCTATGCGGTGACGATCTTTGGCAACCTCGGGGCCGGGGTGATCCCGGCGGGGCTGATGCCTTTCATCTCAGTACCACTGGCTGTGGCACTGGCCGCTGCGGTGGGGGTGTTGGTCGGGCTGCCGAGCTTGCGGGTCAAAGGGCTTTATCTTGCCGTGGCAACGCTGGCGGCGAACTTCATCGTGATATTCTTGATCGAAGAAGACCTCTTTGCGCCTTGGACCGGCGGCATGGTCGGGATCAATACCAATGTGCCGAACTTGCTGGGCTGGGAGTTGGACACCAAGCGCGAGATGTTCGGGCTGATTGCGGTGGTGGGCCTCGTCTCGCTTCTGGCCGCACAGAACCTGATCCGCACCCGCATTGGGCGCGCCTTCATCGCCATTCGTGACCGGGATTACTCTGCCGAAATCCTCGGCATTTCGCTGCTGCGCTACAAGTTGATGAGCTTTGCCCTTTCCGCCGCCTATTGCGGGCTGGCGGGGGCGCTGTTCGCTTATTTCTACGCGCGCATTCTGCCTGAGCAGTTTGAACTGGCGCTGTCGCTAAACCTCGTGGCGGCGCTGATTATCGGCGGCATGGGGCGCACGATGGGTCCGGTGTTTGGCGTTATCATCGTCGTGTTGGTGCCGGAGCTGATCAAGGTGCTCTTTGGTGCGCTGGCGGGCGACAGCGCCGGGGCCGGGCAACTGCGTGCGCCATTGCAGCAAATCGCCTTTGGCGTGCTGCTGGTGCTGTTCCTGCTGAAAGAACCGCTTGGCATTAACCAGATCGTAGACCGCATATTACGCGCAGCAAACAGATGGCCCTTTGCGCGCGGATAACAACAACAGGCCACTTTAGGGAGAAGACAGATGACAATGAACCGCCGATCCTTCCTCGCTACCACTGCTGCTGCCACAGCGGCCATTGGCATGCCGATGATCCTGCGTGCGCAGCCAAAAGAATATGTGTTGGGGGCGTCACTGCCGCTGACCGGCCCCTTTGCCACAGCAGGCCAGTTGGTTGCGCCCGCCTTTGCCATGGCCGCGAAACTCTTCAATGACGAGGGCGGCATCGCGGGGACGCCCATTCGTTTCGTGACCGAAGATTCCGGCTATGTGCCGCAGAACGCGCTGAACAACTACCAGCGTGCGCTGGCGTCCGAAGGTAAAAACATGATCGGCTATTTTGCCGACAGCACCGGCGCGATGAAGCTGATCGCGCCTGAGTTGAAGGGCGAGAACGCGCGGATCATGGGCTCCACTTCATTTGCTTCCGAGTTGGCCGATCCCGCGACGCATCCCTACCAGTATCTCAGCGGCCCGACCTATCAGAGCCAGTTCGATATCCTGCTGCAAAACATCAAGAACGAAGGCGGGCAAAAGGTCGCCTTCATCTTCTCCAACACCGAGTTTGGCCGCGACCCGATCGAGCATGGCCGCAAACGGGCCGAAGAGCTGGGGCTGGAAGTCGTGTTGGAGGAAAGCACCAAGGCCGAGGGGGCGGACATCCCCACGCACGTCACCAAACTGGCGCAATCGGGCGCGGATCACTGCATCTTGCAGGGCTATGTCACCGGCGTTTGGCCACAGCTTATCGGCGGCGCGCGGCAGTTTGGCCTGCCGGTCAAGTTCAAGGGCACCTTCTGGGGCATGGAAAAGCTGATCGCTGACCGGATCACCGCCGAGGCGGGGCCGTTCCTTGCCGGTTACGAGGGTGTCATGCCCTACCGCTACTTTTATGACCGCGAAGACGCGCCGCGCTACCAGCAGTACGCAGAGCTTAGCAAGACGATGTTCGCAGGCACGCCCTTGGAGAACTACATGTCGACATGGGCGATCCAGACCATGTGCGGGCTAGAGATTGCCATGAAGGCCTTCCGCGATACCGCCGAAGCCGGCCAAGAACTGACCGCCGACAACATCGCCGAGAACCTCGCGAATATCTCTGATTGGGATTCGGGCGGCTTCTTTGGTGGGCCGGTGAGCATGGAGAACAACGCGATCGGGACGGGCCGCGTTTATGGCTACAACCCCGAAGATGGGCTGTTCACGCCGAAATCGGATTGGTTCACCGTTTAAGCAAACGTCCGGGGGTATAGCCCCCGGATTCCCCCCCCCGTTTTGGCCGGAAAAGGAAGCGCCCGTGCTGACCATCGAGAACATCGAAGTGACCTATCATCACACGGTGCAAGCGCTGCGCGGGCTGTCTTTGGAAGTGCCGGACGGCAAGATCGTCACGCTTTTGGGCACCAATGGCGCGGGTAAGACGACGACGCTCAAGGCGGCCAGCAACCTGCTGGCACTTGAGAATGGCGAGGTGGGCGAGGGACGGATTTCATTTAAGGGCCAGTCGATCATGACGATCCAGCCTGACCGTCTGGTGCAGCAAGGGCTGTTCCATGTGCGCGAGGGGCGGCGGATTTTCAGCGAGATGACGGTGGAGGACAACCTGATCGCCGCGTCTTATGCGCTGGATCAGCGCAAGGCGAAGCCCGACTATGATAAGGTTTACGCGTTCTTTCCCCGGCTGAAAGAACGGCGCCGCCAGATTGCGGGCTACCTGTCGGGCGGGGAGCAACAGATGCTAGCCTTTGGCCGAGCGATGATTGCGCGGCCTGAATTGATCTTGATGGATGAGCCATCGCTGGGCCTTGCGCCCAAGGTGGTGGCCGAGATTTTTGACACGATCAAGCGGCTTAACCAAGAGGACGGCACGGCGATCCTGTTGGTCGAACAGAACGCGGGCGTGGCCTTTTCGGTCGCCGACTACGGCTACATCATGGAAAGCGGTCAGATCGTCATGGAAGGCGATGTGGCCAAGCTGCGTGGCGACAAGGATATCCAGTCCTTCTACCTCGGCATGGGGGAGGAGGGGGGCGAGCGGCAGTCCTTCCGCGATGTGAAGCATTACAAACGCCGCAAACGCTGGCTCAGCTAAGGAGACCGCAGATGGCATTTGATGAGTTCAAAGGCGATTTCGCACCGCTGGTGCGCATGGTGCACAACCATGCCAGCAACCGGCCCACGGGCGTGGCGATGCGGCAAAAAGAATTCGGCATCTGGAATGAGATCACCTGGGCGGGGCTGCAGGAGATCATGCAGGCCACAGCCGCCGGGCTGGTCGATCTGGGGCTGGCGCCGGGTGGCCATGTCGGCATCCTGAGCGAAAACCGCAGTGAGTGGGTGCAGGCGCAGTTCGGCATCAACGCGGCAGCAGGGGTTGTGGTGGGCATGTACCCCACAAGCCCCGCAGCGGAGTTGGAGCATCTGGTGAATGCCTCGGATACCACTGTGCTGTTTATCGAAGATCAGGAGCAGTTGGATAAAATCAAGGAGCTGGACGGGCGGGTGCCGCAGCTTAAACAATTGGTGATCTTCAACCCCAAAGGCACGCGGGGCGAAGACCTATTGGGGCTTATCAGCTTCGATGATCTGCTCGCACGGGGCCGGGCGCGGATTGCTGAACTCAATGACGACCTGCGGGCGCGTCAGGCGGGGATCAAGCCGGATGACACCGCGATGATGGTCTTTACCTCCGGCTCGACCGGGCTGCCAAAGGCGGCTGAGATTTCCTATGGCAACATTCACGCGGGCGTTGGCGTGGCGCGGGATGTCTTTGGAGAGTACCCGCCGGGGACGGACGTGTTGAGTTACCTGCCGCTGTGTCACATCGCCGAACAGGCAGTGACGGTGATTAACGGGTTGTCGCAGCAGTTCGTGATGAATTTTGGCGAGAGCCTCCGGACCATCACGTTGGATCTACGCGAAGTGGCGCCTCAGGTATTTTTCGGCGTGCCGCGCATTTGGGAAAAGATGCAGGCGGGCGTTTTGGTGCAGGCGCAGACGGCGGGGCGGCTCAAGGGGCCGATGACACTGATGGCGCTCAAGGGCGCGCAGCGGCGCGGGATGATCCGGCGCGACAAATGGAGCGCGGGGGACCGGATGGCCCATGCCTTTTGGGACACGCTCGTTTACCGCCATATCCGCAGTTATCTGGGGCTGGGGCGGACGACATTTGCGATCTCTGCCGCTGCGCCGATCAGTGCCGAGCTTTTGGGCTTTATGCGCGGCATTGGGGTCAATATCCGCGAAGCATGGGGCATGTCCGAGACCTCTGGCGTGGGGACGATCCAGCGCTCTTGGGGGCAATGTGACGGGCGCATTGGTTTCCCCGTGAGCGGTGTGCGCACAAAGATTGCCGAAGATGGTGAGGTGCTGTTCACGGGTGGGACGATCTTCAAAGGTTATTACAAAAACCCCAAAGCCACTGCCGAGACCATTCAGGATGGCTGGCTGCACACCGGCGACGTGGGGCGGGAGGAGGCCGACGGCTCAATCACCCTCATCGACCGCAAGAAAGACATCATGATCAACGCAGCGGGCAAGAACCTCGCACCTGCGCATATCGAGAATGTCATCAAGGCGAGCCCCTTTATCAAGGAAGTCATCGCGGTGGCTGACAAGCGGCCCTATGTCACGGCACTGGTGCAGATCGACATGGACACTGTGCGGCTATGGGCCGAAGGGCAGGGGATCGCTTATACCACCTTCCGCTCGTTGGCCGAGCATCCGAAGGTGCAGGAGCTGATCGACGCTGAAGTGGCCCGCCACAACCGCGATCTTGCGCGGGTCGAGCAGGTCAAGAAGGTCTGGCTGATGCGCAAGGAATTGGACCATGACGATGGCGAGGTGACGGCGACAATGAAGGTGCGCCGCGCCAAGGTCTATGAGGTCTATGCCGGGGAAATTGACGCGCTTTATACGTGATCGGTCTCAGAGCACGCCAATCTCGGCCAGCGCCCGGTTCAGTTCCACCGGCAGCTCAGTCTCGTCTTCGCGGCCTTCGGGCAGATCGGGCGGCGCGTCCTCTGGCGCAAGGTAGCGCCAGCCTTGGAACGCGCGGCGCTGGCTGCCTTGGGTGCGGATGATCTCGGGGTCGAGCACGATGGCGCAGCGGCGGATGCCATCGGCGCGGGTGATTTCCTCTAGCCGGACAATGCGCTGCCGGGCCTGAATCACCCCTTTGATGACCCAATAGATTGATCCGCCGTTGAGAATCTCGGCCTCGCGCTTGGGCCACATGCGGGTCACATGGCGCGGCAGACCGTCTTTCGTCCGCACGTCCTTGCGCGCCTGCCATTTGGCGAGGCTCTCGACGCACTCGGTGCCGACCGAAAGTTTGATTAGATTGATGTAGTTATCCAAAAGTTCCCCCGCACCGTTGCCCGAGAATGAGCCTTTATATAGTAGTTCTGCCCTCGGAGCTAGCAAGGTATTGTGGTACACTCAGGAATAATTTCTCACCAAAATGCGATTTGGCCGTTGAGAAATCTGCCCGCCATGTAGTATCGATGCCGCCTCTTAAGTCGCATTCGTGCTGCCTCACGACTCAAAGGAACCATTGTATGTCCCGCTTTACTGCCCCGATCGCCGAACAAATCTGGGATATGAAATACCGTTTTAAAGGGGCTGATGGCACCGCGAAAGACGTCACCGTGGAAGACACCTGGCGCCGCATCGCGCGTGACCTCGCGCAGGTCGAATCGGATGCCGACGGTTGGGAAGACAAATTCTTCGGCGCGCTGGAAGATTTCAAATACCTCCCCGCTGGCCGGATCACCGCAGGTGCTGGCACCGCGCGCCGTGTGACGCTGTTTAACTGCTTTGTCATGGGCACCGTGCCTGACAGCATGTCGGGCATTTTCGACATGCTGAAAGAGGCAGCACTTACCATGCAGCAGGGCGGGGGGATCGGTTATGACTTCTCCACCATCCGGCCCCGTGGCGCGGATGTGCTGGGCGTGTCGGCGGATGCCTCTGGCCCGCTGTCGTTCATGGATGTCTGGGACGCGATGTGCCGCACGATCATGTCCGCAGGCAGCCGCCGCGGCGCGATGATGGCGACAATGCGTTGCGATCACCCAGATGTCGAAGACTTCATCACCGCCAAGTCTGACCCGGCGCGCCTGCGCATGTTCAACATGTCCGTGCTGGTCACTGACCCCTTCATGGAGGCCGTGAAGGCCGACGGCTCGTGGGATCTGCTTTTCGGTGGCAAAGTCTACAAGACCGTGCAAGCGCGTGACCTGTGGAACAACATCATGCAGGCGACCTATTCCTATGCCGAGCCGGGTGTGATTTTCATCGATCGCATTAACGCTGCGAACAACCTGAACTATTGCGAGACGATCGCCGCCACGAACCCTTGCGGCGAGCAGCCGCTGCCGCCTTATGGTGCGTGCCTCTTGGGCTCGATCAACCTCGCGCGTCTTGTGGCACAGCCTTTCGATGAGGCCGCCCATCTTGATCAAGACGCGATGAGCGAGCTTGTCGCCACCGCTGTGCGGATGATGGACAACGTCGTCGACGTGTCGAATTTCCCGCTGCCCGAGCAGGCGAATGAGGCGCAGAACAAACGTCGCATCGGCCTTGGTGTCACCGGCTTGGCCGACGCCCTGCTGATGGTCGGCCTGCGCTATGGCAGCGATGAGGCTGCGGCCCAAACCGAAAGCTGGCTGAAGGCCATCGCCCGCGCTGCCTATCTGGCGTCGGTGGACCTCGCCAAAGAGAAGGGTGCCTTCCCGCTGTTTGACGCCGAGAAATTCCTCGCCTCTGGCACCATGCAGCAGATGGACGACGATGTGCGCGACGCGATCCGCGAGCACGGCATCCGCAATGCGCTGCTGACCTCCATCGCGCCCACCGGCACGATCAGCCTCTATGCGGGCAATGTGTCTTCGGGGATCGAGCCGGTCTTTGCCTATGCCTATACCCGCAAGGTGCTGCAAAAAGACGGTAGCCGGACCGAGGAAGAAGTTGTCGATTACGCCGTGCAGATGTGGCGCGAGTTGAAGGGCGACACACCGCTGCCCGACTACTTCGTCAACGCCCAGACCCTGCCGCCCGCCGACCACGTCAAGATGCAGGCCGCCGCGCAGAAATGGATCGACAGCTCGATCTCCAAGACCATCAACTGCCCCGAAGACATCTCCTTTGACGACTTCAAGGACGTCTACATGCAGGCGTGGGACATGGGCTGCAAAGGCTGCACCACCTACCGTCCAAACGACGTGACCGGCTCGGTGTTGAGCGTGTCCTCGGAAAAGACCGACAAGGCCCCCGCCGACAGCCCCGATCAGGTCAGCGAAGGTGGCGAGATCGTCTATATGTCCGACCCGCTCGACCGTCCGGCCGAGTTGGAGGGCAATACCTATAAGGTCAAATGGCCCGACAGCGAGCATGCGCTTTACATCACGATCAACGACATCGTGCTGAACGGACACCGCCGCCCGTTTGAGGTGTTCATCAACTCCAAGAACATGGAGCATTTCGCCTGGACCGTGGCACTCACGCGTATGGTCTCCGCCGTGTTCCGGCGCGGGGGTGACGTGTCCTTCGTGGTGGAAGAGCTGAAAGCCGTCTTCGACCCGCGCGGCGGGGCTTGGATGCAGGGCAAATACATCCCCTCCATCCTCGCAGCCATTGGCGGCGTGATCGAGCAACACATGATCGCCACCGGGTTTATCGCGGGCGAAGGCATGGGGTTGAAGACTGACCCGCAGGCGAAAGTTGTCGGCTTGGATGCCCCGCGCGGGAAGTCGTGCCCGTCCTGTGGGCAGTTCGATCTGCGGATGGTTGAAGGCTGCATGACCTGCGGGAGCTGCGGGCATAGTAAGTGTGGCTGATTGGGGTAGGGGGGGCATGAGGCAGAAACAGCAATAGCCTTCTCAAAAGCAAGCAATAGCGTGCGCAAGGCCTGTCAAGAGTTAATCCTCTTGACAGGTTCTTGTTTTCGAGGGCCCAATTTATCGTTTAAAGCCGCAGGCTTGTCGTGATCTAGTGTCTCCGGGAGTGTTGCGTCCCGCATTATGCGTAGCTGCTTTGGCTTTGGCTCTCCCGAAAGTTCAAGAGCGAGTTTGCGATGCAGAGAAGCGGTGGTGCCCTGTTTGCCTTCTAAATGAGAGCCATCTTGGGTGGTCGAGAAACAATGAAGCCCAACATTAATTCTCCTCACTGCATCAGATGACAGCTAAACCGGCAGAGAGTTGACACAGACTGCGGGTGTGGCCTATCCGTTGTTCACCATGACCTACAGTATTCGGCATATTCAGGGCGCAATACGCGCCATTTGAACCCCACCCCGGGGACCGGTCACTTCTGTCATTTTTTCAACAGCACTGACGCCATCATTGGCCGGGCATTTGTCCGCGGCTCCCCAGGTTACTCAACCAAAGGAGACAAAGTTATGCCCAACCATCACAAACTCTCGGCAGCCAACAAGATCATCAATAACAGGACCGCATTGCTCTGCGCCCATCGGTATCGTGTGGGGCGCGGTCATGGATAAGCGACAAGCCAACCGTTTTGCCGTTGTGTCGCCCGATCTCGTCACGCCGCGCCTTGCTGATATGGAGCAGGATTTCATCCGCGCCTGGATCCGTATGAAGGGAAACCTCAAGCTAGGGGGCGGCGTTCAAGAGCTTGGCTACCGTCAGGAAAAGAAGGCAAAGGACCTTGCGGCCGATGCCCATTCCCGTCGCTTGCGTCAGGCTGGCATGAGTGGGCTGTCAAAAGAAGCCAAAGCTCAAGTTACGGCCTTGGCCCGTGCCGGCGCAACATTCAATGGGCCCGCCTGCGAGGACGCCGTCTATCAATTCGCGGCTGACCTCCATGCCGAAAGCCCTTGGATGCGAGATGTTTCCGCATGGGTGATGAATCAAATGCTTGCACACGTCGAGAACGGCGGGTCCGGCCTTGCCCTGCCGCCTGTGATCCTCGCAGGGCCTCCAGGAATCGGAAAATCGCACTTTGCACGGCGTCTGGCAGAACTTGCTGGAACGCCATCTCGTTTGATCGATGTGGGCGGCGGCAGCGCCGGATTCCGGATCACAGGGACGGAGAAAGGTTGGAGCACGGCTCAGGCGGGTATTCCTGTTGAGACTATTTTGTCCTCGCATGCTGCAAATCCGGTAATGGTGGTTGATGAAGTTGATAAAGCTGGGGAAATGCGGAGCGAGAGTGGGCGGTCAACAAGTTTGACAACGGCATTGTTGCCTTTGCTTGAAGCAGGCACGGCGCAGCAATTTGAGTGCCCGTTCCACCGATTGCCTTTTGATATGTCTCGCGTAGTCTGGATCATGACAGCAAATGACGCTGTTCTCATTCCAGCACCGTTGCGCGACCGGGCGCGGGTCTTTCATCTTCAAGACTTGAATGCCGAAGATGCTGTCGATCATTTCGACCGGTTGACGAGCCATTGTTGCGACCAAGGCGAACTGGATCAATGTCGTGCTTTCATCGCGCGGATGACAGAGGCACCACGTGGGATTAGTCTGCGCCAGATCCGCCAACTCGTGGAGGCGCTGCAGGTATCGAGTGTGCCATTTGGTCACTAAGAATCCGCAGAATCCATGCGTGGGTCATGCCATGCCATATATGCCAACCGCATGACCGGCGATCAGAATGATTGAGGCCGGTGTGCGATATCATTCGCCTCCAAGACCACCCATTCATAGAGAAGTCCGTAATCCAAGCCGTCAGGGCTGAAAGGGGCAACATCGTATTCGCGGAGCGCGGCACGCAAGGATTGCCAACTTTGGCCCCGCAATATTGCCAGTTCTCGAAGCGTGACGAGTTTTCCTTTGAAGGCAACAATGTCTTTCTCTTGCATGTAATATTGCTGAGCACGGGTTTTCGGGTTCTGCGCCATAGTAGCCGGTGTATGGCCGTTTTTGATCAGGCGCCCGGCTTGTGGCGGCTTAAGGCCAACAGAACGAGCGAACGCCTCAATGGTCATCCCCGGTGCATCAGGCCATTTCAGAAGGCTTTTCAACTCTTCAAAATGAACCAGAATGCTCGCGTAATCGTTCTCGTTGTGCAGCTTCCCGATACGGGTAAGGCGCCCCTCGGTTATCATCTGAAGGATTTGCCCGGGCCGGATCTTCAGTCGCTGACTGGCTTTTGCCAAATCGACCCATTTCTCCCGGGGTATCAGCACCGTTTCAGCGCCTTGCAGGAGATCGTTGATGAACGCGCGCGCTTGCGCAACATCCCACAATGGCTTGTGCCCAACGCCTGAAAGCGAGGGAGGGAGATAACCGTCTTTCCGAAGGAGTTCAAATTGCGAACGGGATAGACTTAACTCGCTCTGAAGTTCTAACGCACTAACTTGACGGTTGAGGCTGTTGAGAAACGGGGCGGCAACTTCAGCGTCGAATACATCCCAACGGTCATCACCTTCGCTGCCTATTATTCCGGCCTCAGCCAATAGCTTGCGCAATCGACGAGGATCCATGCCCACCTCACGGGCTGCTGTGATGACAGAATGCTTGCGCCTTTTCAGCACGGGTTCGCCCAGCAACTCGTCTGTCGGCCCAAGTGGCCAGGTTTCCAAGATATGATCCCGCAAAGTCGCTCGGAACGGTGCGTAGTCGTCCCCTGTCAGGTCATATGAAAGGCGATCATAGAGCACTCCGTATTTCTTCTTGGGACCTTCCCAAGGCTCGCCAATTTCATATTTGAGTTGGTTCAACGCCTCAAAGATCGTGGGTTCTCCCTTGTGCGCAACCTCATAACCCATTTGATAAAGTGCCCATTGTGATCCTTGTTCGACTTTGGAGGTGGAAAACTCCAGGCGAACCAGCGCCCGCCCCAAGAGATCGCAAAAGACGCAAGCTGCGTAAAGTGGATGTTTATCGAGCCAGCCCGTGCTGGATCCATCCAGTAAACGGCGATCCAGATATTCATCAAAATCCGTGGCTTCCCGGGCTTCTCCGTCCAATTCGCCGGACAAGATTACGGGCGCTATTTCTTTGAACCGTTCAGATGTGTCAAAGCGGCGTGTCAGATTTGACTCTTTCCAAAGATCGACCAACGGCAGCTCATGCAGGTGGCAGTATGTCGAATGCCTGGGCAGCCAGTTCCCTTTGATCGACATAGATAGATGGGGAGGCAATTCGGATGCTACAGTGTCTTCGCGCAGGCAAGCGGTGCATCCACGCACGTTTGTTGCGCGGATTCCTGGTGCATGATACGCCTCACCTCGAAAAAGGTAACTTCTGGAAGCAACGTAACGTGGCGACCAAGCGCGGAGATCATTAACGTTGCTGCCTGACAAGTCCGCCAGCTTCTGTAATGCGGCGGGGTCACCATCTATAATTGTTTTGAATGGCAGCCCCATATCCCGTCCGAATTCGGACACTTCAATGCCGTTCCGTGCTGCAAGGCGCGACATCAAAGAGAAACCGGTTTCGTGTGAATTCAAAGAAACCGTGAGTGGTAAGCGATAGGTCAATTGGTGTTCCGAAGTATTCTGCGGTTGCATATAGCGAAAGCTCTAGCTTGTCTTGATATCCTTTTATCGCATCAATTGCAGTCGTTGAGTGGCCGCATGGAGTTAGACCAGCCATGCGGCATGGTTTAGTTATTGAATGCACGTTGGACAAAGAGCATTTTGTAAAAGCCATTCCGCTTCGGCTACCAGCCTTGTCTTTCCGATCTATCGCTTGATGTCCTGACGGGCGGAAAGCCGTCATTCGCTGCACCGGGAAAGAATATCCTCAAAGAAAGCGGCGCTCGCGAGGGTATCGTTTAAACATCTGGCCGAAGCCGTTGTCAGAGGAACTCGATCTGTTAGGCTAACAAGGGATCGATTAATAGTCCGTCGGCGCTCTAAAGGTTATTAACATTATGGTTCAATTGCCTTACCTCCTGTCGATGAGAAGGAGCAGGAAATGGCTGCTATCCAAGCTTCTTGCGACAGCAAGGTAGACGTCGTTGAGGAAATCACCAGTCGCAAACAGGGTCGAGTGTTAATTTTTCCTGCGATATCTCGCCGTTTTGAGCGAGGGTGCCGACTCGCTACTTACTGCGGCCTGATGGAAGGAAGCCTGTGCGTATCGAATCCGTAACCCTCTCCGGCTTCCGCTGTTTTGGTCCCGACCCTATAACCGTGCCGATCGCATCCGAGATCACGGCTGTCGTCGGTCCGAACGCAGCGGGCAAGACCGCGCTGCTTCATGCCCTGTCGAAGCTGTTCGGCGTGTCCCGTGCGCAGCGCACCGTTGAGCGATCTGATTTTCATCTTGGGGTAGATGACGATCCCGAAGACCGAGAGCCTAAGGATCTTTTCATCGACGTGATGATCGGATTGCCAGAGTTGGCCGACGGAACAGCGACGCCAGAAACGATAGCACCATCGTTTCGGCACATGCAGATTGCGAGGGCAGGTGATGCTCCGGTCTGCCGCCTACGTCTTGAAGCGCGATGGGAAGATGACGGCACGGTCGAAGGCGAGGTCTCCCAAGACTTATTCTGGGTGGATACGCTCGACGACGATCCGGGCGAGGACAAGTGCCACCCAGTCTCGGCTGCGGATCGTGGTTTGGTTCAACTTTATTATACGCCCGCCAGCCGGGATGCGGCTGCCCAAATCAAGGCGACTACAGGTGCGCTCGCTGCCCGTTTACTTCGGGCTATCGAATGGTCATCCGAAACCACTGAGGCGGTCGAGGAAGCTTCTGAGGATCTGGCGGCAGCCTTCGAGGAGGAGTCGGCAATCGCAGCTATCGTCGAAGCCCTGCAAAAGCGCTGGTCGAGCCTGCATGATGATATTGTCGATACGAAGCCGCGGCTCAGCTTGGTCAGCCGCCGCTTTGAAGAGGTGGTAAGCAAGATAGCCGTGATCTTCGAGCAGGGACCGGACGGCCAGGAACGCGGCCTAGATGCCCTCAGCGACGGGCAGCAATCACTCTTTTATTTTGCGCTGGCCGCAGCAGTGTTCGATCTGGAGCGCGAGGTGGTCGCCGGAACGGTCGAAGGCTTCCGAGACGACACGCTACGCATTCCTGCGCTTACGCTCTTTGCACTGGAAGAGCCGGAAAACCACCTCTCGCCCTATTTCCTCGCCCGGATCATTCGCCAAGTTCGCTCATTGACCGACACAAGTGGCGCACAGGCCATCGTCACAAGTCATTCGCCGGCGGTTCTAAGCCGCGTCGATCCGCGTGAGGTTCGCTACTGCCGCTGTGATCCGAAGACACGTGTTTCAACGGTCAAAAAGATCAAGATGCCAGCAGGAATCGATGAGACAGCCAAATTCGTCCGTGGCGCAATGCTGGCCTATCCCGAACTTTACTTCGCTCGGTTCGTCCTTCTGGTCGAAGGTGATTCCGAGCGGATCGTTTTGCCTCGCCTTGCCGAAGCGCTCGATCTCCTGATCGACCCCGCCTTCGTCGCGATTGTTCCCTTGGGCGGTCGGCATGTCCAACATTTCTGGCGGCTTTTGAAACATCTAGGTATTCCGCACGCAACGCTCTTGGATCTCGATCTGGGTCGCAAAGGCGGCGGCTTTGGGCGGGTCAAGACGGCAATCGAAAAGCTCGTCGAATTCGGCGCGCCAAAGGCCGAACTCTTGAGAATCGACAAAGGCGTCCTCCCTGATGCCGAACTCGCCCAGATGCATACTTGGCAAGACGCGGAGGACTGCAAGAACCTCGTGGCGTGGGTCAATAGTCTTAAGCCGCATGGCGTGTTTTTCTCGGCACCGCTTGATCTCGATCTCGCCATGCTCGGTGCATTCCCCGACGCATACAAGGCAATCATCCCCAAGAGTGGAGGGCCTAAAATGGCTGCCGATAAGGCGGCAGAGGTCGTGCTCGGGACGGCGGGGCCAGGAAACACGCTCTATACGGGGCCGTTTAAGGACTATCCGGCACTGCTGCCAGCCTATCGCTATCACTTCCTCACCAACAGCAAGCCGGCAACGCACCTCGCTGCCCTGACGCACATCAAGAAAAAGGACCTGGTCAAGAAAATGCCGACCGTATTGGCCGAGGTCCTCAGTCACGTCGCAAAATCATTGCGGCGGGACTAGCCATGGCGGTGCTCTCGCGACGGGCTCGGCCGGATGATTGGAAGCCCGTGGGGGTAGACGCACTCGAAGCGAATGCGCTCAAGGTCGTGCGCTCGACGGACAACCGGTCTGTCATAGCCGGCCCAGGCGCAGGCAAGACGGAGTTGTTGGCGCAGCGTGCCGCCTATCTGCTTCAGACGGGAACCGCACCCGCGCCAAGGCGCATACTCGCGATCAGTTTCAAGCGAGACGCTGCCACGAACCTAGCGGCGCGTGTCCGGCAGCGGTGTCACCGCCATCATGCCGGACGCTTTGACTCCTTAACGTTCGACGCGTTTGCCAAAGGACTAATTGACCGTCTTGGACAGGCGCTTCCTGATCGCTGGCGTCCACGCCCCGACTACGAAGTCATCTTCCCCAACGATCGGGATTACCGAGAATTCCTGTATCGGCAGGTCGGCACACCTCCAGCATCAGTGGGCACCTATGCTGACCTTCAAGGTATCGCAGTGAAAACATTTGAACGGCGTGATCTGGTCGGATCACCGCTACCGTTGGACGGTTGGTCAACCCCGACGGTCGGCCAGTGGGCGGCGGATCGATTTTGGCAAACATCACTCCATGAGGGGAAGAGAAGCGTCCTGTCATTCCCCATGATCGGCCGGCTCGCTGAACTCCTATTGCGCGTCAATCCGATGGCGCGCGACGCACTTCGCCTGACCTACTCGCATCTGTTTATGGATGAGTTTCAGGATACGACACAGATTCAATATGATCTGCTTCGCACGATCTTCTTCGGCACCGAAACGACCATAACTGCCGTCGGCGACAACAAGCAGCAGATCATGCGTTGGGCGATGGCGATGGACGATCCGTTCGTCGCCTTTGATGCCGATTTCGCTGGCAAACGGACACCGCTCTATAATAACTATCGCTCTTCGCCAGAGCTGGTGCGCATTCAGCATATCCTTGCACAAGCCATAGACGCTCGCGCTGTAGAACCAATCTCAAAGACCGCGGTTACGATTGCCGGAGATAGTTGCGCGATCTGGGATTTCTCTACACCGGAGGTCGAGGCGGCTCGCTTGGCTGCATTCGTTGCGTCCGAGATGAAGACACACGCCCTCGGCCCGCGTGATTTTGTTATGCTGGTTCGACAGAAGGCTGCGGACTATGCGGCCGTTCTTGAGCCGGCCTTCAATGCAGCTGGTATCCCGCTGCGTAACGAGGCCGGAGCCGTTGGGGCGGTAGTGCTGCAAGAGTTGCTGGCGGAAGAAGTGTCTGAACTGGCTGTCGTTATTTTGCGCCTCGCCATGACTAAGCGCGCTGGTAGGTATTGGACTGAATGCCAAGAGGCGCTTGCGACGCTGCACGGGATCACGCCAGATGACGAGGCCGCGGAGTCTAGACTTGCCCATGAGCTTGACGCCTACACGCTCAAGCTTTGCAAAGCACATCCGTCTCCGCCGAAGTCGAAGGCGGCGGCGCGAATTATTATTGACGACATTATGGCATTCGTGGGTAAAGATCGGCTGATTGCAGTTCACCCCGCTTATGGTCAGGGAGGCTGGCTGGAGAAAGTGTTGGATGCCGCTGCCGTGCATTTATCCTCGTGTTCAGACAGCGGCGGCGATTGGTCAATGGCACTCGACGCCTATGAGGGCGTTCACGCAATACCACTCATGACGATCCATAAGAGCAAAGGGCTGGAATACCACAGCGTCATCTTCGTCGGCCTTGACGATGGCGCATGGTGGAGTTTTGCCAACGATCAGATCGAGGCCACGGCTGGTTTCTTCGTCGCTTTCACTCGCGCGAAGCAACGAGTCGTCTTTACCTACTGCGCTCGCAGAGGCGCCCGAACCAAGATTGCGACGCTCTACAGTTTGCTGGAAAAGGCGGGCGTCAGGACAATCTCGGTGACTTGAGCTGTGTCGCCAATGTCCGGCGAATGAAGTGCGAACTCAACCCAAAACTGGAAGGGGAAACATAACCGGTTTGAGCAAGCTGCGTTGCAGCAATGCCGGACTTGGCGAATGTCGGCTCAGGGCCGGTAGTTACTCAAAATTATGGACCTTCCTGTGCCAAGCCATGTAGGCGGCTTGGTAGTGTGTCAGCTTGATTTTTTGTTTCCCGACGCCAAGCGCCTTACGGACCCCCCGCTTTAGGTCGTCTGAGATTATCATTTCGCCTTGGTCGGTGAAGCTGATGAAGCCTTGGTCAAAGAGCCTGTCCCATGTCGGCGAAAGTAGTAGGGCGTTCTCGGGATCGAGGCATTCTCGCGGGTCCTGCCGGCAATTTCTCCATGGCTTGATGTGGGAGGCAACCAGGAGTGCGGGTGCCTCGATCTGAGTGATTAGGCAGCAGCCGTATTTTTGGACGACGCGCCGACGGAACAGACCCTGGCCGATACGCGCCTTGACGATCGCCTCGCGGGTTGTTTCGGGAAGTGATCTGTCGGCTATTACCTCCTGCTCGAGCGAGGCGATCTCCTGGGCATCAATGCGGCCGGCGATATTTTTTCAAGCCAGTCTCCCACCTCAGGTGTAATCCAGAAGGTCTTCTTCGACTTCCAAGGCTCAATGCCGAGCCGGTCGCAAAATCCGAGGTAATACGCTTCGGCTACATCATCCTCGTGGTTCCAGATTGTGAAGCCGAACTGGCCACGCAAAATTCCCGGACCCGCTTATTCGTCTCTTTTCCATCCCGCTGCTCCAGCTTTTGATGTCCAAGCACGGTGTTTTCGGTATATCCGACGAAGCGCGACGGGGCGAAGGCGATGCCATCGCCGGTGAGATAGGCAAGGAAGACCGCCCCTCGACCGATCAGGTCGGCATAGAGACCCTTGACCTGACCACCCCCCCCTCCTTGCTTCCTCCAATTCCGCGCAATTGCGTAGTAAATCATCGTAGGTCTCTATTAGGCTCATACCCAGTCTCCTGAAGCACATTCGGTAAGAAATACACACGGCGTGGGGCTTCGCAACATATCGTCTGACCGTCCGCCCTGCCGACCTTCATCCTCCAAAATGCTGGGCAATGGACGAATGGTCGATCTGATGAAGCTGCACCGCGGCGTTCAGGCAGGGACTGAGCGGCAGGTCTGGGCCGGATGCGCTCACAGCATGGAGGGCGGTTTCCGGACATTCGCTGCGGATGCTAGCAACTTCGTCGACGGCGAAAAAGCTGACGTTGAGACGTGCTATTAAACGAAAAGCCATGACTAGCGGTGGGGCTTGTTGTCATCACTGGAAGCATACACACTACAGATATACCTCAAGGCAAAAACTGCTTTAAGCACATTGACTTTGGAGAAAACATGCCAATTTCTGAAACAGCAATACGCCATTGGGCTGACCGTCATGAGTGCCGTAGTAATTTGCCAATATTGGTTCGGCGATTAATCCGAGAAACGACCAATGGATTGGTTTCAATTCGGTTCCCCGGCAACGAAGCTGTCGATCTAGCTGGCCTAGACGGTCAGGTTGAGAATGAGCGGGCAACACCGAAAGTTCCTGGGGGAGTCAGTGTCTGGGAGCTAGGTTGCAACCAAAACCCTCGGGCGAAGGCGGAAGACGACTTTAGAAAACGAACTGATGAGACCTTGCCTGCTGAACGTGCAGAAAGCAGTTATGTCTTTGTTACTCCGAGACGATGGAATGGCAAAGGCGAATGGCTTGCCGAGAAGCTTCTTGAAAGCAACTGGTCCTCGGTTCACGCCTATGACGCAATCGACTTAGAAACATGGCTCGAAGAAGCACCGGCCACTTCTCGCTGGCTTGGCGAAAAATTTGGTATTGCGTCTCCTACATTAAAGACGCCGCACGAGTGGTGGCAGGGTTGGGCAACAGCGTCAAACCCTCCAATCACGATGAACTTAGTTTCGTCGAGGCGTCACAATGAAAGGGAAACGCTACTTTCCAAGCTCCGGGATGGAGATGCAGTCGTCCCGGTTCAGGCTGATGATCGGAGCGAAGCGGTCGCATTCGTAGTTGCCACACTGATTCAAGCAGATGCACTGGATATTCTTGACCGAACGTTGGTCGCAACGTCGGGCAACGCAAGGATTCCGGCAAGTTCTAACCGCTTGATCGTCGTTGCCGATCTGACCGAAGGAGAAGAGCTAGACTTCGGTGACAGAAGAAACGTCACGATTGTTCGTCCGTATCCCAAGGGACGCTTAGATGTTAGAGAGGCACTGCTGTTGTCTCATGTTCCTTCGAGCACTTTTCGTTCGGAACTGGAAGCCATGGGGCTTCCGCAAGACGAAGCCGAAAACATTGCCTTGAAGACGGGTCATTCTGTGCCAGTTTTGCGTCGGCAACTATCGAATGACCCCGATGTTAGACGTCCGATTTGGGCGCGAGATCGCCCGTCAGCGCGTCTGCTACTTCCATTTGCATTGGCAGGTTCTTGGGCGGAAGGCGGAAACACTGATGAAGCCGTAATCCAGCTTCTCGGCAATCTTGAAGACGGGGATATCAAGCAAGTTCGCGACGACTTGTTGGCCTTGGAAGACGCTCCAATTGCTCGCTACGGGAGCGTCAACATAGTTGTCTCACAACTCGACGCGCTTTTCGCTGTTGGGCAATATGTTGAACGAGCCGACTTGGACCGTTTCTTCGAACTGGTTCCAGAGCTTTTGGGAGATCGCGACCCTGCGCTCGACCTTCCCCAAGATCAATGGTGGATGGCCAACGTCCTAGGTCACGAACGCAGTTATTCGGGCGCGCTGTTATCGGGTATCGGCGACACACTTTGCATCTTGTCAATATACGGAAATGGACTTTGCGGCGACAGGTTAGGGATCAACGTTGCGCATCGCGCGGAACAAGTTGTTCGAGCGTTAATGCACAACGCCAACGAGGAACGCTGGCTTACCATTCGCGGTCAACTTCGCACGCTTGCCGAAGCCTCACCCACTGCATTCTTGGATTGCTTGGAACACGAACTTCGACGCCCCGTTCCAGCCATCAGCGCAATCATGGGAACTGTAGGAGGTGGCATCAGCGGCGAATGCCTTAGAACAGAATTACTTTGGGCATTGGAGTTGTTGGCATGGCAACCAGCTTTCTTCGCCCGTGTGGCAGAAATTGTGTTCGATCTGAGAGCACTTGAAGTTCAAGACAATTGGTCGAACTCCCCGCAATCGACTGCTCGATCATTGTTCTTGGCATGGCTTCCAGCCACCGCGCTTGGAGCCGCAGATAGAATGAGGGTTTTGCGCGATCTCTCTACCCGCTTTCGCGGCCCAGTAATCGATATTTGTATCTCTTTGCTACCAAGAGGTGGGCCGGGGTTTGCGTCCAGAACCGCGAGGCCACAATGGCTCGAAATCTTGGAGCAGGTTCCCGAACCAAACGATGCGGAGGTTCTTGAAGTTGCAATCGAGTCGAGCAACTTGATGCTGGATTTGGTGCCATGCGACAGAAACGAACTCGAGAGTTTTATTGAGGTTGCGACACGCCTTCACCCAGACGATCTGGAACGTCTAGTCAACGAGGTTGAGCGTTGGGCAGGTGATGCTTCCGACGATGACAAAGCAGAACTTCGACATATACTTCGAAGACGAGAAACCATGCGTGCATACGATGAAGAGGAAGGAGCAGAACAACTCATCGCGGCGCTTCGTCAAATGGAAGAAGCACTTGAACCTCAAGACCCGACTGCGCGTCACCGTTGGCTGTTCGAAAACGGCTATGTTGAATGGCGCGCATTGGAGGGAGAAGAGGCAGAGGGGCGTTTGACTTGGCAGCAGCGAGAAACGCTTGTCGAAGAGCACCGCAGGGCCGCACTTACGGAAATTCGAGATCAATTAGGAGATGACGCAGTCCTCCCTTTTGCTCTTAGTGTCAATCAACCGGATATTGTCGCGCGGCTTCTGGTTTCTCCTGACACGCCTCCGGACTCCGTAGCAAACTGGATTGAAACCATATTGGGCGAAGAAGCAAACGAGGCGTCCAACGCATTCCTGAGACAGCTTCTTTGGAATGCAGGCCTCATAGACTTACCCACAATTTGCAACGATCTCGAGGCAAGAGCGGTCCTCCAAGACGAAGGAACTAAGAAACGATTTGCAGAGCACCTGCCCTGTCGCACTTGTGGTTGGGAGGCCGCAGAGGCTTTGGGGGATGATGTGGCATCTGCCTACTGGAGTTCGGTCTCCATACACATCCGGGACGACACAGAACCGAACGACGCCGAATATGCAATTCGAAGGCTCCTCGAAGTCAATCGACCTCGCTCTGCGTTTTCTGCTGTTGCATACACTCCAGAACGCCTGCCTGTAGATCAGTGGACACACATCCTTCAGGCTGTCGCGTATGGTGAAGAACCGGACGGACCGTTTCCAGATTCATACAGACTGAACGGTGTTTTCCAGCGTCTCGATGCGGCAGGTCAAATGTCCGATGAGCAAATAGCAAATCTCGAGCTGCCTTTCGTTCCGATGCTTTGCAATCATGGACACCGCAATCACGAGCGCACTCTCGCAGTCCACCGAGAACTTGCACGTGATCCTGAGTTTTTTGTCCAATTGCTACAATGGCAATATGCACGAAGGGACGGTAGCGATGAACCGGCTCATGCTGAGTTCACTCAAGAACGACGAGAGCTTCTGGCGAGATTGGCATATCATGCCTTACGAGGCTGGAATGAAGTCCCCGGCTGCGATGCAGATGGGGCAATCGATGGAAATACATTTAACCAATGGGCTGATACCGCGTTGCGGCTCGCCGCTGAAGTCGACCGTAAAGAGGTCGCAGAGATACACTTTAGCGGGCTGATAGCACGCTTTGCGCGGCAAAGATCGTGGGGCGATTGGTTACCTGACAGCATCCTGGACTTCATGAATCGTCCGGAGAACACTGAATTGCGAAATCGGTTCAAGATGGGCGTAAGCAATGCACGCGGTGTAACTAGTCGCGGTCCTTACGATGGCGGAGAGCAGGAACGGCATCTCGCCTTACGCTATCGAGAACTTTCAACTCGTTACGGGAACTCACATCCAAGAGTATCTACTATGCTGATCTCGATTGCAGAGGACTACGAAAGGGATGCATCACGACATGATGACCAAGCCGCAGTAGGTGAGCGTTGGCGTCCATAAGCGAGTTCCGCAAGGTCCCGCAGGCAATGGAGCTCTCCAATCATCAAATTGTGCAAACGCAGCGAATGGCCGGAATGACGAGCCGCACCGCAGCATCCGGCGGCCATGGTCAATGGCCGCTGTGGGCCGAAAAAGTCGTTCCTTATGGCCGGTCAACGCTGCGCAGGCGTGGAGCACGGACCGGGCTTCTGAGCAGGAGAGCGGTCGCAACGCCCGCGAGGGCGCCGAACAGGTGGGCTTCCCAAGACACGCCAGGTTGCCCCGACAGCACGCCCCACAGGAGGAAGCCGTAGAGCGCCCCAATGACGACTGCGGCCCCCAGTGTCACGGGTGAGCGATCCACTAAACCTCGCGCGATCAGGAAGCCGAACCAGCCGAAGATCAACCCCGATGCGCCGACGTGTATTGCCGGGCTACCGAGTATCCAGACGAGGCCACCTCCGAGCACGATTACCATCATGTTCACAGCCAGCAAGGACCGTGTTGCGGTCGCCATCAGCAGTCCCCCCATTACGAGCAGAGGCAGCGTGTTCGCAACAAGGTGGGCGAAACTGCCATGCAGCAGGGACATCGCGACAATCCCGCCCATTCCACTGACGTGTCGCGGGATCAGGCCGAAGGCTGGGTTCAAGCCATAGCCACTGGTCCAATTGACGATTTGAGTCGCCCTCAGCAGAGCGACGAAGGCGGCAAGCGCCGCTGCTCTGCGCAGAAAGGCGTGCATCTGGTTCTGACGTCTCATGAAGCCGATGGTAATCGACGGCTTGGGGGCAACCGTTGTTAAAGACGCCCGGCAGGACAGCCCCACCCGGTCGTCCGGACAGGGGGCTGGATCACGCTAAGAGTTGCTGCTGGAAATAACGGTGCAGGCACACCTTTTCCCGGTATCACAGCCTTAGATTATATCAGTGCTGTTCCAGCGGCAGCCGAGGCGGTTACCGCTCCTCGATCTGCATTGTCAAAGGCGCACCGCCGCCTTGAATCTCGAACAGGCGGTCGATGTTCGGATGCGCACCGGGTCGGTTTTGCGCGTCCTCGGTATGTTCCGCAAAGACTGCTAGTCCGTGTGACGCAGCCTCGGCATTCAGAATCCCGAACGTCGTGAGCAGGTATTGGTAGACGGCCAGGGACCCTTGCTTGCCCGGTTGGTTCTCGATGGACGCGACCACATCCCCTGCGGCATCCAGCAACTCCAATCTTCCGATCCCGTCAATGGATGGCAGGCTCTGAAGGTTCTCCTCGAACGGAGAAACGGGCTGATTCATTGGGCTGTCCTTTCAAGTGTCATTCTGAACCGCCCATACCAAACCAAGGACCGCTAAGCGATGCTCAGAAGCCCGGTCTAGGCTCCACGCCTGCGCAGCATAGGCATCGTTCACGCAGCGAGAGAGGGAGGGCTCTGGCTCCTGCGAATGAATGTTGGGCAGGAAATTCGCCTTCATCGGGACCAGAGTTTGTGAAATTGTTTATTCAAAGGCACCCATCTACTTGCGCGGAAAATTCGGATTGAACGAGCCGCTATCGGAATTTGGGGATGCCAAGTCGGTCGCCAAGCTGAAAGATGTGCAATGAGCAAGATGGGTCAAAGAGAGCTTAAGCACATTCACTGGCTGACCATGGCCCTGTCACTGCCGGAAGAGGGTGTTGCAGGCTACTTTCCGGACGAGCAGTCGCGAATTGAACGCCTCCGCGAGGTTCGGTGGCCGCAAGGTCCGACCTGTGGCCGATGTCGAGGAACCAGCATCACCTGGATTGAAACACGCTCGCGCTTTCAATGCAGAAGTTGTCGGCACCAGTTTTCAGTTACATCAGACACCGCCTTGCACCGCACTCGGCTACCGCTCGGAATGTGGTTTCAGGCCGTCGAATCACTGATCCAATACTACGTGAGCAGTTCTCTACAATATCACATATCTGGGCATGCATTGGCTCAAGAGCTTGGCGTTCAATACGTGGCCGCGCGGCGGATTCGGAAAGTAGTGGTTGCCGATATTGACAGAGGCGGACGGAATTTTCTGGGTGCTGCTGTATGTATCCGGGCATCGAGTTTACCGCCAAGGATAGCTGCATACAGCTACGACCATTTGCGGTGGTTGGTTGAGTTGCAACTATCCGGTTCACAGCGCGACAGCTGAGTTAAGCATACACTTTGTCCACGTCTTTGCGCTGCGGCGGGCTATGCATACAAGATATGGTGCCTTATTCTCTCATCGAACGAAGAGCGTTTTTAGACGATGCGCAACCAGCGAAAGGGCTGAATAGGTAATTTCTGAAGTGGAATTCATTTCGTTGAAAAGAAATTTTTCTGCCCGGAAGAACTGATAACGATTTGAAAAATGAAGTGGCGTTTATTTATCTAAATATATGATTCTAAACGAAGATTGACTCCATATTCATGTTGTGAAAACTCGGCCTGCGTTCGGTTGAACCAGGCCCCCCGCCAAAAGGAGGTTGGCAAGAAACCAAAAATGAAAAAGCGCGCACCAATGGATGGCGCGCGCTGAAAGTTGGGGCCACGACTGCCCTCATATCTCTTGTCAACTTAGAGGTCGAAAACGACCCCGGCAAGTGCGGTCAATGCCTTGAATGAAACCATCAACCCCCGGAGCCATCGTTTCCGGGACTGGAACCGCTATGTCTTTGCCTGAAGGTCACGACCCAACACCGCGTAGAACAGCTAAATTGCCCGCGCTAGTGGTCGATCCAATCTATGGGGTCCTGCCGTTTGACGGGGCACTCAATCCTTTGACACGGAGCAATACCGCGCATCGTGTGTCGATGGCATTTGCCACACCAGCAACAGGCAGCCAGCGTAAAGTCTATCATTTTGCGAGTGAGGCAGAATCTGCTGTTGCTCTTGTGGCGCTTATGTCCCCTGGATTTCATGGCATAGAGGTTCAACTGCCAGCATTCCAATACCGGATCCCTGGGCAGAAGAAGGCAAGAAACCATTTCTTTGATATTCGGATTACATTCGAAGATGGTTTTAAGCGCGCGATTTACGTCAAAAACACCTCTCAATTGAAAACGCGTAAGATCCAAGACGAGATCAACGCCATCTTTGACTGGATTCCATGTGACTTTGCGGATGAGGCGTTCGCAGTGAACGGAGATGATTTCACACGTGCATATCGCGACAATTTGCGTCGGGCGTGGCACCTGTATCAACGTCCGGACCCTGAAGCAGACAACTATGTAGAAGCTGTCGCCAGGAACACTAGCTTTTGGCTTCTCCAAGATCTGATCGCCAGCAGCGATCTGCCTCCAGCGAAAAGCTGGCAGTGTGCCATGAGGCTCATCGCCCGTGGAGTGCTTGGGGCAAATTGGCACGCGGTCATCAACATCTATTCTCGGGTGTGGTTGAACGCATGACACACAAGCCCCTCTACAAAGTTTCTATCGGAGCTCGCCTTATTCTCGAGGGCCGCCGTTGGGAGGTCATGGGTGAGGAACCGGAAGGGTATGCTGTTGAGGGGCTCGACGATGGTGAATGCACAACGATAACTTCTAAACGAATTTCTGATGCTATTCGCGCGAGAGACTGTGAGATCATTTCGCCGTCTCAGTTGGAATCTGAGAAGCGGCTTTCCGACTTTACAGGTGGATATACGCGGGTGGCACAGCTCCCTGCCAAGGAGCAGGTCGATGTTAGGAAACGCCTGATCCTGGTTCTCGCAATCGAGCGTCTGGAGGCAGAAGGGCACAAGATTACACAGAGGTTTCTTGGTCGGGCAGACATAAGGAAGCGCCTAAAAAAGCTTGGGGATGAAATCGGCGGTAAAAAGGGGATGTTCACCGCACGCCGGACAGGAAAGACTGAGGCAAATTTTGAAATTCTGAGCGGGCGGACACTGCAGAAATACCTTAAGCTTTACCGGGAGTATGGTGAAAATCCGGTAGCTTTGATGCACCGGGAGAACCTCAAGGGGCCTCAGGGGGAAGCCCGTAAGAAATTGAATACGTTCCAAGAGCGTTTCATCGACTATGTTATAACCCACTTTCTTAATGAGACCAAAGTGAAGCTGGCTCCGTTGTTCGATTTGGCGAAAACCCAATTCCTTCCGGCTGTAGAGGGCATTGCACAAGGATTTGAATTTCCGTCCATCACAACAATCCGCACTCGCCTCAAAGCGGTCTCTGCCACCATCAAGACACTTGGTCGTGAGGGAAAACGGCAGGGGCCAAACCTTAGAGGAGCAGGATCCACTGATATTCGAGCTTTGATGTTCGGGGAGAGGACCGAGGTTGATCAGGTATTGTTGTCGATCTTTACTGATAAATCTGGTCAGCTGCGTTGTCGGACGATGAGCCGCTCGGAAGCTGCGAAGAAATCTGATGAGCTTGATCCAGACGAAATTCAAAGGTCGTGGCTCCACCTTACATCTGATGTTGCTTCAGGCATGCCACTCGGTTGGGTTCTTTCGGAAACAGCCGATGCCGACCACAGTATGGCTTTGTTTCGCATGGCAACGCGGGACAAAACTCCTGAGAAGGTTCGCTATGGGTGCGAACGCGAACCTGCTCCTGCAGTGGGATTGATGATCAGTTCGGCAGACAACGGGACGGCAACACGCAACGGGAAAATCAAGGCTGGGGAGCTTGGCGTCGATATGACCGCAATCGATGGACGCACCTATCACGCCACTGATAAACCGTATGTTGAGAGCAAGTTTGGCACATTGCAATGGCAGGTGTTGAACTTCCTGCCAGGCTACGCTGGAAGCAAGCCTGGTGAATTGCCAGGATATGATCCGAAAGGCAGCGCCAAACTGACCCATGAACAGCTTTTTGGCATCATCACGCGCTATTTCGTGGATGAGTATCCTTTTGCAGAAAGTCGAGGAACAGGGATGTTCAAGGCAACGCGTTATCAAAAGATGGAAGAGATTTTTGAAACTTACGGACCCATTGAACCGCCCAGTCAGGAAGATCGACGTGTTCACCTTGGTGTGAGCCGGACTGTCTCTGTGACGTCAGAAGGGGTGAAAGTCTTTAACCTCCCCTACAACTCCACGGAATTGCAGCAATATGCTGACAAGGCAGCGGATAAGAAGGTCACGGTCCATCTTGATCCTGATGATATTCGGAAAGTAACCATTACCATCGAGGGCACCACCAAGACTCTGCACGCAAGACTGACTATGACGGCGCTCAATGACCTGACGCTTAATGAGGCAATTGAGTTGATGACGGCCGCTATTGCAGCGAATCCTGTCAAGCGGCAGCTCCATGAGGATCATCTTTGGAAGGCAAGAGAGCGGCGGGCGAAGGAAGCGGGCTTCTTCTCGTCACCACTGGTGCCCGACAGCTATTTGGGCGTCGAGGCACTGCAAAAAGCAGCTGATGCTCTGTTGGCGGTGGAGTTCGTCCCATCAGGGCCGTCAGCGCCAACCGTTCCGCCCAGTGGCATCATGGACCGCAGGGAGCACCCGGCCATCCACAAAGTGACCGGTCCGCCATCCCCCGCTCAGCAGTCTGCACCTGCGGATGCAGCATCTGCCGCCAAGCCGGCAACATTCGCACCAATCAAGGTAAGCAAACTGTGAATCCGTTTATCATTCCCGAAATCAGAGATACTGCTGCGCATTTCTCCCGGCAACACTACCAATTTGAACGAAGCAATAAGCTCCAAACGGCTTTGGCCGAGATTTTCAGCCGCCATCTAGGCAACCTACAAGGCGGCGGGCGTTTTGAAGCAGAAGGCCTTCTTGTCACAGGCAAATCGGGTTCCGGGAAAAGCACCGAAGTTGGGCATCTCGTCACGAAGTTCAACGATAGTAAGGCCATGTTGCCTTCCGGTGTGCCGGCTCGCATCGCCAGTTGCCTTTTGGACGGCAAATCGGGGTGGAAGGGCCTCGGAAGAAAGACCGCCAAGGCCCTCGAATACCATATCGCCGATTCTTCCCGATCCACCCAGGATCGGATTTGGGAGAAAGTGATAATTCAGGCTAAATTTCAGGGTGTTGTGGGAATTCACTATGATGAGGTTCAGCATATCTTCCGCAAAAAACCTGAAGCAGATGTCATTGCGACCATAGACTCCTTTAAGAGCCTTATTAAAAATCAGGATTGGCCTTTGATGCTGATTTTCACAGGTGTCGACGAGCTCGGAGGCTATATCCAAAGTGAGCCGCAGTTATTTGATTTGATGACTAAGTTTCATTTTGATGACATCGCCCTTCCCGATGATCTTCAGACCATACATGAAATTGTCGGCAGCTATGCGATCAACGGAAAGGTCCCAGTCTCACCAGATTTGGCGGGGGAAGATTTCTATCAGCGGCTCTCATCCGCTGCAGCATTCCGTTGGGGGTTGCTGATTAGGATTACCTTGGATGCAATCGGATCAGCTTGTGTGAAGCGAGCGACTTCGCTTGACCGGGAACATTTCATTGATGCCTGGGTCAACAAAACCCAAATGCCTCGTTTCGTGACCCCGTTCACGCATGACAGTTATGAAACCATGTTTCGTCGCGACAACCCGTTCCTGAAGTCTATCGATAGCTATCAAAACGAGAGATAAAGGATTTGCGATAGGAACAGGTTCACATATTAGGGGTTACGAGATCACCGATATCAATTTTTTGATCCAATTAATTGGGTCCTAGTTTCAGCTGTTTGCGTTGACGCAGTGGAGTAATATGGAAAACTATAAGGGCATACCAGTTAATCGAGTGGGTTGATGACGCGGTGAAGGAAATCCTGAGTGCGTTCATGCTTTGGATTGCGGAGCAAATCTTTAGCCGGTCCTTCTTCGACGATAACGCCTGATTCTAGAAAGAGAACCCGGTCAGCAACCTCTCTTGCGAACCCCATTTCATGGGTTACGACGATCATAGTCATCCCTTCGTTTGCCAGATCGCGCATAACCGCGAGAACCTCACCTACAAGTTCAGGATCCAAGGCTGAAGTAGGTTCGTCGAACAAAATTGCGTCTGGTCGCATGGCCAAGGCGCGGGCAATGGCCACGCGTTGCTGTTGGCCACCAGACAAATTTTGTGGATAGGCATCTAACTTGTCTCCTAGTCCGACTTTTGTCAGGAGTTCAACTGCCAATTTGCGAGATTTTTCTTTGCTCTCTCGTTTAACTTGAACGGGGCCCTCAGTTACATTGGCTAGAACTGTCCGGTGCGGAAATAGGTTAAAACGTTGAAATACCATTGATAAGTGCGTTCGAATGCCCGCTATACTTCTGTCGGACGGATCTACCGTTACTCCATCAAACGAAATAACGCCGCTGTCATAACTTTCTAGCCCATTGATGCACCGCAAGATGGTGGATTTCCCTGATCCCGACGGTCCGATAATACAGACGACCTCGCCCTTTTTTACTTCGAAATTTACACCTTTGATGACCTCTAGGGCCCCATAGGACTTCCGGATATTGTCAACTAAAATCATATCTTTGAATATCTCTTTTCAAGGTTTCGGGTAAGGTATGTAAGGGGCAGGGCCATTCCCAAATACATTATGGCCACAAGTGTATACACGGTAATGTTGTCGAAAGTAGAAGAAGCAATAAGTTGTCCCTGTCGTGTCAATTCGGCAACCGTAATGGTAGAAACCAGAGATGAATCCTTCAAAAGCATGATTATTGTATTTCCGAAGGGTGGTAAAACTATCCGGATAGCTTGCGGAAGGATAACGCGACGCATAATCATGCGGTCCGTCATGCCGATTGAGTATGCTGCCTCTATCTGCCCTTTGTCGATGGCTTCGATTCCAGCGCGGAAGTTCTCCGCCTGATATGCTGAATAGGCTAGGCCGAGTCCTATTATACCAGCCTGCAATGCGGTGAGGTTTATGCCTAATTCGGGCAATACAAAGTAAATGTAGAACAGTTGCACGATAATCGGGATGCCGCGAATTATTGTAATAAAACTACGGCTGATCACCCTGAGTGTTCGGAACTTTGACCAGAGCATCATCGCCCAAATCAATCCGAGCATGGTGCTTAGAACCATAGCGGCCAACGTCGTCACCAGCGTGAGGGTAACGCCTTCTAGTAGCAGAGGGAAGTATTGCACCGATTTTTCTAGGAAGTGATTCATCTAGTTTTCTCCGATTTGGGCAGGCAAAAAAATACCTGCCCATTGCGTTATTATAGACCCCACTTGACCAAGATTTTGTCTAGCTCTCCGTTCTCGCGAATGCTCTTCAATCCATTATTTATCTTCCCCAGAAGTTCTGTGTCATCTTTGCGGACTGCGATGGCTACATTGCCTGGTGCTAGCGCTTCGTATTCCTGCACAAGGCGCACTTCTGAGGTTCCTTTCGCAAGTTGATAGGCCACAATTGGATAGTCACCGAAGCCTGCGTCAATGCGTCCCAAGGCTACATCCCGCATAATGTCTGCGATGCTGTCATACACTTTAATGTCGTCAAAACGACCGCTCGCCTCTAATGCGTCTTTATATGATGTGCCAACCTGCACACCGACAGTTAGGCCCTCCATATCCTTCACGGATGAGTAAGCAGTTTCATTGTCGGATTTAACGAATAGACCTTCGCCGTAAGAATAGACAGTTTCGCTGAAAGAGACGACTTCGGCACGTTCGGGTGTTGCATACATCGCAGCTGCGATTATGCTTATCTTCCCCCCTGTAAGTGACGGGATAAGCGCTGACCATTGTGTCGCGTTAATCTCTACGTCAAAGCCTTCCTCTTCAGCAATAGCCTTCATTATGTCGACCATGATGCCGTCAATCTGGTTTGTTTCAACGTTTAGGAAGGTAAACGGAACGCCTGTAGGTGTTGAGCCTACTTTAAGGTCTTGAGCCATGGCAGGTTCCATGGCGGCGGCTGATAGGCCCACGGCTAAGGCTATAACGCGCAAATTTTTCAGGCTGGTTATGAAGTTCATGTTACAATTCTCCCTGTTTTTCTCTTTATACTAGACATCTGAGGATCATCAGTAAATTAATATTGAAAATCTGGTCTAATTATTTCACTGTGAACGAAGTGCGATGAGATTGTCAATCATGTGTTAGGAAGTAAATTTTTCATGGAAAACGAACCCGCGAAGCCGGACCGCGCTGAGGCAGAGTCCGACAACACACTGGGTCGCCGACTCAGGCAGCGTCGCAAAGTGCGCAACATGTCACTTAAGGATATCGCGGCGAAAGCGCAGGTTTCAGTAGGCCTCATTAGCCAGGTGGAGCGTGGCATTTCGATGCCGTCCGTCAAAACGCTGAGTGCGATTTGTAACGCTTTAGAAATGCCCGTGTCATGGCTGTTCGATGGAGGTGGTAGGCAGCCTGGTCAAGTTGTTGTTCGTCGGCATCAGCGGCGCTTTCTGGACCTAGGTAGCAAGGGGATGATTAAGGAATTGATGACCCCTGACAGTTGTTCAGGAATTCAAATGATGCGCCTCGTAATACGGCCAGGCGGATCAAGTGGAGAAAAGCCCTACAATCATGGTTCTGGCGCAAAGTGCGGGACCGTTGTCTCCGGTTTATTGGCCCTCGAAGTTAACGGCGTTGTCCACAAAGTAGAAGCCGGCGATTCATTTGCTTTCGACGCAACAGAACATATCCGGTTTTGGGCTCTAGGGGATGTTGAGGCAGACCTCTTCTGGGTTGTGGCGCCAGCAGTTTATTAAGAGGAAGACTTTAGTATGATAAAAAATGACTTACCGAGTATCTCGAATTCTGTTTGGTCGGCCACTTCTAAGGAGCCGCCGGTTTGCAGTGTGTTTGCAGGGCAACATGAGGCCGACGTTGCTATCATTGGCGGCGGTTTTACGGGCTTAACTGCCGCACTGCACCTAGCGAAGTCCGGCAGTAATGTAGTGGTGCTTGAAGCAGAGACACCTGGTTGGGGAGCCTCTGGTCGCAATGGCGGGCAAATTAATCCTGGCTTGAAAGACGACCCAGATGCGGTCGAGGCATTCTTTGGCCCGGTCTTCGGTAAACGCGCAGTTGAGACATCGGCCTCCGCAGCTGACCTGGTAGCGAACTTGATACGGGAGAATGACATCGAGTGCGGGCTTTCTCGACCTGGCTGGATACAACCGATTCATAATGTTAGTGCCAAAGCGGGGGTAGAAGAACGGGTGCGCCAATGGGTGAAACGAGGAGCGCCGCTGCATATGCTCTCTAGAGCGGAAACTGCGGACCTGCTTGGCACCGATGCTTATATCGGTTCGATGATTGATGAACGTGGTGGACAATTGCACCCACTTAACTACGCGATTGGTCTAGCATCAGCTGCAATTAGGCATGGCGCTAGCATTCATGCGCAAAGCCGAGTGCTAAATGTGGAGAAAGATGGGAGGCGACATGTCCTGCATACTTCAGAGGGCAGCCTTCACGCCCGTCGTGTGCTGATTTGCACGAACGGATATACGGATCAAGTTTCTGCAAGGTTAAAGCGAACAATCGTTCCCATCCGCTCGATCCAAATTGCTACAGATCCGCTAAGCGAAGGTCTTCGCAGAGAGATTCTTCCCAAAGGTCATTCAGCGTCAGACAGCAGAAGGCTTTTGCTATATTTTCGGTTTGATGAAGATGGGCGTTTTTTGATGGGGGGAAGGGGCGATTACTCGGAGAAAGGACTGGCTCGACAGTTTGCCGCCCTGAAAAGTATCACCCGACAAATCTATCCTCAGCTTAGTGAAGCAGAATTCAGATACCACTGGGGTGGATTTGTTGCCATGACAGCGGACCATTATCCGCATTTAGCAAGTCACGGGGAGGGAGTCATGTCTGCGGTTGGCTACAACGGGCGAGGCGTAGCAATGGCCACTGCCCTGGGTAAAGTGCTGGCGGATTGGGCGTCTGGCACTAAAGAAAGAGATCTAGGATTTCCTGTCAGCAAATTAAAGCCGATCCCGTTTCATTTCTTACGCAAGCCGGCGGTTGCGGCCACAATTGCTTGGTCTCATTTGCGTGATAGGTGGAGCTAAATGCCGCGAGCGTGAGGTTTTCCTTCTAACTCACATGGAATGGTAGCAATCGTTTGTCTGGCGATCCTATTGGGCATGGGGGGGCGATGATGAACACGCTCCTGCCGCATGAACACTTCAGAACAGGGCGCGAGGGGCCAGCAGCGGCGTCGCTCCGCCGGGTTTGGCTTTTCATCATTGCGATCACGATCCACAATTTTCCGGAGGGATTGGCAGTGGGCGTCGGATTTGGCGCACATGGTTTGGAGGGAGATCTGCCACTGGCGCTTAGCATCGGCCTACAAAACGCGCCCGAAGGTCTGGCCGTCGCAGTTGCGCTTTTGGGTGAAGGCTATGCGAAGGGCCGAGCATGGGGAATTGCCGCACTTACAGGGCTGGTCGAGCCGGTCGGCGGATTGCTTGGCGCGGGCATTGTTGCACTGTCAGAGCCGTTGCTGCCCTGGGGGCTGGCATTTGCCGCCGGTGCCATGCTGTTCGTCATCAGCCACGAGATTATCCCCGAGACCTATCGTAATGGACATCAGAACAAAGCGACATTGGGCTTAGCGGTCGGGCCGGTCATCATGCTATTTTTGGATGTTTGGCTGGGATAAGGAAAACTTCAAAGCGCGCGTGGAGCTACAGTAGCTGTAGGTCTTATGTGCCTATTTGCCGGAAAACCAGAATGGGTGCGGAGATGGCAGACAGCAGTAGGGCACAGCAAGAGTAGAACGCCACAGGCACGGATTGCGCTGCCTGCGCCGCCAAGGTGCGCGGATATTGAGGTGGCACTGATGTCCGAACTGCGGCTCACGCTGGATGAGGGTGAGACGTCGCATAAGCGCATCAAGAAAGCCGTGCGCGGTATCAGTTTGTGCATTTCTCCGAAGGGAACGAAGGCAAAGAGGCCGAAGGATGGTATCACCATGCCGGGGGATGCGGTGATCGGTGGGACCATGACCGCACCTCAGTCCGTCCCCCCTATCTGTCAGCGGAAGTTTCCACGACCTCGGACAGCAGGTTACCCGACCCATCTTCCCAACCATCTTCCTCAATTAGGAAGTCCATATCCAATTGTTCCGCTGAAAGTGGAGTGTAAGACAGAAAAATTATTATGGCGGCAGCATACTTCATCATCTTGATATCCTCCTATGGAGATTGGGAGTATACTAGAGTTCCAACCCGTTCCCTACAGCAACGCTGGCAGACGGGGCTTGGTGGGGGGGGGAGGTCGCCCGCCCATTCCAAATGGGGGGCAGAGAGGGCGATAAGGGAGCGATAGTAATGAGAAAGGCCATATGGCTGATTGTAGGTGTCGTCGGATTGGGAGGCGCAATGGCCTCCTGCTCCAATAGCCAACGTCTCCTTTGCTTTAACCCAACCGGTTATTGTGGGGGCAGTAGCACGCCAGACCCCGATCGCATCGGAGGTCCTGCTTGGTTTCTCTGGCAGTCCAGCGCCGAGGAAAGATTGGCCTATTACCGTAAGGAATGCGCGACCGGTAGTTTGCCGATGGCATCCAATGATGTGACCACATGTGCCCTAGAGCGGATAAAATCTCAGGCTCATTCAAATTGCGTTCAGTATTATCTGCCTCCAACCAGACCTAAGGATGCAGCAGAGGAAGCGCAGCGAGACAGACATTTTGAAAGTTGTAAGTGGGAAGTTTTGAGGCAGCACGGATTGTAGAAAACAATTGTGAAACACTACCTCAATTGTCCAAACTGGCGTTTTGATTGCACGATGTGGGATCGGCTACCAAAAGAGCCGCTTGGCTTGGCTCCCTCGTCGTCATCTACGAGGGGGGATTAGGCGGCGAGGCGTCTCAAACAAAAATGAGATCATGTTCAGCGACAGCCTTGAAGCTATCGCTGTGCGTTCCGGAATCCAAGCTGCCGTTGCACCATGCATCAAGGTAGCGGCGCACAGACATGTGTCCCTCAAGCCCGCCCTCCAGCATGCTTCTCAGAGGGGAGTTTCCCGCAAAATGAGGGCCCCTGTGGATGCCTCTTAACCAACGCCTTCCTTGCGCTTCGTCCTCAAACAAGAAGGTAAGAGCTCTGTAGATTCCGATTATCGCTGCAATGCGTAAAAGGGTATCAGGTGAAAGCGCGATCGGCCGGTAGTGGTTCGCTTTCATCAACCATCTATAATAGGTGGACCTGCTCGGGTTGCCTAATACGATGATACGTTCCGCCAAACTTAAGCCAACTCGATCTGCGATTTTCTGAAAGACCCGGAGGCCCGGGCCGCTAGTTCTTGTGCGGTCATCCCGCGATATCGTGCGAACTTTAGACGGTAGTGAATCGGCATCTCTAGGGAATTCTATGCTTCGCACTTCGAACCTCCTTAAACTTAGCCTAACAGCGCCATGACCTTACTACGAGGCCATGGTTGAAGTGATTTATAGCACATGGGTGAGAGATACTGTGGAGAGAAATTGGGTTTCTGCATGTGAAGCAGGTTTATCTTGCTGAATTTCCTAGTCTCAAACGCTCTCCGGGACCTTGCTGTCCTTCGCCGCGATAGTTGAACAGTGTGCTTCGGCCGCGGCCTAATATCAATTTCAAGTCCACAAGCGGCGACTTTTGGCGTCGCCGGGGCTTGTCATGTTTGAGATTATGGACTTCATACCAACCGTATGGTATGCTTGAGTTATGCCAAGACCAACCAAACAATCCCCCGAGCGCGGCGATGCGCGCACGCGCCTTCTGGAAGCCGCGCGCGACTTGATCCGGCGCAAGGGGTTCGCCGCAACCTCAGTCGATGATCTCTGTCAGTCGGCCGGTGTCACGAAGGGCGCGTTCTTCCATCACTTCAAGACGAAGGACGCGCTCGGCGTGGCGGTAGCAAATTTCTGGGCCGAGACAACCAGCGCACTCTTTGCCAGCGCGCCTTACCATGAGCCGCACGATCCGCTGGACCGGGTTCTGGCGTATCTCGATTTCCGCAAAGGGATCATCGGCGGCGAGACGTTTGAATACACCTGCCTTGTCGGCACCATGACGCAGGAGGTGCATGATAGCGCGCCCGCGATCCGGGATGCCTGCGCCGCCAGCATCTTCGACCATGCCGCCACGCTGGAGGCCGACATCGAAGCGGCCCGCAAGCAGCGTAACATTGTCGCTGACTGGACTGCCAAGAGCCTTGCCCGCCACACGCAGGCGGTCCTTCAGGGTGGGTTCATCCTCGCCAAGGCCACCGGAGACCCGGACCTCGCCCGTGAAAGCGTTGATCATCTCATCCGGTATGTGCGCGGCCTTTTTGGGGTGGAGCCAGATACATCTGAAACCAGCTACAAGGAGAAATCAACATGACCAACCAGCGCATCACCGTGGAAACGACAGTTGCCGCCTCCGTTAAAGAGGTGTGGAGCGCCTACACCACCCCAGACGACATCATGCAGTGGAATTTCGCAAACGATGATTGGTGCTGCCCGCGCGCCGAAGTGGATCTTCGCCCCGGCGGCAAGCAGATCGCCCGTATGGAGGCGAAGGACGGAAGCATGGGTTTCGACTTCGAGGGCACTTACAAGGAGATCACGCCGCACAAGTCACTCCTGCTGGTTCTTGACGACGGCCGTAAGTCCCGCACGACATTTACCGGAAGCAGCGGAAAGACCCATGTCGTGACCACCTTCGACGCCGAGGCGCAAAACCCGATTGAGATGCAACGCGACGGGTGGCAGGCGATCTTAAACAATTTCACTACCTACGTTGAAAGCAAGCGTGGCTGAATATGGATGGGGCCACCCGGCTTAAATGCTGAGCCCCAAACCACAAAAACATTGGAGGAATTTTAGATGGAATATGCCTCGAAAGTGCGGACCTGCTTCTGGTTTGAGAAAGGCGGACATGATGCCGCGCAGGAATATGTAACGTTCTTGCCAGACAGTAGGATTGAGGCCGTGCGCGAAAACGGCCAACCAGACGACCCGATGATCGTTGAGTTCACGCTGGCAGGTGCGCCCATGATGATCTTGACCGCTGGGCCACATCACAAGCTGACACCCGCCGCATCGATCTCTGTGCTGACCGAGGATCAGAATGAGACGGACCGGCTCTGGGCCAAGCTGACCACAAAGGGCGGTGAGGCAGGGCGGTGTGGCTGGATCGTGGACCGCTTCGGCGTGTCTTGGCAGATCGTGCCGAAGCGAATGCCGGACCTGCTGGCCAGCGAAGATCCGGGCGTGGTGAGCCGCGTGAGCGAGGCGATGATGCAGATGGAGAAGATCGACATTGCCACCCTCGAAGCGGCCGCCGCGAAGGAGCCAACGCATGGGTGAGGCAACACAGATCGGTTGTGCCTGTGGTCAGACCCACCTTGAAGTCGAGGGGAGGCCTATTGCGAGCGTCGAATGCTGCTGCACCTCCTGCCGCGAGGCGGCGGGGAGGATGCAGGGTCTTGAGGGCGCACCCCGGACGTTGACCGATCACGGCACGACGCCCTTCGTCATGTATCGCAAGGATCGCGTGCGTTTTCTTGCGGGGGCCGCCAACCTGGCCGGGTTCCGCCTGTCGCCCGAGGCCCCCAGCACACGGGTGATCGCCACCTGCTGCAACACGCCCGTCGATCTGGAGTTCAAAGGCGGACACTGGCTGAGTCTCTACAGTGGACTCTGGTCGTCCGGCACAAAGCCTGAGCCCACGATGCGCACCATGGCCTCCGATCTCCCGGAGGGTGCCACGCTGCCAGACGACATTCCCAACGCAAAGAAGCAGAGTCTTGGCTTCTTCGCCAAGCTCTTCGGGGCTTGGGTCGCCATGGGTTTCCGCAACCCAAAGACGCCAAACACGGGAGAGGTCAATGTCTGACGCTGACCCGAAAATCGAAATTGAGAGTGTTACGTCACCGCATCACGTCCAACGAGTGGACAAGGCAAGATTCATTGCTATGCGCGATGCCTTGCTTCCGGTTCTGCCGTCCGAGGCCCCAGGTATATCCATAGCCGAGGCAAAGGCCGCGTTGTTGTCGGATCTGTCACAGGAATTGTTTCCGGGCGGTGAGAAGGCCGGATGGTGGCTGAAGGCAGTGCAACTCGACCTCGAAGCCAAAGGCGTGATCGAGCGCAGCGGCAAAGGACCGGTCCGGCTCTTCAAGACGGAGAAGCCGACATAAGAAGATTGCCCGATAAACCCGTTCGAAAGAGATGGCCGCGGCACCATAGCTGACATTGAAGCAACGCGCAGCATTAGTAGTTTAGGGCTCAAAGCCGCCGTTAGCTGCAACCAGCTCCGAGGTCCGCTGGGCGGGACCTTTCAGACCTTCGCTGCGTCTGCATGGTTTCCGCGGTGCTTTGTGGAGGAACGACGGATCGCCGACATTCGCGGCATGTTGTTCAAACGGCAGTTGTCAGTTTGTTCAGTATAAGGAACACTAAGTCCTCAACGGTCGACACTTGCAAGCATTGCGCCTTGAATTTTAGGCTAAGGCCCTGGACCTACATTAGCTGCTTTTGGCACTGGAAGCTGTAGTCATCCCTAAGTCCCGGCATTGTTCATCGCGCAAACGATATATCCGCCATCATACGGTCAGGGTTGTTGCGATCCGTCGCGCGCAGCCGCAATGCGTCGCCGGCAATGCGCCATTCGATGTTCTGCGCTACTTGGCGCCCCGTCTGCGGATCGAGTGCGCTGAAGTTAAATGCGACAATCTTGTCGCGCTGTATTCCTACGACTCGGGCGCGACCCACACCGTCTGGGTTTGTCCACTGGCCGGTGATCCGCGCAGACCCCTCAGTGCTGCTCAGGATTCCTGCGATGCTCAGACGGCGTCCCGGCACGATGCACTGACCGGCAAGCGTAAGCGTTCTCTCGGCCGGGTCGTAGTGGTTGCTCAACTGACAGCGCAGTGTTTCTTGGGGGCCCGTGACCGTTTCCCGCGCCCATCCTGATCCACTCCATGTGCCTGCCATATCGGCCAAAGGCTCTGCGCTAGCCGCTGCAGCACTGAGCAAAATGAATAGAGTCATTCTAAACAGAAACATGGCGTGATCCTTTCAAGATCAGTAGGGCGGGTAGTAGTAACAGATCCACCAGCAGCGCGGCCCAGAGCGTCAGGATCATCATACCGCCGAATAAGCGGATCGGGGTGAACTCACTCAGCAGCGTCACGCTGAGCCCAATAGTCAGCAAAAGCGTTGTGACCACCATGACCTGGCCCGCCGCGCGGGTTGCAGACTTGACGGCTTCCCTCTCAGACTGGCCGGCATTGCGCGCAGCAGCATAGCGGCTGAGGAAATGCACCGTATCGTCTATGGCGATGCCGAAGGCGATGGTCAGGGCCAGCACCGCTGTGGGGGTAAGTTGACCTTCGGCCCATAGGTGGAGAGAGGCACCGGTCAACATCAACGGCAAGGTGTTGGGAATGATCAAAGCAGGGACAAGATTGGCAGAGCGGAAGGCCAGAGCAACCAGAAGTGTGGCCCCAAGTGCGGCCGCGACCAAACCCATCGACAGCTGCGATACCAAATCGACGGCCTCTCGTCGCATGATTGTCGGCAGACCCAGAACTCGCTGCGCGCCTCTTGCGCGTGCTGTGTCATATAGCTTGTCAAAGGCGGCAAGGGTATCGGGGCTACGCATGGGTTCGGGGACTGACACAAAAATCCGCGAGGCCCCCGAGGTGGCGCGCAGTTGCCCGACAAGGGCTTCGGGCAATGCTGCCATATCCTTTGACGTCGGGCGCAGCGTCGGACGGCCAAGCCACCGCGCGACGTCGACTTCTGCGAGGATTGTGCCCGCCCCGGTCAGACCCTCCAACTCGGTGACCAGCGCGTGGGTTTGATCCCAATCTCCGTCCGTTTCGATGATCATCTGAAAGACACCGCCAAAATCCTGCGCTATTCGATCGTTGGTCTGCACCATGGCGCTGTCGTCGGGCAGGTTCTGATAGAGCGGGAACCACGCCGTGGTCTGGCTGAACCCCCACGCTGCGCCGGTCAGCAGGGCAAAGCAAAGTGCTACGGTCACGCCTGGACGGGCGGTGCCAAGACCAGCAAGGACCTGCGCCACAAGCGCTGGAGATTTGGGCAAGGGACTGTTTGAGAGCGGCAGGCATTTGGCCAACAGGGCAAAGCTCACCATTACGATGACAAAAGACAGCAACGTTCCAACCGCACCAAGAATGGCGAACTCAAACAGTTGCGCATTGCCGCTAAGGGTGATGCTGGCGAAGGCGACGGCTGTGGTAAGTGCGGTCAGCCCGCACGCCGGGCCGACTGCGCTGACGGCCTCCCGCGCCGTGCCGCCGCTCTTGATATGGCCAGCCAGATGCACCCCATCCGCAACGCCGAGCACCAAAAGCAAGACAGGGATCACGTTGCTGAGCACGGTGATCGGGTAGCCCAGCCAGACCGATAGCGCCAGCACACCCGCTGCCCCCGCAACCGCCGGGGCTGTGGCAAGAAGCACCATGCGCAGATCGCGCAGCAAAATGCAGGCGGCCAGCGCGATTGCCAAAACGCCCCAAATGTTAAGGGAGATTAGACTGTCCTTCAGGCCCGCAACGATCTCGGCGCTGATAACGTCCTCGCCTGTGATGCGCGCGGAGAGGGCCGGTTGCAGAACCCGGTCAAGGCGCGGGGCTATCTGATCCACCACCTGCGTCACCGTCGTTTGATTGGTATCGACCGAAAGTGCCAGTAAGACTGCCGTGGCGGAGGAAGTGACAAAGGTCGGCAGCCCCGTTTGCAAGGTGCGGAAGGCCGTGAGGTCCTGCGCGAAATTCTCAGCGATCTCGGGACCGAACACCGGGGTCCCAGACGGCGCGTCGCGGTCGGGGGGCCAGCGCAAAACGAAAGGTGAAGCAACGGCAGTGACCCCCTCAATGAATTCAAAGTCCAGCGACAGGTCGCGCAGGGCGCCCATCTGTTGGGCAGTCAAAGGTTCCGGTGATTCAACATGGACAAGGACAGTGCTGAGCGGTGGGTCTTGCTCTGCCGCATAGGCGCGTTGCGCCTGCGATAATGGGCTGTCAGATAGAAACGTCCGGTGGATGTCTTTGTCGAAGGTCACATGTGACAGGCTGAGCGCGATGAATGCCACGAGAGCCAGTAAGGCAGCCGTGGCGGCCTTCGGAAACCTCAGAGCCAGAAAGCCAATGCGCTCTGAGCCAAACCCGATGCCGAGGGGCACTCTATCTGGCACGCAGCGGGGCAAGCGCCTTGTGTTCAACCCCGATACGCACCCAGAGCATCGCTGCGTTGAGAAGAGTGAACACTAAAGCGACCCAGACGAGGCCAAGCACCATGGGGGCCACGATGATTTCGGCGACGACAAGCATGTAATTCGGGTGCGAAAGGTATTTGAACGGGCCACGCACCACCAGCGGTTCTTCAAGTATGATGATGCGGGTGGTCCAGCGGCTGCCAAGCGACCTCAATATCCACAGACGCATGAGCTGAAGCAGGTTGGCCACTCACCTGAGCCCAAAGCGAAACCAGGAGAACCGCTGCGGCGGGAAGCCCGGGCAAAGCATAGGCTGGCAATATGTTTGCGGCGGGCGTGAAGAGGATCAGCGGCGCAACGACCCAAAGTGCGAGATAGCTGTGCCAGCCCCGGTCATTGCCCGTCACCTCGTTGACGCAAGAACCCGCCCGGGGAAGTAATGCCAAGAAAAACAAGCTCCACGGCAGAAACGTAGCCGAAGCATAGAGCCAGATCAGGCCTTTGGGCTGCTGATGGCCGGACCCGTAGAGATCCCCCTGCCAGCCCGGCACGACAAAGCGCTGGAAGTGTTCTCCAACAAGAAAATAGCGCAGGAAACCCGGTGTCTTGATCTCGGCCAGGATATACCACGGAAGGGTCAGCGCTGCAGCGATCAACAGCCCGGACAACCAGGGAAACCCCTGTAATTCCCGCCAGCGTCCGGTCACCACGAGCCATGGCAGAAGCGCGATCATTGTGATTGCAAGCGCGACCGGTCCCTTCGCCAAAAGGCCGATCGCGATGCCGACAAAGAACCACCGTCCCCATGCACTGCGCGCGGGGCTGTCCATCAAGCAGTTGTAGAAGCCGATCATGCTTAACGTAGTGCCAAGCACCATGCCCATGTCCGTCATCACGAAAGCCGACGCGCCGAAAAACATTAAAGATGAGGCGAGCACCGTGGTCACGACAAGAGCCTGATCTGCGCCTCGATGCTGGCGCACCCAAGTGAAAATTAGGCTTAACACCCCCAACGACGCAGCAAATATGAATATCCGTGCGCCGAAGGCCCCAACGCCAAAGAGCTTCATCCCCAAGGCAGACAGCCAAGTATGTAAGGGAGGTTTGCCCCAAAACGGGACGCCATAGTCGAACTGAGGTGTGACCCAGTCCCCGGTCTCGACCATCTTACGCGCGATCTCGGCATAACGGGCTTCTGTTGAATCTGTGAAAGGCCACCAGAACATGGCAAGCAGGCGCACAGCGAACAATGCACCGAGTGCAAACAGCAGGAACCGTTGGTCACTGCGGGTTAAAGCGAAGCGCCTCTCATGCTCGTGCCGCACGGATATTGCGAATTTCGGATCTATTGCGACCATAATGCCCTGTCCTTTTTCTCAGGGCATAAGACGGTGGTGGTCTGCGAAAGATGGTCGGCACTATACCGATCCGTAATATTACGAAGATGGTGCAAAGCCGCAAAGCAGGCTATTTTCTCAATACCTTATGGAGCTTGAGCGCAGATGCGGGTGCTTGTTGTAGAAGATGATGGCGAGACGGCTGAGTATATCTGCACCAGCCTAAAGGCGCTTGGCCATGTGACGAAACATGCGTCTGATGGCAAACAAGGCTTCCTCGATGCGCTGGACAATGACTTTGATGTCATCGTAGTCGACCGGATGCTGCCCGGCTTGGATGGGTTGACCCTCGTCAAATCAGTGCGCGGTGCGAACGTTGATACGCCGATCCTGTTCTTGAGCGCGCTCGGCGGTTTGAACGACCGGGTGAATGGATTGGAAGCTGGGGCGGACGACTATCTTGTGAAACCTTTTGCGTTTTCAGAGCTTTCCGCGCGCCTAACTGCACTTGCACGCCGCCCCCCGATGCAGGCCGAAGAAACGCGACTTCAGGTCGCTGATCTGGAGATCGACCTGATCCGCCATACTGTGTGCCGATCCGGTCAGGAGATCGCTGTGCAGCCGCGCGAGTTTCGCTTGCTGTCTTATCTGATGAAGAACGCCGAGCGGGTGGTGACACGCACCATGTTGCTGGAAGCGGTCTGGGATTTTCACTTCGACCCGAACACCAATGTCGTCGAAACGCATATCAGCCGTCTGCGCAACAAGATCGACAAACCCTTCGACCAGCCGTTGATCCATACCGTTCGAGGCGCGGGATACAGTCTTCATGGATAAGCCTAAGCGCAAGGGCCCTTCAGCGTTGCGGACATCCATACGGCTGTCTTTGCAATACTCGTTTCTCTATTCGGTGCTCTCTGCGCTCGTTTTCGCATTGGCATATTGGTTTACGCAATACGAGGTCCAAGACTGGGTGCTCGACCAAATGCGCAGCGATGCGGCCACGCTCGTTGAAATCTTCGAGCTGGGCGGCGATGAGGTGCTGGTCGACCGCGTCGACGCCCTTGCCGAAGTCAGTTTTCAAAATGCCCGGGTCTACCAGCTTCTGAACGCCGACGGCGCTATTGTTTCCGGCAACTTGTCCTCGACCGTTGAAAGCCCTTTGCCCGACTATCTTCCGGCACAGGAATTGCCGCTCGGTGGAGAAATTCACGACGAAGTCACCGGCTATTGGCTGCGCGCAGATGACGTCGGCCCCTATCGCCTGATCCAAGGGGCAGGCGACCATATCGTCTTGGAGATACTGGAAGCACTTGGCATGGCTTTGGTGGCGGGCTATCTGGCGGTTGTGATCCTCGGCCTTATCGTCGGTGTCCAAATTGGCCGCATCACCGAGCGACGCATTTCAGCCATATCCAATACTTTAACAGAGGTCTCCTCTGGCAACCTCGCTTCCCGTATTCAAATTGCCCCAAACGCGCGCGATGATTTGTCGCGGGTGTCAACCGAAATCAACAACATGCTTGGCCAGATCAACCGCCTGCTCGAAAGCCAAGAGCAGATCTCGAATGACATTGCCCATGACATGCGCACGCCGCTTCAGCATCTTCGGCAGCGGTTGGAAAAACTACGAGACAGTCCGACTATCCGGCCGGACGACATTACTGCCAGTCTTGATCAAACTGAAGAAATCATAGCGACCTTTAACGCCCTTTTGCGCATTGCGCAGATTGAGGGAAGTGACCGTCGTGAAAGGTTCGCGTGGAACGACCTGCGTGAGGTCATAGGCAATGTTACGGAAGTCTTCGAGCCTACTGCCGAGGATGCTGGTATTGAGTTGACCATTAAGGTGCCGGACGAACAGCTTGAGGTTTTTGGGGATAGGAACCTGCTGACGCAACTGCTGTCAAATCTTGTCGAGAACGCGATCAAACATTGTCCGGCGGGGTCTAAAGTTCTGGTCTCGGGCGAGAATACCCCAGAAGGGCTGATCTTGCGGATAACTGACGATGGGCCGGGAATCGAATGCCGGGATCAAGAGCGGATTTTTCACCGGTTCTTCAGAGGCGAAAAAAGCCGAAATAGTCCAGGGAATGGCCTTGGCCTGGCATTAGCAAAAGCGATCTGCGACCTGCATGGTGCCGTAATAACTGTGTCGGACAATGATCCAGGAACTGTGTTCGAGATCATGTTCCTGACGTAAATCCGATCAGTGCCTGATCATACCTGGCTTTGCCGTATTCAAGAAATGCCGTTAATTCGCCTCATAGCAGAAAATGCATGAGAAAATGAGCAGTGACGCCAATGAACCGAACTGACACTCCCCCCTTCCAATCTTGTTTGAAGGCGATTCACGGCTCAACGGTAGAGTTCCGGATTTGGGCGCTCTGGTCGTAATCCCAATCCAATGATCCGGCCAGGCAGGTTTCGGAGCAACGGCACGCGTGTCATGATCCGCAATAGAAATGGTGAGCGAAAATCAGAGCCGCTGCGCAGTGCCTTCAGAAGAACGCGATTCTGGATCAGGACTTGCAGCCTTTGGGTTGCGCGCGTTGGCCATTCGCGACGGCGCTGGACTGCTGCGAGCTCGTCCCCTGACGGCGTGCCGCGCCGCAACGGGGTCGCGAGAACGTTGGCGGAGGCCACCGCGTCCTGCACCGCGAGGTTCACGCCGACGCCGCCCACCGGCGACATGGCATGAGCCGCATCGCCGATGCAAATCAGCCCTGGCCGCCACCAGGTCTCCAGCCGGTTCACCTGCACACTTAGGATTTTCACCTGCTCCCAGTTCTCCAATTCATGGACGCGATCGGCCTCGAAAGGAGCGACTTTTGCCAGCTCCGCGCAGAATGCTCCGATTCCCGCCGTCTTCTTCTTCTCGAAGCCACCCTTGGGAATGACGTAGGCGCATTGCCAATAGTCACCACGATTGATCATGATAAAAATCTGACCGGCGTCGAAGCGGCCCTGCGTTTCCTCCGTATCGGAGTCGAGGCGCGACAGCCGGAACCAGAGCACGTCGATCGGTGCGCCGAGTTCTTTAATCGTCAGGGCCGCGTCCGCCCGCAGGCGCGACCCACGCCCGTCGGCCGCGACCGTCAACGGCGCTTTGATATCGATCATGCCCTCGCGTGTTTCGGCACGGACGCCCGTTACGTTCCCGTCCTCGGTCAGCAAGGCGCGGCCCTCGGCGCCCATGCACAGGCGGAAGCAGGGATATTGCTTCGCCTTTTCCGCCAGAAAGCACAGGAAGTCCCATTGCGGCATCATCGCGATGAAAGGGGCATGAACCGGCAGGCCGGAGAAATCTGCAATCTGCACCCGGTCCGGTCCGACTTGCCCGAAGAGCCTCGACACCCGCTGATGAGGCAGGTCCAGAAACTCGGGTAGAAGGCCGAGATCGTGCATCAGCTCCATGGTTGATGGGTGAATCGTGTCGCCGCGAAAGTCGCGCAGGAAATCGGCGTGCTTTTCGAGGACGACAACGTCGATGCCGGCGCGGGCCAACAAGAATCCGAGCGTTAGTCCGGCCGGTCCGCCGCCCACGATGCAACACTGCGCTGAAATCTCTTCTGCCACGTGCCGTGCCTCCTCAGATTAAGATGGTGCGTAGAGTATCGCACGATCTGACCGTCCCGACCACGTTCGGCCGTTACAGCAGCGGCGTGACAGCGCAGGACGACAAGCTACGTCCTCCGGGTCGCACTGATTATCAATGCGCGATGGCGGCCGAGGTCTAACCCGCTAAGCACCCGTTTTCGCCAACACTGCGACTGATTGGTCTGTTGCAAGTGACATTGCGTTGAATGTCGGCTCTGGGCCGTCCCCTGCAAAGAACGCTATTCTGCGGCTGCGAATAGCCTCAAGCTCTGCACGGTCACTAAGGGCTCGTTCCTGCCGTTCGCTGCAGACAACACCAGGGTCGGCTAAAGGCCGATATGCCCTCCTTGACTGACCGGGATCCAGGTTCAAGTGCCGGGGCTTTGAAACAGTGACGTGCAAGCTTAAGCTTAGCAAAACGACGCAAGAAAATCATGCTGCACGGTCGCAACAGAGCGCGCGAATTTCTTTCCGCGCTCTACTAATTTTTTGATGCTCAATAGCGGGGGCGGCTGCAAATGCCCGCATCATCACAGAAAACGCCCGCAAGGCCGCCGATGATGGCGCCGTGGTCGGCGTTTTCATCCATAGCTTTCGCCGCGCCATAGCCGAGCGCTGCGCCTGCAAGCCCGCGCTCTACGTCACTATCGAGGGCGATATTGGGCGCGCAGGCAGAGATAAGCGCAGTGGCGGCGATGAGGGGGTAGAGTAATTTCATGTTAGTCTCCTGAGGGGCCGAGGATGCACCTTCGGCATTGTAGGGTATCGGGAGGATTGCGAAGAATTGTGCTCTCGCTGTCCCCGACCGATGCATTTCCCTTACGCCACAGGTCCGCTGATATCCGATTGCGAAAACAGATTTAGGACGTGCTATCCAATATCAATGTGACTAATCGCTTGCTTTAAGGCGGCGAGATCAAAACCACAGTCCAGAAAACACGACCGCCAGCCCGCCCGCGCAAAGCGCAACCGTTGACAAGGGCCGTCGCGCTCCGATTAAACCGAATGAAAGCATGGTCAGCCCCAACGCAACTCGACCAGCCGCCAATAGAGCTGCCAATGGAGCTTCCGAAAGTCTTAGCATATCTGGATTGGCGACCATGCCCAGCGGGATGACATAAAGTCCAATACCAAGCGCCATCGCGGTTAGAGCGACCTTTAACCAGTTCTCACCAATCATCCCCGCGGCGATAAAAACAGCGCCGCAAACCGGAGGCGTGATTGTCGATAGAAGCGCGAACCAAAAGACAAAGAGATGCGCTTGAAGCGGCGAAAGTCCCAGTTCGATGAGCGCAGGACCGGTCACCGAGACGCAGATCACATAAGCAGCTGTGGTCGGCACCTCCATGCCTAAGATGAGACAGGCGACCGCCGTCAACAGCAAGGACGGCCAAAGAAGCCCGCCCGACCCCTCCAGAATAAGCGAGGTGATTTTCACGCCGAGCCCGGTGATCGACAGCACGCCAATGATGATCGAAGCGCAAAGGATGATGGACGCGATCAATGAAACCTGTCGCGCAGCATTAAGAACTGCACTTGTCATCCTTATGGCAATCTGGCGCGCCCGGAAAGTGAGTTGGGCGTTGAAAAACAAGAGCAGCGCCGCTGAGAGGATCGCCATAGCCGCCGCGTATTCAGGCGTGAATTGCGCGATAAACATGCCCCAAAGAAGGACCGAGAAGGGGACAAGGAAGAAGAGTGAGGTAATCACTACGTCACGCATCACAGGGCGATCCGCTTCAGCTATTCCCTTCAGCGAGAAGCGCTGAGCGTAGGCGTTAATCCCCACCCAGACCGCAACGAAGTAGAGTAACGCTGGAAGCGCTGCGGCGGCCATAATGCCAATGTAGGGCACGCCGGTAAGCTCGACCATAACAAAGGCACCTGCGCCCATCAGTGGCGGCATAATCTGACCGCCCGAGGAGGCAACGGCCTCGACAGCTGCGGCGAGACGTTTGGGATAGCCGAGCTTGGTCATCGCGGGCAGTGTGATCGCGCCGGTGGACGCGACATTTGCGGACGCTGAGCCAGAGATCGAGCCGAACAGCGCGGACGACAAAACCGAAACCTTCGCCGCGCCGCCCTTCAGTTTGCCCGCTGCGGCCGCCGCGACATTCATGAACCCTTGTCCCGCTTCGCCAGCGTTCAAAACAGCGCCGAAGATGACGAAGATCGCCACGACAGAAACGGAGACACCGGTGAGCGTCCCCCAAATTCCGCCTTCGGCGATGGTCAGTGTTCCGAAAAAACTTTCTAGTGGCGTGCCAGAATGCCCGAACTCTCCGGGAATATACTGTCCAAAAAGTCCGTAGAGCAGCGCCAGTGCGGCAACCAGTGGCAACGGCAAACCGATCACCCGCCGCGCCGTTTCCAGCACCACCAAGAGCAGCGTCATCGCCACCGCGAGCTGAAAATTGCTCTCGATAAACCCGTATTGATCCCCGAGCGCATTGCTGTTGAAGGCCACCCAAAGCGCCGCGGCGATGCCCAATACCGCCAAAACGCCGCCGGTGGTCCGTCGCAGCGGTGTGCGTGCGTCAAAGACCAGAGCGAAGGGTAGGATGAAAGCCATGTGTAGCGGTCTGCTGATAAGGTTCGGCACCAGACCTGAAAACACCAGAACCAAGTGATAAGCGACCAGCGCGACGGCAAGCGCGATCCAGAAACTCGCCGCCAATCGGCTTTCGGGAAGGTTTGTCATGTATGGGGGTCCGGCTTTGGCTGGGGAAGCGCGGCGCGGAAAGCCCGCGCCGCTTACCTTGTTATTGCGAGGTCTCTGTCGCGATCCCGGCTTCTTCGTAATAGCGCAGCGCGCCGGAGTGCAACTCGGTGGTTATGTTGCTCATCAACTCTGGCGTGACATTGCCCCACCACGGCGAAGTGTCGGCCATCTTCGCCTTGTTTTCCCAATAGGTCTTGGTCAGTTGATAGGCCGTTTCATCGTCCATCTTTGTGGTCGTGAAGGCGACAACGGGCAGAGCGGTCGTGGTCACATCCTGCTCCTGGCCCGCATAGGTCCCCGCTGGAATGACAATTCGCGTCCGTTTGGATTGCGCAATTTGCTCGTCTGACAACGGAATCACAGTAACGGGGGTGGAAGCGGCGGCTTCAACGACATTTGGCGCAGGGAATGAACCGGCAGTGACAAAGCCATCAATCTGCCCGTTCTTCAAGGCGGCTACGGCGTTGCTTAATTCCGCATCCGCGATCTCGACACTGTCCGACAGCCCAAACATATCCAGATACTTTGCCCCTTCGGTGGCGCCGAAAGACCCTTTGCCCAGCAAGATGCTCTTGCCTTCCAAATCAGCAAGCGAGGTGGCTTCGCTGGCTTGAGACATCACGAAATGCATGGTCAGTGAAGGGATTGGGAAAAGCGCACGAATTTCGTCGAAAGCAGGCGCGGTTTTGCCCTCAAACATAGCCTTGCCGTTCTGGGCCAAACCAACAAGAGAAGGAGGGGTGGTAAAGACATAGTCGGCCCCACGCGCGCGCACTTCCATGACGTTCTGGACAGAGCCTTGGCTCTCTTCCACTGTAACCGAGATGTCCCCGCTGCTGCCCGCTTTCATAGCTTCGGCAAGCTCCACACCCATTTGATAGTAGGACGAGCCCGATTTGGCCGACTTATAGGTCACACGGGTCTCAGCACTCACGGCAGCGCCCACCAGCCCCACGGCCAATGCCGCGCAAATAGTTCGTCTTAATGCATTCATGGTTTTTCCTCCTCCAAACCCAAAGGCAAGCTTTCCCCCCTGGCAAAATAGCTGCGGGAATGCCTCCGAGTGACTTTGTGGCAGCACGCTACGGCATTGTCGAGAATGGGGTTTTGCTGTCGGGTCTGGCGTGAAGGTCATTTTGGCGGACCGCTACAGTCTTGTAGGTTTGAAGAAGCGCGCCGAGGGCGGAAAGCGGTCGTTCGTTATGGGCGCGAAGCGAACTGGGCCGACCATTGGAAGCAGAACTTCGAGGGGAATTCAGCCTGAGGTTCATGGCGCATCGCCGCAAATCAGCTATTCCAGCCCTTTTCACTGTCGCAATCTAAAGAATACATGGGTTCGAAAGCGGCTGTCCGAACAGCCGCTTTCCTCTGCATGCCTGACGGCACCTGCACCCTTGCGACATACCAATCATCTTTAGTCGTATTTGATCTCAGAAGAGATGGAGCCCCTCAAGATGCGTTCTGCTCTGAATGCTTCAGCTCGTGCAGAACTCGCAGATTGTTTCTTTGAAGAAGGCACCCCGCGCTTCCAAAGGCAGTGAGGATAGACCGGGTCCGGTCCAGTCGGCCTCAAGCCGGTAGAGGGCCTTGGCATCGATACCGTGGGCAAAGATGTAGGCTTCGGCACAGCCCTCGTCCTTCGCATTGATCAGTATGTAATGGGCACCGTTAATCTCAACGGCCTCGATCTCGCGGATATCCAACGTTTCAAGCAGGCCCGCGGATGCGCCGGACACAGGTTTGTTTGTCCGGATCGCGAATTGGTCTGCCGAAGCGGCGCAAGTCGTGACGAAGACGAGGATCATTGCACCTTGGGTCAATTTCATGAGTTGCATTTCGTGTCCTTTCAGGTTCGGGGTTAGTATTTTTCACCCGGCAGGGTATCTTCGTCGGAAAGACCAAATCCGACATGCGGGGCGGTGGTGGGCTTGATGGGAGGTTAAGGAGGTGCGTTTCGTCAAACGAAGAGACACGAAATCCTCTGAAATCAATCTTGGGATAGCGTTTCTCGATTGCTCAGTCGGACGGCTTTTTTGCCATGATGGCAAGGAACTGGACCTGCGGCACCAGTCGCGCGAGGTGCTCATGGAGCTTGCAAGGGTGCCGGGTGAGACGGTGAATCAAGATGCGTTGATCGAAGAGATTTGGCAGGGTCGCGCGGTAACCCCTGACAGCGTCGCGCAATGCATTGCAGAGATTCGGCGGGTCTTGGAGGACATCGACAAGCGCATCGTGGAAACGGTGCCGCGTAAGGTTTATCGGCTGGTCCCGCCCACCGCGGCCGTGCCGGATCGGTCGTCACGTAAGCAACAACTGGCCCTGCTTGCCGTTATGGTCCTTTGCATATGCGCGTTTGCATTCGCCTTGCTGAGACCCGGAGCGCCGCCAGGGCCCCCGGTGATCGCGGTCTTGCCGTTCGACGACTTCAGCCCGCTGGAATATCAAGGCTACCTGAGCGATGCGGTGAGCGACAATATCACCACCCTGCTGGCACGCTATCCGCAATTCCTGATCATCTCTCAGAGGTCCAGCTTTACCTTTCGTAACTCCGACCTTCCCGTGTCGGACATTGCTGACCGGCTCGGTGCCGATTTCGTGCTGGAAGGCAGCCAGCAATACGACGGCACACACGTGCGCACGACGGCCCGGCTGATAGACGGTGCGACAGAAGCGAGTCTCTGGGCCGATGAATTCGACGTGCCCCTGGACGAGCTCTTGCGCGCGAACAGCCGGATCAGCCGTAAGATTGCAAATGCGGTGGGGGAAAAGGTAGTCGACATGGCCGAGCCACAGATGTCGGACGGCGATGTCAGCGCCTTGCTGATCGCGAACGCGGCACAGAGCCGGATCATGCGAAATTTCTCACGGGACAGTTTGCTGGTCAATATCGCGGAGCAGGAGCAATCCATCAGGGACTATCCCAATTCCGCCTGGGGACCGCTGGGCCAGGCTCTGTCGCTTCGCATCGGGCTGCGCTATGGCTGGGTTGAGGGGGATGAAGATGCGATCCGCCAACGGATGGACGATCTTGCCCGCAGGGGGGTGGAGCTTGACCCCAACAATTTCCTTGCCTTTCATGCGTTGGGGCGCGTGCTGATGTTCAACCGTGATGTTGAAGGTGCAATCAGCGCCTTCCGCCGCGCAGTAGATCTGAATCCGTCGTCATCATTCGCCCGCAACGCTTTGGCGCAAGCGCTGGCCTTCGTCGGCAAAACCGAAGAAGCGCTTGAAGAGATTGCCGACATCGAGCTGATTGATCCACTTTACGGGCATGACACGAATTGGACCAAAGCGCGTATCCAGTGGCAAAGAGGTGCCTGCGACGAGGCGCTCGACACGTTCACAGCCGCGCCTTCCATACCCGTGGCCGCAAACAAGACGCTGGCCGCAATCTACCTTTGTCTTGGCAATGCGGATATGGCAAAGACCGCGATGACGGCTTTCCTCGACGAAAATTCCGAATGGACCGTGGCACGCGAACGAGCACTGATAACCGGCATGTGGACAGCGCCAGGGTTGGCAGATCGCTGGCTGGAATCGTTGGAGGCCGCGGGCATGCCTTCGTGAAACGCGTAAGGGCACTAACGTAAACCCGCTCTTAAGTTCTCATCAGCAGTGCCCATGAACACCAAGCGCAAGCTATACATCGGGGAAGAAGATACCCACTTCCTATTCATCGGACCCGCTAAATATTCATGTCATTGAAATAGCTGATCTTCTGTGAGTCTTCTGGTTAGGCTTCAGCTAAATGAATGACCAACCGCCTTGCATTTAGTTACAGCTATTTGAGCAACCGCTTATGGCCGACAATACGGCCCTCATTTCATGCCGAACGGAAGGCACGAATGGCTACTATCATGAGCGAGCCAAAACCCTTCAACTACTGCTGAGGTCTTGAACGGGATTTTTGGTAGCTTCAGACAACTTGTTTGATGGGCGTTCCAAAAACAAGCGGATATGCCTTGTTTCAAAAGAGCTTGGGCTTCTCATGAGTAACTGCATTAGCTAGCAAAACGTTTTCGCCAATATTGGGTGTCCAGTTTTCGCCGTGCTCTAGGACGCAAGCTACCTCGCCTCCCACATCGTCTTTGTATTGCACGAGCGTCCAGCTTCCACCTATGCCAGATGCCCAGACGTAAGTGTCTTCGCCTTGCTGAGAAGCGAGTGTTTCATTGTGCCAATCTACAAGGCCCGATTCAAGCTCAGCCGTGGGCATGCAGATCGAAAGATTCTGTGCTGAACCTGCCGTTGCGGCTGCCATAAACAAAAAGATTGTGATTAAAGAATTTTTCATTTTACGCCTCTCTCAAGCAAACCATTTAGCGGATGATAAGTTCCAGAGGATTGGAGAAATTAATCCGAGAGAGGTGGTCGCGGAAAGTCGGTCCAGTTGTCCCTGTGGTCAATGCTAGGTCATAACCCCTTTCCTAAGCCTCCCAAAAACTACCCTTTTAGCACCGGCATAAACCAAGGTTTTGGAGAACTGCCTGAAGGTCAGTCGTGCAGGCTTTTCCGACATTGTATTCTTGGGCCGTATAGGCTGTGTTGGAGTGCAAATTTCAAAGAGATGACGAATGACCGCTATCGAAATCCGCCGCATAAACGAGTCTGATAAATCCGAATGGCAGATGCTCTGGCCCGCTTACAATGAATTCTACGAACAGGAAGTCGAGAACAGAAAAACAGATCGGGTTTGGCAGTCTTTGCGAGGGGGATCTGGAGAACCTTTTGGCTTTGTGGCGGAGCAGAATGGCAGGCTCGTCGGCTTCACCCACTATTTCTTTCTGCCGTCAACTTCTGACTGGGGGCCTCGCTGCTAGTCCGGTTTCCGCCTTTCATCCAAGAGGTCTTCTCAACTGTAGCGGAAACTGTGCGTCCGCAGCGAATGGCAGCTTCGTCCCGCACAGAGGACAATCATGCGATGGGCAGCTAACGACCGCTTCGAGCCGGTTTGAAAGGTTTTGCGCTTTGCACGAAAGGCTGTGTCCTATCGGATTTTGTCGCTCTTACGCAGGCGGCTCATTGTGACGGGTGTGAAGCCCAAATAGGACGCAATCAACGTATGGGGAAAGATGTCTTCATAGCCGGGATATGCCTGGCGAAACCATGTAAGCCGCTCAGCGCCGCTAAGTGCGGCGAGACACCACTCTCGCTCCACCTTCCGGCTCAATGCTTCCCGCAGAATACCGTTGGCCCAATTGCGGACCGGTTCAGCCGAAATCATCCAATTTGAAAGCACTTCACTGTCAATCCGTGCCAGCGTGGAATCGGCCATAGCCACAATGGATACAAGCGACAATCCGTTGCGTGTTCGAGCAATATTTGGCGTTACAACGCTGGGACCGGCATAAAAACTGACGCAAATCTCTTTGCCGTCCTGGTCACATATACTACTCGACAGATACCCTTCCAAAAGTATGAATTCACCTGTTTCGGATTGTTCTTGGCGGGAAAGGTGCGCCCCTTTCTTTAAGTGCCGCCGTGTCCAACCTGATAAGAAATCATCCGAGTAAGCCATGTCTGACAGGTCAGATGACTGCATCAGGAAAGTCCGTAAATCCATCTTCGAGTGCCTTATCAAATGATAATGTGGGTGAAACTCTCTGCGGGCATGTGTGGCACAGATCAGGGAGTTTACAAAATGACGAACAAAATTCTGTCAAAGCACATTGGAAAATTTGCGGTTGGTTCAGGTTTGATAGCTGCGTCTATCTATGCGCTGATGACAAGTGTCACCCTTGCTCACATCGAAGCGGTTTCGGGGCAGGTCCCATTCGACATGCGTCCGTCAGGCTATGGCCCGAATGAGGCTGTGGCGCTTCTTGACACGCTGGGAGTGGACGGGCGCGGATATTACATCACTCGCCAGATTGCTTTGGACACCATTTATCCAGCTATGCTCGCGCTGACTATGGTTGCCGCGATCTACTGGCTTGGACAACGCACACCAAACAGGACGCTTGTCCGCTTTGGCATCGCCTTTTCGGTTGTTGGCGGCCTATTCGATTATGTCGAAAACCTTGGTATCGTAGCGATGATCTGGAGCTGGCCAGAGGTTTCTGTTCCCTTGGTCTGTGCCGCCAGCTCGGCCACGATAATCAAGTCAGTTTCAACAACCTTGGCTGTGATGCTCGTGCTTTTGATGGGATTGAACTGGATCCGGCTATCAAAAGCCGACCTTCATCCATAGTTGGGCACCGGCAGCTTCGTCCGCAATGCGAACGTTGGCGTGCCGGGTGGCGAACGTCCGGGGTGAGCCCACAACGGACCTGCTGATTTTGTGCAGCGTGCGCTCGCAGCGTGGAAATTACTGCGACAGCTAAAATTCTGTTGTTGCAACGCGGCGTGAAAACCAGTCATTCGAACAATTTGCAGCGAAGGAATGATAGCCAAAGGATCACAGTGCGGACCTTCCTGCCGTTCGCTGCGACCGCTCAGTTTTCGCTGCGGTTACGAAGGCTTTTGGAATGAAGGTCGGATACCGGACATTCTCTGCATGGGAGGACAAATAGGACCGACGCGCCAACAGCGGACATTCAGCTATCAACAATACTTGATCTTCCGTCGGCGTCAAAATTTTCTCAGTCCGAGTCTAACCCATGGCAATGGATTGACGGAGCTTGCCTTATGCGTCTGCGGAGACATCTGACGCGATGTAGGGTATAATAACCTTGTTAACCCAAGGTGCGTCCAATGAAGGATCGATACGGATACTCTATATCGACAAACTCTCCAACGGCGCGAGACGCTTATGTTCTGGGGCTTGATCGCTTCCTCGGCGCTGAGATCGGCGTTGTCGCGACATTGCAGCGAGCCGTTGAGGCGGACGCTGATTTTGCCCTCCCTCATGTAGTTCTTGCACGCTATCGCCAGCTGATTGGCGACCGAACGGGTGCCAAGCTGGCGCTTGAAACCGCGCGACAGTGCAAGCGCGTGCAGACCGACCGCGAGCGCCGGCAGATCAATATCATTGGTCTGTTACTTGCCGGCCAAAGTGCCGAAGGATACCGCGCCGCACGAGAGCAACTGAAAGACTACCCCCGCGACGTTCTGATCGCGCAGGCATGTCTTGGCGTCTTGAGCCTAATAGGGTTTAGCGGCCAGCCGGGCCGCGAAGCCGAAAACCTTGCATTGGCCGAGATCTTGGAACCTCACTACGGCGATGACTGGTGGCTGCAAGGTCTGCTTGGCTTTGCGCAGGTTGAGGTAGGCCAGTTTGACCGCGCAGAGCAAAGCATCGCAAAATCGCTGGCCGCCAACCCGCGCAATGCCCATGGCGCGCATTTTCAGTCGCATCTTTATTACGAGACTGGGCAGACCGACGCCGGATATGTCTTCATCACAGACTGGCAGAGCGCCTACGAAAAAGAAGGCCAGATGCACTGCCACATTGCTTGGCATATTGCGCTGTGGGCGCTGGCGCGGGGCGATATCGACGAGATGTGGCGGATCGTGGACAGCGATATCGACCCGAGGGGTGCTTGGGGGCCACCGTTGAACGTGATGGTTGATCTGGCGGCTGTGCTTTATCGCGCGGAACTGGCCGGGATCGCGGTGCCGCAAGCACGCTGGCAGGTGGTTTGTGACTATGCAGCTGAGCACTTCCCAAATCCGGGGCTTGGTTTTGCGGATGTGCATGCTTCGCTTGCCTATGCGATGGCGGGCAGGTCAGAGGCGTTGGAACGGATCATCACGGGTGCCAAAGGGCCAGTCGCGCAACTTGTCAGCTCACTGGCCGAAGCCTTTGGAGCCATTGCTGACCAGAACTGGACGCGAGCCAACGATTTGTTGACGCTTGCACTATGGGATCACGCGCGGCTTGGTGGCAGCCGCGCGCAACGGGATCTAATCGAATACGCGTCGGTCGGAGTGCTGCTACGACTGGGGCGCCATGATGAAGCGCACAGGCAAATCGCCATGCACCGACCCAAGGCCGCCATCAGCAACGCGGTGGCGGGATTCTGACCAGCGTCCAGTGAAGAGGTCATATTCTTATCACCCACGAAAAACTGCAACTCTTATATACCGGTCGATTACTTCTAAGATTATGCTCCTTTCCCGAGTTTGAGGCGAAGGGGCTTTCAGTTCAAAAGATGTTCCGCTCGAACGGATTGGCAACACCTACCTGAAGACGACCAAGTAGACCGTGTTAATATTCCACGAGTTCAATTAACTCGAGGATCATCTGCGTCTTGTAGATAAGTTATTTTTAATGGACCTATGCTATTTAGTTGAATAATCGTCTCTTCTTCTACCCATGCGAAATGAGCCATGCCTGACGGCAACACCACAAGGCTGCCTGCTGCCAACAGTGGTGCTGCAGATCGGTCAAGGATGTCACCAGCCGTTAGCCCCAGTTTTCCGGAGATAACTGTAACGATTTCATCTTTAGGGTGGGTATGCGGCGGGATCGTATAACCTGCAGGAAATTTCAGACGCAGGGCAAACGGGCCCTCTTCAGCAGGGTTTCCATACAGGACAGCGATTTGAGCGCCCTCCGGAAGGGACGGAGGGCCTTGCTGGAATTCTACCTCATCTGGAATGACGACCGTATGATGATGTTCTTGAGCACTTGCCGGCGGCATGAAAGCAGTCACTGCCAGCACCGCGGCAAAAGCACCCAGCCTATACGATGGGATTACTGAACTAAACATATCTCTCTCCTACGAATGGGTTGCGAGCAATGTTGCTCCTTAACGAACCCATAGTCGCAAACTACCGTGGAAGAGGACGTGGTTACCTTCATGGAAATCGGCGTGGAAAATAAAGGCTTAAACAATTAGCTAAGAAAGACCTTAGCTGCTGCTGATCGTAGGAGTTTGGCTTGGTCATGTTCAAAATGAAAAGCCGCCAGAAAGTTATCGATACCGTAGCCAGCCTGCATCGCATGGATGGTGCTGGTCAGCTCGCGCGCTTCGGTCACCCTGCCAGCGACCGAAAGACAGATCGCTGCCAACCCATAAATATTGACGTGCGCATTAGGTCGCGCAGCCGCGCGCTTGGCCCACATGGCAGCCTCTTCGAATTCCTGAAGCCGGAAATGAGCGATCGCACGACTGCCCAAGATGCCAAACATAAGCGGGTCATATGGACTGAGAGAACGCGACAGGTCTGACGATTGGATTGCCGCATGGGGGTCTCCGGTCTGAGATTCAACGAAAGCCAATGAATAATGGCCCAACGCGAAGTTGGGACTAAGGTCGACCGACTCGCGCAATGAAAAAACAGCCGCGTCGTTTTTCTTTCTCAGCCAAAGCGCACGTCCCATTGCCCAGTGCGCTGCGGGATCTTTCTCGTCAGCTAAAAGACTTTGTGCTGCAGCTGCATAGGCGAGATTGGCCTCCACGACAGGGTCGGACCAGTTCTGAAAGGCACTCTGCCAGTGTGTGAATGACAGCCCAGCAAACGCCCTGGAGAATGTAGGATCGAGGGTCTTAGCGCGTTCAAAATAGAGCTGAGCTTGTGCGTTGTCGTGCTTCGTAAAGCGATACATGTGCCAGAGCCCACGGTGATGAGAGCCCCAAGCGTCAAGAGAAGAGGGCGGGCGGAGAATGGCACGATTACGCTCGGATTGCTCGATTTCGCCCATCAGCGCCGACGCAATCCAGTTGCCCAGATCGTTTAACGCCTCCATGAGGTTTGCGCTGGTAACTTCGCAAACATCTGTCCAGACAATGCTGCCGCACGAGGTTTCGACGAGTTCGAGCTCGAACCGCAAGGTGGACGATTGCTGGCGTAAGGTCCCAGTTGCCACGTAGTCGACGCCAAGCCTAATACCAGCTTCAGCTGGATCAAGCCCGTGGTTCTCCAGTGCTTGAACCGATGCACGGGCAATAATCGAGATACATCTGAGCTTTGCCAAACGGACGATGACGTCATGCGTCAATCCGTCGGCAATCTCGATATATGGCTGATCACTCTGCACAGCGAAAAAAGGCATCACAGCCAGTGAAGACCGTCTGTTATTAAACTTAGAATTTAAGCCTTCATTGTCATTAGTTTGAATGACTTCCGCAGGATGGATAGTTTCCGCCATCACCACGCGGCCGATTGATCTGGCGTCTTTTGCAGCCTCACGCAGCCCAGTCAACGGCAGACCCTCGCCAAAGAATAATTCCTCTGTCGTCCTTAAATGCGTCTCAGCTTCGGCGAACCGACCATGGGTCAAAAGATGAGACAGCAGCAGGCGATGCCCCTCAATTTCAAACGGAGCGAGATCGAGCCATTGCTCGACAGTTCTTGGAAACGCTGGATCATCGAAAGGGGTCGCCTTCGCAAGCGCCTTTGCTAATGCGCTTGATGCAGAAGAAAAGCAGCGCCTTTGAGCCGACAGCCAAACCGAGGCAGCCGTGCCAGACAGCTCCATGTCGCCAAGAAATATCTCTCGATGCCGATCCGCAAAGACCGAAAGTTCTGGCAGCGTTGTCGGCAAGCCTTTTTCCAACTCTACCAATTCAAGCGCGTCAACGGTGCATCCTGCGAGATCAATGCCAATAGCATCTTCGTGAGTGACAATGCGCGGATGCTCCGGTGTGTCGATACACTTCCTCAATTTACTTAAATGCCAGCGTAGCTCGGCCCTGGGATCATTCGGCAAATCCCAGAGCAGGTCGCATAGACGTGAGCGCCCCATCGGTTGGCCTTCTGTAACAAGGATAGCGAGAAGAGCGCGCAGTTTTCGCGACTTAGGCAGGGGCACAGACATACCATTACGCGTCACGCGCACTGTTCCGAGCAGACGGATATCGAGCGCGTCTGTCCCGCTCGACCGCATGTTCAGATCAGATTCCACGGAAGTTTCCACGGTGCCTCCCACTCAGGAGTGATGCATCGGTGATACCATGAAAACCTGACAATCCATATTGGAAAAGGAGCGGGGCATGTCCCTCGATACGCAGATCAGGATGACAAAAGGACGAGGGCACCTATATAACTCGATCCTCGAAACGATCGGCGACACGCCGACTGTTCGGATTAACAACCTCGGTCCGTCCCATGTCACACTCTATGTCAAAGTGGAGGCCTTCAATCCGGGAGCTTCCGTCAAGGACAGGCTCGCGATCGGTATTATCGAAGCAGCGGAACGGTCCGGAGCACTCAAACCGGGTCAAACGGTTGTCGAGGCCTCCAGCGGCAATACGGGCATCGGCCTTGCCATGGTCTGTGCCCAGAAAGGATACCCTCTCGTCGTCACGATGGCCGACAGTTTTTCCATCGAACGACGCAAGCTGATGCGTATTTTTGGAGCCAAAGTCGTTCTGACGCCCCGCGCGGAGAAAGGTTTTGGCATGTATCGTAAGGCGGCGGAACTTGCAGAGGCGAACGGTTGGTTTCTTGCCAGCCAATTTGAGACGCCTGCTAATGCCGCCATTCACGAGGCGACGACAGCGCGCGAGATTGTTGCTGACTTCGCAGGGTCGCGGCTTGACGCTTTCGTCACCGGCTATGGAACGGGCGGCACCTTTGCTGGCGTTTCGGCACATTTGAGACGCGAGCGGCCCGACACTCGGATCATCCTCACCGAACCTGCCAATGCGCAACTCCTCGGCAGTGGTGGGCGACAAGAGCGGAAGGACGGTGGTGCTCCCGCCGCCAGTCACACAGCATTTGAGCCACATCCCATCCAAGGTTGGACACCGGATTTTATTCCGCAGGTGCTGCAAACGGCGCTCACCAACAATAGCTATGACGAACTGCTGCCGGTAACGGGTGCTGACGCGATAGCATGGACCCTTAAGCTGGCCAGCAAGGAAGGCATCCTGACGGGCATTTCCGGCGGGGGAACTTTTGCTGTAGCCGTCAAAGTGGCCGAAACTGCTCCGCAAGGTTCGGTCATCCTGTGCATGCTACCGGACACCGGCGAGCGCTATATGACGACTCCGCTTTTCGAAAGTATCGCCGACGAAATGAACGGCGAAGAATTGGCACTGTCGCAATCCACTCCCTGTGCTCAGTTCGCGGCGGAATGAAACAAAAGGCTTAGTCGCTTAGCCCCGGTTTCACTGCGCACGCCATTACAAATGCATCGTCCAAAAGGAACAGAAGAAAAGTTTAACGTTCAGATGATACCTCATTAGGAGAAACGACCATGACACATTGGGAAATCCACGGCTCTGAGCTGACCAATTGCAATTGCGCCTATGGCTGCCCTTGCCAGTTCAACGCGCTGCCAACTCACGGCACATGCGAAGCGGCACTGAGCTTTCATGTCGATAAAGGTCACTACGGGGAAGTCACACTCGACGGGCTGAACATGGCCATGGTCGTGAAATGGCCCGGCCCCATTCACAAGGGTGAAGGACGCATGCAAATGATCATCGACGAACGTGCCTCGCCCGAGCAGCGCGACGCCTTGGAAAAGATCATGCGCGGTGATGATACCGATGAAATGGCGACCATGTGGTGGGTCTTCTCAATGATGTCTCCGCACAAGGAGGAAACCCTCTACAAAAAGATCTCTTACACGTCCGACATCAAGGCCCGGACTGGAGAGGTCCATGTCGACGACGTTTTCGATCTGGAGGCGCGTCCGATCCTCAATCCCGTGACCGGTAATCCCCATCGGGTGCGGATCGACACAATCGGCGGCTTCGGCTACCGGGTCGCCGAGATGGGCAATGGGACAACACGCACCCACGGCCTGATCGACTTGCCCAACAACACCGACACCTACGCCCAATTCAATGAGCTTCATCTCTCGAATAGCGGCATCATCGAAGCAGTCCATTGAGATGGCCGGCGGGATTAGCCCGTTAGAACGGTTGCTGCACCGGGATCAGGTGTTGGTGGCGATCGGTCTTGCAACGGTAACCCTGCTTTCGTGGGGCTATCTGTTGACTGGCGCCGGCATGGAGATGCCCGCCATGTCGGCGCCCATGCAAACAGCGCAGGCGTCGGGGTGGTCGCCGGCACAGACAGGGCTGATGTTCATCATGTGGTGGGTGATGATGGTGGCGATGATGCTGCCTTCGGCCGCGCCGATGATCCTGCTGTTCTCATCGGTCGCGAAGCGGGCAAGCAGGCGGGCAAGCACGTCTTTTTTCGTCTCGGGGTATATACTCGTCTGGGGCGGTTTCAGCGTGGTGGCCACCCTCATGCAGTGGCAATTGACCCAGATCGGGCTTCTCGACGGCATGCGAGCCAATTCCCAGATGCTGGCGGGACTGCTCCTGTTGGTAGCCGGGATTTATCAGCTTACGCCGGCCAAGAGCGCCTGCCTCAAGCACTGCCAGTCGCCGCTTCAGTTCGTGACCGGTCATTGGCGGCCTGGGCCTCGCGGTGCCCTCTTGATGGGGCTCCAACACGGCGGATACTGCCTCGGGTGCTGCTGGGCGCTGATGGCGCTTCTGTTCGTGGGCGGGGTAATGAACCTTGCATGGATCGGCGCCCTCGCGGCCTATGTCCTGATCGAAAAGGCCATCCCTCAATGGCGATATACTGGAGCCGTGTCCGCCAGTCTGCTGATCACTGCCGGAGCAGTATTGCTTGCTCTCGCAGTCTCATAAGGGAGTTTCGCTAAGCCATGTCCAAATTACCGGAAACGCTTGATCCCGCTGACTGGGAAACGCACCGCGCCGTTGCGCATCAAATGGTCGACGACGCCATCGATTACATCCGAGATGTCCGATCCCGCCCCGTCTGGCAGGACATGCCGCCACAGGTGCGCGAGCAGTTTCGTAAGGGCTTGTCTCATGAAGGTATGCCGCTGCCAAACGTCTATCAGCAGGTGATGACAGAGGTTTTCCCCTTCCCGATGGGCAATATCCATCCGCGGTTCTGGATGTGGTATATGGGGGCCAGTAACTTCACCGGGGCGATGGGCGACTTCCTCGCGGCCATTCTCGGATCGAACCTTGGCGGCGGCGATCATGCAGCTGCTGAAATCGACAAGCAGGTTATCGGCTGGATGAAGGAAATGATCGGCTATCCGGCAGAGGCCAGCGGCACCTTGGTCTCGGGTGGCTCAATGGCGAACCTGATCGGACTGACTGTCGCGCGCAACGTCATGTCTGGTATCGACCTGAGGAACGAGGGCATCGGCGCCCTTTCTGCACCAATGCGCTTTTACGGCTCGGATCAGGTCCACTCCTGCCACCGCATCGCTGTTGAAGCGATGGGGCTTGGCAACAATGCTTTGCGGCGTATTCCGTCCGACGCGGACTGCCGAATGGATCTTGCAGCCCTCCGCACAGCTATCACAGAGGACCGCGCCTCCGGCCTGCACCCCGCCTGCGTGATTGCAACAGCGGGGACCGTGAACACCGGCGCCATTGACGACCTCGCGGCCATCGCCGACCTCTGCGCTGAGGAAGGTCTTTGGATGCACGTCGACGGCTGCATCGGCGGACTTCTGGCCATCGCACCGAAAGGGCGCGCAATGGTAAACGGGATCGCACGAGCCGACTCGATCGCTATTGATCCACACAAGTGGCTGCATGCCCCCTTTGAGGTCGGCTGCGCCTTGGTGAAAGATGCAGACGCGCATCTCCGCACATTCACTGTTACGCCCGAGTATCTTGAGGCAGCACCGCGAGGCATCGCCTCGGGCGCATGGCTGCACGACTTCGGGCTCCAGACGTCGCGCGGGTTCCGGGCGCTGAAGGTCTGGATGGCACTGAAGGAACACGGTCTGGCGAAATTCGGGCGGCTGATCGATCAAGACCTCGACCATGCCTGCTATCTCTCCGACCGGATCATCGCCACACCGAACTTGGAGCTATGCTTTCCGGGCGTCATAAATATCGTCTGCTTTCGATACGATCCCGGAGGACTGTCGGAAGAGGCCCTCAAGCGACTGAACACAGAGATAATGGTGCGCATGCAGGAGACTGGCATCGCCGCGGTCTCGGACACGACGGTAAGAGGACGACATTGCTTGAGAGCTGCAATAAATAATCATCGGACCCTCCCGTCCGACTTGGACATGTTGACTGGCGAGGTCGTCCGGCTGGGTGAGATACTGGCTCAAAACACCAGAATGAAAAAAGGTTAACGCCCGGATAAACTACCCGAAAAGCTGTCAATTCATCTGTCATCTCAACGATCATACGTTAGTCGTCGGCTTTCTGTATCTACGTTAATTCCGCGGTGATCTACTTTGCAAAGAATATACCGAAGACCTTTCCATACCGTGCGATCGCTCCTCATCATTTTTCGGTCGCATTGAATGGCCGGTTAGTCTCGCAGCATTGCAGCAACCAGGATTGCTTTCGAGTGTTTCCTTTGGGTCGCTCTTGCCGGCCCAGTTTACGCCGCAACTGCGAGGTTCTCGGCCCTCACGCGGTCATTTTGGGCTCGGACCGGACATTAGTCGCACAACTTACCAAGGTCAGCTGCGCGGGACATAGCGACGTTTATCTGCAACTGCTCCAATGGCCGCAATCAGCAGCTCTCCTTTGGCACGATTAGGACGGGATTACCTTTCAGCTTGATCCAGAAACCATGCCACCACCACATCAATCGCGGCGTTATGTTTGGAGTTTCTGGTGGCGAGCAGGTAGAAATCCTGTTCGCCGGAGAGGGATTGTGGCGTGATCTGGATCAGTCGCTTGGTCGCGATCTCCGCAGCTACAAGAAAACGGCTTACCAGAGCCACACCTTGACCAAAGAGCGCAGCATCCACAGCCAGAGACGTTTGATTGAGACGCAGCCCGCGCCCCCCTTTATCTTCAATATTGAGCAAGTCCAGAAATTTTGGCCAAAGATCATGCGCATCGTGGAGTTTGGGCATGGAGGATATGGCCTGTGGGCTTACAGGCAGGATGTGCTCGCCAACAAGGCCTGGTGCTGCCACTGCGACAACCTGCTGGCGAAATAAAAGGTGAGCGTTGAGGGCGGCCCCAAAGGGCGGCATGCCTTGCCTCACGGCAAGGTCAATTCCATCACTGTGAAAGCTTGAAACCTTTTCTGTTGCCAGAATGCGCAGGTCGATATCAGGGTGCTTGGCCGAAAAGTCGGGCAGATTAGGGATCAGCCACTTTGCGGCGAATGTCGGCGTGACACTGACAAGGACTTTGCCGGGTTCCGGCTTGAGTTGGTCCGTCGCATTGCGAAGAGCCTCGAATGCGGTGGCAACATTCACGTGATAACTCCGTCCCGCCGAAGTGAAGGCCAGCCCTTTGGGCAGCCTTTCAAACAAGGGCACCCCTAAATGCGCCTCAAGCTGGCGCACCTGCTGGGCCACGGCACCTTGAGTAACGCCCAATTCATCGGCAGCCGCGCGGAAATTTAGAAACCTGCCGGCCACGTCAAATGCACGTAACCCGTTGAGGGGAGGAAGTTGAGACATCTTACAATAGTAATCCTACAGGCAGGAGACATCAATTCTCAGGAGGGGTATCCGACAAAAACTTGGTATAGATACGCCAACGCAGAGTTGGAGAGAGAAATGCCAGTAGAAAAAGTAGCGCTTATCACCGCAGGCGGAAGTGGAATGGGTGCAGATGCTGCCCGTCAGTTGGCCGCAGACGGGTTCAAGGTGGGCATCCTTTCATCATCAGGCAAAGGCGAGGCGCTTGGCGTTGAGTTAGGCGGATTTGGTGTTACAGGCTCCAACACCAGCCCTGACGACCTGTCTGCCTTGGTTCAAGGCGCAGTTGAGCGTTGGGGCCGTGTAGACGCGCTGATCAACTCTGCTGGTCATGGCCCCAAAGGGCCGGTGCTGGAGATATCGGATGATGACTGGCACATGGGCATGGAAGTCTACCTGATGAACGTCGTCCGTCCGACTCGCCTTGTTACACCGGTCATGCAGGCACAGGGAGGCGGAGCCATCATCAACATCTCGACATTCGCGGCCTTCGAGCCTGATCCGCTCTTTCCGACTTCAGGCGTCTTCCGCGCAGGGCTTGCTGCGTTCACCAAGCTTTATTCCGATAAATACGCTGCCGACAATATTCGTATGAATAATGTCCTGCCCGGCTTCATTGACAGCTTGCCGGAAACCGAGGATCGCAGGGCGCGCATTCCCATGGGGCGCTACGGGCGCGCGCAGGAAGTGTCTTCGGTAATATCGCTTCTGGCCTCTGAAGGCGGTGGCTATATAACCGGTCAGAACCTGCGTATCGACGGCGGTTTGACCCGTGCTGTCTGACGCTGTCACCGAGGGCCCAAGATTTGACCGCTTGGTTTTTGTAGTCAAATGGGGTGCATCGATCATCCAGATCCTGGGCTACACCGCTACAGGGTTTGGATGGACGCCATGGAACCTTTATCTGTTTCTGATCGGCGTGTTGGGGTGGTTTGCTGTTGGCGCGTTGTGGAATGACAAAGCGTTGATGCTGGTCCATCTTGTCGCGCTCGGTGCGATGGTCGCGGGAATGACAAGTGGGTCGCCTTCATAGAGCAGACCGAGCAGGGTGCAGCATCAGGCCGAACGGGCTCTAAGTTCTTAGTAAGAAAGTGTTAAATGTCTGCGTAAGCTTTTCCTTTCTTGAGCAGACTATTAGTTTCCGCGCGTCGGTGTCTGAATAGTAAGTAGTTAAAAAGAATTTAATTTTCGAATCTTAGAATCAGGGTTTTTTGGGAGCTTGAGAAGCCTTCTCCTGTTTTTCCCTGCATGTTCTGACCACCAATAGCCATCGGCCGGGCTAAAACGCCCATTTTGCAAGCGAATAAGGTCAATCGGGCGGAAACGCCCGATTTTCGCGTTTTAGCGACCCAAGTCGTATGCCTAATGCGTGAGGACAAGAGACGCCGTTCGGCGGCTCACCACACTGCGACCCGTCCTATTCAAAAATGAGTGCTAGACGCGCCCGTGTTATCCGATACGTCAGCGGGCCAAACGCGCAGGGCTGCTATGATCCCGAGCGCGGCCAAACTACCCAGCAGTATCAGCGCTGGAACCGTTCCGAATGCGGTCATGGTCCAACCTGCCAAAGGATAGGTGATCAGCCAGCAAGCATGAGACAGCGCGAATTGCGCTGCAAATACAGCAGGCCGGTCTTCTGGCTGAGCCGATCGGCGCAAGAGACGGCCCGAGGGGGTCAGAACCGCAGAATTGCCCAGGCCGATGAGCAGCCAAATCGTCAGCAGGAGGGGCCAAGATAAGCCGAAAACCATGATGCCCGCTGCGATCCCAAACAGAGCCAGCATCATCAGCCAAGCCCCTGTCATCATGACGGGTCTGTCCGGGTACTTGTCCAGCACTCTGGGCAGAGCCAGCGCCGCGCTCATGCTGCCAGCCCCGTAGGCGAACATGGACCAAGCCAGCGCCGTATCATCAAGCCCCAGTTGCCCCCGCACCAGCACAACCGAGTTCACCAAAACCATCGCGCCCGCCGACGACACCGCGAGGTTTAGCCCCAGCAGCCCGCGCAACCGCGGTGTTGCGAGGTAGATCCGCAGCCCCCGCGTGGTGCGGTCATAAATCCCGCGCGGGACTGTCGCTTGGGGGCCGGGCAGAACGACCGTCAGCACCAGCAGCGCCGAGGCCCCGAAACCTGCGACCGTCCCAAGAAAAAGGGCGTTGTAGCTTATCACCGTCAGCAGCACAGCGGCCAGCGCGGGCGAGATGATGTTCTCCAGATCATAGGCCAAACGGGACAAGGACAGCGCTCTGGTATAGCGCGCCTCGTCGGGCAGCACGTCAGGGATGGTTGCCTGAAAGGTCGGCGTAAAGGCGGCTGAGGCTGATTGCAGGAAGAAGATCAGGATATAGATCTGCCAAACCTCGGTCACGAAGGGGAGAGCCAAGGCCACCGCCGCCCGCACCAGGTCCAACGTGACCAACAGAGCGCGGCGCGGCAGACGCTCGGCAAAGGCACCAGCAATCGGCGCGATGCCGACATAGGCCACCATCTTGATCGTAAAGACGGTGCCCAGCACCATGGCGGCCCGATCCCCGGCCAGATCATAGGCCAACAGGCCAAGCGCCATCGTTGCCAAGCCAGTGCCAAGAAGCGCGACAACTTGGGCGAGGAAGAGGTGTCTGTAGGTTCGATCCGATAAAACACCCAGCATAATACCCTCAGAGGTAACGGGTGATGGTCTTAAGCTCGGCGCGGTCACTCTCGGAGCCATCGACCTCAAGGCAATGGTCGATGTGGTCATGGATCAACACGCGTTTGGCGTTGGTCACGGCCTTCTCAACGGCCTGCAGCTGCTGCGCCACGTCAACGCAGGGTTTGCCTGCCTCTAACATCGTGATCACCGCACGCAGATGCCCATCGGCACGTTTCAGCCGGGCAATGAGGGCGGGATGACTTGCATGAATATGGGTGTCTGACATACTAAGACCGTATCCCCCTAGGGGGGATAGAGCAAGACGGCGAAAAGCGCCGCGTAATTGACGAGAGGGCAGACAGGACAGATGACTTTTCTACGGACAACTGGGCAAGCCGCTTTTGCGATGCTTCTCTGTGTGGCCGTGCTCGTCTGGTCCGTGGTGCCGACCTCTTCCCATGTTCCTGCGGTGTTGGATGTTCTTCAAGAACATGAACAGATGATCGCGGATCACGGGCACTCTCACGGGTTAGAAGAAGACCTTGTTTGGGCCATGCATGGGCACAGTCACGACAGTGCAGACCATGATCATAGCCAAGCCGTCGTGTTTGGCCGCGCCTTGGCCGCGCAACCTGTTGAGGTCTACCGGGCCGCTTGGCGGCTGAGTGCCGCTTCTGCAAATACTTCAAGGGTCTACCTGATCGAACGACCGCCGCGCGTGTGACTGGCCGCGCCACTGGCGCTCCCATTCCTCACAAATCACATACGCGGAGTTCAATCCATGAACACAGTCCCACGGGGCTGGACCGATTTTGGCGCACGCCGGATCGCGATCCTGTCCCTTGTCACAACTACCTTGCTCATTCAGAGCGCAAGCTATGCCTTGGCGCATAATGTCACGCCCGGGGATGCGGGCTATATTCAGGAAATCTGGGGGGTGAACATCATTCCCTTCATGTATCTCGGTGCCAAACACATGGTGACGGGTTACGACCACATCCTGTTTTTGTTCGGCGTCGTCTTCTTTCTCTACAAGATGAAAGACGTCGGCATCTATGTCAGCATCTTTGCCGTGGGGCATTCGACCACGATGCTGGCCGGTGTTTGGTTCGGCTGGGGCATCAACGCCTATATCGTTGACGCCATCATTGGCCTGTCGGTCGTCTACAAGGCGCTCGACAACCTCGCCGCCTATCAGCGCTGGTTCGGTGTGCAGCCCAATACCAAGGTTGCAACGCTGATCTTTGGCTTCTTCCACGGCACCGGTCTGGCCACCAAGCTTCTCGACTACGAGATCGCCTCGGACGGCCTTTTGGCCAACCTTCTGGCGTTTAACGTAGGCGTTGAGATGGGCCAGCTGATGGCGCTTGCCGTCATCCTTATCGTCATGGGCTTTTGGCGGAAATCACCCAACTTCTTCCGCCAAGCCTACACCGCAAACGTCATCATGATGGCTATGGGGTTCATCCTCATGGGCCTTCAAATCACCGGCTATTTCGTAGCCGCGTAAGCAAATAGGAGAACCACATGTTCAATGCAGAAAAACCAAGCCTCAACGAATTGCCCACCTCCGCGCAGCTCATCCGCTCCACCGCCATTGCAGCGGCCAGTGCTGTCGCGATCCTCGTGACCGTGGTGCTGCCCGCCGAATACGACATCGACCCTACGGGGATCGGCGGCGTGCTTGGGCTCGCTGAAATGGGCGAGATCAAAAGCCAGCTCGCCGCAGAGGCCGAAGCAGACCGCATCAAAGCGCTGGAAGAGCAGGGCGCGCTTGTGACCCAAGAGCAATCCAGCCTGATGAACGACATCTTCAGCGTCTTCGTCGGGGCCGCCCATGCCGAAGAGGTGCCGTCTGAACCCGTGCAAGAATGGCGCGATGAAATCACCTTTACGCTGGCGCCGGGCGAGTCTGCCGAGTGGAAGTTGGTGATGGAAGAAGGCCAAACCGCGCAATACGCTATGTTGGTCGACGGGGGGCGTGTGAACTTTGACCTGCACGGCCATGGGTCGGGCCAATCCGAGACCTATTACAAAGGCCGCGGCTCGACAGGTGAAGAGGGCGAAATCACCGCCGGTTTCGCAGGTGAACACGGCTGGTTCTGGCGCAACCGTGACAAGACAGCGGTCACCGTGACCGTTCAGGTGCGCGGCGAATACGACGAATTCAAAGACGCCAGCTAAACCACATGGCTGCCGGCCCTTTCAGAAGGGTCGGCAGCCTATCCGGCGCGGGGCGCGAGAATAATCACCGCTGCGCCAAGAATGCAGAGGCCCGCCCCGGCAGCATCCCAAAGATCAGGCCGCTGCCCTTCTACCGCCCACATCCATGTCAGCGAAGCCGCGATATAAACGCCGCCATAGGCCGCAAAAGCGCGCCCGGCGAACCCGGCTTCGACCAAGGCCAACAACCCCGCAAACAGCGCCAAGCTGATCATCCCCGGCACCAGCCACAGCGGCGATGCGCCGCGCCACCACGCCCAGACCGCAAAACACCCGACGATCTCAGCCAATGCCGCAAGCGGATAGAGCAGGGCGGCAGGCATCAGGCGGTGGCCCCGTGATCGGCGAGGCATTCCTCATGGTCGCGCAGCACCTCAAGGATGCGACAATCAGCCACCCGATCCGCATTGCAGGCACCGATCATGCGTTGCAATTCAACGCGGAGGGCCTCGAGCCGCACAAGCCGCGCCTCGACTTGGCGAAGTTGTTTTTGGGCGATGGCATCGACATCAGCGCAGGATCGGTCGGGCGTGTCAGAGAGGCCAAGCAACTCTCGGATCGCCTCCAGCGAAAAGCCGAGCTGGCGGGAATGGCGGATGAAGGAGAGACGGTCCAACTCGGCATCGCCATAGCGCCGCTGGCCGCCTTCGGTCCGGCCGGGTTCAGGCATTAGACCGATATGCTCGTAATAGCGGATCGTCTGCACTTTGGTGCCAGTGCGCTTTGCGAGTATGCCGATAGCAAGCATGTCTGATCCCTTCCATTCTACAGTCTCTGTAGGTTTTGGAAGGGTGTCGCGCAAGCTGGGGTTCGATGAAGGGGGTGACAGCGCGTCCTGTGAATTCTGCAACGCGCTGTATCATGGTCTACCGTAAGACCATTCGCGCAGCCTATCGCCATGGAACTTGACCGAGAGAGGAAAAGGTCGACAAATCGCTTGAAGCTACAGTCGCTGTAGGTCGTATCTCTACTTCTGACGGAACGCAGCGGTTATGACCCCAAACCGGTAGGAAGCACAGATGGCACATGATCACGCCCATATTGACCCCGAAAGCGGGGACCGCAGAGTATCTCTGGCCATCTGGGCGAATGCCCTTCTGACGGTGGCGCAGATCGTGGGCGGTGTCTTTGCAGGGTCGCTCGCCCTTATCGCGGACGCGCTGCACAACTTTTCGGACATGGCCTCACTGGTCATCGCCTTTGTCGCCCGAAAAATCGCACGGCGTCCGGCAGATGCGCGAATGACGTTTGGCTATGGCCGGATCGAAATCGTTGCGGCTTTGATTAACTACACCACGCTTATTCTTGTCGGGATATATCTGATCTACGAAGGCGGGATGCGCATGATTGATCCGCCTGCGGTGGCGGGTTGGACGGTGGTCATTCTGGGCGGGGTCGCGCTTGTCGTCGATACGTTGACGGCGCTGCTCACCTACTCGATGCAAAAGGGCAGCGTGAATATCAGGGCGCTGTTCTTGCACAACCTGTCAGATGCGCTGGCCTCGGTCGCGGTGATTTTCGGCGGCACGCTCATCATCCTTTACGATCTGCGTTGGGTTGATCCGGCGATCACCATCGGTATTGCGCTTTATATTCTCTATCTGGCCCTTACTGAAATTGGCGGTCCGATCCGTATGTTGATGCTGGGCAGCCCGCCTGACATGGATGCGGGCGCTGTGGTCGAGGCAATGACCAAGGTCGCTGGCGTCAGGGACGTGCATCATGTTCATCTTTGGCAGATGCAAGAGCATGAGGTGGCGCTCGATTGCCATGTGGTGTTGGAGGGGCAAGATTGGACGGACCTTGAAGCCGTGAAGCAGGCGGTCAAGAAAATGCTCGCGAATGACTTCGGCATCACCCATTCAAGCCTTGAGTTTGAAACTTCCGCGAATGCCCATCAGGATGCCGCGTTGTTTGGGCATGAGAGCGGCCCGACGCGCGCTGGCAAAGACGCTGAGCACAGCGTTGAGGCGTCGCACGACCGCTGAGGCTCATCGCAATGCGCTGTGTCTTGCCGATCTGCGGGCCTGCGACGGATCGCTCACCCTCACTTTCTGGTGAGGGGATCGACACCACCGCATCGGGTTCCTATATCTCTGCCATGCGCATCCTGCTTCGCCTTGCCACATTCTGCCTCTCGCTCGTACTTTTGACGGGCGTATTGGCGCATGATTTGGCGGCGGCGAACATGTCGATGCAGATGTCAGGTTTGACCGCATCCGCGACGATGGAAGAGGACGATACCTGCACAGCTTGCTTGCAGGAAGAGCAGGGTGAGGTGATGTGCGACATTGATTGCACGGCACCCCTCTTTGTAACCTCGCAGATGCTTCAGTCCCAACTCGAAAGCGTGCAGCGCTTCTTCGCGCCTGTGCCGGGGGATCTTGGCCTCGCCGGGATTGATCTCGGATCTGACCCTTTCCCACCGCGAACCACCTCCCTAAGTTGACCGGCCGCACCCAAGGGTGACGGCCCGGTCTCGCGACGTTTGCTGCCATTGTGCAGCGGCGCGCTCGACCTTCTTCGTCACTTTCGGGAACGACGTTTATGTCTATTCATCCATCGCGCGATATGTCGCGCAGGCGTGTGCTGTCCGGCGGGCTTGCCGCAATTGGGGCGACGCTGATCCTTCCTCATGCCTCCCTCGCGACGACAACGGGGGCGGCGGTCCGTGCGCTGCATTATGACGGCGATGCACTCGTCGCGGCTTCAAAGCGCAAGCTTTGGCGCGTGTCCGCCCCGAGCGGCATCCAGCACATTCCGCTGGAGCGATCACTCACCGCGATCACCAGCCACCCAGAGACTCCGGGCACTTTGTTCGCGGCGGTTGATCCTGTCGGCCTTATGCGCAGCCGGGATGGGGGACGCACATGGGCAGACGCCAGCGCGGGCTTGCCTGCGACCCGCGTCACCGCGCTCACCCAGGCCGCGCTTGAGCCAGACATGCTCTATGCCGCCCTTGCAAACGACGGGCTTTGGCGCAGCCAAGACGCAGGAGAAAGCTGGGAATTCGTCATGGACCGGCCTTATCTCGATGGGGCCGAACGCGAGGTGTTGACGCTTGTCTCGGTGGGCAATCCGACTGGCATGGGCGGCATCTGGCTCTATGCCGGGACCGACGCCGGGCTGACCCGCGTGCCGGATTGCTTTTGCCGCTGGCAGGATGTGACCGCGGACGATGCGATGGATGCGCTGGCTGCGGGCAAAACGCCGCCGCCTGCCAAACCTCTGCCCGAAGACCAGCCGATCACCCATCTGGCACTCTCCCCCAAAGCGCCTGAACGGCTCTACGCTGGGCTGGCGACTGGCCTTTGGACCTCGACAGACGCGGGCGTGAATTGGACGCGTGCGGCGGCGGGAAAGATCGACGCGCTGGCTGTCGACCCTGCCGACCCTGAACACCTTGTCGCCGTTCGCGACGGCACTCTTTCGGTCAGCCGCGATGGTGGCCTGACCTTTGATCCCCTCAATATCCCTCAAGGAGACCAGACATGAACAGCAAATTCACCCTCGGCGCGGCCGCGGCCCTCACCGCCGCCGGTATCATCGGTTTCGCCACCTTCGGCATGGCGGAAAACGACAACACGCCGCCCGCCGACACCGTGGCAAGCACTGTCCCTGCAGATCGCCAAATGACCATCTGGCGCGACCCGTCCTGTGGCTGCTGCGATGCCTATGCCGATTTTGCCGAAGAGAACGGCTATCACGTGACCCGCATCGACGACCGAGATTTTGACAAACGCTCGGTCGAGGTCGGCGTGCCGGAACAGGGGCTGGGGTGCCACCTTGCCGAGGTCGATGGCTATTACGTCAGCGGTCTGGTGCCTGTTGAGATTATCCAGCGCCTGACATCCGAGCGCCCCGAGGTCACCGGCATCACGCTGCCGGGTATGCCCCAGAACGCGCCCGGCATGGCAGGCAAGAGCGGCACGCTCAAGACCTACGCTTTCGGTGAGGACGGCGTGGCCGTGTATTCAAATGAATGAGGATAGAATGATGGACATGATGAACGGAACTATGATGAATGGGCCGATGTCGGTCGGAATGATGATCGCCTGTGGCGTGCTCTTCCTCTTGGTGCTGGCGGTGCTGGTGCTGGGCGCGCTGGCCTTGGTCAAATACCTACGGCGGCCCGTATGAACCGGTTGGGTCTGACCGCCGTGATCGGTATCGCAGGCGCGGCGGCGGTCGCTGTCTGGGCCGGGGGGAAGGAGGACAGCCCCCCGGCGCTCGCCGTGCTCGGCGTGCCGGTGGACGCAGAGATGATCGAGCGTGGCGCGGGGCTTTATGCCGAGAGCTGCGCCTCCTGCCACGGCGCCGATCTCGAAGGTCAGCCGGACTGGCGCAGGCGGCTCGACACTGGCCGCATGCCCGCGCCGCCGCATGATGAAACTGGCCATACGTGGCACCATGCCGATCAGCAGATTTTTGATATTACCAAGAACGGACTGGCTTCGGTCGTGCCGGGCTATGAAAGTGACATGCCGGTGTTCGACAGCATCCTGAGTGACGCAGAGATCACGGCGATCCTTGGCTATATCAAAAGCACCTGGCCCGAGCGGGAGCGCGGCTTTCAGGCTGAAGTCACCGCCAAGGATGAGGGCGGAGCATGAGCAAGGACAGACAGCCTGTCCGCAAGCCACGGTGGTTGCGGTTCATTGTGGCCCTGCCTGCGATGGTATTCGGGGCCATCGCGGCGGCGTTTCTCTGGGGGCTGTTCAACAACGACGATGGCCTGCCCAGCACGATGATCGGCCGGGACATTCCCGCGTTTGATCTGCCGCCCATCGAAGGGCGCGGGAAGGGGCTCACGACGGCTGATCTGCGCGGCGAAGTGTCTCTCGTGAACGTCTGGGCTTCGTGGTGCGTGCCGTGTCGGGTTGAGATGCCACTGTTGGTGGAGCTGGCCCAAACCGACAGCGTGCCGATCCACGGCATCAACCTCAAGGACAAGCCCGCCGCCGCCCGCAGGTTCCTTGCGGAGCTTGGCGATCCTTATGACCGGATCGGTGCCGACAGCTCGGGCCGAACTGCGATTGACTGGGGCGTTTACGGCGTGCCGGAAACCTTTGTGATCGATGCTAAAGGGCGCATCGCTTACAAACATGTCGGCCCGTTCAATCGACGCTCGCTGGAGGAAGATATTCTTCCCGTGGTGCGGCGTTTGCAGCAGGAGCAGAACGCATGAGGCGGCGTGGTTTTCTGGGCGGCGCGCTGGCGCTTGGGGCTTCGCCTGCCGCCGCGCGCACTGTCATGGCGGAACATCAAAAGCCCCTGCCGATGCTGTCGCCGCCCATTACGGATGGGGCAGGGCGGAGTCTGACTTTGGCGGACTTTCGTGGCCGGACGGTATTGCTCAATATCTGGGCAACATGGTGCCCGCCTTGTCGCCATGAAATGCCCACCCTTGACCGGCTTCAGGCGCGATTGGGCGGGGCGGAGTTTCACGTTCTTGCGCTCTCAATCGACAAGGGCGGGTTCGACGCCGTGCGCGCCTTTTATGCCGAGATCGCCATCACGCATCTCGACCTTTATCTGGCAGACCAGCTGCGGGGGATGATGGCCTTTGGCGTTGTCGGCCTGCCCACGACGCTGCTGGTCAACCCCCAAGGCCGCGAGGTTGCCCGCAAGGTCGGCCCCGCCGCGTGGGACAGCCCGGCGGCCATTTCCCAAATCCAACGCGTCATCACAAAGGGATGAACCCAACAGTGACCCAACTCTCAAAAGCAATCCGGCCCTCCTTCGCGATCCCTATGCCCGCGCGGCGCCAAACCCTCATGCTGACGGGCTTTGCCGCCATCGGCGGAGGGGCCGCGCTGAATTGAGACTGGCTGACCGCCGTGGGGGCCGCGCCTTTGCTTCTCAGCCTCGCCCCTTGTGCCGCCATGTGTGCTTTGGGGCTGTGCATGCGCGGCGGCTCAAGCTGCGCCAAAAACGATCCGGTGGCAAAGCCGGACGCCCCGACAGACTGAACCTCAATCAAAAGGAACTGACATGACTTATACAGTGAAACTTACCACCGCAGCCCTGACAGGCTTTATGTTTGCCGCCTCTCTCGCGCAGGCGCAGGAGGCAAAACCCGAGGCGGGCGATATGCCGATGGCCAAGGGCCACCATATGAAAGGCGACATGGCTGACATGAAGGGCATGGAAGGTATGGAAGGCATGGAAGGTATGATGCCCATGATGAAGATGATGGCCGAGATGGGACCGATGATGGAGAACTGCAACAAGATGATGCAGTCCATGAACGAGCATATGGAAACGCATCATTCCGAAGATCAAAAAGGCTGACGCTCTTGGTTCGCCCGTCCAAGCGGCGGGCGGATCACCCCATTGAAAGACAGACTATGACAAAGATCACCCCGACCCACCGTCGGCTTCGCATTGCCCTTTGGACCGCCGCAATTGCCGCCGCCGTTGCCCTTGCGGGTTTCGCCGTGATGCGCCCCGGCCATATCCCTTCGCATCAGCCCGTCTATCGCGGCGACGCGGATATTCGTTCCGATTTCACGTTAATTAACCACGACGGCCAGACTGTCACGCAGGACGATTACAAAGGTCGCTGGCAGCTTGTATTCTTCGGCTTCACCCATTGCCCCGACATCTGCCCAACCACTTTGGCCTATATGGGCAGCGTGCTTGATCAGCTTGGGTCTGACGCAAGCCAAGTTGCCCCGCTGTTTGTGACCGTGGACCCAGAGCGCGACACGCCTGAGGTTCTCAAAGGCTATATTGCGAACTTCCACCCCCAGTTGATCGGGCTGACGGGGAACAAAGCGCAGGTGGCTGCGACTGCGGAGGCCTTCAAGGTCTACCATGAGATGCTCTCGAACGAGGACGCGGCTGACGGCTACATCATGGCCCATGCGGGCCACATTTACCTGATGGCTCCGGATGGTCGGTTCGATGCTGTCTTTCTTGAAAGCGCGCAACCCGCCGAGGAAATGGCCGAACAAATTTCTATGCGCATCGCGAAAGAGAAGAGAAACCAGTGACACAGAAATTTCCATCGTCAGCCCGTCGCGCGTCGCAGGCCGCGCACATATGTGCCGTGGCCCTGCTGACTGTAACACCCGCTTTCGCGAACCACCCCGGGGAGAACCTGAGCCAAGCGATGGCCGATAAAGAAGCCGCGTTTGAACCCATCACCGCCCAAGAGGTGCGGGATGTGAAATGGGTGGCGCCAGATGGGGCCACGGGGTCTCTGGGCGCAATGAGGGGCAAGATCACGGTGCTTAGTTTTGCCCCTGGTGCTTGCGGTAGCCCCTGTGATGCGCAGCAGGAACAACTCGGCAAAACGCTCTCCGCGCTCAATGCCAGTGCCATGCGCGAGATGGTCGCCTTTGTCACCCTGCGCGATACGGGCTCTGCGGCCCCGGCAGAGCAGAACTGGACGTCTGCACAACTGTCCGACGCCGAGCGCTTTGGCGACACGGTGAATGCCTTCGCCTCGGCAAGTGGCCGGACAAACGAAGACCCCATGGTGCATTTGCTCAACCGTGAGGGCGCGCAGGTTGGCATATTTCACGGCGCAGACTTTAAGCCGACGAACCTCGTGCTCTACATCAACGGGCTGACGCATCAGCGGCCTCATGCCGAACCCGGTTTTTGGCAGCGCATAACGGGGTGGTTTCAATGACAAGCCAACGTTTGGACAGGCCACACTGGCTCACCGCCCTGCGCCGCTTTGCGTTGTTCACGCTGCTGGGGCACCTTCTTTGGGAGGTTGCCCATATTCCGCTCTACACAATTTGGGTTGAGGGGACATGGGGCGAGATCGTCTTTGCCGTGGTTCACTGCACCGGAGGCGACCTGCAGATCGCCATGAGCAGCCTTCTGCTCGCACTGTTTTTCTTTGGCACAGGCGCATGGCCGCAGGCGCGGGTCTATCCCGTTTTTGGCGCGATGCTTGCGATCGGATTTGGCTATACGATCTTTAGCGAATGGCTCAACATTGAGGTCCGCGAGGCTTGGGCCTACCGCGACATTATGCCAGTCATCCCGTTTATTGACGCAGGTCTCACGCCGATGTTGCAATGGCTCGTCGTCCCATTCGTAGCCTACTTTGGCGCACTAAAGCTCTCCTCTCCACACAGAGGGGGGCTTAATGTTTGATGTCTCCTCCCTCGGGGTGATCGCCGCCTTGCTGGCCGGGACGATCTCCTTTGTCTCGCCCTGCGTCTTGCCACTGGTGCCGGGCTACGTCTCCTATATCGCCGGGCGCACTGGACCCACGGGCGCGGCGCGCAGCCGTGGCCAAGCGGTGTGGCTGAGCTTTTGTTTCGTGTTGGGGTTCTCAACAATCTTCATGGCGCTCGGTGCATCGGCCACAGCATTGGGGCAGTCGCTCTTGCGCTGGCGGTTTGAGCTGAACCTTATCGGGGGCGCTGTTGTGATCCTTTTTGGGCTGTTCATGCTGGGGGCCGCGCGCATTCAATCAATGGAGCGTGACCTGCGGTTCAACCTCGATCTGCCCGGCGGGCAGCCGGTGGCGGCCTATGTGCTGGGCCTCGCTTTCGGCTTTGGTTGGACCCCCTGTATCGGACCGATCCTCGGCGCAATCCTGACGGCCAGTGCGGCAAGCGCCACGGTATCGGAAGGTGTTTGGCTATTGGCGATCTATTCGGCAGGGCTTGGGGTGCCGTTTCTGATCGTGGCCGCCTTTACCGATCAGGTCGCAGCGCGCCTGCGGGCGATTGGTGCGGTTGGGCGGCGTCTGCATCAAGTGGCAGGCGGGGTCATGGTCCTCATGGGGATCGCGATGATGACGGGCCAACTGAGCGCTTTTTCGTGGTGGTTATTGGAAACCTTCCCAGTGTTGGGGACAATTGGGTGAAATCTACGCCGGGAGCGTTTTGATGATAGGTCTGCTCTAAAACGAGAATGCCGAGGAGGGTTCGCGGGAGGGGCTCACCCCTCAGTCGCGGAAGCCTGACCGATTAGTAACCGGTTGAATTATGCGGGCTATCAATATCCATAGGTTATCAATAGATCACGCCTTTCTATTTGGCAGCGCGAGCCATCTCATCTAGCCATTTGTCCAGTAGGGGCTGCTCTAAATAATCGGCAAACCTGCACCTTGGAGGAGGAAAATCATGAAAAAAATTAGCTGCAGCTTGGCTGCGAGTCTGTTCATCACGACGTCCATGTTGGCCGCCAGTCCCGTTATGGCCGATACCTATATCGTGGCAGTTGGGGCCGCATCCAACAGTCTGCAAGGTCGGAGCGCCGAGAAGTTTGCAACAGATCTACAGGCGAAACTGGGCGACGCGCATAAGGTTGAGTTTTATGCCGACGGACAGTTGGGCGATGAAAAAGAGCTGCTTCAAAAGTTGCGCCTCGGCACCGTTCAGTTCACGCTGGTTTCGTCCATTATGACCAACGTGGCCCCTGAATTTGCTCTGTTCGACATGCCCTTTCTGGTCAAGGACCGGGCGCACCTCAAGGCGATTGACGCGGAAATCGTCATGACCGAACTTGCGCCAAAGGCCGAGGATCAAGGCCTGCATGTCCTGTCCACATGGGAAAACGGCTTTCGCCAGATTACCAACTCTGTACGCGCGATCAACACACCCGCCGATTTGGAAGGTCTGAAGATCAGAACGCCATCGTCCGAATGGCGCGTTGCGATGTTCAAGGAATGGGGGGCCAACCCGACGCCGATGTCTTTCTCGGAAGTCTTCGTAGCCTTGCAGACCGGCACGATGGACGGGCAGGAAAACCCGCTGACAAACATCGTCGGCGCGAATTTTCAGGAAGTACAGAAGCACCTCAGCCTGACAGGTCACGTCTATTCGCCGACCTACCTGACCACCGGCAGTGACACCTGGAGCGGGCTGCCAGCCGACGTGCAGGCCGCCGTCACCGACGTCGCTGCCACCGTGCAGGACTGGTCGCTTGCCGAAGGTGAAACCGCCGACAACGAGCTGGTTGAGAAAGTCCGTGCGGCGGGTGTGGAAGTGAACGAAGCCGATAAGGCATCTTTCGTAGCTGCTTCCGCTCCGGTTTATGAAGCCTTTGCCGCACAGGTTTCTGGCGGAGCTGAACTGGTCAGCCGCGCGCAGGCTCTGGCCGAGTAAACTGATCGACCCCAGTCGGCCAAGGCGTGCCTTGGCCGATACCAAATAGGAACCCCCAATGATCCAACTTGCGGAAAAGACGTTGCTACGTCTGATCGAGACCATTTGCTTGGTCTTGCTTCTGACGCTTACCTGCGCCGTCATCTACTCAACCACCATGCGCTATCTGGGGTCTTCGCCCAGTTGGTATGATGAAATTGCCAGCGTGCTGCTGGCATGGCTCACCTACTTTGGCGCGACCTATGCGGTGTTTTTGCGCCAGCATATGGGTTTTGCGGGTCTGGTTTCGGCCCTTCCGCGAAACCTAGCGCTTGCGGTGGCATTGTTCTCAGAATTGCTGGTGCTGGCCTATTTCGCGATTACGGGTTGGTTCGGCTATGCTGTCCTCCGCGTAGCTGCCTACGACTCGCTGCTTAGCTTGCGCTGGCTGACCTTGGACATCGTGCAATCGGTTATTCCGGTTACTGCCGTGCTGATGATCATTGGCACAATCATGACCATGCCTCGGGCCCTGCGCGAAGTTGCCTCCGGTATCGACCGTGAACATGCCGAGATCGAGCATGCTATCGCAGAAGCCGAGGCCGAAGCCGCGACGCTCTCACTCAAGAAAGAACAGAAATGACACTCCTGATTGCTGCAATTGTGCTGATCGGCCTGATCCTGATCAATGTGCCGATTGCCGTCGCTATTGGCCTGGTGTCGATTGGCGGCTTCGTCCTCACCACCGGCACCAACCAGCTTTATGACATGACGATCGCGCTTTATTCGGGTGCCACGTCTTTCCCTCTGATCGCGATCCCGCTGTTCATTCTGGCGGGCAACTTGATGAACACCTCTGGCATTTCGGTGCGGCTGATCAACTTCGTCTCAGCGCTGATCGGCTTTGTGCGTGGCGGGCTTGGCATGGTCAACATTGGTGTTTCGATGGTGTTTGCCGAAATCTCCGGCTCTGCCGTGGCCGACGTGGCCGCGACCGGGACTGTTCTGATCCCAGAGATGAAGCGGCGCGGCTATTCCCGCACTTTGGCGGCGGCGATCACGTCTTCTTCCGCCTCGCTTGCGATTATCATTCCACCGTCGATCCCAATGATCCTCTACGGCGCGATTGCGGAGACATCTGTGCTAAAGCTCTTTGTCGCGGGCATCATTCCGGGCGTTCTGGGGGGCGGATTGCTGATGCTGGTGACCTATTTCCTGGCCATCCGCTATGATCTGCCGCGCGGCGAAGGGTTTGACCTAAAGCACATCAAGCGCACGTTCCGTGAAGCGTTCTGGGCGTTGACCATGCCGGTCATCATCCTCGGCGGTATTTTCTCGGGCCTTGTGACGGCGACGGAAGGGGCAGGGCTTGCTGTTTTGGCTGCCCTTGTGATCGGGCTGTTCATCTACCGTGATCTCGACATCTGGCGTCTGCGGCGCACCATGTTGGAAGGCGTCAGCCAGACCGGCGTCGTGATGCTGCTCGTGGCCTCATCCGCTGCGCTAGGGCTGTTCCTGACGCAGGCGCAGGTGCCGCAGCAGCTTGCCGCGCAGATCACCGAAGTGACAACCAATCCGCTGATCGTACTGGCGCTGCTGAACGTGCTGCTGCTGGTGCTGGGCATGTTCCTACACGGTGCCGCCGCGATCATTCTGGTAGTGCCTGTTGTGATGCCTTTGGTCACCGCTGTTGGGATCGACCCCGTGCATTTCGGCATCATCGTGACGCTGAACCTCGCCATTGGTCAGCAGACACCCCCCGTCGCATCGGTGCTGATCACCTCGTGCTCCATCGCCAAGGCCGGCATCTGGGAAACTTCGCGGACCAATCTGCCTTTCATCGGCGTGCTCGCCTTCATCCTTTTGCTGGTGACCTATGTGCCATCGGTATCGCTCGTTTTGACGGAGTATATGCAATGAGTTCGGAAAAACCCCGCCTGATCCTGACCTTAGGCGACCCTGCGGGCATCGGCTCTGAGCTGGTGGCGCGACTGCTGAGCGACGCAGAAGCTTGCAAGGCGGCCGATGTACTGATCGTCGGCGACGAGGCTGAATTACAGGACGGCATGTCCATCGCCGGGACCAGCTTTGACTATAAGCGCGTTTCCGATGCTGCCGCGCTAAACGACGACCCCGACCTGCCATTGTTTTTAAGCATCGGTAAGGACGGGCGGGAGTGGGCACGCGCCGAAGCGACATCCGCCGGGGGGCAGCACTGCCTTGAGACACTGGGCTATGGTCTCGACATGGTGGCGAAGGGGGCTGCCGACGCGTTGGTCTTTGCTCCACTGAACAAGGCCTCGCTGCACGCGGCGGGCATGACCCAATCGGACGAATTGCACTGGTTCGCGGACCGGCTGGGCCACAACGGCTCGGTGTCAGAGATCAACGTGATGGAAGGGCTGTGGACCAGCCGCGTGACCAGTCATGTCGCCCTGCGCAACGTGGCCGATCTGATCACCGAGGACAAGATCATTGAGGCCACGCGCTTGATCCATGATGCATTGATCGCAGGCGGCAACGCGCAACCACGCATTGGTGTCTGCGGCTTGAACCCACACAACGGCGACAACGGCAATTTTGGCACCGAAGAGATCGACATTATCATTCCGGCGGTCGAACGGGCCAAGGCGCTTGGGCTGCCGGTCGAGGGGCCATACCCCTCGGACACGATCTTTCTCAAGGCCGTGGCCAAGGAGTTGGACGCGATCGTCACGCTTTACCACGATCAGGGGCAAATCGCGATCAAGCTGCTGGGCTTTTGGCAGGGGGTGACGGTGCAGGGCGGCTTGCCCGTGCCGATTACAACCCCAGCCCATGGCACCGCCTTTGACATCCGCGGCGCGGGTAAGGCCAACCCTGGCCCGATGCGCGCCGCGTGGAACATCGCCTGCGAAATGGGGATGCGCCGCCGCCAGACCCAAAACATTATAAAAGTGGATTGAACCCATGAAGATCAAATCTGTCCGTACCCGTGTCTGGAACTGGACCGGCCCGACCGTCCCGCCGCAGGGCAACTTCTGCACCAACGCCTCTGACGCGCTGTGGATGAAGGGTGATACGATGTCATCATTCCGTTTTCACCAGTGGTTGACCTGCGAGGTTGAAACCGAGGACGGCACCATCGGCATCGGCAACGCGGCCCTCGCACCCACCGTGGTAAAGAAAGCAATCGACGAACTGCTGGCCCCACTGGTGATCGGTGAAGACCCTTTTGATAACGCCTATATCTGGGAAAAAATGTACCGCCGCAGCCACGCCTGGGGCCGCAAAGGGATCGGGATGACGGCGATCTCAGCCATCGACATCGCGATCTGGGATCTGATGGGCAAGCTGGCCAACAAGCCCGTGTTTAAGCTGCTTGGTGGCCGCACCAAAGAAAAGATCCCGGTCTATTACTCGAAACTATACGCCGACAGTGTCGAGGCCATGCAGCGCGAGGCCGAAGAAGCGATGAAGGGCGGGTACTCCGCCTTCAAAACCCGCTTCGGCTTTGGCCCCAAGGACGGCATGCCGGGCATGCGCGAGAACCTCAAGCGCGTCGAAGCGCTGCGCGAGGTGGTTGGGTACGATAACGACCTCATGTTGGAATGCTACATGGGGTGGAACTTGGACTATGCCAAACGGATGCTGCCCAAGCTTGCGAAATATGAGCCGCGTTGGCTGGAAGAGCCGGTGATCGCAGATGATGTGAACGGCTACCGCGAGCTGAACGCCATGAACATCGTGCCGATCTCGGGCGGGGAGCATGAATATTCGGTAATTGGTTGTGCCGATCTGATCCGCTCCGGTGCAGTCAGCGTGCTGCAATATGACACCAACCGTGTTGGTGGCATCACGGCGGCGCAAAAGATCAACGCGATTGCCGAGGCCTTTCAGGTCCCGGTTATCCCCCATGCCGGACAGATGCATAACTATCACCTGACCATGGCAAACGTGAATTGCCCAATGTCAGAATACTTCCCCGTGTTCGACGTCGAGGTAGGTAACGAGCTGTTTTATTACATCTTTGAAGGCGATCCAGAGGCACAGGACGGGTTCTTGCAGCTGGACGATGATCTGCCCGGGCTCGGCATCTCCATCTCCGACAAGCATCTGAAAAATTTCGAGATAACGGAGTAATCCATGCAGAATTACGACAATCTGATCGGCGGCAAATGGGTCGCCGAAGCTGAAGCCATGCCGAACATCAACCCGTCCAACACGAATGACATCCTGGGCAACTATGCCCGGGGGGATGCCGCATCGGTCGATGCTGCTGTGGAGGCGGCCCGCGCCGCCTTGCCCGGCTGGGCCGGAGCGACGCCGCAGCTGCGCCACGATGTGCTCGAGGCGACTGGCGCTACCATCATGGCGCGCAAGGATGAACTGGGACGCCTGCTTAGCCGTGAAGAGGGCAAGACCCTTGCGGAAGGCATTGGTGAGGTCACCCGCGCCGCGCAACTTTTCAAGTTTTTCGCAGGCGAAGCGCTGCGGCTGGGGGGCGAAGTGTTGCCCTCTGTCCGCCCCGGCGTTGAGGTCATGATCGAGCGTGAGCCGGTGGGGGTGGTCGGGTTGATCACGCCGTGGAACTTCCCCATCGCCATTCCGGCGTGGAAGGCAGCACCAGCGCTGGCCTATGGCAACTGCGTCATTCTAAAACCTGCCGAACTCACCCCCGGCTGCGCTTGGGAGATCGCCAATATCCTCAAGGAAAGCGGGTGCCCTGACGGGGTGTTCAATCTGGTGATGGGAAGCGGGCGCACCGTGGGCGCGCAGATGGTGGCGCACCCGGGTATCGATGCGATCAGCTTTACTGGCTCAGTCGCGACAGGCCGCCAGATCGCTGTACAATGCGCCGAAAACGGCAAGAAAGTTCAGCTCGAAATGGGTGGCAAAAACCCCATGGTGGTGCTGGATGACGCTGACCTTGATGTGGCCGTGGGGGCCTCCCTGAACGGCGCTTTCTTTAGCACGGGCCAGCGTTGTACGGCGTCATCGCGATTGATTGTCACGGCTGGGATTCACGATGCGTTTGTGGAAAAGCTTTCGGCCGAAGTCGCCAAGCTAAAGGTCGGCGATGCGCTCGACCCGGAAACCCAGATCGGTCCCGTCGTCGACGAACGGCAATTGCAGCAAAACCTCTCCTACGTCGATCTTGCGCGCTCCGAAGGCTGTGAAGTGATCGGTGGCGAGGCCATGGACGGGCAGGGGTTCTTTCAACGCCCTGCGCTGTTCGTCCATGCGACAAACGACATGCGCAGCAGCCGAGAAGAAATCTTTGGTCCCTGCGCCAGCGTGATCCGGGTAGCCGACTATGATGAAGCTTTGGCCGTCGCCAATGACACCGAGTTTGGCCTGTCCGCAGGCATTTGCACAACCTCGCTGAAACACGCGAGCCATTTTCGCCGCCATATTCAGGCCGGCATGGTGATGGTCAACCTGCCCACGGCGGGTGTGGACTATCACGTGCCGTTTGGCGGGCGCAAAGGCTCCAGCTATGGCGCCAAGGAGCAGGGCACCTACGCCCGTGAATTTTATACACAAATCAAAACGAGTTATATCGCACCATGACCCAGTATTCCGGCATCTGGCCTGTCGCGCCGACCCCGTTTCACCCCGACGGCAGCCTCGACCTCGACGGGATGCGCCGCGTCCTTGATTGTTTGATCGATCAGGGTGCGGACGGCCTCTGTGTTCTGGCAAATTTTTCGGAACAGTTCCTGTTGTCGGACGCCGAGCGCGAGACCTTGACGCGCCTGTCGCTCGAGCATGTGGCGGGCCGCGTTCCAGTCATCGTTACCATCAGCCACTACGCGACAACCATCGCCGTTGAGCGGGCGCAATTTGCGAAAGACCTTGGCGCGGACATGGTCATGATGATGCCGCCCTATCACGGTGCAACGCTGAAAGGATCGCCGGACCAGACGTTTGAGCAATTCCGGGCGGTGGGCGAAGTCGGCATTCCGATCATGGTTCAGGATGCGCCGATGTCTGGGGTCGATCTGCCAGTGCCGCTGCTGGTCAAAATGGCGCAGCAGATCGAAATGGTGAAACTGTTCAAGATTGAATGTGCCCTTGTTGCGAACAAGATGCGCGCGCTGATTGAAGCGGGCGGGGATGCCATTGAGGGGCCGTTTGACGGCGAAGAGGGCATCACGCTACTGGCCGATCTGGACGCAGGCGCGCGCGGAGCGATGACCTCGGGCATGATCGTGGATCAGATTAAACCGGTCATAACGCATCATCTGGCAGGGCGGATAGACGAAGCGGTAGAGGCCTATACCCGAGTTCTGCCTGCCATTAACCACGAAAATCGCCTTTGTGGTTGGAGGTCGTGCAAAGCAGCGATGGTAGAGGGTGGCGTGATCGGCTCCGAATTCAGCCGTCATCCGATTGAACCGCTGCATCCCGCGATCCGCGCCCGCCTTATCGACCTTCTACGCAGACTGGACCCCATGGTCCTCCGTTGGGGGAAATCCTAACCGAAACCAGCCCGATCTCAATTCATTATTAGGCTCGATCAACACCTTATGCGAATGATAGACCAATCAACGAATGGCGCGCGACAGCCCCGTGCGGGGTCATCTTCGAAGAAGGCGGTTTCGGTGAGCGACAGATTTGATATGGCGACCCTCTCGCGGTTGCGTCTGAAACAGCTTGCCCTCGTGGTCAGCCTATCCGAGACACGCAACCTGCATGCCTCGGCCCGCGCGCTTAATCTGTCGCAACCGGGGGCCACCAAGCTGTTGCAGGAAGTTGAGCGGATACTTGGCGTTGAGCTATTTAGGCGTGGCTCGAAGGGGATGGAGCCTTCTGCCTTTGGCACGGAAGCCGCCCGCCATGCTCGCACCGTTCTTACCGAGATAGATCGTCTGACAAACCAGATGAGCGCAATGGCACGCGGAGAATTGGGCAGCGTCCGCATGGGCGCGGTGATGGAAGCGGTCCCCGGCGTCCTGACCGAGGTGTTCAACAACCTGCTCCAGTCGGGAAAGGGACCTTTGATCAACCTGACGATCTCAACATCGGATCACCTCGTCGAAGCATTGACGGAAGGCGAGCTTGATTTGGCCCTCGGTCGGCCAGTTGAGCATATTGATATGGGTAACATTCGCTTTGAGCCGCTATGGGCAGAAGAATTGTCCATCGTCGCCGCGGCAACTCATCCACTTGTTGAGGCGGCTTCGCTCTCTTTAGAGCACCTGCTTGACTACGACTGGATATTACAGCCGCGGCCCAGCCCGATGCGGACCTCGATCGAACTGACTTTTGCGCGTGCAGGGCTTGCCCTGCCAAACAATCGGCTCGAGACGTCTTCCATGCTTATGACGGTGAACTTGGTGAACCGCAGCAATCGGCTGGCCGTTCTGCCGCGTTCCGTTGCGCGGTTTTATATCAAGGCTGGATTGGTCACTGAACTGGGCGTGGAGCTTGACGGATATATGGGCCGCTATGGCCTATTGATCCCAAACATGGATGAACCCGATCCAAATGTGGAAGCGCTGGTAAGGTATATTCAAACCGTCGTCGGGTGATATCTGCGGTTATCCGATAAACCTAAATAATCTCTGAGATAATGCTATCCCGCGCGCTCCTAATGAGATCGGAACTGATCGCACCCGTCGGCAAGGGTAGGGGAGCGGATGTTCACCACGGGCAGCAGCAGGGTCCGCTTCGGGCCGGGTGCGTCGCACCTATTCGGCCAGCACTGTTGCACTGCCACAAGTCCGCTATGAGGCTGACGCGGTCTTAACCAGTATCCACCGCTTTCGCCTGACGCATCTCCGTCTTGGCGCAGGATAGGAAATCCATACCGCAACGCAGCAGAAATTGCGGACGTTGGTGCTAGCGGTAGCGAGCTCGACAGAGGCTATGACCGAGTTGCAAAACCGAGCCGATTATAAATGGAGCGTCGCCATTCGACTAGACGACGTCTGTACCGCCGACCAATACGCGAGTTTTTCACGAAGTCTTCGATCCGGGCGATGGGCCGTAAAAAACGCCCGCGCCGCAAAGCTGCATCGCAGGCCAACACGATGTCGGGTCGATCCGCGGTTTGAGCGCGATCACGAATTGCGAAAGCAAAGGTGGTGTCATTCTCGGTTCTCAAAAAGACACGAGCGAATGCGGCAGGTCTGTAGTTTGACCAGTCAAAGGCCGGAGCCGTTCGTCTCTCGTTCTTGCCAAACAGATCCAATGTGAGCATCGTGCGAAGACATTTTGGACAGACCGAACAGTTGACGTAGCCTTTTCCGTCAACGCGGGTATCGCAAACGTTAAGGTTCGCCAGGGCTTCTGGGTGCTGCGAGATCAATTCAGTCTTTTCTACTCTGTCATAGGCGGCATCGTCATGGATGACTTGCATGCGCCGACCCGACCACAGAGGGTCGGAAATGGGGCCGGAACCCCAAGGTACCAATGCCCCCCAAGTGTGGGTCGATCCGATTAGACCTTGCCGCAGCCCCCCAGACAAAAGATGCAACACGGTTGCAAGGCCGGCGCCATGCGCCAGGTCCGCCCAATGATCGTTGAGGCACCGATCCGCCGTCATGTAGTTTGATTGCAAAGGGATGAAACTCAGGCCAAGTGCATCGACGGCGCTTGCCAGCGGGGCGAGGGTCTCGAATGCCTCGATGCCAACGGGCTCTGGCGTGTGGTAGATATGAATTGCGTGCGTCGCGGGACCGATCCACTGGGCACCGTCGGCGTCGCCGCCTTTCCGGTGCCGGAGTACAGAAAAGAAACTGTCGATTCCTCCAGAAAAAAATACGCCCGTTTGCCCCGATGTGTTTGCCACAACAGGGGCTTCCGTCAAATTTACGATCTGGGGCACTCGAAATCCGGAATGAGCGCGCACCACCTCTTCCAGCGCACAACGCATGTTGCGCAGCAGAACTGAATCAGCGGTCATTCCGCCGCAATTCAGGTCTTCACCATGCACGAGAGCGAGCATTGCGGCATAAGGGAGAATTACGTACGGCGCAGTTGAAAGAAAGCTCGCGTTCGCCTCAGGCAGTGCGAAAAAGACTGAGAATTCAGCATCTCCAGCCGTCAACTGAAATGCACGTCCACATAAACCTGACGCCGGAGTGAAATCCTGTTCTTGGACGCAAGTCACGTAAATACTCCCCCCCAAACCATTTAAACTTCTATTTGCTTTGCGGGCAAACGTTATATGAAATCTTGTCGTCGAACTGCCGCTTTAGGAAATTGCATCGCGCTGTCCACGCCGTGCTGCCTGTGCATCATAAGGCTCCGTCCCGCATGTGCGACAACCGACACCAGCGCAGCGAATGACCGGTTTCGAACTGGGTTGATCTGGCAGAGTTCAAAGACTGCTTTCGGGAGATCGCGCTGAGTGCCGCGTATCGCTCCGTGATTTATAAGGCTCGCGGCCGCAAAGTTTGCAGCGTGGCATGGGGCGGCTTCGTCCGCAGAGACGACAATCACGCGATGCGCTGTTAATGACCGCTCCGAGCCAAGCTGTTAATAACGCACCCGCTTTTGTGAACAGAAAGGCGGCCGTCTTAGCTAAAGGGATTGGATTTTGATCAGCCGAGGGATCCGTGCGCTAACTACCGGGCGCAATCGTACCCCAATTCACGCTCGGCGCGCGCCCGATACCTTTCACTCACATCGCGGCCGAGTTGTTCGCGCCAACGCCCATTTGTCCCTTTGTAGATAAATGTCTTTGCGCCACCTTCCCAGAAGGCACCGCCCAGCGGCACCGAGGCAGAGGCATTCTCTTTCATATAGTTGAACGAACAGTGAAGCAGGATGGCCGCCATGGTGTTCGGTGCCACGTCGATGTCAAGAAAGGCAGCGATGCTGCGGATTTGGCCGGGAAGATCGCGTTTGAGATCGGCAAAGTGGATCAGTTTCACGTTGGCAAGGTCGCGCAACTCCTACCAGCCACGGACATTTTCCCAATAGGGCCATAACGGCGCGCCGCCATTGTCCAGCCAGCCGCGATATCAGCGCCCTTTCCAAACCGGGTCCCGTTTCTCTGTAAAGGCGCGCGCCCCTTCGGCGTTATCCTCGGACCCGTAAAGGACGTCGACAGTTTTTAGCTGGCGTTTGGTGATCCGGTTCATGGCATCCTGAAATTTGCTATCCTCTGAATCGCGCACAATTTCTTTGATCGCGGCGAAGACCAGCGGCGGACCCGACGCCAACTTGCGGGCCATATCCCACGCCTGTGCCATCAGATCATCCGCGGCATGGATGCGGTTCACAAACCCCCAGCGGTTGGCTTCTTCGGCGTCCAGCCAGCGGCCTGTAAACAGCATTTCCATTGCGATGTGGTATGGAATGCGCTTGGGCAATTTGATCGACGCGGCGTCGGCCACGGTGCCAGAGGTGATCTCGGGCAAGGCAAAACTTGCATGATCTGCCGCCAAGATGATGTCGGCTGACAGGGCCAATTCAAGTCCGCCGCCACAACAAATACCATTCACCGCAGCGATCACCGGTTTGTTCATGTCGCGCAATTCCTGAAGGCCACCGAAACCGCCCACGCCGTAATCGCCATCAACGTCGTCGCCATCAGCGGCGGCTTTCAAATCCCAACCCGGGCAGAAGAATTTCGAACCTTCCCCTGTGATAATCGCAACGCGCAAATCAGGGTCATCGCGAAAGGCAGCAAAGGTTTCGCCCAGAAGACGGCTGGTTTGCAGATCAATGGCATTGGCCTTTGGGCGGTCCAAAGTAATCTCAAGTACGGCACCCTCGCGGCGCGTTTTAACAGGACTTGTCATGTTGTTCCTTTCACCAAAAGCGCATCGGCGATGATCGCACGGTCTTTTGTACAGATGAGTGGATTGATTTCGATTTCGGCGACCTCGTCGGCGTGGTCAGTGACAAAGTTTTGCAGCCTTACAACCGCGTCGACAATGGCATCTATGTTAGCCGGCTCACCACCGCGAAAACCGATCAATAGGGGGTTTATTCTTAACTGCCTCAGGGCGTGGCGAATATCGGCATCCGTCGTGGGCAGCAGCAAGGATTGGCCGTCCTCCAGAATTTCCGTCAGCGTCCCCCCCGCGGCCAAGGTCAGGACAAACCCATGGGCGGGGTCCGCGACGACGCCAATCAAGAGTTCGGCGACGGTGCCGGTGATCATTTCTTCGACAAGGAAGGTTTCGGCCTGCATTTCCTGCGCTGCCGCCCTGACCTGCGCTGCGTTTGCGAGGTGCAGCTTTACTGCGCCGGCCTCCGTTTTATGGGCGACACCTTCGCCTTTTAGGACCACGGGAAAACCGATCTTTTCGGCGCAATCGACCACATCTGCTTGCGCTATGCCTGCACGGATTTTGGGGACGTCCATGCCGTATGCTGCAAGGGTCAGTTTGGCATCGCCTTCGGTGACGCTGGTGGTAGCCGCAAAGCTGGGCGCGCGCAGCAGGGGCTGATGATCTCGGTTAATCGGCATACACGCGGCGCTGATCGCTTCACAGGTCGTGCCAAAGTCGCACAGCGGCACAATGCCCGCGCCAAGCAAGCGTTTTGCAATCGCTTCGGGAAGGTTCTCGACAATGGACCCGACCACCCCAAACGGACGGCCCGTTTGAATGGCCGCGTCCTCGATCGCCTCGATCGCGATCATCCAGTCATCGGCGGTGCAACTGTCCAAGCGCGGGAAATCAAGCACCACAAGCGTCAGATCGATATCCTCGCCTGTCATGGCCGCGAACACCGCCGTCATGGCCGCCTTATCGCGCCAGATTTGCGTGTGGTAATCCAGAGGGTTTGCCAGATTGACCAGTGAACTGAGGTGCTGCGAAAGTGTATTCGTTGACTCGGATGTCAGCGGTGGAAACGTCAGGCCATATTGCGCGGCGGTATCCGCTATGACGCTCGCCTCGCCACCTGAACAGCTCAGCGACGCAATTCGCGCTCCGGAGAGGCGTTTATGGCAGTGAAACAGCTTCAACGTTTCAAGCAGTGCGGCGGGGGAGCCGACCCGCGCAATGCCGAGCCGCGCCAATACCGCGTCCGAACCGGCGCTGCTTCCTGCGAGTGAGGCCGTGTGCGAAATGGTCGCTAGTTGCGATTCCTCCGAACGGCCCACCTTCAACGCCACAATCGGTTTGCCTAACGCGCGCGAGAGCCGCGACAATTCCTCAAACGCCGCGAGGTCACCGAAGCTCTCGATATAAAGGCCAAGTGCGGTCACGCGGTCGTCGCGGATGACAGTTTGGGCGATACTGGCAAGCCCTTGTTGAGCCTGATTGCCCGCAGTGATGGTATAGGCAATCGGCAGTCCGCGTTGCTGCATCGTGAGATTAATCGCGATGTTAGACGACTGCGTCAGGATCGCCACGCCGGTTTCCACGGGAACCAACCCATGTTGATCAGGCCAAAGCGCGACCTGATCAACGGCATTTAGAACCCCGTAGCAATTTGGCCCAAGGATGGGCATGTCGCCCGCTGCGGCCAGCAGTTGGTCATTCAAAACCGCGCCGTCGGCCGTCTCTTTGAACCCGCTGGCAAAACACACCGCGCCCCCTGCACCCATCTGGTTCAGTTCGCCGACCAGTCCGATGGTAGCGGTGCGGTTCACACCGATAAATGTGGCATCCGGTGCCTCCGGCAAATCAGCAAGCGTCTTGAACGCTGGCAAACCACCGACAATGCCTTTCGTGGGATGAACGGGCCAAATATCGCCCTTAAACCCAATTTTCTGGTTCTGCTCGATCACGGAGTCACACCATGCCCCGCCGCCGACCACGGCAATGGATCGCGGTCGGAGGAGACGTTCGAGATCGCTCATACCCGCGGTCCTATGCGCCAAGGGGGCGCAATAGATCGCGGCTGATAATGTGGCGCTGGATTTCAGATGTCCCATCCCAAATCCGTTCAACCCGCGCATCACGCCAGAAGCGTTCGATGGGGAAATCATCCATCAAGCCCATGCCACCAAAGATTTGCAGCGTGGCATCCGTCACCCGCGCCAGCATTTCTGACGCATAAAGCTTTGCACTGGCGATTTCGCGGTTGGCAGGCAGACCCTGATCCAACCGCCACGCCGCCGCCATTGTTAGGTGCTCTGCCGCATCAATCTCGGTGATCATGTCGGCAAGTTGAAAGCTGATGCCCTGATATTTGCCGATCTGCTGACCAAACTGTTTGCGTTCAGCCGCGTAATTCAATGCCATGTCAAAACAACGACGTGCGCGCCCTACAGACATCGTGGCGACTGTGATCCGCGTGGCGTAAAGCCATTCGTTCATCACCGCAAAGCCACCATCGACCTCGCCTAGAACCTGCGCATCCGGCAGGCGGCAGTTGTCAAATTCGAGGATCATGTTCTTGTAGCCACGGTGCGAGACCGATTTGTAGCCATCGCGGATGGTGAAACCGGGCGTGCCGCGGTCTACCAGAAAGGTTGTGATGCGCTTTTTGGGGCCGTGCGGCGTGTCGTCTTCGCCTGTTGCCACAAAGACGATCACAAAATCCGCGTGATCCGCGCCAGAGATGAAATGCTTGGTTCCGTTCAAAACCCAATCACCGCCGTCGCGTTTCGCCGAACATTTCATGCCCCGAACATCAGACCCGGCATCGGGTTCGGTCATGGCCAACGCATCCATCTTTTCGCCGCGAATGGCGGGGGTGAGGTAGCGTTCGATCTGATCCTCTTTGCAGGCCATCAAGATATTCTGCGGCCGCCCGAAGAAGTGGTTCAGCGCCATCGAGCCACGCCCCAGCTCGCGTTCAACCAGCGCAAATTCAAGATGCGACAGACCGGCCCCCCCAACGCTTTCAGGGAAGTTGCAGGCATAAAACCCAAGATCGATCGTCTTTTGTTTGATCGCCTGCGCAACGTCAGGGGGGACTTCGCCTGTGCGCTCCACCACGGCCTCATGGGGGTAGATTTCGTTTTCGACGAAGGACCGCACGGTGGAGACGATCATCTCTTGTTCTTCGTTCAATCCAAAATGCATCAGCTAAGCTCCGGCTTTGGCAGGGCGGCTTGGGCCGCGATGATTGATGTGAGTTTGTCACTGACGTGCGGGGCAGGGTCGCAGGATTTGCGGGTTTCCAAACTGACGTGCAGCAGGAACTGGTTGCAGGTTGCTACCACATCGCCATCCGCATTTTTCAATTCATGGAACAGCCGCAGCTTTTTGCCCGCACCCTCAAGAATGGTGGTGACCACGGTGACGTTGTCGCCGGCATGGCATTCATTGCGAAACTTGGTGTGGGTGTCGGCGGTAAAGTAGCTGAAGCCCGATTTGACGTAGGCGGCATCGGCCCCGATCATGCGCATGAGTGCGTCGGCCGCATCTGACCACAGCTGCCCATAGCGGCTTTCGTTCATGTGCCCGTTGTAATCTGTCCAATCAATCGGAATGGCGCGGGCGACACTGATGATGGGTTTGGTAAAGTCGGGGTCGGCGTTGGCCTCAAGGCGGGCGTCATGCGAGTTCAACAATGCACCTGCGCCCCAATCACGGCCCTTTAGGGATCGCATCATCGACACCAGATTGTCGTCGCGAATGCGTTCAAGTTCGCGGATCGTATGTGCGCCTGATTGCGCGTCCGATTGGCTGGCGATCATTTGCACCAACTCGTCCGTAAGCTCAGGCACATCCATCAATTTGGTCCAAGGCCATTGCAGGCAGGGCCCGAACTGTTCGATGAAATGGGCCATCCCGGCCTCGCCGCCCGCAATGCGGTAGGTCTCAAACAGGCCCATCTGTCCCCACCGCAAGCCAAAGCCAAACCGGATCGCGTCATCAATTTCTTCGGTTGTGGCGATCCCGTCCTTGATCAGCCAAAGCGCCTCGCGCCAGACCGCTTCGAGAAAGCGATCGGCCACGTGTGCGTCGATTTCCTTGCGCACTTTCAGTGGTTTCATGCCGAGCTCAGCGAGCACCGCATGCGCGCGTGTGGTCGTGGCAACGTCACCGACCAGTTCGATGAGCGGCAGCAGGTAGACAGGGTTGAACGGGTGCGCGACGAAAATCTGGCTGGGGTGCCGCGCCCCTTGCTGAAGCTCGGAGGGTTTGAACCCTGACGTCGAAGACCCGATAAGCGCGTCTTTGTGGCAATGGGTCTGGATCTCGTTAAAGATCTTGTGCTTCATCTCAAGCCGTTCGGGCGCGCTTTCCTGGATCCAGTCTGCGCCTGCGACGGCATCGGCAATTGTGGGGACGATTTTAACCTGCCCCTCCGGCGGCAAAGCGACCTCGGACAAGGCGGGCAAGGATCGTCGCGCGTTCGCCATGACTTCGCTGATTTTGCGTTCGGCTTCAGGATCAGGGTCGAAAATCGCGACGTCCCAACCAGACAAGGCAAACCGCGCGGCCCAACCGCCGCCAATGACTCCACCACCGATGATTGCTGCTGTTTTGGTCATCGTGGTGCCTGCTTTGTCAGGCCAAGTTTTTGGCGCACGGCATCGGGGCCCATGATGGTTGCCCCCATGTTTTCGATGATCGACACGGCACGCGAAACAAGCGCCTCATTGGTGGCGAGCTCGCCTTTGCCAAGCCACAGGTTGTCCTCAAGCCCGACGCGCACATGCCCGCCTGCCAAAACAGATGCGGCAACATAAGGCATCTCATCCCGGCCAATCGAAAACGCAGACCAGTTCCAGTCGTGGGGGACATTGTTGACCATCGCCATGAAGGTGTTCAGGTCATTGGGTGCGCCCCACGGAATGCCCATGCACAGCTGTACCAGCGCAGGCGATGACAAAACGCCATCTTTAACCAGCTGTTTCGCATACCAAAGGTGCCCCGTATCAAAGGCCTCAATCTCCGGCTTCACGCCAAGCGCTTCCATACGCGCGCCCATCGTCGTCAGCATGCCAGGCGTGTTCGTCATCACATAATCAGCTTCGGCAAAGTTCATCGTGCCACAATCGAGAGTGCAAATTTCTGGAAGGCAGTCTTCGATATGCACCAGCCGTTCTTCGGCGCTGACCATATCAGTGGCCTCGCTCAGCGGCAGCGGCGCGGACGGCGGGCCAAATACTATGTCACCGCCCATGCCTGCGGTCAGGTTCAAGACCACATCGACATCTGCATCGCGGATGCGGTCTGTCACTTCGCGGTAGAGTTTCGGATCACGTGAGGGAACGCCGGTTTCGGGGTCGCGTACGTGACAATGCACAATCGCGGCTCCGGCCTTGGCGGCGGCGATGGCCGAATTGGCAATCTGCTCGGGGCTGCGGGGAACATGGGGTGAGCGATCTTGGCTGCTGCCTGATCCGGTCACGGCGCAGGTGATGAAAACATCACGGGTCATGTGCAGGGGCATCTGAGTTTCCTCTTAGGTGTGTTGAGAGACTACAGAGATTGATCCGTTGAGATGTGCGGTGTTAGACATAAACATGCACCAACAGACAAAATCGCCGTTCGAAACCTTAAAAATCGACGTGCTGCTTTTCGATGGATTTTCCAACCATTGCCTGGCCAACACGTTGGAACCGTTTCGCGCTGCAAACAGCATTACCGGGCAGGCGCGCTATGAATGGCGACTGCTTTCACTTGCAGGTGGCCTAGTACGCTCATCAAGTGGGATGCTGGTTCAAACCGAGATGGCCACAGCGACGAAGCCACCCTGTGATTACCTCATGGTGACAGCCAGCTATGGCCACCTCGCATTGTGTAGCAGTCAGGTGCTGTCTGCCCTGCGGTCCCTTTGCGCAAACGCAAAATGTCTGGTGGGGCTCGATACGGGGGCTTGGCTGTTGGCGGCGGCGGGGCAGTTGAACGACAGGCCCGCGACAATTCATGGGCATCTGTTCGAATGCTTTTCAGAGACGTTTACGCAGGTAGATGCCCGGCAAGAACGGTTTGTGATAGATGGCAATCGGATCACCTGCGGTGGTGCCATGGCGTCCTTTGACTTGGTGCTTTCTCTGATTGGGGAGCACTGCGGCGAGATCATACGCCTCGATGTCGCGGCGCTTTTTTTGCATCAGAGCAACCAGCCGTTTAGGACCGCCGATACCAAGCCTGTGCGCTCCAAACTGGTTTCTCGGGCGCTCGTCCTTATGGATGAGAATATTGAAGCGCCGGTGCCGATCCCGGTTATCGCGCAGCACCTTGGCTGTTCGCTGAAAAGCCTGCAAAGGCGGTTTGCACGCAGTTTGGATGCGACGCCGGGTCAAGTCTATCGGCATAGACGCCTGATCGCTGCGAGAAGCTTGGCCGAAAGCACCGATCTTTCCATCGCCGAGATTGCGGCGCGCTGCGGTTACGAAAACGCAAGTTCCATGACACGGGCCTTCAAGACCCAGTTCGGCAAGACGCCTATGGATATGAGAACCGACTGATTGGTAACTCTCGGTCTCTTATCCCGGCACCCGGTTTTCGAACCGTCGAAACATCAACGCAATGATACCGGCGATGATCATGTAAAATACCGCAAGCAGGATCAGTGGCTCGTACACAATAAACGTATCCGACCGGACGCGCGAAGACACGGCATAGAGCTCAACCACCGTGATGGTCGCGACCAGAGGTGTGGCCTTGAGCTGCAGAATGGTTTCACCGCCCAGTGTCGGCAGGACGTTGCGAATGGCCTGCGGCAGCCAGATGCGGCGGAACATGGTGAAACGTGGCATCCCGAATGCATTCGCAGCCTCAAGCTGTCCCTTATTCACACTCGAGAACGCGCCGCGCATGACTTCGCCTTCATAGCCCGCGTAAGACAGCGTCAGCGCCAGAACTGCGTAGGGCCATGCTTGGCGCAGGTAGGGCCAGAGTTCACTGCCGCGAATCCAAGGGATTTGCGGGAAAAGCGAGCCGAGGCCGTAGTAGAGCAGCCAGATCTGCAAGAGCAGCGGCGTGCCCCGGATGACGGTGCAGAATACCCGCGCAGGGACGGACAGGTACCAAGGCCCGATGGCCTGCGCGAGGCCCAGCGGGATGGCTAGAAGAAAGCCCAGCACACAGGTAACGACCAATATCCAGATCGTACGCCAGAGACCTTCAAGCGCTAGTGGGGCGTATTCTGGTATCCAATCCCACCGCAGCGCCACGGCGCACCAGACCACCGCGCCCAGCAAAAGCGCCAGCATGACAATGCGATGGGGCTGCATCAGAGCGCGAAAAGAGATCATCGGCTCGCTCCTTTCAGCGACGGCTGGCCGCGCCGCGCCCATTTTTCGATGCGGGCAAAGACCACACCCGAACAAAGCGTCACAATTAGATAGAGCGCGCCCGCTGCGAGGAAGAAGGTGAAATAGGCGCGGGTGCTGGCGGCGGCCTGTCGGGTCTCCAACGTCAATTCGCTAAAGCCGACGATGGCCAACAATGCGGTATCTTTCGTGGCAATAAGCCACAGGTTCGCAAGGCCCGGCGTGGCAAAAGACATCATCGCGGGGATCGTAACCCGGCGCATCAGCATCAGCGGCGGCATGCCATAAGCGCGCGCCGCCTCAATCTGGCCCGGTGGAATGGCTTGGATCGCGCCGCGCAACACCTCGGTGGCATAGGCGCCCTGTACCACGCCGAGCACCCAGATACCGGCGACAACACCACTGATCTCGACACGGCCATAGCCCATCGCCTGCGAGAGCTGATTGATAAGGTCGGTACCGACGTAATAGAGGATCAAGATTAGCACCAGTTCAGGCACCGCCCGGATCACAGTCGTGTAGACAGCGAGGAGGTCGCGCAGGACCACCCCGCCATAAAGCTTGCCGTATGCTCCAAAGAGCCCGATCAACAGACCAAAGCCGAAAGCGCCGAACGCGATCTGCAAAGAGTTCGCGAGCCCGCGCAGAAGGTTGCCTCCCCAGCCCGGCGGGCTGAGGGACAAGAGTTTCGCACTTTCGGTCAGACCGAGCGTTTCGAAGAAGAACTCCACGATACGGGCTTACTCAGCGTAGATGCTGGTATCGAAATAGCGCCCGGTGATCTCTTCGTGGGTGCCATCTTCGAGGATTTTCGCGATGCCTTTGTTAAGGCTCTCGCGCAGCGCATCATCGCCCTTGCGGACGCCAGCGCCGACACCTTTGCCCAAGATGGCCTCGTCATTCTTTACCGGCCCCTTGATTTCGCAGCAGGTGCCGATGTCGGAGTTGACGAAATCTGCCATCGCAATGCTGTCGGCCTGCGTGGCGTCGATCCGACCCGAGACGAGATCCTGATTGGCTTCGTCCTGCGTCTGATACACCCGGATTTCTGCCGCATCGCCGAAATATTCGTTGGCATAGGCTTGGTGAATTGTTGAGGCTTGGATGCCGATGATCTTACCGGCGAGGGACTCGGGCGTAGGTTCAATGTCCATCGACTTATCCGCCACGATCACTGCGGGCGTGTTGTAGTAGGGATCGGAGAAATCAATCGTCTGCTGACGCTCTTCGGTGATCGACATGGAGGCCATGATTGCATCGACCTGCTGGCCGGTCAGCGAGGGGATAATACCGTCCCAAGCGACGGGCGTGATCACGCAATCCAATTCGGCCGCGGCGCAAACCGCGTTGATAACCTCAACTTCCCACCCTTCCCATTCGCCAGAAGCGTTGAGCGAGGCAAAGGGGGGATAAGGCTCAGCAGCGATGCCGATCTTGACCTCTTCGGCGGCCACAGCACCTGCGCTTACAATTGCGGTCGCGAGTGCAGTCGTCATAAGTTTCTTGAGTGTCATGAGTAGTCTCCCTGTTTTGTTTTTGGTGGTTTAACCGACAGTCTGCAAAAACTGCTGAAGCCGGGCGGATTGAGGATTGCCGAAAAGCTCTTCCGGCGGTCCCTGTTCTTCGATGCGGCCCTCGAAAAGGTAGACGACATGGGTCGCGACCTCGCGGGCGAATTTCATCTCATGGGTCACAAGCAGCATGGTGCGCCCTTCGGCGGCCAGATCACGGATGACCGTCAGCACCTCGCCCACCAACTCGGGGTCGAGCGCGCTGGTCGGCTCGTCAAAGAGCATCACGCTGGGTTCCACCGCGAGGGCACGGGCAATGGCCGCGCGCTGCTGCTGGCCGCCGGATAGGAATGCTGGAAAGGTATCAGCCTTGTCGCCCAGACCGACCCGCTCAAGAAGTACCCGCGCGCGCTTGATCGCTTCACTCCGGGGCACCTTAAGCACATAGACCGGGACCTCGATGACGTTCTCCAGCAGGGTGCGGTGGGTCCAAAGGTTGAAGGCTTGAAAGACCATGCCAAGGCGGGTCCGGATGCGTTCGATCTGCCGCCGGTCGACGGGCGAGCCGTCTTGGCGCATCTTAATCTCTTCGCCGTTGACGACGATCTGACCCGCGCTTGGGGTTTCTAGAAAATTGATACACCGCAGGAAGGTCGATTTCCCCGAGCCGCTGCCGCCGATAATAGCAACAACATCGCCCTTTTGTGCGGTGAGAGAGACGCCTTTAAGAACCTCCAGCGTGCCGAAGGACTTGTGCAGGTCAGTAACCCTTATGGCCTCATGTTGCCCCGCGCTATCTGCATCTCCGGCCTGTTCCGTGGTTCCGATCGGCTCTTTCTTCAAAGCGTCCGCGCCCCCCGTTTGTGTGCCCCAAAATTGTGACTTGTAGTAAGGCCCGTATTTCGTAATCATGCAAGTGTATAATTACGAGATCTGGATATCGCCCGTGTCGGACAGCACTCCCAAATTCAAGCGTGAGCCGGCGGAGCACCGCAGGGAGGCGCTGATTAAGGCGACCCTGTCGCTGATCGCCGAAAAGGGCGTTCATGCAGCAACGGTCCGGGCAATTTCTGCCCGCGCCGATGTGTCACAAGGTATGATCCGGCATCACTTTTCGTCCAAAGAAGAGCTGATTACCGCTGCCTATGAATATCACATGGACCGGTTGACCGATTTGACATCGGCCTTTGCGGGCGCCGACTGTGGCGCACCAGCAGCGCGGCTCGCGGCCTTTGTTGTAGGGAGCCTGACACCGCCGGTTGTTGATGCCGGGTCGGTTAGTCTTTGGGCGGGCTTCTTCACCAAGGTCCATACTGACAAGCAGATGCGGGATACGCACGAACGAACCTATTACAAATTCCGCGACCGTCTCGAAGTGCTGATTGCAGCTGTCTTGAACGAAGCTGGCCAGCCACGAACGCCGCAGGAGCTGCGTCATCTTGCAATCGCCTGCAACGCCGTGATCGACGGATTGTGGATGGAAGGCGGTGTTCTTCCGAGCGCTTTCGCGCCGGGTGAGCTTCCGGAAATCGGGATTGGATCGGTCGGCGCAATCCTCGGAATAGACCTTACAAAGGCAGGGCAGCAGATATGAAACAGACAGATATAACCAAACGCCTTGCAGGGCTTGGCGGCGCGAAATGGGAAGTTCATCTAAAGGCCCGCGCGCTTGCCGCACAGGGCCGCGACATCATCGAGCTGACCATTGGCGAACCGGACGTGCCGACACCCGATGCGCTTGTGGACGTTGCCGCAGATGCGATGCGCCGCGGTCGTACTGGCTATTCCGACGGCCGGGGGGAGATGGGGCTACGCGCCGCACTGGCCGAGCGCTATTCGCGCACCGCGGGCCGCCGCATCACGCCGGATCAGGCTATGTGCTTTCCCGGCACGCAGACGGCCCTTTATGCGGTGCTGCTGGGTGTGGCCGAAGCCGGTCAGCAGGTTCTGGTCGGTGACCCGATGTACGCCACTTACGAAGGGGTGATCCGCTCCAGCGGTGCTGAGATGGTTCCGGTCCCGCTGCGCCCGGAAAACGGCTTTCGCATTCATGCTGATGACATCGCGGCGCGGATCACCCCGCAGACTGCGGCAATCCTGTTGACCACGCCGCATAACCCCACGGGATCGGTGCTGACCCGCGCGGATATAGACGCGCTTGGTGAACTGGCAATCGCCCATGACCTCTGGATCATTTCTGACGAGGTCTACGAAGACCTGATCTTTGACACCTCCGACTTCTGCTCTCCCTTGTGGCGCCCGCAGTTGGCTGACCGCGTTATCGTTGTGTCCTCAATCTCAAAATCCCACGCAGCGCCGGGTTTTCGCAGCGGTTGGTGCATCGGGCCGGAAGCCTTCACCGAGGCACTTTTGCCGCTGTCGGAAACCATGCTCTTTGGCAACCAGCCCTTTATCGCGGATATGACCGAAAAGGCAGTGCGCGAAGGGTCACCTGTGGCCGATGGGATGAAGCACCGTTTCGCCGCGCGGGCTGCGCGGCTGCACAGCCGCCTATCTGACGAGAGCCAGTTGAAGGTGCACCGCCCAGAAGCTGGCATGTTTGCAATGATCGACGTTTCAGCCACGGGCATGAGCGGCACAGACTATGCCCTTCACCTGCTTGAGCATGGTGGCGTCGCGGTCATGCCCGGTGCCTCCTTTGGCGAGACGCTTGATGCTTGGGTGCGGGTGGCGCTGACCACCGGCGATGCGGCATTCGACACGGCCTGTGACCGGATCATCCACCATGCCGCACAGCTGCAACTGGAATCCGCATGACCAGCGTCGGAGAGGCACTGGTCGCCCAACTTTCAGCGCGCGGTGTCGACTGTGTTTTCGGCATTCCGGGCGTCCATACGATTGAGCTTTACCGGGGTTTGGCTGCCTCAGGCATTCGCCATGTGACACCCCGCCACGAACAGGGCGCGGGGTTCATGGCGGATGGCTACGCACGGGTATCTGGCAAACCCGGTGTTGCCTTTGTCATAACCGGGCCGGGCCTGACCAATACGCTGACGGCAATGGGGCAGGCGCGGGCCGATTCAGTGCCGATGCTGGTGATTTCCGGCGTCAACACGCTGCCCAGCCTCGGGCAGGGCAGGGGCCACCTGCACGAATTACCGGATCAACGGGCTATGGCGCGGACCGTTGCGCTGATGTCGGAGCGTGTCGAAAGCGGTGATGAGCTGACGCCGATGCTCGCGCGGGTGTTCGAGCCGTTTAACAGTGGTCGACCCGGCCCCACCCATCTTGAAATCCCGCTCGACGTTGCCGGTACGCCCTATACCACAGAGGCGCAGGCCCGTTCTGAGACGGCTCCGCCTTCTCCGTCTGCCGAACAGATCGCAAAAGCCGCCGCGCTATTGGCGCAGAGCAAGGCACCAGTGATCCTCGCCGGGGGAGGGGCCCGTCGCGCGGGGGCGGCCCTGCGCGCACTTGCCGAAAAGCTAGGCGCGCCAGTCGTGCAGACGGTGAATGCGCGCGGCTTAATGTTTGAGCATCCTTTAGGTGTTCCGGCCAGCCCCAGCCTGCAGGCCGTGCGTAGGCTCATTGCCCAGGCCGACGTCGTACTGGCTTTGGGTACTGAATTGGGCCCGACCGATTATGATATGTATGCCACCGGCACGATGCCGGAGATGCAAAGGCTCATCCGTATTGATGTATGCGCTGAACAGCTTGCCCGCCATGCCGCCGAGATGTCGATTCTCGGAGACGCGACTACCGCAATTGATGCGCTGAATGCGGCTATAGACCGAGAGGCTGCTTCAGATGGCGCGGAACGGACCGCGAAGGCTCGCCGCGAGGCTTTCGAGGAAATCGGTCCGGAAATGCGCGCGCTTTGCAATGTCCTTGCCAAACTGCGCGCGACAGTTCCGGGGGCGATCATGGTCGGCGATTCCGCGCAGCCGATATACGCGGGCAACCTCTATTACGATCACGACCGGCCCGGTGGCTGGTTTAACGCCGCCACCGGATTCGGCGCGCTTGGCTATGGCATCCCCGCCGCGATTGGTGCCGCAGTGGCAGCGCCAGACACGCCGGTGATCTGCATCGCAGGTGATGGCGGCGCGCAGTTCAGCCTGCCGGAGCTGATGTGCGCCGTTCAGGAAAACCTGTCGATCTGCTTCATGATCTGGAACAACCACGGCTATCAGGAAATCGCCACCTCCATGCAGAACGCAGGGGTGAACGTTGTTGGCTGTGACCCGACCCCACCAGATTTCGCCGCAGTTGCCCAATCCTGTGGCTTGCCGTTCTGGCGCTGCGGGCCAAAGCCAGAGGCCGTCGCAGACGCGCTCCGCGCGGCCACGGGCAAAGGCGGGCCAACCCTAATTGAAATTCAGGCCCAGCCATTCCTGCGCCCGTGAACGAGAGAGCATGACATGACAGACCCCACCTATGAATTCACCCGCGCCGTCACCCGCCGCCCCGCTGCCAGCATCGTCAACGGTCTGCGCGCCGAAGACATCGGCACGCCCGATCTTGCCCGAATGGAAGAAGCTCACACGCATTACGTTGCGACGCTGAAAGAGACGGGCGCTGAGGTGATCGAACTGCCCGCACTAGAAGCGTTTCCGGATTCCGTCTTTGTCGAGGATACCGCGCTTTGTTTGCCTAAGGGTGCGGTTTTGATGCGCCCCGGCGCACCAAGCCGCATGGGGGAGGTCGCTGAAATGGCGCCGACACTGCGCGCCCTCTACGACGAACTGCGCCAGATCGAAGGCCCCGGCCACGTCGAAGGAGGTGACATTCTGGTCACTGGGCGCGAGATCTTGGTGGGCCGGTCAGATCGTACCGATGCCGAGGGCGTGGCCGAGCTGACGCGGATCGTTTCGGACTGGAGCTATAGCCTGCGCGAGGTCTTTACCCCGCCCGGTGTGCTGCATTTCAAGACCGATTGCTCGCTGCTCGACGGTGACACCATCCTCAGCACCAAACGGCTCGACGCTTCGGGCTGCTTCGAAGGTTACCGCGTGCTGCACACCGCAGAGGGCGAAGAGGCCGCGGCCAATAGCATTCGGTTCAACCAGTTTGTGCTGTGCCCCGCGGGCTTTCCCCGCACCGCCGAAATGCTGACAAATGAGGGCTATAAAGTCGTTGAAATCAGCAATTCCGAGTGCGCCAAACTGGACGGCGGCATGTCGTGTTTGTCTTTAAGGTTTTGATCTGAAGGTCGCTTGGTTCAGGGATGGGTCCGCTCTCGCGTGATGGCTGTTTCTCGCAGCGTCAACGGATCAATCTCTGCTTTGCTCGGTGGCAACTGGCCAACGCCATAGGTCAATAACTGCAGCGCCATCCCCGGCAGGAACGAGGCTGAAGGTCACCTATTTGTAGGCATAGAACGCGGCAAACTGACCATCGAAGACCACGGTCACGCCGAGGCTGACCAATACCAACGGCAGAATGCAGCTAAGATGTCTTTGCCAAGGCGCCAAACACGCTGGCACCGGTGGCGGGCCAGCCGGAGCGATCCTCATGCTCGATCGGGGTCGCTGTAGTGGGATTTGTCATTGCGGTGCGCACGGTTGCTTTCTTCATGATCGGCACTGCAGGGTCTGTAAACGCTCCGCCGGGTCACGGGCTAACTGTTGTCGCCGGGTCGACTGGCAAACGCCTGCTGACACAAACCTAGTTGCCCGTACTCTCTATTGCGCTGCCGCGACGCGGGTCGCTTCTGGGTGGAAATTAATAATCAAACCACATATCGATTAAGGACAGTTACACGAGGCCTTCAGCTTTGCCCGACCGTATTTCGCCCCTGATCCTTTTCCGCAACCAGACCTTCCGCTCTTTGTGGATCGCCGCGCTGGCGTCGAACTTTGGTGGGCTGGTGCAGGCGGTGGGTGCCGCGTGGCTTATGACCTCGCTGTCGGACTCGCAAAATATGGTGGCGCTGGTGCAAGGCTCTGTCGCGCTTCCGATCATGATCTTCTCGTTGCTGGCGGGTGTCTTTGCCGATAATTTCGATCGCCGCCGGGTCATGTTGATCGCGCAGAGCTTTATGTTCGGCGTCTCGATCCTACTGACTTTCATGGCATTTGAGGGCTGGCTTACGCCTTGGCTACTTTTGGCGTTTACATTCTCTATCGGCTGCGGGACGGCGCTGCATAATCCGTCTTGGCAAGCGACCATGGGCGATATCGTCAGCCGAGAAGAGCTGCCCTCGGCGGTGTCGCTTAATTCCATGGGGTTCAACCTGATGCGCAGCGTCGGGCCGGCGGCAGGCGGGGCGATTGTTGCGATTGCGGGCGCAGCGGCGGCCTTTGCCGTCAATGCGCTGAGCTATGTGGCGATCATCCTTGCTCTGCTGCGCTGGAAAGCACCGCTGCGCGATACGCATTTGCCGCGTGAGCCGATGGGCAGCGCCTTTTCCGCCGGGCTGCGCTATGTCGCGATGTCGCCCAATCTGATGCGGGTTATCCTGCGCGGATTTTGGTTCGGACTGTCGGCCATTGCCCTGCTGGCGCTGCTGCCGGTTGTGGTGCGTGAGACGCTTCAGGCGACAGCTTTTGTCTATGGCATCATGCTGGGGTGTTTCGGCATGGGGGCGGTGTTTGGCGCTTTGGCAAACGCGGGGCTGCGGGCGCGGTTCCGGAATGAGATGATCGCGCGTGGCGGTTTCGTTGGGTTCGCCCTCAGCTGCGCCGTGCTGGCGGTCAGCGCGCAGCCTGTTTTGTCGGGTGCCGCGCTGATGCTCGCTGGGGCGTGTTGGGTGCTGTCGCTGTCGATGTTCAACGTGACGATCCAGCTTTCAACGCCGCGATGGGTCGTGGGCCGGGTGATCGCGCTTTACCAGACCGGCACTTTCGGGGGCATGGCGGCAGGCAGTTTGATCTGGGGGATCGTCGCCGACCGGGGTGGGCCGGAAACCGCGCTCGCCGAGGCCAGTGTGATGCTGCTGATCGGTGCGCTGATCGGCCTGCGGCTGCCACTGCCAGAGTTCAGCGGGCTCGATCTTGACCCGCTCAACCGTTTCAAAGAACCCGACACGCGGTTTGATCTTAGCTATCGCAGCGGGCCGGTGATGGTCATGGTCGATTATGAGATTGCGCAGTCGGATGTGCCGGAATTTCTTGCGGCGATGAGCCTGCGACGTCGGGTCCGCATCCGCGATGGGGCGCAGCAATGGGCGCTGCTGCGCGATCTGCACCGACCGGAACATTGGAGCGAGAGCTATCATGTGCCCACGTGGGGTGAATACGTCCGTCACAACGAGCGGCGGACCAATGCAGATGCAGAGCTATCGGATCAGATCAGGCGGCTCCACCGCGGCGAGGCACCGCCCGAAGTGCATCGGATGATTGAGCGCCAAACCGTGCCACTGCGTGACGATATGTTGCAAAAAGGGACTTAAACGGCGCGCCTTCATAAGGCAGTCAGCGTTCATGGCCCGCCCAGTCGCAGATCCGAAAAATTCCAAACGGGTGTGAGATCGCAGGCGTGTGGTTGTTTGCCCTAAGGTCCCAGAGCCAAATGAAACTGGCAATGACCATCGAAACCGCTATCGGCACAAATAAACCAAAGACGCGTTCTTAGCCCTCAAACCACGCCCGGCGGCTGAGCACGCGCACCGCGACGAAGCCTTGCAGGCAGGGGGAGGGTGATGATTGCGAGGCAGCCGATGACCAGTGCCACCCCGACCCAGCCAAGCGGGGGCAGGCGCTCTGCGACAATTAGCACGGCCAGTACCGCTGCCACCACAGGCTCAAAAAGGGTTATGACGGTTGCCGTGCTTGCCTCTACCCGGGCAAGGCCGTAGCCAAAACTGATGTAGCCCAGAAACATCGGAACAGCGGCCATGTAGAGACCCACGGCAGCGTTGCTCCAGGAGGCAAGAAACGCGTTACCTGAAACAAGCAGAACCGGCATGAGCATCAGCCCACCCAGCCCAAAAGTGGCCCCCATGGCCACCGAGGATCTTGTTCCTTGCAGCATCATCTTCCGCGCGCTCCACGAATACAGCGCGTAGGTAAACCCCCCGATCAGACCCAAAAGAACGCCCAGTGGGACGGATGTGGCGTCCGCCCCTCTATCATGCGCGACCCCTTCAGCGAGGCAGATCAGCCCCATGCCAATCAACCCCACGACCGCACCGAGGGACCACCGTAGGGTCAGGCGACGACCATCAAGCACGTATTCGATCAGAGCCGACAGCAGCGGTGCGGAACCGATGGTGATAACCGTGCCCACCGTCACCCCCGCCAACCGCATCGCGCCGTAGAAGGCCAGAGGATAGACCGCAACAGCAAGTGCGCCGATCACCAGCAAGCGGCGTTGATCCCAAAGCCGCGCGCGTTGCTGCAAAATGCCCCGCCCGGCCCAAAGCGCCTGTGCAATCCCGCCCAGCCCCATGGCCGCCGCCCCGATGGCGGCAGCGCTGACATCGGGTGCGAAGGTAGCAGCGGTGCCGGTTGTGCCCCAGACCACAGCGGCGAAAAGAATGGCGATCACGCCCCAGCGGTTGCCTTGCATCATTCTTACGCCCTGTTTCTCTTTAGAGGTGCCAAACGGGTACCCTTAGTCAGTAGGCCGTTCAAGGCTTCGCTATGCCCCCCCCCAGTGTACACCGAGAAGCGGTCAGGTCTGCTATCGCCGTTAAGCGCCCATATGTAGCGCCCGCGGCGTTAATCTTCCGATAACTAAATAAGAATGATTTAATTATTGACTCAGCTAAGCGCATTTGGGATTTGTGCGGGTGAAGCAGCGCAGAAACCGGAGGGGAGGCCAGTTTGCAGCACATCCAAACATTCGCCGACCGAGCCGCACGCGGCTCAAACCAAAGCGGGATGCGGGCGCATAACGAACGGCTTGTTCTGTCGTTTGTCCGCCGTAGTGGCCCGACCTCCAAGGCTGAGATCGCCCGTCTGACGGGCCTATCTGCGCAAACCGTTTCCGTCATCATGCGGGCGCTTGAGGCGGATGGACTTCTGAAAAAAGGCGCGCGGGTGCGGGGCCGGGTGGGGCAGCCTTCGGTGCCGATTAGCCTCAATCCAGGGGGGGCTTTCTTTCTGGGGTTAAAGATCGGGCGGCGCAGTGTGGAGCTGATCCTGACCGACTTCGAAGGGCAAGTGACGCACCACAGCCGCGAGGTTTATCAGCATCCAACCCCTGCCGCCGTCATGGGGTTCGCAACCCTTGCCCTGCAAAACTCGCTTGCCTCGTTGACCGCCGATCAACAGGCGCGCGTCGCGGGTCTGGGCATCGCGCTGCCCTTTGGTATGTGGGAATGGGAGGTGGCCAGCGGCGATCTGAGCGCATGGCGTGATTTTGATATCGCGGCGGCCTTAGCCGAGGTTGTCGATCTGCCGATCTACATCTGCAATGACGCTTCCGCCGCCTGCGGGGCAGAGCTGGTCTTTGGCACGCAGGATAAACCACGCGATTTTCTATATTTCTACATCGGCTATTTCGTCGGCGGCGGCCTGGTGCTGGATAGCAAGCTCTACACTGGCAAAACCGGCAATGCGGGGGCGCTGGGCTCCATGCCGCTGGCCGGAGACGCACCGCGTCAATTGGTCGATGTCGCCTCATTGGCGACATTAGAGGCGGCGTTGCAACAGGCCGGAGAGACCCGCCGCGCCAGTTGGAGCGACCCGGCAGCTTGGGTCATGTCGGAACACATACTGGAACGGTGGCTCGACAGTGCAGCCGATGCGCTGGCACAGGCGATCCGCATGACCGCCTGCCTGATCGATTTCGACACAGTGATGATCGACGGCTCCCTCCCCGTGAAGGTGCGCGCGGACATTGTCGCGCGCTGCCGTCGCCACCTTGCAGCACAGCCCCTCCCGGGCGTGACCCTTCCTGAGCTGCGCGAAGGCACCGTTGGCAGCGACGCCCGCGCGCTTGGTGCGGCGAGCCTGCCGCTTTCTGATCGTTTCCTCGTCGACCGCGACGCATTTTTGAAAGGCTAATAGATGATCCTTTGCAGCGGAGAAGCCCTGATCGATATGATCCCAACCCCCACCACCACAGGGCCAGAGGGGTTTGTGCCCCATGCGGGCGGGGCGGTTTTCAACACGGCGATCGCTTTGGGGCGGTTGGGGTCACAGGTCGGGATGCTCTCGGGTCTGTCGTCGGACATGTTTGGGCGGCAGTTGGTTGATGGACTGAAGGCAAGCCATGTCGACGTGTCGCATCTTGTCCTATCCGACCGCCCGACGACCCTCGCTTTTGTTCGGCTGGTGGGTGGCCATGCAACCTATGATTTCTATGACGAAAACTCCGCAGGCCGCATGATCACGCCGGGGGATATGCCCACGCTCTCGGGCGAGGTTTCGGCGCTTTATTTCGGCGGGATCAGCTTGGCCTGCGAGCCGGGGGCGGATGCCTATGCCGATCTGCTGGCGCGCAACGCCGAAGGGCGCGCGGTGATGATCGACCCCAACATTCGCCCCGGTTTCATCAAAGATATCGAACGCTACCGCCAAAGGCTCGACCGAATGCTGGCCTTGTCGGACATCGTGAAGGTGTCGGATGAGGATCTGAATTGGATCAACCCCGCGCCCCTGTCGCTGCGCGACAAGGTGGCAGAGTTGTTGGCCAAGGGGCCATCGGTGGTCATCCTGACCCGCGGGGGCGAGGGGGCAACGGGCTATCTGGCAAATGGCGAAGAGGTGCAAGTCCCTGCCGTAAAAACGGAAATCGTCGATACGGTGGGGGCAGGCGATACGTTCAACGCAGGCGTGTTGGCGAAGATGTCAGAGCTTGGGCAGTTGCATAAATCCGCTCTGGCCAATCTCTCACCTGAGGTGCTGGCAGAGGCATTGGCCTATGGTGCACGGGTCGCTGCTGTGACCGTTTCGCGCGCCGGTGCGAACCCGCCTTGGGTTGAGGAAATATGATATGTTGATGAAGCACCTATCTTTTTCGCTCAAATATGTTAGCGCTACCAGTGCCCGCTCGGAGGAGGGGTTTGGGAGAATGGCGATGGCTTTCGATAATCCAAAAAACGGTGCCTCAGCGCATCTTTTCAGACCGGAAGGCTGACCAATGGTTTCACGCGTTATCCCCGTCGATCCTTTCGACCTCGTTATCTTTGGCGCCACGGGTGACCTTGCCCGGCGCAAGATTCTGCCCGGTCTTTTCCATCGTTTTACCGTGGGTCAGATGCCCGATGCCGCTCGGATCGTTGGCGCGGCCCGCTCTGAGTTTGATGCCGAAGCTTTTCGCAGCATGATCCGTGATAGCCTGCTGGAGTTTGCCCCCGCACTGGCCAAAGAAACCACGCTGCTGGAGCAGTTCCTCGGTATGGTGCAATACGTTCGCGTTGATGCTGCGGGCGATGCGGGCTGGGCGGACCTGAAAGACCTGATGCGTGATGATGTCGTGCGGGCCTTTTACCTCTCGGTCTCGCCATCTCTTTTTGGCACGATCGGCGGCAAGCTGCACGATCATGGGATCGCTACCCGCGCAAGCCGTATCGTTGTCGAAAAGCCCTTTGGTCATGATCTGGAGACCGCGCAGGCGCTGAACGCCGATCTGCGGGCGAATTTTGACGAAAGCCAGATTTACCGGATCGACCACTATCTTGGCAAAGAGACGGTGCAGAACCTCATGGCGTTGCGCTTTGCCAATGCGCTGTGGGAACCGCTGTGGAATTCCACCCATATCGACCATGTGCAGATCACGGTGTCCGAGAGCCTCGGTGTTGAGGGGCGGGGCGAGTATTACGACCGCTCGGGCGCGATGCGCGATATGGTACAAAACCACCTGATGCAGCTCTTGTGCCTCACCGCGATGGAGCCGCCTTCGCGTTTTGACCCGAATGCGGTGCGCGATGAGAAGGTGAAGGTGATCGAGGCGTTGGAGCCGGTGGCGCAAAAAGACCTCGCCCGCGGCCAGTACCGTGCGGCGAATGGCGAGGGCGGCTACCGCGACCATGCCGGCGACCCCGACAGCCGCACTGAAAGCTTCATCGCGATGAAGGTGAAAATCGCCAACTGGCGGTGGGCGGGCACGCCATTCTACCTGCGCACGGGCAAGAAGTTGCGCGGGCGTAGCTCTGAGATTGCGGTCATCTTCCGCGACCCGCCGCATATGATCTTCCCCGCGATGGAGGGGCATAAGGGCAATGCCCTGATCATCCGCCTGCAACCGGACGAAGGCATCACCCTGCGCAACACGATCAAAGATCCCGGCCCCGGCGGCATGCGTCTGGCCGAAGTGTCGCTGGATATGACCTTTGCCGATGCCTTGGGCGAAGAGGCCACGCCACAAGACGCCTATGAGCGGCTGATCATGGATGTGATCCGTGGCGATCAGACGCTGTTCATGCGTGGTGACGAGGTCGAGGCCGCTTGGGCTTGGGCCGATCCGATCATTCACGGCTGGGAAGAGACCCGGCAACCTCCGTACCCCTATGACCCTGCCAGTTCCGGCCCCGAAGAAGCGCTGATGCTGATGCACCGCGACGGCCGTCGCTGGCGCGAGATCACAAGAAAGGACGACCAATGACCCTGCATTCAACGATTGACCGTGTAACCGACCGTATCATCGCCCGCAGTGAGGCGACCCGCCGCCCCTACCTCGACCGGATGGAAGCCGCCCGCGCCAAAGGTCCGGCCCGTGCGCATTTGTCCTGTAGCGGGCAGGCCCATGCCTATGCCGCCTCTGGCGAAGACAAGGACCGTCTGGCGACCACCAGTGCGGGCAATTTGGGGATCGTGACCACCTACAACGACATGCTCTCGGCGCATCAGCCATTCGAGCGTTACCCTGATCTGATCCGTGAGGCCGTGCGGGCCGCGGGCGGAACGGCGCAGGTGGCGGGCGGGGTGCCGGCCATGTGCGACGGGGTAACCCAAGGCGAGGCGGGGATGGAGCTGTCGCTTTTCTCACGCGATGTGATTGCCTTGGCGGCGTCGGTGGCACTCAGCCACAACACCTTTGACGCTGCCGTCTACCTTGGGGTCTGCGACAAGATCGTGCCGGGGCTGGTGATCGCGGCTCAGGCCTTTGGGCATCTGCCTGCCGTCTTCCTCCCCGCCGGGCCGATGGAGAGCGGGCTGTCGAATGACGAAAAAGCCAAGGTGCGCCAGCAGTTTGCCGCAGGCGAGGTGGGACGGGACGCGCTGATGGCCGCCGAAATGGCCGCTTATCACGGGCCGGGCACCTGCACGTTCTACGGCACGGCCAACACCAATCAAATGCTAATGGAGTTCATGGGGCTGCACCTGCCGGGGGCGAGTTTCGTGCCGCCGAACGGAATGCTGCGTGATGCGCTGACCCAAGAGGGGGCGAAACGGGCACTGGCGCTCAGCGCTTTGGGCAATGACTACACGCCCGTGGCTTCGATCCTTGATGAAAAAGCGTTCGTGAATGGGATCGTCGGGCTCAATGCGACGGGCGGGTCGACCAATCTGCTGATCCACCTCATCGCCATGGCGCGGGCCGGGGGGATCATCCTTGATTGGGAGGATTTCTCGGACATCTCCGACATCACGCCGCTGCTGGCACGGGTGTATCCCAACGGTCTGGCAGACGTGAACCACTTTCACGCGGCAGGCGGCTTGGGCTATATGATCGGCGAATTGCTGAAGTCCGGTCACCTGCACCCCGACACCCATACCGTCGCCGGGCAGGGGTTGGAGCACTACACCTCCGAGCCGAAGCTGAAGGCCGATGGTCTGGTCTGGGAGCCGGGCGCAGGCGAAAGCCTGAACGAGAAGATCCTGCGTCCTGCGAGTGATCCCTTCCAGTCGACGGGCGGGCTGCGGCGCATGGCTGGGTCATTGGGCACGGCCTGTATGAAAGTCTCTGCCGTCGCACCCGAGCATCATATCATCGAAGCCCCGGCGCGGGTCTTTGCCGATCAGAACGAGGTGAAGGCCGCTTTTAAGGCAGGCGAGCTTACCGACGACGTGATCGTCGTGGTGCGCTTTCAGGGGCCAAAGGCCAATGGCATGCCTGAGTTGCACAGCCTGACGCCGCTTCTGTCGATCCTTCAAGGGCGCGGGCAGAAAGTGGCGCTGGTCACTGATGGGCGCATGTCGGGCGCGTCGGGCAAGGTGCCTGCGGCGATCCATGTCTGCCCCGAGGCGGTCGACGGCGGCCCCATCGCGCGGGTGCGGGACGGTGATCTGCTGCGCGTTGACGCGGTGGCGGGCACGCTCGACGTGCTGGCCGATGGGTTCGAGGACCGTCCCAACGTCACGGCGGACCTTTCGGCCTATCACGCAGGGACGGGGCGCGAGTTGTTCGAAATGTTCCGCAACACTGTCGGTTCCGCCACCACCGGCGCAACCATTTTTGGAGGTTGATCGATGACCCTTACTGCAAAAGACGCCAGCCGTCGCACCCGTGAAATCTGCGCGCTCGCCCCGATCGTGCCCGTTTTGGTGATCGAAGACGCGGTCCACGCCCGCGCATTGGCCGAGGCGCTGGTTGCCGGGGGGCTGCCTGCGTTGGAAGTCACCCTGCGCACGCCTGCCGCCCTCGACGCGATTGCGGCCATGGCTGAGGTCGCGGGCGGGCATGTGGGGGCGGGGACGCTGATCACTCCTGAAGATGTGCGCGCGGCGAAACGGGCAGGGGCGACCTTTGGCGTTTCACCCGGTGCCACCGACGCGCTGATCGCGGCCTGTGAGGAAGAAGACCTGCCACTGCTGCCCGGAGCCGCCACGGCGAGCGAGGCGATGCGGCTACTGGAGCGCGGCTATGACATGCTGAAGTTCTTTCCCGCCGAAGCCTCTGGCGGGGCACCAGCAGTCAAGGCCATTGGCGCGCCGCTTCCGCAGATCACTTTCTGCCCGACCGGCGGGGTCAGTCCCGAGAACGTAGAAAGCTACCTGAGCTTGCCAAATGTGCTCTGCGCCGGGGGCAGTTGGGTGGCCCCGAAAAACCTGATCGACGCCCAGGATTGGGCCGGGATCGAAGCGCTTGCGCGGGCAGCGGCACAGTCTGGCAAGTCTGGCTAAATCCGTCGGGGGCAGGGGCAAGCGGCGGTTTTTCACAGGTGATGCCTGAGCTGTGAAAGGCCTGCCGCAATCAACGCTCTTGCTGGCTAAGCAAACTTATCCCTATATTGACTTTAGTTTACGCGCGCAGCGTTTCGTCAAGGGAGGGTTAAGATGGGCCAGCAGAAGATCCGCAATATGGAGGAATTTGCCGCAGTAAGTGGCATTTCCCGGCCCACGCTGTCGAAATACTTTAACGATCCCGACAGCGTGCGCCGTTCTACCCGAGAGCGGATCGAGACGGCGCTGAGCCAGCATGACTATCGCCCCAACGTCTATGCCGTGAACCAGAACCGCCGCAAAACCCGCAACATCGGCGTTGTCGTGCCCAACCTCGCGGACCCGTTCTTTTCCGAGATTGGCCGCGAGGTGGAGCTGGCCTGTCTGGCTGCAGGGTATAGCCCGATCTTGCTCAGTTCGCACGGCAACCCGGCGCAGGAACGGGCCAATCTGGACTCGCTTCGGGCGCTGAAACCTGCGGGCGTGCTGTTGGCGCCGTTCGGCAAGGCCTCAGACCGAGGGGCGATTGAGCGCTTCTGTAAGGACGTGCCCGTGGTCACATTTGACGCGACTGTCGAAGGGGCTTGCGAGGCTTTCGTCGGGACTGATAACTTTCAAAGTGTCGAATTGATCGTCGAATATCTGTGCCGCAGCGGAGAGCCGCCCTGCTTTTTCGAGATGAGAACCCCCAGCAACCCCAATGCCAATAAGCGCCGTCAGGCTTATCTTGAGGCGATGGAGCGGCACGGTTTTGCACCGCATATCCATCAAGTGCCGGGCGAGGGATGGAATTTCGAAGAGATTGGCGCGACCGAGGGCGGGAAGCTGATTTCAGCAGGGGCGTTTGAGACGGATACAGTGCTGTGCTCGAACGACCGGTTGGCCATCGGGATGCTATCGGCGGCGTATGAGCTGGGTCTGCGGGTTGGCCACGGCAAGGATTGCACCATGCGGATCGCGGGGCAGGATGACCACCCGTTCTCGCGCTACACCTGCCCGCCGCTGACCACCATCGCACAGGATTATGGCGCCATCGCGAATCGTGCGGCCAGCACCTTGTTCCGGATTATCGAAAGCGAAACGCGACTGTCTGAACGAGAAGAGACGTTATTTGAGGGCAAGCTGGTGATGCGGGCCTCTGCGTAACCCCTTGAGTTCGCAAGTTGCCTCAAAATTAATTAACGCGCGTAAAATTTAAGTTGACTGCGCGTTATGTGGATCGCTAGTCTTGCTTCATCATCTATAGAGGGAGGAACTATCGATGTTCTCGAATAAATCATTGCAAGCCGCGACGGCCATGTCCTTGATCATGGGCGGCGGCGCTTTTGCCGAAACGATCACCATCGCCACCGTGAACAACGGCGATATGATCCGCATGCAAGGCTACACCGACAAATTCACCGAAGAGACCGGCCACGAAGTGGAGTGGGTCACGTTGGAAGAAAACGTGCTGCGCCAGCGCGTCACCACCGACATCTCGACCAAGGGCGGCTCTTTCGACATCATGACCATCGGCATGTATGAAACGCCGATCTGGGGGGCGAACGGCTGGCTGGTGCCGCTGGACGACCTCAGCGAGGACTATGACGCAGACGATATCCTGCCCGCCATGGCCGGTGGTCTGAGCCACGAAGGCACGCTTTACGCCGCACCTTTCTATGGCGAAAGCTCCATGATCATGTACCGCACGGACCTGATGGAGAAAGCCGGCATGGAAATGCCGAAAGACCCGACATGGGAATTCATCCGCGAAGCCGCGGCTGCCATGACCGACCGTGAAAACGACATCAACGGCATCTGCCTGCGCGGCAAGGCCGGTTGGGGCGAGGGCGGCGCGTTGATCACGGCGATGTCCAACTCCTTCGGTGCGCGCTGGTTCGACGAAGACTGGAACGCCCAGTTCGACACCGAGGCTTGGGCCAACACGATTAACTTTTACAAAGACTTGATGGATGAAAGCGGCCCGGCGGGCTACGCCTCCAACGGCTTCAACGAGAACCTCTCGATGTTCCAGCAGGGCAAATGCGGCATGTGGATCGACGCCACAGTGGCAGCGTCCTTCGTGACCAACGGTGAAGATTCCACCGTGGCCGACAAGGTTGGTTTTGCGCTGGCACCGGACACAGGTCTTGGCAAACGTTCCAACTGGCTCTGGGCATGGGCGCTGGCGATCCCGGCGGGCACTCAGAAAGAAGATGCCGCGAAAGAGTTCATCGAATGGGCCACCTCGAAAGACTATATCGAATTGGTTGCCGAGAACGAAGGTTGGGCAAACGTCCCTCCCGGCGCGCGCAAGTCGCTTTATGAGAACCCCGAGTACCAGAAAGTGCCCTTCGCACAGATGACGCTCGACTCGATCCTTTCGGCTGATCCTGAGAACTCCACCGTTGATCCGACGCCTTATGTCGGTGTTCAGTTCGCGGCGATCCCTGAGTTTGCGGGCATCGCGACAGACGTGAGCCAAGAGTTCTCTGCCGCCTATGCCGGTCAACAGACCGTCGAAGAGGCGCTTGAGAAGGCACAAGCCCTGACCAATGACGCAATGGAAGCCGCCGGCTACCGCTAAGCCGCCGCTTCATCGGCACAAAGGGCGGCGGATACCGCCGCCCTTTTCCGCCCCACCACCTGATATGATACCCTTCACCTAAACGCGGCATCCGCCGCCTGCAGAGGAGATGTGCCCGATGGCTACCCAACATTCCCGATCAGCGGCACGCCTGATGATGGCCCCTGCGGTGGTCTTGCTCCTTGGATGGATGCTCATCCCGCTGACCATGACGCTCTATTTCTCGTTCAAGAAATACCTGCCGATGCGCGGCGGTGATCTGGGCTGGGTGGGGTTCGACAACTACGTGCGTTTCGTCACCTCGAGCGCCTTCTGGCCCTCGGTGATGACCACCCTCATTATCGTCGGCGGTGTGCTGGCGATTACTGTTTGCCTTGGCATTGTGCTTGCCATTCTCCTGAACCAGCCGATGTGGGGGCAGGGCTTTGTCCGCATCCTCGTGATCGCGCCCTTCTTTGTCATGCCCACCGTCTCGGCGCTGGTGTGGAAGAACATGTTCATGGACCCGAACTACGGGCTTTTTGCCTACCTTTGGGAATTCTTCGGGGCGACCCCGGTGCAATGGATGAGCCAAGCCTCGCTGACCTCGATCACTATCATCGTGTCATGGCAGTGGCTGCCCTTTGCGACGCTGATCCTGCTTACCGCGATCCAGTCGCTTGACCGCGAGCAGTTGGACGCTGCTGAGATGGACGGCGCCCCCGCGAGCAAACGTTTCGCCTATATCACCCTGCCGCATCTGGGCCGCGCGATCACCGTGGTGATCTTGATCCAGACGATCTTCCTCTTGTCGATCTTTGCGGAGATTTTCGTGACCACAGGCGGTGCCTTTGGGACCAAAACACTGACCTATCTCATCTTCCAGCGCGTGCTGGAAAGCCAGAACATCGGCCTCGGATCGGCAGGCGGTGTCTATGCAATCATTCTCGCCAATATCGTTGCCATCTTCTTGATGCGCATCGTCGGCAAGAACCTGGACGCCTGAGGAGGAGACATCATGGCACGCGCAGTCACAAAGCAACGCAAGATCGTCAACACGGCCATCGCATGGGGCATCGGTTTCCTGATCTTCTTCCCCATCCTTTGGACCATCCTCACCAGCTTCAAGACCGAGGCGCAGGCCATCGCCGATCCGCCAATCTTCCTCGGCTTTGATTGGACGCTGGCCAACTACGAGGCGGTTCTTGAGCGGTCCAACTACGGTCGCTTCTTGTGGAACTCGATCATCATCGCCGGGGGCTCGACTGTTCTTGGCATCTTGATCGCGGTGCCTGCCGCATGGTCGATGGCCTTTGTGCCTGGCAAGCGGACCAAGGACATCCTGCTTTGGATGCTCTCGACCAAGATGCTGCCAGCGGTTGGCGTGCTCTACCCGATTTACCTGCTCTGCATCCAGTTTGGCGTGCTCGACAGCAAGATCGCTTTGGTCATCATCTTGATGCTGATCAACCTGCCGATCATCGTCTGGATGCTCTACACCTACTTCCGCGAAATCCCCGGTGAAATCTTGGAAGCGGCACGGATGGATGGGGCGGGCCTGCGTGAAGAGGTGCTCTATGTCCTCACGCCGATGGCGATCCCCGGCATTGCCTCCACGCTCTTGCTGAACTTCATCCTCGCATGGAACGAAGCCTTCTGGACGCTCAACCTCACCGCGGCCAAGGCCGCACCGCTCACCGCCTTTATCGCGAGCTATTCCAGCCCCGAAGGCCTTTTCTACGCGAAACTCAGCGCGGCCTCCACCATGGCCATCGCGCCAATCCTCATCCTCGGCTGGTTCAGCCAGAAGCAGCTTGTCAGCGGCCTGACATTCGGCGCAGTCAAGTAAGTAAGGGACAGTCACATGGGACAAATCAAACTCAATCAGGTTTCCAAAAGCTTCGGCGACGTGCAGGTCATTCCGCCCCTTGACCTGACCATCGAAGACGGCGAATTCACCGTCTTCGTCGGCCCCTCGGGTTGCGGGAAATCCACATTGCTGCGGCTGATCGCGGGGTTGGAGGATATCACCTCGGGCCACATCGACATCGACGGCACGGATGCGACCCATGTGCCGCCCGCGAAACGCGGACTGGCTATGGTGTTCCAATCCTACGCGCTTTACCCGCATATGTCGGTGCGCAAAAACATCGCCTTTCCAATGAAGATGGCTGGGCTGCCTGCGGATGAACAGAACCGTCGGATCGAAGCGGCTGCCAAAGCGCTGAACTTGACCGACTACCTTGACCGTCGTCCGGGCCAACTGTCAGGCGGCCAGCGCCAGCGTGTGGCCATTGGCCGTGCCATCGTGCGGGAGCCGTCGGCGTTCCTGTTCGACGAGCCACTGTCGAACCTCGACGCCGCGCTGCGGGTGGGGATGCGTCTGGAAATCAGCGAGCTGCACAAGCGGCTGGCCACGACGATGATCTACGTCACCCACGATCAGGTCGAAGCGATGACCATGGCCGATAAGATCGTCGTGCTGCGCGCAGGCTATATCGAACAGGTCGGCACCCCGCTGGAGCTTTACTACAAGCCGCGCAATGAATTCGTCGCGGGTTTCATCGGCTCGCCCAAGATGAACCTCATCAAAGGTGCCGAAGCCGAAGCGCGCGGCGCGCCAACCATCGGCATCCGGCCCGAGCATTTTGACGTCTCCACGACCGAGGGCGCGTGGGAGGGCACCATCGGCGTGGCCGAGCATCTGGGTTCTGACACCTTCTTGCACATCCACGGTGTCGCGGGCTGTGACGCGATGACCGTGCGCGTGGATGGGGAGCTGCCGGTGAAACATGGCGACCGGATTTTCCTCACCCCGCAGGCGGACAAGCTGCACCGTTTCGATTCGCAAGGCCTTCGGGTCGAGTAATGCAAGCGGCAGGAACGACAGGCCGACCCCCGCACCCTTTCCCCGGTGCGCGGCCCTACAAGGATGTGGATCATGGATAAATTGGTAGACCTCTCAAACGCGACGCTCGGCGATCTCGACATCGCACGCCCCACCTATGATCGCAGCGCCCTGACGCCCGGCATCGTGCATATCGGCGTGGGCAATTTCCACCGTGCGCATCAGGCGTGGTATCTGCACCGTTTGATGCAGAACGGGCAGGCACATGATTGGGCGATCCTTGGCGCTGGCGTGCGCCCCTATGATGCGGCGATGCGCGAGAAGCTTTTGGCGCAGGATTGCCTGACAACGCTGATTGAACTCGACCCGGCGCAAACCTCGGCTGAGGTCGTGGGCTCCATGATCGACTACCTCCCCATCGAAGAGGGTAACGGCGCGTTGATCCGTGCCATGGCTGATCCGGCCATTCGCATCGTCGGGCTGACGGTGACCGAAAGCGGCTATTACATTGATCCGGTGAGCAAAGGCTTTGATGCGGGCCACGCTGATATCGTCCATGACGCAGCGAACCCTGAAACCCCGCGCACGGCCTTTGGGGCCATTGTCGCCGCACTCCGTCTGCGGCGCGATGCCGGGCAGGGGCCGTTCACCGGGCTGAGCTGCGACAACCTGCAAGGCAATGGTGATATCCTGCGCCAAGCGATCGTTTTCCTCGCGCGGCTGTCCGACCCGGCGCTGGCCGATTGGATCGAAGCGAACGCCAGTTTCCCCAACTCCATGGTCGATTGCATCGCTCCGGCCACCGGCCCTGCCGAGATTGCGCAGGCGCGGGAGTTTGGCGTGAACGACGCGGCTCCGGTGACGCATGAAGCCTTCCGCCAATGGGTGATCGAAGACGATTTCTGCGCAGGCCGCCCCAATTGGGATCAGGTGGGGGCCACCTTCTCGGACGATGTGCATGCCTATGAGAAGATGAAAATTCGCATCCTCAACGCGGGCCATCAGGTTTTGGCCAATGTCGGTGAGGTGCTGGGGATCGAGACGATTTCGGCCACTATGGCGCATCCGGCGATCCGCGCGATGTTCCACCGCGTGCAGGCCGAAGAGATCACCCAGACAGTCGCCCCGGTGCCCGGCATGACGCCACTGGCATACCTTGAGTTGATCGAGCAGCGGTTCTCGAACCCGCGCATCGTCGACACGACGCGCCGCGTCGCATTTGATGGTTCTGCACGGCACACGGGGTTTGTTCTGCCGATCTTGCGGGATCAACTGGCGGCGGGGCGTTCAGTCACCGGCTTGGCCTTGGTCGAAGCACTCTGGGCGCGGATGTGTGCCGGCACGCGCGAAAACGGCAGCGAGATCGTGGCGAATGACCCGATATGGGATGAGTTGCAATCCGTGGCGCAGGCCGCGCGAGAACGGCCCGAAGCGTGGCTAGAGCAGGACCGCCTTTACGGTGATCTGGCGCAGGCCGAAGCCTTCCGTGATGCTTTTGTTGCTTGGCTCACGCTGATCTGGGACGCGGGCGCAGTTGCGGCGATGAACGCCTATGCGCAGGTCGATCAAAGCAACGGTCGCGCCAGCAAAGCAGGGTGACCCTCAATTAGTTCTGGTCGGGTTTCAAGAATCCGACCAACAGCGCCGACAGGGCCACCATGATCGCCGCCGCCCCCAGCATCAGGGGCAGCCCACCGATTTGATAGCTCAGCCCCGACATCAACGTGCCCAACAGCCGCCCGGCGGCATTGGCCATGTAGTAGAACCCCACATCCATCGTCACCCGCTCGGCCTTGGTGAAGGACAGGATGAGGTAGGAGTGCAGGGAAGAGTTCACCGCAAAGACCGCGCCAAAGGCCAGCAGGCCGATGACCAGTGTGGCGGTCAGCCAGTCCTGCGGTCCGTCGCTAAACAGCGCGGCGAGTGTCAGCGCCGCAGGCACGGCGACCAATGCCCACGCCCAGCCCTTCGCGGCTAAGACCAACTCACCCGCAGGTCGGGATTTGGCGCGTAACAAGCGCGGCGCATAGATCTGCACCAAGCCATAAAGGATCACCCAGACCGCCATGAAGGTGCCGATCATGAAGAACGCCGCGCGGTTGCTTTCTTCCGTGCCGTCCGACAGGATCGCGTAAAAGTAGATGGGGATGCCCACCACGAACCAAACATCCCGCGCGCCAAACAGAAACACCCTTGCCGCGCTCAGCCAGTTCACATTGGCGGATTTGGAGAAGACTTCGGAGAACTTCGCGCCCTTGCGGCCCTTGGGCAGACCGGGCGGCATGGCGGTCAGTACGGCGATCAGGATCAGCGCAAGGATTGCCGCCATGCCCAGCACGGCCCAGACAAAGCCGAGCGTGGCCAGCAACGCGGCCCCCAACAGGAAGCCCAGACCCTTAACCATGTTCTTGGACCCGGTCAGCAGCGCCACCCAGCGGAACAACCCGCCACCCTCAGCCGGGGCAAGCAGCTTGACGGCGGATTTAGAAGACATTTTGGCCAAATCCTTGGCCACCCCGCTCGCCCCTTGCACCAACATGACGAACACCACCGAGGCACCGACCGCCCAAGACGGATCAAGCTGCGCCAGCGCCAGCAGCGCCACGATCTGCAAGCCCAGCCCCGCATAAAGCGTCGAGGCCAGCCCGAACCGCGCCGCGATCCAGCCCGCGCAAAGGTTGGTAACAACGCCCGCGATCTCATAAAGCACAAAGAGATAGGCCAGTTGCACGGGCGAAAAGCCAAGCCGGTGAAAGTGCAGCAGCACCAACATGCGCAACGCGCCGTCGGTCAGCATAAAGGCCCAATAGGCCGCCGTGACCGCGATATAGGCCGAAAGCCCCTCGGGGCGGGTCGCGCTCTGGCTCACAGACTTGCCCCGACCATCAGCGCTACGTCAACCAAACGGTGCGCATAGCCCATTTCATTGTCGTACCATGCGTAGATTTTCACCTGCGTGCCATTCACCACCACGGTAGAGGGCGCGTCGATGATGCTTGAGCGCGTGTCGTTGGTATAATCAGCTGAGACGAGCGGGCGCTCCTCATAGCCAAGGATGTCCTTCAACTCCCCTTCGGCTGCGGCTTTGAACAGGGCGTTTACCTCTTTCACCGTCGTTTCACGCTCTACCTCGAACACGCAATCGGTCAATGAGGCGTTGAGCAACGGCACCCGCACCGCATGGCCGTTCAAACGGCCTTTGAGTTCGGGGTAGATCAGCGTAATCGCTGTGGCGCTGCCGGTGGTCGTGGGGATCAGCGAGTTCAGGGCCGAGCGTGCGCGGCGCAGATCTTTGGCTGGGCGGTCAACGATGGTTTGCGTGTTGGTCACATCGTGGATCGTAGTGATGGAGCCGTGCTTGATCCGCAGCGCTTCGTGGATCACCTTCACCACCGGGGCGAGGCAGTTGGTCGTGCAGCTTGCCGCCGTGACGATCCGGTGGCGCGCGGGATCATAGATGTCATCATTGACGCCATAGACGATATTGGCCGCATCGCCGTCTTTCACCGGGGCCGAAACCACGACCTTTTTCACGCCAGCATCGAAATAGGGGGCGAGCATGGCCTCGGTCTTGAAGACCCCAGTGCAGTCGATCACCACATCCACCCCGTCGAGCGGCAGCGCGCTCAGGTCGCGCGTGCCGATGAAGGGCAGGCGGGTGCCGTTGATGCTCACGCTGTCAGCGTCATGGGCGAAATCAGCCTGCCAGCGGCCATGTACCGTGTCGAACTCCAGCAGATGCGCGTGCATCTCTGGGTCGCCGACGGCGTCGTTGATCCATGCGATTTGCGCCCCTTGGTCCAGCAGCGGTTTCAGGGCGAGCTTGCCGATGCGGCCAAGGCCGTTGATGGCGTAGGTGGTCATGCGGGGGTTCCTTCTTTGTTGGTTTGGCCAGCGTCATCGAGCGCTTTTTGCAGCGAGATACGGTCGAGCGAGGTAAGCGGTAGGCTGGTAAAGCCCAGCATGCGATTGCGCAGGGTGCCATAGGCTTGCTGGAACGCGAGGCTCTTTTCGGCGTCGGACCCGTCGACCTTCACCGGGTCGGGCAGGCCCCAATGCGCGGTGATCGGCTGGCCGGGCCATGTGGGGCATTCTTCGTTCGCCGCCTGATTGCAGACGGTGAAGACAAAGTCGAAGGCTTGAGCATCTTCGGCCTGAAACTCGGATATATGTTTCGACCGCAGCTGCGCCACGTCATGACCCTTTTGCCTAAGCACCTCCACAGCGAAGGGGTTCAATTCGGATTGTGGCCGGGTGCCTGCGGAATAGACGTTAAATCGGTCCCCCGCGAGGTTACGCAGGATGCTTTCCGCAAAGATCGACCGCGCTGAATTGCCGGTGCAGATGAACAGCACATTGAACTTGTCATCAGGCACGGGAAGGTTTTCATCAGGGGAGGTGAGGGGCACACAAATCTCCGGCCGGCCGCGGCAGCAATCGTTCAGCAGATAGCCGATGGTGTCGCGGGCCACCTCTAGATCAATCGCATAGCGCAGGGACGTGCCCTGCCGTTCTTGAGTGACCAAGCCGGACTGCATCAGCGCGCCGATATAGGTCGAAAGCGTGTTGGGTTTTAGACCAAGCGCCAGTGCCAGTTCGGTTGCGGGCACGCGATCGGGGTAGCGCCGCATCAGCAGCCGAAACAGGGCGAGGCGCTGCGGATGGCCAAGGGTGGCAAGGCGGTTAGGTATTGTTGCTTCCATAATTCGTGAATTAGGGAATTAGGTAGATTTGGGCAAGTGAAGTTTTTGTAACAGAGACGCGGGTGATAGGATCATACGGCCCCGCATCACGATGATTCACCAACCCTGTAAATTCTACCAGCTTTACACAGGCCAGCCGTGGAAATCAGCCAAAGTATGCTGAAAATTTAACCAAATCATAACAAATGCTTAAGGATCGAGAGGGCGAATCTTGTTATTCGTGTTTGCGGCTGCACTGAATGAAAGCCAGACAAGAGTTGCGTGCTACGGCTGACGCAACCTTTCAGCAGGGCCTGCCATTTGGCCCTGCCGCGGTCCTCGCCATGGAAATCGCGCCCCTGTCCGGTGTTTTGGACAACTGAGTTTTTGTAAGGGGTGCCACGGTTTTCAGGCGGGGGCCGTCATATACTGCTTCGCGCCTAACACCCCTCCATTGGCTGGGGTGATCCGTCCCTTTTACCTTAGGTAATGGGGGTAATTATGCAACGCTTAAGCCTGTTTCGCGTATTCCGAGAAGCCATTCAGCCCACCGCATATTCCCTCACGGGTTGTGTCGCCCTATGATGAATGCTCAATTTAATATCGTTTGAGTATTTGAGCGCCGCCCCATGGTGACCCCCCTTTCCGACCGCTATCTCGACTTGAAAGAGCAGCAGCCAGATCTCAAAACTTCTGAGATCCTCAATGTTCTGGCGCAGGACATGGGGCTTAACAATCTATCTTATCTTGGGTTTCACAAGGACCCCTGCGGCGGCAGTGACCCCGTCATCCATACAACCTATGACCCCGCTTGGTTGGCCCGTTACCAAGAGGAAAATTATCATCTGATTGATCCCGTTGTGGACAGTGCGCTTGAAGGCACCTTGCCCGTAGACTGGAGCGAATTGCCCAAAGTCGACCGGGTGACACGGGACTTTTTTGGGGAGGCGATGGAGTTTGGCGTGCGTCAAAACGGCGTGTCGATCCCCATTCGGGATCATGTGCATGGCAAGGCGGTGCTGACCCTGAACTCTGATCTGCGCATTCACGAATGGCGCAAATACAAGCGCGGGATCATTGCCGATGCGATCTATCTGGGCTGCCTGCTTCAAAGCGATTTGGTGGCTGGGATCGCCGGGGGAGAACCGGGGCCAAGGTTAAGCCGCCGTGAAAAGGAAGTGCTGAAATGGGCCGCCGTGGGCAAAACGGCTTGGGAGACGGCGCAGATCATGACTGTGTCCAACAGCACCGTGAACCACCATCTATATAACGCCTGCGCTAAGCTGGACGTGGCCAACAAGACCCATGCGGTGGCCAAGGCAATCCGGGCGCAGCTTATCACGATCTGACACGGGTCTTTGCAAAACGCGGCGCGTCGCGTTAAGCGGCTGCCAGCATAGGAGAGCGATATGGAACTGCGCGACAAACGTATCTTGGTCACCGGCGGCAGCGACGGGATAGGGCGGCACATCTGTCTGAAGCTCGCAGAGACTGGCGCACGGCTGGCCATTCTGGGCCGGGATGGAACGCGCCTTCAGGCGGTGGCCGAAGCCTGCAAAGCCGCAGGCGCGTCCGAGGCCATCGGGCTGACCTGCGACCTTCAAGACCCCTTGGCGATTGATCAGACCGCCGCGCAGGTGGTGGAACGTTTTGGTGGGCTTGATATTCTTATTAACAACGCGGGCATCTGGCATAAGGCCGGGCCACTCGACACCATTGCACCCGAGATGTTGCAGGCCACCGTGCAGACCAATTTGACCGGGTTAATGCAGATGACACAGGCGACGCTGCCTGCGCTGCGCGACAATGACGAGGCGATCATTCTCAATGTCGTTTCCAAATCCGGTGTCGTGGCGCAGGCCGGGCAGTCGGTTTATACGGCCACGAAATACGGTGTGCGTGGCTTTACCGAAGTGTTGAAGGCGGATGAGGAAAACACCGGCGTGCGGGTCGGCGGGCTTTACCAGTCGGGCACCAATACCGGCATGTTTGCCAAGGCCGGAGAAGACGTGCCGAACCACATTTTCACTGAACCGGATGATCTGGCCGATGTGGTGGTCTTTGTCCTCTCACGCCCGCCAAAGCTGTGGATTCACGACATCCGGATCGAGCTGTAAGGGCGGTCAGGTGGTAATCTGTAGCGTGCTATCATCTTGGGGCGTGGGGGTTTCTTCCGCCCCAATGCCGAACTCAACATGGAAGGTTGAGCCGATTTCGACTTCGCTTTCGTAAAACAAATCTCCCCCCATCTGCCGCGCCAGTTGGCGGGAGATATGCAGGCCAAGGCCGGAACCTTGAGTTGATTTCTGGCCGTCGTCATCAAGCTGCCCAAAGCGACCAAAGACCCGTTCTTCCATTCCGTCAGGAATACCGCGCCCGTGATCGCGGATAGAGATCCGCACGCGGCCTTGGTTGGTCGTCAGCGTACCCTCCACGGTGTTGCCCACATGGGAGAATTTGACCGCGTTGGAGATCAGATTGTCGACCACTTGCCGGATGGCAAAGGCATCGCCCAAGACGACGGCAGCTTGATCGATTTTGCCAATATCGAGCCGCACGCCACGCTCATGGGCATACATCCGGTTTTCCTCAATGCTGTCGCGCAGCAGGGTCGGCAGATCAACAGGCAGCCACTCAAGCGAAAGTGCCTGAACCTCAAGCTTTTGCACCAAAAGTATATTATCGACCAACCGTGACAGGCGAACGCCGTTGCGGTGGGCGATGTCGAGCGAGGACCGCAATGGTCCTCTGACCTCGCCGAGCTTGCCGCTCAGCGCCAAGGCTAACCCCCCCTTTAATGAGGTGAGTGGCGTGCGCAATTCATGGCTCACAACAGAGATAAATTCATCCTTGGCGCGGTTGGCTTCATCGGCCTCTCTCAGCGCCTGCTCAAGGGCTGTCGTGGTGGCGATCCGCTTGGTCACATCGACAAAGGTAACGCTCCAGCCGATGGCGGGGCCAGCGGGGGCAAGCGGGTTTTCGATGGGGTGAACGCGCGGCTCGTACAGACGCTCATTGTAGGTGATATGCGAAGTGGTGCCCTTGGCAGTCTGTGCTTCGATCCCGGCAATTAGATCAGTGCCCCAGTTCGGATCAGAGAGAATGCCGCTGCGCTTTGCCGCCGCGTTTGAACGGACTACGCGGCGCCGCGCGTCAAGCAGGACCAGCGGCTCGCTCATTGTGTGAAATAGGGTCGATTGCCCGACCGAGGGCATGTCCATCGTCTTGTTCGTCACCAGCAACCAAGAAAAGGCGAGAATACCCAAGGTGAACATGAAGGCCGTCGGATCGAGCCCCAAGACCGTAAATCCAAAGAACGCATAGGCTGCATTCGCCCCCAGCGGGGTCAACGTAATGACAACCAGCATCGTCAACAACGGCCAAGCGGACCGCCTAGCCCGGAAAAACGCGCGGGCAAGCCAAGTGAGCGTTGCCATCACGAATGTATAAAGGACGGCAAGCACAAGGAAATACCCCGCCCCGTGCACAAACGTGATCCGGTCTGAGCCCGGCAAGATCGCCGTTTCCGTAGTATAGATCAGTTGGTGCGAGCCGTTAGTCGCGGCCAAGGCAAATGCCCCCAGCGGTACAGCTACAAGCGCCAAAAGGCTGATCCGCCGGTGCGCTTTGTTTGGGGGGCCGACATAGTCGAAAATAAAGAATGCCCATGCGACGGGCACCAGACCATGACCCAACCAAGCCAGTTGCGCCTGTTGCATCTGGCAGTCAAAGGCGACTGTTGCAGCTTCGGACCCGACCATTATCAGGGTCCAGATCATTCCGACGAATGTCAGTGCATAGTAAACCTTGCCTTGAAACTGCTGAAATCTGAGCGTCCACAGCGCGACCGCTGCGGCGATCGTACTGACGGCAAGCACGGCCCAATAGACCGGGTCCAGCATCAGTCCTTGAAGACAGGTTAGCATGGCAGATTTACCTATGAGCCAAATACAATGTGCGCAGATAAGCATTAAAATGCGGCGCAAATTAGACCGGGTAGTGGCGCATTGAGGCAGGTAAGCGCAACCCTTGGATGTGAAGGGGGCTATTTTGCACAGGTGTTTAAGGGCAGGGGGCGGCGATTGGGCTGGCATTTGGCCCTCTATGCCCGTCGGGTCCAGCATCTTGTGACAATTTGTTCGGGGCTGCGTATGGCCACGGCAATGAAGCCGCCGGGCGTGGCATGGCGGGAAATCACGCTGCTTTTTGTCGCTCGCACTAGGGCTGGTGCATTTGACTGCGCAGTGTCGAATTAACGTTAAAAAGAACGCACTCGAACAAGGTTTCGCCGCATTCCTTGCGCAAGGTAGTTTGATTATCTTGAGGTTAAAAATGCTTTCAGTTGCTCATTCTATGCACTCCGACCACGATACGACTTTGGTCTTGCTTGCAGCGCTTTTGTGCACATTCGGCAGTTGGGTGATTACAAATCTTTACCGGCACGCGCTCAAGCAAACGCCGCGTCAGGCATTGTTGTGGTATTTAATGACTGCCGTCACCTCGGGCATTGCGATTTGGTGTACGCATTTCATCGCCATTCTCGCGTACCAACCCGATGCCCCGGTAAGCTTTGATCTGGGCCTCACCTTCACATCGCTCGTGATTGCAATTCTTGGGTGCACCATCGGCATTTTGATTGCAGGAATGTTCCGCCTGTGGGTCACGACCGTCCTCGGAGGGGTGATCTTGGGGCTGTCGATCTCGGCCATGCATTACACCGGGATGGTCGCCTATCGTGTCGAAGGCATTATCCATTGGGATAAAAATTACCTTATCGCGTCTGTCTTGCTCGCGATGGTCTTTTCCACTGTCGCCCTGTTCTTTGGCGCGCAGAACCATCGGTATTCCACGCTCAAGATGACACTGGCCTTCGCACTGGCGATTGTTGGTCTTCATTTCACCGGCATGGTCGCGTTTCAGGTGACACCGACGACTTTGATGGGGGGCTACAGCAACCCTGATGAGTTCAAGTTGCTGGCGCTGGTGATCGCAGGAACTGCGGCGATGATCGTGCTGGGCGGGCTGTTCACTTATTTCATCGAAAATCGCACACGGATGGAAAACATCGTCGAGCTGCGTGAGGCACGCGATGAGGCGCGCAATGCCAGCCGCGCCAAGTCAGAATTTATGAGCGTTCTGAGCCATGAGCTTCGCACGCCGCTGACCATTATCAACGGCTACGCCAGCTTTCTTACGAACCTCAAAGGTCATACGATTGCCAAGCTGAAACCAAACGAGCCGATCTCTAAGGTCCACTTTGATGACCTGGGCGACCAGACCGAGCGTTACGGGGGCCGCATCAAATCGGCAGGCGATCACCTGCTGACGATCATCAATGAAATTCTCGACTACACCAGCATCGAGTTGAACTCGATCAAACTTAACAAAACCTCGTTCCAAGCCGGTGATTTGCTGGCCGAGTTAGAAGAGCAGTTTCAGGGCTTGGCGAAAGAAAAGCAGTCGCTAATAGAGATTGAGTTTGATGCGTTCAACGTGTTGGCTGACCGTGGGCGCTGCAAGCAGATCCTGATCAACCTCCTTGGCAACGCGCTGAAATTCTCCTCGGCCTCTAACATCCGCATGCGTGCCAAAATGATCGGAGAGACGTGCCGCCTTGAGATTGAAGACAACGGATGCGGTATGCCGAAAGAAGACCTGGAGCGAATTTTTCAAGCCTTCATCCAAGCCGAATCTGCAACAAAAAGTGCGGACGGTGGCACCGGTCTGGGTCTCGCGATCAGCAAAAAGCTTGCCGCGGCGCATGATGGGGACATTCATGTAGAAAGCACTATCGGGTCCGGGACAAAATTCACCGTGGATTTGCCAAATTGTGCCTTCATCGTAGAGGTGGAGAAGGCGCGTGTCGCGGCTTAGTTGACCAAAGCGGCGGTGTCCTGCGTGATAGGCTCGACGCCAAAGCTGCCTTTCGGCCAAATCGGAACCGGTCTATCTGGTGGCCTCGCAAATTTTGCTGACGGCCTGTTGTTCGGCCTTGCGAAAATGGCGCTCCCTGAAGGATTCGAACCCTCGACCTGCCGATTAGAAGTCGGCTGCTCTATCCAGCTGAGCTAAGGGAGCACTCGGCCGCTTATAGGGCCAAGCTTTGGGTCGCATCAAGAGGAACCCGACCTGGGCCGGAGGGGTTGTGGTTTCATCTGACATAGAACCCAACGGAGGAACGCCATGTATCTGTGCAATATCCTACTCGGGGCCGCATTGGTCACAACTGGCGCCGTAGCGGCGCAGGCCGAAGGCCACATGCAAACGGCGGCGACCGCTCAGGTGGCTGGCAAATCCGATGATATCACTGGGAGCGTTACATTGAACACGACGGCCTCAGGCCGGATGCTGGTCAAGATTGATGTAACAGGCGTGCCAACAGGGACGCATGGCGTGCACCTCCATGAAACCGGCGACTGCTCTGCAGATGATTTCACCTCGGCTGGTGGTCATATCGCGGGCGACCATCAACATGGCGTGCTTGTCGAAGGCGGGCCGCATCCGGGTGACATGCCCAACATGGTTGTTGGTGATGACGGCGTGCTTCAGGCCGAAGTGTTCCTTGATCTGCTCGACATCGACGGCATGATCAAAGACGATGACGGCGCTGCTTTTGTCATCCACGACGGCGCAGACGATTACACGTCGCAACCCGCTGGTGATGCCGGCTCACGCATTGCCTGCGGTGTGTTTGAGGCGTCCTAAAACGCCCGATTACGAAAAGTTAAGCACCCTTGTCCGTTACCTCGGGCGGGGGTGTTTTGCGGTCACATATTTGCAACGCTGCTCACGCCCTCCTAATTCCTGTCTCATCTTCGCCATATTTCCAGGCGACATCGGGCTCTTACGAAAACGAAGGTCTTAAGGCCTCGGCATCTATAGGGCGCGCGCAGTGGGTTATCAGTTTACCGTCTATGATTGGTCTATGTTTAAGACCCCATCGGATTTGTCAGAAGCCAATCTGACCGGCGATGTGCAGGCCAATGACAGCGCGGCGCGGCACTATGATGCGTCAAAGCCCAGCTGGGTGAACCAGGATTTCAAATTTGAAGGCGGTGACGGCACAAATATCGTCATCAACGACGATGACAGCCATTTCGAAGACGGCTATGTCGAAGAGGGCGGCGCACAGACCCTTGCACAGCCAGCGACGATCAATGGGGTCACCTATCCGGCTGGGGCGGTTCTTGAGAATGAATTCTCCCTGATTGATGCATCCGGTAAAGAGGTCTACGTCCTGCGCATCGATGGGCAGAATGTAGGTTTTGTCTACCCGGCTGAGGAGCAACCCAAGGCTGGCGAAAGCTTTTCAGCCACATCCTCTCGCAACGGCGACGCGATGGACAGCGCCGATGGGGAAAGCTCTTCGGTTCGCTATGCCGAAACCGACACGCGGCCCGGTGTTGTTGATGGCACCTCGGGCAATGACAGCATGGATGCGCACTACACCGACGCCGATGGCGACAGCATCGATGACGGGCGTGGTGGCGGCGCTGAGGGCAATGACGACGTGGTCTATGGCGGCGACGGTACAGACAAGATTGATGCGGGCGCGGGCAATGATACCGTCTTTGGCGAGGAAGGCCGTGATTACATTCGAGGTGGGGCAGGTGACGACTCACTTCAAGGGGGCGGGGGCAGTGACACCTTGGTCGGGGGCGATGGGGCAGACACGCTTGAAGGCGGCGCATGCAACGACGTGCTCAACGGCGGGGCGGGTAACGATGTTCTCGACGGCGGCAGCGGCGACGACCACCTTTGGGACGGCGCGGGCGACGACTATGCTGACGGCGGCGCGGGCGATGATATCTTCTATATGGGCGCAGGCAGTGACACGCTCCATGGCGGCACAGGCAGGGACAGTTTCGTGGCCAGTGACGGTTTTGGCAGCGATACGGTCGATGGCGGCAGCGGTGATGGCGACCACGACTACATCGATTTTCGCGGCCACGGCCAAAGCGTCGAAGTCACCTTCACAGGGTTCGAACAAGGCACCGCAAGCGCGGGCCGCGATCAAATCACCTTCACCGACATCGAAGCCTTCTTTTTGTCCGGGCAGTCTGACCAGCTCGACGGCTCTGCCAACAGCGGAGACTTAGGCGTCAGTGCCGGCGACGGGGACGATACTGTGCTTGGCGGCTCTGGTGATGACTATCTTCTGGGTGAGGGTGGCAACGACCAGCTTGCGGGCGGTGAGGGGAACGACACGATCTATGGCGGCCTCGGGGACGATACGATTGACGGCGGGGCCGGGAATGACTTGCTTGATGGTGAGGAAGGTCACGACAGCATCAGCGGCGGCGACGGGGCAGACCTGATCTACGGCGGTGCGGGGGATGACACACTGCAAGGCGGTGCAGACGGCGACACGCTTTATGGCGGTGACGGTGCGGATGTCATCGACGGTGGGACGGGCAATGACCTGATCTACGGTGACGCGGGCGACGATTCTCTAGAGGGCGGCGCGGGGGACGACACGGTCTACGGCGGCATCGGGAATGATACGATTGACGGCGGGGCTGAGAATGACTTGCTTGACGGCGGGGCGGGCAATGACCTGCTCTACGGCGGTGCAGGTGACGACCAGCTTGAGGGCGGCGGGGGGGACGATATCGTCCATGGCGGCGCTGGAGCGGATGTGATCTCAGGCGGCGCTGGCAACGACAAGCTCTTTGGCGACGCAGGCTCGGATCGCATCAGTGGCGGCGAGGGAAATGATTATGTCGATGGGGGCTACGGCGACGATTACCTTTCGGGCGATGGCAGGGGTGCGGGCGGTGGCCACGACACCCTTGTAGGCGGGGCCGGAAACGACACGTTGGATGGTGGCGCGGGCAACGATCAACTGATCGGCGGGGACGGCAATGACCTTTTCCGCGTCAGCGAGGGCCATGATACTGTCAGCGATTTTGGTTTCGGAAATACCGGACGCACCGGCGATGGTGATTCCAGCAACAACGATGTTCTCGATCTGGGGGCCTATTACGACAGCCTTGATGAACTGCGCGCTGACCAAGCCGACGACGGCATACTGAACCAGTCCAACACCCACGACGATGAGGGCAATGCTGTCGATTACACCGACAACACGCGGTTTCAGGACAGCTCACTCACTGTGAAGAATGCTACGGGTGACAGCTACACCTATGACAACACCGGAATTGTCTGTTTCGCTGCCGGTACCGAGGTGATGACCCCGCAGGGTCCAGTGGCGATCGAGACGCTCAAACCCGGCGATCTGGTTGAGACCTTGGACCACGGGCCGCAGCCGCTTTTGTGGATCGGTCAACGTCATGTCAACGATGGCGAACTCACCGCCAACGAAGAGTTGCGCCCGATCCGAATTGCCAAGGGTGCCTTGGGCAACCACCGCGCGATGTTCGTGTCGCGCCAGCATGGAATGATGATCGGGAGTGACCACCTCGTGCGCGCGATCCATCTGGCCCGCGATATGCCCGGCGTGCGTATCGCCCACGGCAAACGCGAGGTCACCTATGTGCATCTGTTCTTTGCCCAGCATGAGATCATCTTTGCCGAAGGCATCCCGAGCGAGAGCTTCTACCCCGGTCGCACCGCATTGCGGATGCTGTCGCCCGAAGCGCGGGCCACGTTCGACCGCCTGATGCCCGCTTTGGCCAACGCGGAGACGGCAGGGCAGGGTGACCCGGCTGAAACTGCCTATGGTCCCACCGCACGTCCCTTTGCTAAACTATGTGACGTGCCGCTCCCGACGCTCGCTGCATGAAACTTTCGTAGGCTCCGCGCTACTGCGCAGGCGTCTATGGCCCGTGCGTGATGCAGCGTATCTGGTTGCCTGAGAGGTACATGGCGCTGCTGGAGAGGATTGACCTCTCGCACTCAGACTGACGCGCAGCGGCGGGCGTAAGTCGAGAGACCGTCAACCGTGCGAGGGGCTGCGTATCTGACGAAGGGAAGGGTTCATGGTGCTGCTGGAGAGGATTGACCTCTCGCACTCAGACTGACGCGCAGCGGCGGGCGTAAGTCGAGAGCCCGTCAGCGGTGCGAGGGGCTGCGTATCTGACGAAGGGGAGGGTTCATGGTGCTGCTGGAGAGAATTGAACTCTCGCACTCAGACTGACGCGCAGCGGCGGGCGTAAGTCGAGAGACCATCAGAGGTGCTAGGGGCTGCGTATCTGACGAAGAGAAGGGTTCATGGCGCTGCCATAGAGGATTGATCTCTCGCACTCAGACTGACGCGCAGCGGCGGGCGTAAGTCGAGAGACCGTCAGCCGTGCTAGGGGCTGCGTATCTAACGAAGGGGAGGGTTCATGGTGCTGCTGGAGAGAATTGAACTCTCGACCTCTCCCTTACCAAGGGAGTGCTCTACCTCTGAGCTACAGCAGCGCCGTGGGCGGGTGATTAGCCGCAATCGAAAAGGGGCGCAACCCCTGATCTGGACGCTTCGTGCACCCTGCGCTAGATAGGCGGCATGGCAAAGCAAAACGCCCCAGAAAAGACCGTAAAAACGCCGAGCGCTCGTGAGGCGCGGTTGAAGGCTGCGCTTAAGGCCAATATGGGCCGGCGCAAGGCTCAGGCGCGTGCGCGGGCCGAGGATGTGGCGCAGGATACAGGCAATGACCCCGAAGGGTCGGAAAAGGACAGCTGAACGATGGATTCGATTCTGGTCAGAGGCGGCGGCGAGCTGAACGGGCAAATTCCCATTGCGGGGGCCAAGAACGCCTGTCTGGCGCTGATGCCGGCTACATTGCTGAGCGAGGAGCCGCTGACGCTGACCAATGCGCCACGTCTGAGCGACATTCGCACCATGACCGAACTGCTGCGCTCTCTGGGTGCCGAAGTGGCCTCCATGCAAGACGGCAAAGTCATCACGATGGCCAGCCATGGGCCGATCAACACCCGTGCGGAATATGACATTGTGCGCAAGATGCGCGCGTCGAACCTTGTGCTTGGGCCGCTGCTGGCGCGCGAAGGCCATGCCGAAGTTTCGCTGCCCGGTGGCTGTGCAATTGGCGCGCGGCCAATGGATATTCACACTGACGGTCTGGCCAAAATGGGCGCCGAGATTGATCTGCGTGACGGGTATCTTTACGCCAAAGCCGACGGCGGCAAGCTCAAGGGGGCGGTGATCGACTTCCCCTTCGCCTCGGTTGGTGCGACCGAGAACATCCTGATGGCCGCGACGCTTGCCAAGGGCACAACCGTCATCAACAATGCCGCACGCGAGCCCGAGATCGTCGATCTGGCGGACTGCCTGCGCGCCATGGGGGCACAGATTGAGGGCGATGGCACGTCGAGCATCACAATTCAGGGCGTCGATAGCCTGCATGGCGCGACCCACAAGGTAGTGACCGACCGAATCGAGCTTGGCACCTATATGCTGGCGCCCGCCTTCTGCGGCGGCGAAGTCGAACTGCTGGGCGGGCGGATCGACCTGTTGCAGGCGTTCTGCGAAAAGCTCGACGCGGCGGGCATTGAAGTGACCGAGACTGAAGCGGGCCTGAAAGTAGCGCGCCGCAACGGGCGCATCTCGGCGGTCGACGTGACCACCGAACCATTCCCCGGCTTCCCGACCGACCTGCAGGCGCAGATGATGGCGCTGCTTTGCACGGCGGAAGGCACCTCGGTGCTGGAAGAGAAGATCTTCGAAAACCGCTTTATGCACGCGCCAGAGCTGATCCGCATGGGCGCACGGATTGACGTGCATGGCGGCACGGCCAAGGTCACTGGAGTTGAAAAGCTCAAAGGTGCGCCGGTCATGGCGACCGATCTGCGGGCTTCGATTTCGCTCATTCTTGCAGGGCTGGCGGCAACCGGAGAGACAACGGTAAGCCGCGTCTACCACCTTGATCGCGGCTATGAGCATGTGGTGTCCAAGTTGCGCGGTGTGGGTGCGGATATCGAAAGGATCAGCAGCAAATGACCGAAGATGCACGTTTCGAAGATGGCCGCGAAGCGCCGTTGAACCTCGGCGCATTCGATGTCGAGGATCTGACGGTGATCGCGTCGCTGACCCAAGACGCGGTCTTTCCTGCCTCGGAAATGCGCTGGCACCGCACCGGCGCGCGTTTTGCGCTGCTGCTGAACCGGTTGCGGCATGAGGATACGGGCGCTGCACGGCACGCGCCCGAACGTGTGCAATCGATACTGATGTTCAATAATGTGCAGCGTGTGGCCAGCCAAGGCGTGCCCAAAGGTGACGCCGACACGATCCTGTCGCTGCTCGACATCACCTTCGAGGAGAGCGATGCGCCTTCGGGCCAAGTCACGCTTACCCTTGCCGGCGACGGCGCGATCCGGCTGGAGGTCGAAGCGTTAGAAGTGACCCTCAAGGACGTAACGCGCCCCTATGTTGCCCCGTCCAAGAAACGGCCCGTTCACCCCGAGTGACATCGCGTCACGGTGCCAAGGATCGCGAGATGCCTGAACTTAAACAGAATAGATTTACCCGTGGTCGCGTGGCGGCCCTGATGACCGAAGCGACCGGCTGGGCGCTTTTGTTGCTTGGGGTGGCGTTGGCGGTGCGGCACCTCTTGGGCACCGTCACATTGCCGGGCTTGTTGGCGCCTGCGGCAGCGATTGCAGGCGGGCTCTTTGCCATTCTTGCGGCCCATGTTGCGCGGGCCGTTTTCGACAACGCTCAAGACACCCGCGCCATGCGCCTCGCGCAGCGGTCCGCCCCCAGTGCCGCCGCCAAAACCTCGGGCCTGCGTGCTGAGCCCAGCCTGCGCCGACCATCCGCGCCTTGATACCTTTGGGCAGCCCGTTGCGGTTGCCCCCTTTTTCGAAAGCCTGAACCCATGCCTGTCACGCTCGATGCCTCCGCTGCCGATTTCGAAGCTGCGTTCGATAAACTTCTGAACGCCAAACGCGAAGACAGCCCCGATGTCGACGCCGTGGTGGCCGATATCATCGCCGATGTCCGCGCACGGGGCGACGCCGCTGTGATCGACCTGTCGCAGAAATTCGACCGCGTGACCCTGACGCCAGACACGTTACGCATCAGCGCGGCAGAGGTCGACGCAGCCGTCGCCGAAGTCTCCCCCGAAGATCGCAAAGCCCTAGAGCTCGCCGCCGACCGCATTCGCGCCTACCACGCGCGGCAATTGCCCGAGGACGCCGAGTGGACCGATCCAGATGGCGCGACCTTGGGCTGGCGCTGGACGCCTGTCTCGGCGGCGGGGCTTTATGTACCGGGCGGATTGGCGAGCTACCCTTCGTCGGTCTTGATGAATGCGGTCCCGGCCAAGGTGGCGGGGGTGGAGCGTCTGGCCATGGTCGTGCCGACGCCCGATGGCGTGTTGAACCCGCTGGTGCTGCTGGCGGCCCGCATTGCTGGGGTGGATGAGATTTACCGCATTGGTGGCGCGCAGGCTGTGGCCGCGCTGGCCTATGGCACCGAAACGATTCCGCCGGTGGACAAGATCACCGGGCCGGGCAACGCCTTCGTCGCCGCCGCCAAACGGCGTGTTTTTGGCAAGGTGGGCATCGACATGATCGCAGGGCCGTCGGAGATCCTTGTGATTGCGGATGGCGACAACGACCCGGATTTCATCGCGCTTGATTTGCTCAGCCAAGCCGAACACGACGAAAGCGCACAAAGCATTCTGATCACCACCGATCCCGCCTTCGCCCGCGCGGTGGAGGAAGCGGTGGAGAAGCGCCTGCTGACCCTTGAACGCCGTGCGATTGCGGGGGCCAGCTGGCGCGACAATGGGGCGATCATCACCGTGGCCGATCTGGACGTCGCTGCCGCGCTCAGCAACCGCATCGCACCAGAACACCTTGAGTTGTGCGTCGCCGACCCGAAAGCGCTGTCAGAAAAGATCACCCATGCGGGGGCGATTTTCCTTGGCCAGTGGACGCCTGAAGCGATTGGCGACTACGTCGGCGGGCCGAACCACGTGCTGCCGACGGCGCGCTCGGCGCGGTTCTCATCGGGCCTGTCGGTGCTCGATTTCATGAAGCGGACCACGCTCGCGCAAATGACCCCTGCGGCGCTCAGGGCCATCGGCCCCGCGGCAGAGCGGCTGGCCCAATCGGAGAGCCTTGAAGCGCATGGGTTGTCGGTGACCGCGCGCCTGCGCAAGTTGAACGACTAGGGTCGTGGGCGTGCATATGTACTGCCTTTCCCATCTCGCATTGCCCCGCCCTCGGGGCTGCGCTATCCAAGACGACGTATCGCCAGCAAAAAGGATGCGTCGATGACCCGCATCACCCATATCGCGCTTGATGACGCGAACATGCCGCCCCCCACGCCCGAAATCGATCAAGAGCGTAAGGTGGCGATGTTCGACCTGCTGGAAGAGAACAGCTTTGTTCTGCCAGAGCGCGAAAAAGGCCCGGTGCCATCGGGCCCTTACCACTTGTCCCTGTCGATCCGCGACAAGCGGCTGGTATTTGATGTGGAGACTGAAGCCGCTGAAAAAGCGGCGGAATTTCACCTGTCCCTCGGGCCGTTTCGGCAGGTGGTGAAGGATTACTTCCAAATCTGCGAAAGCTATTTTGAGGCGGTCAAGAAACTGCCCCCCAGCCAGATCGAGACGATCGACATGGCCCGGCGCGGCATCCACAACGAAGGCTCCCGCGTGCTGCAAGAACGCCTCTCTGGCAAAGCCGAGATCGACACCGACACCGCACGGCGGCTTTTTACCCTGATCTGCGTTTTGCATTTCGGCGGATAAATGACGCAGCAGCTGCCTCAATCCGTTCTCTTTTGCTGCGACCATAACGCCGTCCGCTCGCCCATGGCCGAGGGGTTGATGAAGAAATTCTACGGCACCGGCACCTATGTGCAATCCGTGGGTGTCAAGAATGACATGGAGATTGACGGCTTTTCCATCGCCGTCTGCGCCGAATTGGACGTGGAACTGGCCCGCCACCGCAGCCGCAGCTTTGACGAGATGGAGGAATGGGGCGACGATCTGGGGTCATTCGATCTGGTAATCGCGCTTAGCCCCGCCAGCCAACGCCGGGCGCTGGAGCTGACGCGGTTTTATCATCTCGACGTGGAATATTGGCCGATCCTAGATCCCACGGGGCTGGGCGAGGGGCGGGAGGCGAAGCTCACGCAGTTCCGCGCCGCCCGCGATCAGATCGTCGGGCGGCTGATTGACCGTTTTGGCGCGCCGTTAGAAGAAAACTAAGCGATTAGGTGTTGGAGCAGGCCGCCGCGGCGCTTTGGCCGAAGGCCTTCCACGTGCTCCAGAAAGCGTTGTGGCTTTTGTTGTCGGATTGGCGCATTTCCTGCAACTGATGCGGATCGCGGAAGATTTTGGCCCCTTGGCGCTGATCTGAGCGGGACAAGGTCTGATCCGCCACAGCCTGCACGCAGCCACAGCGCGTATGGCTCGATTCCCGCCGCCCATCGGCCAAACATGCCTTTTGGATTGGTCCGGTCGCGAAAAGCACCGGAGAGGGCGAAAAACGCCCCACGGCCGCATCGCTGGAATACCGCGACCCGCCACAGCCCGCCAAGACGACGAGCGCCATCAAACTTACAACTGTCCGCATTGATTTGCCCTATTGTTTTGGACCATGGGGTTTTCCCCTTGTCGGCCCGGTCTGCTCTGCCTGCCTTTATGCCGCAAAAGGGGCCGTCGCGCAATTCTCCTTTGGGGTCGAACGCGCAGGACGTTGCGATAAAGCGCCATGTGGGGCGGGTAGGGGCGTCTGACACGCTCAAGGCCAATTGACGCAGGCGCGGCTCTGCGCCATATCCCCCTGCATGACACCGCTTGAAAACATCCGCAATTTCTCCATCGTCGCGCATATCGACCACGGGAAATCCACGCTCGCCGACCGGCTGATCCAATCCACCAAAACGGTGGCCGACCGGGATATGAAAGAACAGATGCTTGACAGCATGGATATCGAGCGCGAGCGCGGTATCACGATCAAGGCCCAGACCGTCCGGATCAACTACACCGCTGACGACGGGCAGGACTATGTCCTCAACCTGATCGACACCCCCGGCCACGTCGATTTCGCCTACGAAGTCTCCCGCTCCATGCGGGCGGTCGAAGGCTCGTTGCTTGTCGTCGACAGCACCCAGGGCGTTGAGGCCCAGACGTTGGCCAACGTCTATCACGCCATCGACGCTGATCACGAGATTGTCCCCGTCCTCAACAAGATCGACCTGCCTGCCGCCGATTGCGACCGCGTGGCCGAGCAGATCGAAGACGTCATCGGCATCGACGCCTCCGAGGCGATCCGCGTCTCCGCCAAAACCGGCATCGGCATCAAAGAAACACTCGAAGCCATCGTCACCCGTCTCCCCGCGCCCAAAGGCTCGCTCGACGCGCCGCTCAAGGCCATGCTGGTGGATTCGTGGTACGACAGCTACCTCGGCGTCATCGTCCTTGTCCGCATCATGGACGGGCAGCTGAAAAAGGGCGACCGCGTCCGCATGATGCAAAACGGCTCCGTCCACCACGTCGACCGCATCGGCGTCTTCCGCCCCGCGATGACAGAGATCGACGTGCTCGGCCCCGGCGAGATCGGCTTCCTGACCGCCTCGATCAAACAGGTCCGCGACACCCGCGTGGGTGACACCATCACGCATGAGAAAAAAGGCACCGACAAAGCGCTGCCGGGCTTCAAACCCGCGCAACCCGTGGTCTTCTGTGGCCTCTTCCCCGTCGACGCGGCCGAGTTCGAAGACCTGCGCGACAGCATCGAGAAACTCGCCCTTAACGACGCCAGCTTCTCTTTTGAGATGGAAACCTCCGCCGCCCTCGGCTTCGGCTTCCGCTGCGGTTTTCTGGGCCTGCTGCACCTCGAAGTGATCCGCGACCGGATTGAGCGCGAATATGACATCGACCTGATCACCACCGCGCCGAGCGTTATCTACGATATCCATATGAAAGACGGCACCGTCGAGCAGCTGCACAACCCCGCCGACATGCCCGACCTCACCTATGTCGACCACATCGAAGAGCCGCGCATCAAGGCGACGATCCTCGTGCCTGACGAATACCTCGGTGATGTGTTGAAGCTCTGCCAAGACCGCCGCGGTATGCAGTTGGACCTCACCTACGCCGGCTCCCGCGCGATGGTGGTTTACGATCTGCCGCTCAACGAGGTGGTGTTCGACTTCTACGACCGCCTGAAATCGGTCACCAAGGGCTACGCCAGCTTTGACTACGCGATGATCGGCTACCGCACCGACGCGCTGGTGAAAATGTCGATCCTCGTGAACGATGAGCCGGTCGACGCGCTGTCGACCATGGTCCACCGCGACCGGGCCGAGACGCGGGGCCGTGCGATGGTCGAAAAGCTCAAAGACCTGATCCCCCGCCACATGTTCAAGATCCCGATCCAAGCGGCCATCGGCGGCAAAGTGATTGCGCGCGAGACGCTGTCTGCGATGCGCAAAGACGTGACCGCGAAGTGCTACGGCGGGGATGCGACGCGGAAGAAGAAGCTGCTGGAGAAGCAGAAGGCTGGTAAGAAGAAAATGCGCCAGTTCGGGAAGGTGGACATTCCGCAGGAGGCTTTCATCTCGGCCTTGAAGATGGACGGCTAAAAGCTGGCCATCTTCAGGGCTGTTGAAAGACTGTCGGCGAAAGCGATTTGGGGCACCCAATTCCAACGCACTTAGGAATTAAGCCTCTGGCATGAAAAATTGAGCTCCCTTCAATCGGAATCCCAATCATTAAGGTTCATCGGAATAGTTTCTCCAAATCGAGGATGAATTTGATCTAGCTTGCGAATGAAATCTCCGTATCCATTGCTCAATTTCATAATGGTCGTCACCGACGCTAAATGCTCTCGCAATTTCGGATGCCCCAGCTCCGGTGTCAAATTTCGATGAAGATGATGTTTTCGTCGTCCAGACGGTAGCTTTGGCGTCGTTCTCGAGAGTTCATCTTTCACACCAGGTGCCAACCGACTGTAAATTACGTCATTGGTCAAATGTCCAAAGTATTGGGGTTTTTTGAAGGTTGTCCCCGGATTCTTGATCCCGCGAAGTCTAAACAGTTCCCTATAAAAATCTTCGGGGAAAGTTTTTACCCACGGTTGAAGCTCCTTAGCAATAAACTTTTCCAGCACGCGAGCGAGCGCATTTGCTGCCCTGTAGTTTTGGTATCCTGTGGCCTCATCAATGAGGCCGATGATTCCAACTCGCGTTAGACCCCGGCTTAGAATTCGGCAGGCTTCAGCAATATGTTTTTGATTGGATCTTAATTCCCCAGCTCGTTCCGCATCCGCAAAAATATCACAGACATCAGGTAAGAGTTCGGCTCGGTACCCAATCATTTCTGAAGCGCCGTCAGAAAAAAATATAGGCTTTGAATTATCCTCTATGTCAGATGGGAAGAACGGCCGCAAATTCTCCGCAGACAAGAATACGGGCGTTTGAAATTCATCGTCAAACTTGCGTCCGCCTTTGACTTTCCCGGTCCGTCCTATAGCGCGAACGAAGCTGGCGCGCGATAACACACGCGTCTCATCATCTAACACATAACAAGCTAGCTCCGCGTTTCCGATTTTTAATGAACCTTCGTGGCCAATCGCTTCACGAAGGTTTCCCCAGCGGCTCGCCGCTGCTTTCCGCGCAATATCAGAACGCCGTTCCGCTGATAGTTTCTCTGCGCGCGAATGACCGCCCTTTGAGTGATGATCTTCAGCCATACGAATCTTCCTTTGCTTGCACACCCGTAATGCAAGCATATGCTTGCAGTGCGGCGAGTGCAAGCATGGCTGCTAAACCCCAAGGGTTTGGGCTGCGCCCGAACCGCCCCCACGGGGCGGGCGCTTCGCTTAATCCCCGCCCCTCGGTTCGGGCGCGGCAGTCCCAATCAAACACACCCAATGTATCCCCGGCCCAATTCTCGCGAATTGTGCGTTCGGCACTTTGAACAGTCCCCCGGACTGTTCAATCCGGCTGCGCCGGACCATGTCTCACCCCCACACGGGGCGGGCGCTTCGCTTTTCCTCGCCCCTCGGTTCGGGCGCGGCGGTCCCAATCAACCACACCCAATATATCCCCGGCCCAATTCTCGCGAATTACGCGTTCAGCATTTTAAACAGCCCCCCGGACTGTTCAATCCGGTCGCACCACCCTAAACCACCCCCATGACATGCCCCCTCTGCGCCACAGCCAACGCCCCGCTCACCCAAACCCCGGTCCCCGGTGGCCCCGCTGACGCCAGCGCCGAGATCTGCGCCACCTGTGCCGAGCAGACCGCCAGCGACACGCCAGACCCTGCCCACTTCCGCGCCTTGGCCTCCACCATGTGGTCCGAAGACCCCGCCATTCAGGTGCTCGCCGCCCGCACCCTCGCCAAAATCCCCGAGCCTTGGGCCCGCGACCTAGCCGAGCAGCTCTACCTCGACGACGAGACGAGAGCTTGGGCCGAGAACGTCCCCCAGCCCTCCGCCCACCGCGACAGCAACGGCGTGCCGCTGGCCTCAGGCGATACCGTGGTGCTGATCAAGGATCTCACCGTCAAAGGCGCGGGCTTCACCGCCAAACGCGGCACCGCCGTGCACCGCATCTCGCTGGTCGCCGACAACCCCGCCCATATTGAGGGCCGGGTCGAGGGCCAGCGCATCGTGATCCTGACCGAGTTTGTGAAAAAGCGCTAAGCCGACACCCGCGGGCCGTGTGTGCTGCCGGGGGAGCATTATGGGGCGTTCCGCGCCAAACCCTCCCACGCGCCGCCGCGCCGCCGCGCCACTCGCACAACCGCGTGAGGTCCTCAATCTCCGCCCGGCATAAGCTTGCCGCACCATCAACGCTGCGTTGAAATGCAGGTCGGGGCAGCTATGTCCCGTATCAGCAACCAACAGGAGCCTGAAATGTCCCACACCCGCCGCCATTTCCTTGCAACCTCCGCTGCCGCTGCCGGCATCGTGACGCTGTTGCCCTTTGCCGCCCACGCCGCCGCGCACAGCGGTGATACATTCGACACGGATGCCGGCCCGATCACGGTACACCCCGTCGATCACGCCTCCATCGTGTTGGAGACACCGGCGGGCGTGATCTATGTCGATCCGGTGGGCGAGCCCGCACAATACAGCGAATTCCCCGCTGCCGATCTGATCCTCATCACCCATGAGCATGGCGACCACTACAACGCCGACACGCTTGCCGCATTGGCCGGGGATGACGTGCAGATCATCACCAACCCCGCCGTTTTCGACATGCTGCCCGAAGCGCTTGCCGCCAAGGCCAGCAAGATCGCCAATGGTGAGAATACTGAGTTCAACGGCCTGCCGATCAACGCGATCCCGGCCTATAACACGACCGAAGAGCGCAAGAAGTTCCACCCCGTGGGGCGCGACAACGGCTATATCCTCGGCTTCGACGGCTTCCGCGTGTATATCTCGGGCGACACCGAAGACACGCCAGAGATGCGCGAGCTGACCAACATCTCGCTGGCCTTTGTCTGCATGAACCTGCCGTTTACCATGGATTCCAACGCGGCGGCCTCTGCTGTGTCTGAGTTCAAGCCGACCTACGTCTACCCCTATCACTTCCGGGGCAAAGATGGCGGCACGCAGGATCCAGAGGCGTTCGCCAAACGGGTCGGCACCGATGTCGAGGTCAAATTCGGCGACTGGTACGGCAGCTAAGCCCTCTCGGCCACGTCTTAACGGGCGTGGTCGATCACAGTGCCATCCCCAAGCGCCGACTGTTGCATAGGTATGTCCCACGGCATGGGGAAGATCGTCTCCATGCGGCAGAAGTCGTGGCCCACCCCAATGAAGCGCGGCATTTGGGGTAGGGCGGCAAGCGTGCGATCATAATACCCGCCGCCGTTGCCAAGCCGGTAGCCTGCGGCATCAAGGCCCAAAAGCGGCGTTATCACCACATCGGGAACAACTGGGCTGGCGGTCCTAGGCACCGGAATATTCCACACCCCACGTGTCATCTCACCCGCTGGCGTCCAGCGGTGAAACACTACTGGCGCGTCTTTGACTTCTACAACAGGCAGCGCGATCTGTGCACCGTGATCGTGCATCTCTGTCATCCAGCCGCGCAGGTCCAACTCCCCCCGGATTGGCCAATAGGCGGCGATGGTCAGGGGCGGGTCGATTGCGATCAACTGCCCTAACGTCTGCGCCACCCGTCCCGACTGCGCGATCAGGTCGTTCGTCGACAGCGCCCGCCGCGCGGCCATCAATCGCGCACGTTCCGCACGGCGAAAGCGGGCCACGTCGCGCCGAGTTTGCGGGTCGACAGGTTGGCCGTTCACCATAAGGTGGGCAAAGCAGGGGGCGCTCTCTTGAGTCATATAGACAGCCTGCCGTGCTGCAGCGTTCCGCGCAAGCGGTGCTATTTCTCCCTGCTAGATCTTTTCATACAGCGTTTTCAGGCGCCTATGGCTTATGGCCCGGTGTGTACGAAGTTTTGCTTGATTGGTTCGGACCTGCAGACTAGCGTGACCTGCGACATATGTGAAACAATGGTTCACATTGCGAAACAAGTCTCTGGGAGGAGCCTACATGACAATTTTCAAACACCTGAGCTGCGCCGCAGCTCTGGCGCTGGCTGGTGGCGCGTTGAGCGCTGAAACCGTATTGATTCATGGTGAAGCCGGGCCAAACCGTGGCGCACGCGCCGACGCTTTGCAGTGGTTCGCCGATCAGGTTGCCGAACGCTCGGACGGCGACATACGATTCGATATCCAGTGGGGTGGGGCGCTGTTCAAGTCCAACGCCGCCGTGCAATCCATCGCCGATGGCGTGGCAGACACCGGGTCGGTCATCGCCGTTTATTATCCGCAGGAAATGGCTGGCTACGGCATCGCCGATCTGCCCGTAAACAACCCCGATGCGTGGGTCGGCATGCGCGCTACGGATGAGCTGATGCGCTCTAGCCAAGCAATCCAAGACGATCTGGCCGACAAAAACCTCGTCTATATTGGCACTTGGACGACCTCTCAGGTAAACATCGGCTGCAAGGGCGGCGCGATCAAATCTGTGGGCGACATTTCGGGCAAGAAAGTCCGCGGCGTGGGCGCATATGGCAAGGTCTTCGGTGAGCAGGGCGCGAACATGGTCAACATGTCGATCTATGACGCCTACCAAGGGCTCGACACCGGATTGATCGACTGTTCGCAGGGCTACAGCTATGCCGTTGCCGCGCTCAAGCAGGCCGAAGTGATGGACAGCTACACGATCCTTGATTGGGGTCAGGTCGGCGGCCTTGGCATCTTTATGAACAAGGATATGCACGACAGCCTGACATCCGAGCAGCAGGAGACGCTGGCATCTGTTGGTTCAGACATGGCTGATGAGTTCGGTCGTCTGATTACTGAAGCCAACGAAAAGGCCATCGCTTCGATGAAAGAGCAGGGCGTCGAAATCATCACGCTGCCGGAAGAAGATCGTGCCACGCTGGTCGATGCGGGCAAAAAGTTCCTCGACGAATGGGTGCAAACCGCCGATTCCACCGGCCTGCCAGGCGCGCAACTGCTTGAGGAGTATCAGGGGCTGATCACCAAATACACCGAAGCGCGCGATGCGAACGGCTACCCTTGGGAAGCTAAAAGCAACTGATCGCTAACTTGGGGAGGGGCAGCATATGTTGGTAAATCTGGAAAAAATCCTGTTGGGACTGGGGGCTTTGGCGGTGATCGCCTTGGGGGTGTTGATCACCTCCAACGTGATCGCCCGCGCGCTCTTTGCCAGTCAGGTGCCCGATAGTGTGACCATGGTGCGAGAGCTCATGGTCGCCGCCATCCTGCTGCCCCTCGCCGCCGCCACAGCCGCACGCGCGCATGTTTCCGTGGCCTTCGTGACGGACCGGTTTCCGGACCGCGCCCGCTCGGTGCTGATCGTTGCAGGCTCTGCCATCGGTATGCTGGCACTGGCCCCGCTGATCTATTCCGGCGGACGCGAATTCTTTGCCGTGGTCGAGAAAGGCAGCTTTTTCTACGGCGACCTGAACCTGCCGAAATGGCCCGGACGGCTGCTGTTCCTTGTCGGGATGATCGCCACTTTCCTGCGGCTGGCTGAGCTTACGTGGCGCGACGGACGTACTGTTCTTTCGGGTGGGGTCGTCTCAGACGAACAACAACATGCTGCTGACCTGATGGTCGAAAAGGACGTGCTGTAATGGATGCCTCGACCATCGGAATGATCGCCTTTGCTGCGGTCCTGATCCTGCTTGCCCTGCGCGTGCCAATCGCCTTTACGCTGGCCGCCGTCGCGACAGTCGCCACCTTCTTTATCTTCGCCTTCCGCACCGGCACTTTCATGCCCGAACGTGCGATCCGGGCGACCACCTCGATGGTGTTCTCCAACTCCTTCGACCTCATTCACTCTTACGATCTGTCGATGATCCCGCTTTTTGTGGCGCTAGGTCACATCGCGTATCGGGCTGATATCACGACGAAAATCTACCACGCGGCCAAGGTCTGGCTGACGCGCCTACCGGGCGGCGTTGCCATGGCCAGCGTCATGGGCTGCGGTGGCTTCTCCGCGATCACCGGCTCCTCCATTGCCTGCGCCTCGACCATGGGGAAAATCTGCACGCCTGAGATGCTGCGCATGGGCTACGACCCGCGACTGGCCACCGCCAGCGTCGCAGCGGGCGGCACGCTTGGCTCGCTGATCCCGCCCTCGGTGCTGTTCATCATCTACGGTATTTTTACCGAGACTTCGATCTCGTCGCTGTTCCTTGCAGGTATCCTGCCGGGCTTACTGACGCTGGCGGGCTTTGTGCTGGTCATCGCCGTCTGGGTCTGGCGTGATCCGGCAATCGCACCCTCGACCGACCAACGCTACAGTGTGGCGGAACGCTGGCGCGCGGCCTTAGACAGCTGGCCCGCGATCCTGCTTTTCGTGCTGATCATCGGCGGTATCTACGGCGGTATCTTCACCGCAACCGAAGCCGCCGCCGTCTGCGTCGTCTCGGCCACGCTGATTGGGTTCGTGCAGGGCAAGCTGGATTGGGCGGGTCTATGGGAGGCGGTCAAAGAGACTTGCGTACAGACTTCCGCGATCTTCCTCATCGCTGCCGCCGCTAAGATCTTCGTGGCTTTTGTGGCGCTGACTGGCGTAGCGGGCACTATCGTTGGTTTCGTGTCGGATGCGCAGATGTCGCTTGTCGTGCTGATGATCTGTATCGCGTTGATCTATCTGCTGCTGGGCATGTTCCTTGACCCTATCGGCATCATGGTTCTGACCCTGCCGCTGATGATCCCACTGGTGGAAAGCTATGACCTCAACCTGATCTGGTTCGGCGTGGTGGTCATCAAACTGCTGGAGATTGGGCTGATCACACCGCCTGTCGGCTTGAATGTCTTTGTCATCGCCAATGTGGTGGGCCGCGAGGCACCGATTGATAAGATCTTCGCCGGGATCACGCGGTTCCTTAGCGTCGACTTCATCGTGCTGATCCTCATCATGTCCTTCCCGATGATCTCGCTCCTGATCCCGATGGCCGCGCGATGATTCAGACGGCGTCAGATACTGTCACCGACCGCAAGTTCGCCAACACACTGGCGCGGGGCCTCGGGATTCTGCGGGCCTTTCGCGCAAGTGACAGCGGGCTGAGCCACGCGCAGATTGCCGAGCGGACAGGGCTGCCGAAACCCACGGTATCACGGCTGACCTATACGCTGTGTGAATTGGGCTATCTGGCCCACGGCGGGCGCAACGACAAGTTTCGCCTTGGCCCTGCGGCGATTGCGCTCGGCTCGGTCGCCTCGGTCGCGGTTAGTTTCGTCGACATGGCCTCAGACGCGATGCAGCAGTTGGCGGATGAGACCCGCACGCTGGCACTCATCGCCGTGCGTGACGGCGACCGAATGATGCTGGTGCGCACATGGCGACCGCATACCGCCTCGACCATCTGGCTAGAGCCGGGGCACCGCATTCCCGTCTATGGCTCGTCCTCGGGCCTTGCCACATTGGCCAGCCTTGACGAAGACCGTTTCGGCGCGCTCGACCCCGACGACCAACTGCGCGATTTCCGCCGCGATGGCTATGAACAACTGCTGGCGCAGGGCTTTGTCCTCGCCCCGCCTGAAACCCGCTATGCCCGCAGCATCAACGCCGTGAGCGTGCCCTATTACGCAGGGGAATTCGGCGAACCTGTGGCCTTTACCTGCGGCGCTTTGCCGGGCGACTTGCCCGACAGCCGCATTCTGTCACAAGTGGGGCCAGCGCTGCGTGACGTGGTCAGCGGCATCGAACAACGCACCGGACGGGCACCGGCCCTGTCCCGGCGCGGATAGAACAAGGAGTTACTAAAATGACCGACAAGATTGCCTATTCCCGCCATGACGACATCGTCGTGCTGCGCATCGAAAACCCGCCCGTCAACGCGCTGAGCCAAGCCGTGCGGCAAGGTCTAGCCGAGGGAATGGACCGCGCCGAGGCCGAAGAGGGCGTGCGCGCCGTGATGATCGTGGGCGAGGGCCGTGCCTTTATCGCGGGCGCTGACATCACCGAATTCGGCAAGCCCCCGATGGAGCCGCATCTGCCGAACCTCTGCAACCGCATCGAAGCCTCGCCGCTTCTGGTCGTCGCCTCCATGCATGGCGTCAGCCTCGGCGGCGGTCTCGAAGTCGCACTCTCGGCGCATTACCGCATCGCTCAGCCAACGGCCCGCGTGGGCCTGCCCGAAGTGCACCTTGGCCTGATCCCCGGTGCAGGCGGCACCCAGCGTTTGCCGCGTCTCATCGGCGTTGAGCCCGCGCTGGATGCCATCACAACGGGCCGCCACATCAAGGCACCGCAGGCGCTTGAGATGGGCATCGTCGACCGTGTGGAAGAGGGCGATCCGCAAGAAGTCGGTCTGGCCTATGTGCGCGAGTTGCTCGACAGCGGTGCCGAGCGCCGCCCGATCTGCGACATGCCTGCGCCTGCGCCCATCGACTGGGACGCTGCCTATGAGGCGACGCTGAAAAAAGGCCGCGGCCAAATTTCCCCTGCCGAGGCCGTGCGTGCCGTGCAGGCTGGCGTAGAAAAACCCTTCGAAGAGGGCATGAAAGCCGAGCGCCGCATCTTCTCGGAACTGATGAACACCGACCAGCGCCAAGGCATGATCCACGCGTTCTTCTCTGAGCGTGCCGTTAGCAATCTGCCCGAACTCAAAGGCGTCGAGCCGCGTACGCTGAAAGCCATCGGCGTAATCGGCGGCGGGACGATGGGTGCGGGGATCGCCACGGCGGCGCTGCTGTCGGGCTTCAACGTTGTGCTGATTGAGATGAAGGACGAGGCCGCTAAGGCCGCGCACGACCGCATTTCGGGCAATCTGCAAGGCGCGCTGAAGCGCGGCAAGATTGACCAAGCCAAGTTTGACACGCTGACCGGCGAGGCGCTGACAGTTTCCACCGATTACGCCAGCCTGTCGGACGTCGATCTCGTTGTCGAAGCCGTGTTCGAGGACATGGACGTCAAAAAGCAGGTCTTCGGCAAGCTTGACGCCGTCTGCAAACCGGGCTGCGTGCTGGCCTCTAACACCTCCTATCTGGACGTTGACGAAATCGCCGACAGCACCTCGCGCCCCGCGGATGTGATCGGGCTGCACTTCTTCTCACCTGCCCATGTGATGAAACTGCTTGAAGTCGTCGTCGCCGACAAAACCGCACCAGATGTTGTCGCCACCGGCTTTGCGCTCGGCAAGGCTCTGGGCAAGATCAGCGTCCGCGCGGGCGTCTGCGACGGCTTCATCGGCAACCGCATCCTCGCCACATACCGCACGGCCGCGGACCACATGGTGCTCGACGGCGCCAGCCCCTATAAGATCGACGCGGCGCTTGAGAAATTCGGCTTTGCCATGGGTCCCTTCGCGGTGGCCGACCTTGCCGGGCTCGACATCGGCTGGGCCACGCGCAAGCGCAAGGCCGCCACGCGCCACCCCGAAGAGCGGGTGCCGACCTATATCGACCGTCTGTGTGAGCAGGGACACTTTGGCCAGAAGACCGGCCAAGGCTATTACATCTACGAAAAAGGCAAACGCGGCGGCACGCCGAACCCTGAAATCACCCGCCTGATCGAAGAAGAGCAGAAAGAGCGCGGCATCACCCCGCGTGAATTTACCGATGCAGAGATCGTGCGCCGCTACATGTCCGCTATGGTCAACGAGGCCGCCAAGGTGCTCGAAGAGGGCATCGCCAAACGCCCGCTCGACATCGATATGACGCTGCTCTTTGGCTACGGTTTCCCGCGCTACTGGGGCGGCCCGATGAAATGGGCCGACATTCAGGGCCTGCCCAATGTCCTCGCCGCGATCGAAGGCTTTGCCGAGAAAGACCCGTGGTTCTGGAAACCAGCGCCGCTGCTGGTCGATTTGGTCAAGACCAACCGCACATTTGATGATCTGAACAAGGAAGCTGCCAAATGAAACAGGCTGTCATCGTCTCTGCCGTCCGCACCGGGCTGGCCAAATCCTTCCGCGGGTCATTCAACATGACCCACGGCGCCACCATGGGCGGCCATGTCGTTGCCGAAGCGGTCAAACGCTCGGGCGTCGATCCGTCGGCCATCGAAGATGTGATGATCGGCTGTGGCTACCCCGAAGGGGCTACGGGCTCGAACATCGCGCGGCAGATCGCCCTGCGTGCGGGCCTGCCGGTCACCGCGTCTGGTGTGACCGTGAACCGCTTCTGTTCGTCCGGCCTGCAAACCGTCGCCATGGCCGCCAACGCCATCTGCCAAGAGGGCGCAGGCCCGATGGTTGCAGGCGGGGTCGAAAGCATCTCGATGGTGCAGCCCGACGCCAAATCGGTGAAAGAGGCGTGGCTGATGGAGCATAAGCCCGACGTCTATATGGCGATGATCGACACCGCCGACATCGTGGCGAAACGCTATGGCATCTCCCGAGAGGACCAAGACGCTTACGGGTTGCGCAGCCAACAGCTGATCGCCGCCGCGCAGGAAGCCGGCCTCTTCGACGATGAGATCGCGCCGATGCAAACCACAATGGGCGTGCAGGACAAGGAAACCAAAGAGATTTCCACCCGCGAAGTCACCGTGGACCGCGACGAATGCAACCGCCCCACAACCACGCTGGAAGGTCTCGCAGGCCTGACGCCCGTGCGCGGCGATGGTGCTTTCATCACCGCAGGCAACGCCAGCCAGCTTTCTGATGGGGCCGCCGCATTGGTCTTGATGGACAGCAAAGAGGCTGAGCAGAAAGGTCTGCAAGCCATGGGCGCGTTCAAAGGCTTCGCCGTCGCAGGTTGCGAGCCGGACGAGATGGGCATCGGCCCGGTCTTTGCCGTGCCGCGTCTGCTGGAGCGCCATGGCCTGACCGTCAATGACATCGACCTGTGGGAATTGAACGAAGCTTTCGCCAGCCAAGCGCTTTACTGTCGCGACAAGCTGGGGATCGACCCCGACAAATGCAACGTCAACGGCGGCTCCATCGCCATCGGTCACCCCTTCGGCATGACCGGCGCGCGGATGACGGGCCACCTCCTGCGCGAAGGCAACCGCCGGGGCGCAAAGCTGGGTGTCGTGACGATGTGTATCGGCGGCGGCATGGGGGCGGCTGGCCTCTTTGAAATCTACTGAAAAGGGGGCCGACATGGACCTGAGCTATTCTGACGAAGAACGCGCCTTTCGCGAAGACGTGCGGGCCTTTCTGGCCGAGAAACTGCCCAAAGACCTGTCTGACAAGGTCAAGCGCGGCGAAGAACTGGGCAAGGAAGGCCACGAGCGCTGGCACGCGATCCTGAACGATCAGAGCTGGCTGGCAACGAACTGGCCCAAGGAGTTCGGCGGGGCCGCGTGGAACGCCGTGCAGCGCCATATCTTCGAAGAAGAGGCCGCCGCCCATCACGCGCCGCGCATCGTGCCTTTTGGCCTGTCGATGCTGGCGCCGGTGCTGCAAAAATTCGGCTCGAAAGAGCAGCAGGACTACTGGCTGCCGCGCATTCTGTCGGGCGAAGACTGGTGGTGTCAGGGCTATTCCGAGCCGGGCGCCGGGTCGGACCTCGCCTCGCTGAAATGCGCGGCGGTCAAGGACGGCGACCACTACATCGTCAATGGTCAGAAGACGTGGACCACCCTCGGCCAGCACGCCAACATGATCTTCTGCCTCGTGCGCACCGACAAGGACGTGAAGCAGCAGGAAGGGATTTCCTTCCTCTTGATCGACATGGACACCCCCGGCATCACCGTGCGCCCGATCATCCTTTTGGATGGCGGCGCTGAGGTGAACGAGGTGTTCTTTGACGATGTGAAGGTGCCTGCCGAGAACCTTGTTGGCGAAGAGAACAAGGGCTGGACCTACGCCAAGTACCTGCTGACCCATGAGCGCACCAACATCGCGGGTGTTGGGTTCTCTCAGGCTGGTCTTTCGGCGGTTAAACGCATCGCCAAATCCGAAATGGCTGGGGGCCGCCCGCTGATCGAGAACCCGCATTTCGCCGCACGCGTTGCTCAGGCCGAGATCGACCTGATGGCGATGGCGACAACCAATTTGCGCATCATCTCCAAGGCCGCCGCAGGGCAGGCACCGGGGGTGGAAAGCTCCATGCTCAAGGTCAAGGGCACAATCATCCGGCAAGAGATCAATGACCTCGCGCGCCGTGCGGCGGGTGTCTATGCGATGCCCTTCGCCTCGGAAGCGGTCGCGGGCAGCAACGACGCGCTGCCTGACCCGAATGAAGCGGGGCCAGTGGCCGCGCAGTATTTCAACAACCGCAAACTGTCGATCTTTGGCGGCTCGAATGAGATCCAGCGACAGATCATTGCCAAGACCATGCTGGGAGGTGCAAAATGAACTTCGACCTGACCGAAGAACGCCAGATGCTGCAAGACAGCCTGCGCCGTTTCCTGCGCGACAAATACGATACCGCCACGCGCAATGGCATCTTGGAAAGCGATGCAGGCTTCTCTGCTGACATCTGGAACGGCTTGGCCGAACTGGGCGTGATCGGCGCGCTCTTCACCGAAGAGCAGGGCGGCTTTGGCGGCGCTGGCTTTGACGTGACCACCGTGTTCGAAGAACTGGGCCGCGCTGGCGTGGTCGAGCCGCTGCTCGATTCCGCTGTGCTGGCGGGCGGTTTGATCGCTGACCTCGGCAATGAGACGCAGCAAGAGCATGTCGAAGCGCTGATCGGCGGCGCGTTGCAACTGGCTTTTGCGCATGGCGAGCCGGGCAGCCGTTATGACCTCAATCGCGTCACCACCACCGCCGCGCAGAATGGCAGCGACATCGTGCTGAATGGCCGCAAGGCCGTGGTGGCGAATGCTGAGGCTGCCGACATGATCGTCGTCTCTGCCCGCGAAAGCGGGGAGGCCGGTGACGAGGCAGGCATCTCTCTGTTCCTCGTGCCCGCCGACGCCAAAGGGCTGACCGTCACGGGCTACGCGCTGTTGGCCGGGGGCCGTGCCGCCGAAGTGACGCTGGACGATGTGACCCTGCCCGAAAGTGCCCGTCTGGGTGCCGCGGGCAAGGCTTTCGACGCCATTGAAGCCCGCACCGCAGTCGCGACCACCGCGCTCTGCGCGGAGACGCTCGGTGCCATGGAAACCGCCTGCACGCTGACCCGCGAGTACCTTGGAACGCGCAAGCAGTTTGGCCGCCCCATCGGCAGCTTCCAAGCCTTGGCGCACCGCATGTCGGACCTGCTCATCGACCTCGAACAGGCCCGCTCTGCCGTCATCAACGCCGCAGGGCATCTGGCCGACGACCGCGCCAGCCGCGAGCGCCATGTCTCTGCCGCCAAGAACCTGATGGGTCGCGTAGGCCGCCTGGTCTCCGAGGACACGATCCAGATGCATGGCGGGATTGCCATGACGCAGGAATATGAGCTGGCCCATATCGCCAAACGCATCACCATGGCGGACCACCGCTTTGGCGACGTTGATCATCATTTGGAGCGGTTCATTGCACTATCCGCCGCATGAGGCACCGACCAGCGGGGTTCAGCAGCTCATCGGGTTTCATCCCGATCTGTCGAACCCCGATGGCAGCACCCGCGTAACCCTCGACCTTGGTCCGCAGCACCTGAACGTCTCAGGTGTGCTGCACGGTGGTTTGCATACGCTGCTCTTGGATGTGGCCACAGGCTTTGCCTGCGCGCGGCACTGCGCGATGAGCGGGCCCTTCGTGCCAATGCTGACCCTGTCGCTGACCACCGATTACATTTTGGCGGTGCGCGATGGGCAGGTTGTCGCGACAGGGCGCGTGACAGGTGGGGGGTATAAAATCCTCTATGCCGAGGCGCAGTTGCACGACGCCGAAGGCAAGCTGCTGTCGCGGGCCACGGGCGTTTTCAAAAGGGCGAAAACATGAGTGCGCGGATCGAAGACCGGGGCGACCGGCTGATCGTCTGGAACGGCAACGCCGAGAAACGCGGCGCGCTGACGCCTGCGCTTTACGAGGCAATCGCCGAAGCCATGACCCTTGCCGAGGAGCCGCGCATTCGTGCGGTGATCCTGACGTCTGAGGGGCGGTTCTTTTGCGCGGGGGGCGACCTCAACGTGCTGATCGAGCGGCGCAAGCTCACCGAGGAGGTGCGCCGCGAACGGGTCGATGCGCTACATGATCTGGTCCGCGCCATGCGCGCCTGCCCGGTGCCCATCATCGCGGCCATTGAAGGGGGCGCTGCCGGGGCGGGGCTCTCGTTGGCGCTGGCTTGCGATATGATCGTGGCCTGCGAAGAGGCGCAGTTTACCGCCGCCTATGTCAAAGCTGGCTTGGTGCCGGATGCGGGGCTTACCGCGTCGCTCGCCCGGCTTTTGCCGCGCCCGCTAGCGGCAGAGATGTGCCTTTTGGGCCGCCCCGTCATGGCCATGCGCTTTGCTGAACTGGGCGCGGTGAACCGCATCTGCGCCAATGGCAAAGCCTTGGACGAAGCGATGATGCTGGCCGATACGTTGGCCGCTGGCCCGCGTGCGGCGCAGGGTGTGATCCGGCAGTTGGTGGCGCAAGCCTATGAAACCAACGAGGCCGATCAGCTTGACGCCGAACGCGACGCTATGGCGCGTGCTGCTGGCGGAGATGAGGCCGCCGAAGGGATCGCGGCCTTTTTGGAAAAACGTAAGCCCCGGTTTTAGACCGGGCAGCGCCACCCGGGGAGGGGTAGCGCTTTTAGGCAGGAGGAGACACCCATGAACGCCAGGGTACAGGATTTTCTAGCGGAGCAATTGGCGACCCGCCCAGACGCGCCTGCGCTGAGTGACGCCAGCGGTGCCGATTGGAACTACGCCGATCTGGACCGCGCGCGGGTGGCTTTGGCCGCTGAGCTGCGCAGCGCGGGTGTGCAGGCGGGCGACCGCGTGCTTTTGATGGTGGAAAACTGTGTCGCGGCGGTTGCCTCGCTCTATGCCTGTTGGGAGTTGGACGCGGTGGCGATCCCCGTGAACGCCCGGCAGACCGAAGCCGAAGTCACCCGCATCATCGACCATGCCACCCCCGCAGCGGTGCTGCTGACCTGTGATGTCTCCCCCGACGCGGCGGCTCATGCGGCGCGGCTGAACGCGCGTGAGGTCTCCGGCGCTTTTGGCAGCTTGCACCTTGCCACGCCGCTGCCCAGCAGCCCGGACGCTGATCTGCATGACGTGGCTGTACTGCTCTATACCACCGGCACCACGGGCGACCCCAAGGGCGTGATGCTGACCCATCAGAACCTGCGCTTCGGCGCGCGGGCCTCGGCGGACCTGCGGCACATGGTGCCGGGCGATGTGGTCTACGGCGTCTTGCCGATGACCCATGTTTTCGGGCTGGTTTCTGTGTTGATGGCGGCAGTGAGCGCGGGTGCGAAAGTGCGGCAGGAGTCGCGTTTCTCCGCAGCCAAGCTTCATGCCGCGACCCACGAAGATGTCACGATCCTGCCGGCGGTGCCGCAGATGCATGCGCTGGTAATGCAGTATTCCCGCGAAGGCGGCATGGCGAAGCTTGCGAGCCCGACCTTGCGCTATGTTTCTTCGGGAGGTGCGCCGCTGGATCCTGCGTGGAAGCGCAAAGCGGAAGGATTCTATGAACTGCCCCTGCAAAACGGCTTTGGCATGACCGAAACCTGTTCCGGCGCGTCGGCGACCAGCAACGCGCTCGGTTCGCCCGACACCTCTGTCGGGCCGGTCACACCCGGCACCGAATGCAAGATCGACGACCAAGCCCCCGGCGGCAATGGCGCGGGCGAAGGTGAGGTGCTGGTGCGCGGCCCGCATGTGATGAAGGGCTACTACCGCAACCCGACAGAGACCGACAAAACGATCGACGCCGAAGGGTGGCTGCACACCGGCGATCTGGGCAAGCTTGATGAGGATGGGCGGCTGCATATTCTAGGGCGCAGCAAAGAGCTGATCATCCACGGCGGCTTTAACGTCTATCCGCCCGAAGTCGAGGCCGCGCTGAATGATCACCCGCGTGTGGTGCAATCGGCGGTGGTCGGACGGCAGCGGGACGGGGATGAGGAAGTGCTGGCCTTTGTGCAGGTAGCCCCCGGCGACGACGTGACGGTTGAAGAGTTGCGCAGCTTTGTCAAAGAACGGCTGACCGGCTACAAGCGCCCCGCGCAGATCATCATCGCGACGGACTTGCCCGCAGCGCCCACGGGCAAGATCCTCAAGCATCGTCTCCTGACGGCCTTCGCCGATCAACTGACGTAAAAAGGGGGGGGGGAGGGCGCGGTTTGCTCCGCGCCCCGAGGTGCTTTTAAGCGTAGGTGCCTTCGGCAGCGGCGCGGATCGCGCGGATGTTCTCGCCGTAAGGCGCGGGATTGCTGACCGAACCACCCTTAAAGGCCGCCGAGCCTGCCACCAGCACATCGGCCCCGGCCTGCGCCACCAGCGGCGCGGTCTTGGGGTCAACGCCGCCGTCGATTTCGATGTGGATTGGGCGGTCGCCGATCATCTCGCGCAGGGTGCGGATCTTGGCAGTCATATCGATGAACTTTTGCCCGCCGAAGCCGGGGTTCACGGTCATGACACAGATCAGATCGGTCATGTCGAGGATGTCTGCCACGGCGCTCGCTGGCGTGCCGGGATTCAGCGCCACGCCCGCTTTTACGCCTGCGCCACGGATCGCTTGCAGGGTGCGGTGGATGTGGGGGCCAGCCTCAACATGGGCGGTGATCACATCGGCACCGGCCTTGGCGAAAGCGTCGATATAGGGATCGACGGGCGAGATCATCAGATGCACGTCCATCACGCCCTTGATATGGGGCCGGATCGCCGCGCACATGGCAGGGCCGAAGGTGATATTGGGCACAAAATGCCCGTCCATCACGTCCACATGCACCCAGTCCGCGCCTTGGGCCTCAATGGCTTCGCATTCGGCACCAAAATTGGCGAAATCAGCGGCGAGGATGGAGGGGGCGATCTTGATCGAACGGTCGAAGGTCATGGGGCAGGGCCTTTGTTGCAGGGGTTGGCCCCTCTTAACCCTTGACTGCGCTCGGGGAAAGAGGGGCTAGAGATCGACCTCCAGCACGCCATCCGGCTTGGCCGCGCGGGATTGGCACAGGATGATTGCGCCCTCGCGCTGCTTGGCCGAGAGCACGAAGTCGCGGTGTTCGACTTCGCCACCGCGCAGTCCGCATTTGCAGACGCCGCAGATGCCATCGCTGCATTTTAGGTCCACTGCCACGCCTGCCGCAATGAGGGCGTCGGCGGCGGTCTCGTCCTTCGAGACGGGAATTTCGCGGCCCGAGGTGAGTTTCAGCGTGAAGGGGTGATTGACGTAATCCGGCACTTCGGGGGTCGAAAAATACTCCAGATGCCGGGCGTCCTCGGGGATGCCCGCAGCCTCGGCAGCGGCCATGACCGCTTGCATGTAAGCATCCGCCCCGCAGGTGTAGACATGGGTGCCCGGTGCTGCGCGTTCCATGATTGCAGATAGGTCGGCGCGGGTGTTCTCGGACGAGATATGCAGGTGTACCCGGTCGGCCCAAGGCGCTTGCGCAAGTTCCTCGGCAAAGGCCGCGGCTTCGCGGGTAGAGGCGGAATAATGCAGGTCAAAGGGTCGCCCAAGGGCGTGCAATCGATAGGCAAAGGCGATCATTGGCGTGATGCCGATGCCGCCGCCCATGAGCAGGCTATGCGGCGCGTCCTCGACCAGTTCAAAGTGGTTCACCGGCTTGCCAACAAAGATCCGCCGCCCTTTGGTAAAGACCCGGTGCAGCAACGCCGAGCCGCCCCGGCCCGCGTCTTCGCGCAATACCGCGATGCGGTAGCGTTTGCGGTCACTCGGGTCGCCCAGCAGCGAATAGGGGCGCAGGAATTCGGGCGCGACGACCAGATCGAGATGCGCGCCTGCGGTCCATTCGGGCAGGTCGTGGCCTTCGGGGTGGGCAATGTCATAAAGGGCGGTGGTCGCGTTCAGCCGGGTCACCTCGGTGATCCGCAGGTCGAGCACGGGGGTGTCGCTGCCGACCTTGTAGAGATGGAGGTGATCGGTGTCGCCAGCGGCCGTTTTGCGGCGGTGTTCATCGGCGCTCAGCAGCGCGGCATGGGCGGCAATCCCGGCTTCGCGGTTCATCGGATCGGGGTAGGGCCAAGGGTGCGGGGCCAGCGGAGCGGGGTAAACGGCGAGCGTTTGGTCTTTGAACTTGAGGTCAAGATCGGGCTGTAGGTCACGGGCGTTAACGGGCTGGGCAGGGGTGTCGAATTGGCCCGAGGGCTTGCGCTCGATGTCCCACCACCATTTTTTCACCGGGTTAAGGCGGCCCTTGCCGACCTTGTCGTCCAGCTTGGCCAGCAGCGGTGCGGCGGCGGGGATGTTGGACGCGGCCCAACGGAAGGGCGCTTCGGCGAACAGCCCTTCGAGGTTCCACGGGCAGGTCTTCATGCAGCGTCCGCACATCGCGCCGCCTTGATTGGTGATCCTGTAGGTGGCGCATTTCTGGCTGTCGGATTTCCAGATTTCATAGCCATTGAACATGCGTTTTGGCCCAGCGGTGATCGCGCCCGAGGGGCATTCGCGGGCGCATTTGTTGCAGGCTTCGCAGAATTTTTGCAGGCCGAAGTCGATGGGTCTGTCGTGGGTCACAGGCAGTGTCGTGCTGACCACGCCAGATTTCAGGCGCGGGCCGAGGAAGGGATTGAGGATCACTTCGCCGATGCGAGAGACTTCGCCCAAGCCCGCGAGCAACAGCAGCGGCGGTTGCAGCACATCGCCGTCCATCACCGTATGCGCTTTGGCGGAATGGCCGAGGTTGCGCAGATGCTGGGCCATCACGCCACCCAACATGGAAAACCGCAGATAGGCGCGCATGGATTGCGAGACGGCAATCCAGTCGTCGCCCGAAGACCCCTCCATCGTGTCGAACCCTTGGTCAATGATTAGGCTCAGCGCTTGGTCATGCGGCGGGGTGATCGGGGTGCCGGTGGCGTCATGGCTGTACCATGTCCAATCGGGGCAGGCCGAGAGGCCCGCGGCATCGGCGCCGAGGAAATAGCTTGCCGCCTTGAGGTTCGCGGCATTGCGGGCGCTGTCCGTCATTGCGGGCGCGGCGTCGTTCACCGGGCCATCTTGCAGCAAGATCAGCGCGCCCAGCAAGCGGCGCTGCGCGGCGGAGGGGGCGGATTTCACCACATGGTGGCCGCCTTTCATCGCGTTCTGCACCTTTGGCCCCATGTCGCCGAACTGCCCGCGTGCGAAAAGATCGCCGCGCTTTGGCACGCGCGGCACATTCGGCGCGTCGATATAGGTGGTCGGCTCTTCTACCCGTTTAAGCGTCTCGAATGGGTGCGGGCCTGCGGCATAGTCGCGCCGTGCATAAGGATCGACATCGCGGGCGCTGACGCCGCCGTGGGTGCCAAGCTGCCAGTGCGGACCTTTGATCACCGACCACGGTTGTTCGGAGAGCGGGGCGAGCGGCATATCGGGCGCAAGCTCCATGTCAGTCGTCACCACAGCAAGCCCGAAGCGCGGCCCGATCCACGGCGCTTGCAGTGTGCCGTCTTCCCAAACCGCCAGCCCCGCCGCCACGGCCAATTGGCCGAGGTTCACATCAGAGGTGGTGCCTGAATGCACCTTGGCCGCGAAGCCCAACTGGCGGATATATTCGGCCAGCACGGTGGCATTTTCAGTCCCGCGCAGGCAGGCGCGCTCGGCTTGGGCGTCCATGATCCAATCGCTGCCCGGCTCATCTTCGCGCGGGTCGCGGGGGTGGGCGGTGAGAAGCACCAGCGCGTGGCTGTGAGCGTCGATCGAGGTCTCGGGCGCGTCCACCGCATCGCGCAGGTTCGCCATGATGACATCCACCCCAGCGGCGAGCGTCTTGGTCTGACGGCTGCGAAGAAATTCGGCCAGTTGCGCGGTGCCTTCGCTGCGCCGGGGCGTGGCAAGATGCGCCTTCTGCGGTAGGGCGCAGACGCCCATCATCGAAGCGTCGTTGTAATAACCAAATGATTTAAGGTGATTGGCCCGTTCCACCGGGCTTTCGGGGATCACCGCGCCCGCCGTGTTGACCGGCCCGTCGCGCAGCACGTCCATCATCGCTTGGAAGGGGGCCATGGCGTTGCAGATGCTTTGGGGCGTCTCGGGCCGCTCAAAACGCAGTACCGGCATGGGCGCATCCGGCAGTTGGTCATGGGGTGCATGCAACCGGCGCAGCCGCTCCAAAGGAAAGGGGCCGAGGTGCATGGGGCGGGTCTTGGATGAGAAGAGCTTCATGGCAAATCGATGCCACGCTTTGAATTGATATACCAGCCCCCGCCCGCAGCCACAAAAGGCGCTCTCGCTTGACTTTCGGCATAGCCGCCGACCATGCTGCGGCAAAATTGGAGGAGTGAAATCATGACCCTATTCAACCGCCGTCAGGCCATCGCAACTTTGGGCGCTGCAACGGCCGTGGGGCTGGCTGCTCCGGCACTGGCGCAGAACCGCAAGATCACCGTGGGCGCGCTGCGTTTCACCAGCCACGCGGGCAGCTTTGTCGCTTTTGAGCGGGACTATTTCAAAGAGGCCGGGCTCGACGTTGAGCTGCGGTTCTTTGAGGCGGCGCAACCGATGGCCGTGGCGATTGCCAGCGGAGATGTGGACTATGCTGTAACGGCGATCTCCGGCGGTCTGGTGTCCTTGGCACAAAAGGGCGCGGTCAAGGTTATCGGTGGCGCGTTGCAAGAAGAGCAGGGCATCGACGGGCAGAAGTTTCTTGTCTCCGACGCCGCCTATCAGGCGGGGATTACCGAACCGGGCATGCTGGATGGCAAAAGCTTTGGCATGACGCAGGCCGGGTCGTCCTTCCACTATATGGGCGCCAAAATGGCCGCGGCCGAGGGGATCAGCCTCAAATTCAAACCGCTGCAAAAGGTCGGCGCAGTCATTGGCGCGCTGAAGACGGGGCAGATTGATGCCTGGTCCATCGTGCCGCATATCGCCAAGCCGCTGGCAGGCTCAGGTGCCGTGCATATCATCGGCGATGTGGCGACTTATCTGCCGGATTATCAGGTCACCACGGTCTTTACCTCGACCAAGAACGCCAGTGATGAGCAGGAAATGACCAAGAATTTCCTCGCCGGGTATTCCAAGGGCGTGGCCGATTATAACGCCGCGATGATCGCCAAGGACGGCGGTGATGCGGGCGTGGATGAAATGGTCGATCTGATCCATAAATACGTCTACACCGACCGCCCGCGCGACAAGGCAGCGCCGTCGATCATCAATGGCACCATGCGCCTGAACGAAGGTGCGATGCTCAATGTTGCTTCGGTGCGGGATCAGTTGGAGTGGTTCCAGTCCGAAGGGCTGGTTGATGCCGACATCACGCTAGAGACGCTGATCGACACTTCTTATGTTGAGACGATGGGCAGCTAAACGCCGCCTTAGGCATAACAGATCGCTTTGCAGGGCGCGTCCAATACGGGCGCGCCTTTGTCTTTGGCCGGGCGCGGGGCGATTTCCGGCAGCTATGACTGGCAATGCCGTCGGGCCAAGATACCTTTGATGCTAATGCGGGGTCAAAGCCCTGACCAGAAAACGGGAATTTGCAGTGAGCGACGGCAGCTTTTTCGCCCTAGACGGCTATCATATCGCTTTGGGAGCCGTCGGGATGGTCGTGATCCTCGCCCATTGGCTGCCGCGCTTCGTCAGCCGACGTGAGCCCGCGGCATCGGGGCTTTTGATCCTTTTAGGCATGGGGATCTTTGCGCTTGTCCCCGGCATGCCAGCTTTTCCTGACCCACGCGCGTATCCTTTCCCTTGGGAGATCGTATCGGAGCTTTGCGTGATCGTTGCTCTGTTTGCGACGGGGCTGCGGATTGACAAGCTTTCGGACTGGTCCCGCTGGGGGCCTACGGCGCGGCTTTTGGCCCTGACGATGCCGCTGACGATCCTATCGGTCGCGGTGATGGGCTGGGCGTTTGCCGGGATGACCGCTGCCGGGGCCATTTTGCTGGGCGCAGTGATGGCCCCGACCGATCCCGTGCTGGCCGCGGACGTGCAGGTTGGCCCGCCGCAAGAGGGGGGCGAGCATCCTGTGCGCTTTGCCCTGACGACCGAGGCGGCGCTGAACGACGGTTTGGCGTTCCCCTTTGTCTACCTTGGGATATTGGTCGCGGCAGAAGGGCTGGCCCCGGCGTCTTGGGGCGTCGAGTGGTTGGCGCGCGATGTCTTTTGGCGCATCGCTGTCGGCACCGCGATGGGTGCGGCGGGCGGTTGGGCCTTGGGGCAGGTCTTGTTCGTCGTGCCGCGTAAGGCGGTTTTGGCCGAGACTTCCTCGGGCGTGGTGGCCTTGGCGGGCGTGCTTTTGTGCTATGGCACCACGGAACTGGTCGAAGGCTATGGCTTTATCGCCGTGGCAGTGGCCGGTCTGGTGATCCGGCGGGTTGAGGCAGACCACGAATTCCACCGCCGTTTGCATGACTTTACCGCTGCCGTTGAACACGCGCTGACGGCGCTGCTGCTGGTGGCAATCGGCGCGGTGCTGCCCACCTTGCTGGCCGATCTGACCCTCGCCGGCGCGGTGATCGTGCTGGCATTGATCTTTGTCGTGCGCCCCTTGGCGGGGTGGGTGGCGCTTTTGGGATCGCCCCTTGAGACGCGCCCCCGCTGGGTCGTGGCACTTTATGGCATCCGCGGGATCGGTTCGATCTACTATCTGGCCTATGCGGCGGGGAAGGTGGAGTTTCTGGATGAAGAGCCGCTTTGGGCAATGGTGGGGTTTGCGATCCTCGTCTCGACCTTGGTGCATGGCTTTACCGCCGGAATCGCGGTGGATGGGCTAAGCAGTAAAGAGGGTGAGCAGCCTTAAGCGCGCCACTGGCGGAGGGCGACTGCCCCGGCGCGCGGATCGCACATTGCGCGTGGGGCGATTTTGCCGGAAAAGGGCGGCATGGACCTCAAGCTTTCCTCCGTCAGCCATTACTATGGCGACAGCCAAGTGCTGCGTGACATCACGCTCGACATTCCCTCTGGTCAGATCGTTTGCATCGTCGGTCCCTCGGGCTGTGGCAAATCCACCCTACTGCGCATGCTCGGCGGGTTGGAACGGCCCAGCGAAGGCCGCGTGCTGCAAATGGGCGATGCGCCTGAGGGCTGTCTGAACCCGCTCACTTACATCTTTCAGGATTTTGCCCTGCTGCCGTGGCGCACGGTGCGCGGCAATGTGGCGCTGGTGCTAGAGGATCATGGGCTGGGCAAGGCGCAGCGCGAGGCGATCATCGCCGACGTGCTGGCGCGGACCAAGCTCACCGATTTTGCCGATGCCCTGCCCAAGCAACTCTCGGGCGGGATGAAGCAGCGTGTGGCGATTGCCCGTGCACTGGCGGTCAACCCGGCGGTGATGCTGATGGACGAGCCGTTGAGCGCGCTCGACAGTCAGACCCGCGAGCTCTTGATGGATGACCTCGTGGCACTCTGGACGCGGCAGCCTTTCACGGCGGTTTATGTGACCCACAACCTCGCCGAAGCGGTGCGGCTGGGGCATAAGATCGTCGTGCTCTCGCGCCGTCCGGGAGAGATTCGCGAAGTGGTGGAGTTAGACATGCCTCTGGCCGAGCGCCGCCATGGCGACCCGGTGTTGGAGGCACAGCAACAGCACCTTTGGGGGCTGATGCGCGATGAGGCCGCGGCGGCGGATGCGGAGTTGATTGATGGTTGAGATGACAGATGCAAACGCCCGCGAAGTCACGTTTCGCGGCGGTGGTTTCCAGCCCGGCACGCGGCGCGGCGTAGGGCTTGCGGTTTTTGTCGTGCTGATCCTGCTGGCAGAATGGGGCACGCGTAGTGACTTTATCTCGGCCCTGACACTGCCCCGGCCCAGCGATGTGTTGCTGACGTTTCAGGAGCTTTACCAGTCAGGGATGCTGTTCAAACATCTCGGCCCCTCGCTGTCTCGTTTGGCCATAGGCGCGCTGATCGGTGCTTCGTTGGGGATCGGGATCGGCGTGCTGATCGGGCTGTTTTCCTTGGCCCGCGCGGGGCTGGTGCCCTTGGTGGCGGCAATCTTTCCCATTCCCAAGATCGCGCTGCTGCCGCTGTTTGTCATCTGGTTTGGCATTGATGAAATGAGCAAATATGCCCTCATCGCCTTTGGCACTTTCACGCCCACGGTGGTCGCCACCTATGCGGCGGTCGACAATGTGGACCGGGTGCTGATCCGTATGGGGCAAAGCTTTGGCCTTGGCTGGTGGTCGATCGTGTCGAAGATCGTGGTGCCCGGCGCGATGCCGGGGATCCTTTCGGGGCTGCGGATTTCGCTGACGATTGCAATCATTCTGCTGGTCGCGGCAGAGATGCTGGGCGCGGAATATGGCATCGGGGCGTATATCCTGCAGGCCGGGAGCCTTTATGATCTGGAGCGTTTGTTTGCGGGTGTGGTGATCCTGTCGCTGCTCGGCGTCGCGGTGTCTTCGGTCGTTGCCGCGATTGAGCGGCGGGTGTTGAGCTGGCGGGTCTAGCACGCGGGCCAGCGCCCGCCCGCAGGGACACCAAAGCACCGCCACGACCTGCGCCATTAGGCGCTCTATAAAAGCCCGAACAAACACGTGGAGTCATGGTCTGCTCGCCCCGCGTATGGGCCGCGAGCGCCACCGACAACAGCGCCACTGCCCGAGAGGCAGAGGCGCTGAAGCGGGCCGATCCACGCCTTGCGGCACCTCATTAGGATCGACGGACTTAGTGGTTCATCTCATGGTTTGAGTGTTCCATCTCATCCGCATTATGGCCCCGGCGGCTTTCAACGTTGAAGGTAACGTCGAGCGTGCCAGCCTTCTCAAAGGTCAGGGTCGCAGGGATTTTCTCACCGACCTCAAACGGATCACCGTCAAGGCCCATAAACATGATGTGGAGCCCGCCGGGCACCAGCGTAACCGTCTCACCCGCGAGCAGTTCGACGCCATCAACATGCGACATGCGCGCCACGCCCATGTCGTCGGTTGTGGTCTCATGGATCGACACTTCGTCAAAGCCTTCGGCGGTGATGCTGACCAGACGGTCGGCGGTGTCTCCGCCATTGGTAATCGTCAAGTAGCCGCCACCGACGCGGGCGGTTTTTGGGGTTTCAAATGCCATCGGGTGATCGACGACAATGTCCCCTGCGGTATATTCATGCGCGGCGGCGGGCAGCGCGAGGAGAGCAGCCAAAACTGCGGTGTAGAAAGTTTTCATGTGAGTTTCCAATGTCTGATTAAGTGCTTGTGAGGGCGACAGATCAGATCATCGGCGGACCCCGAAGGGGTGGGGGCGCTCCGGCTGGGCTGCGCGGAATCCAACGCGGGCGCACAGCCTGCGGCGCTGCAAAGCCTGCCTGCTCTGAGGGCAGCAAAACATCTGCCCGCGCGGGCAGGATCAACGCATTGACGATCCGGCAGGTTTCGCAATCTAATGCGGCATGGCTTTGACCGTCGAGCGGGCCATCGCAAAGGTCACTCAGCGTGCCGCCAGCTTGGATAAAGGCGATGAATGCCGGGTCTTGTTGTGTCTGCGCGGTCGCGCGGTGCGCGAAAGGCAGGCTGGCAAGGGCCAGAACCAGCAATAGGGTCATAGAAACCCACAGCGAAGATATGCGCGAAGCGACGGTCATAGAGGGGTGATATCGCCGCGGATGCTGCAACGCCAGTGCGCGCGGCGATCTGCGACGTGATGTCATAGGGCGGGGGGGGGAAGTGTTGGCTGAGATGGGTGCGCGTCTACGAAACGTTCTGATAACGCTCTTATATAAAGCGTCGGGTCAGCTGTCACGCTGCACCGGCTTGGGTGGCGATAGGGATAGAAGCTCCACATCAGTGGTGTTTCTCGGCGCGGAGTCCGGCCGTAAGAAACGTGGTTCGCCGCCTTTTTCAAGCTCGGCAATTGGGATCGCTTCGGGGTTCTTCACGCGCCATTGTTCTAGGGTGAACTCTTCCGATAATCCGGTCACACGAAATTCCCATCCATCGGAAATAAGCGCATTGGCTTCGAAATAGGTCTTGTCGCCGCCAATCGCTTGACCGCCCAATGTGGCTGGCAAGGCGTGGCGCGCGCTGGACTCTCGAACACGTTTTAACTGAAACACGTTCTCCCGACCGAATTCTGGTGCCAAATCAGTGGCGACGAGTGTGTTATAGGCGTCGTTGTCGGTGGCACAGATGATCTTGTCATAGGCCACCAGGTCGAGCCGTTCTTCGGCTTCTTTAGACAGAATATCGCCAAAGTACGTCTGCACTCCGGCATCTCGCGCACTGCGCAGATGGGCATGGTTTGGATCAGCAATGATCACCTGCAAATCCATTTTCTTGAGCGCTTCGGCCAAGGCGACAGACCAGCGCGATCCGCCCAAGATGATAACGCCCGGACTTGCGGACGCGGTAAGCCCAAGCAGCCGGGCCAAAGGTGTCAGTGTAAAACCGTGCAGAACGACCGTGGCCGCAACAAGCGCAAAGGCGAGGGGGGCAATGCTGGCAGCATCGGTGATGCCGATCTCGACCAGCCGTTCGCCGAACAGCCCCGCGACCGCAACCAACACCACCCCGCGGGGGCCGGTAAACGCGACCAAAAGGCGCTCGCGCCACGGCACGTCAGAAAATGCTAAGGCGATAAGCACCGGCAAAGGCCGGGCGATCAAAATTACCGCAAGCACAAATAGAAGAGCGGTCATATCCAACGACCGCAGCGCGGCCCAACTCATATTGGCGGCCAGAAGGATGAAGACACCCGAGACGAGCAGGACAGTCGCCTGTTCCTTGAAACGCCGCAACTCTGTGTAGCTGGGCAGGTGGGCATTGGCGATCCAAATGCCCATAATCGTGACCGCGAGCAGACCAGATTCGTGCAACACGAAGTCCGCCAGGGCAAAGACCGCGAGCAGGACGACGAAAAGCACCGGAACCTTCATATATTCAGGCACATAGGCCAGACGGAAGGCGCGGGCGATGCCCCAGCCGCCCGCAATGCCAAGCAGCGTTGCCACAGCAATGCCAATGGCCAATTCCTGCGCCGCCCCGCCCGCGGAACTGGCGGTTTCAAGCACCATTACCACTTGGAACGCCAGCACGGCCGCTAATGCGCCAACCGGATCGTTGACGATAGCCTCCCATTGCAGCAGGGCAGCGGGGCGTTTTTGTAATTTGGCTTGTCGCAACAAGGGCGCGATGACCGTTGGGCCGGTGACGATCATGATCCCGCCAAACACGGCTGACGTGGCCCAACTTAACCCGGCGACGAAGTGCAGCGTCAAGGCGGAGGCGAGCCAGCCCAGCGGCGCCCCTAACACCACCAGCCGTTTGACGCCGGTCGCAGCGTCGCGCAGCGTGTGGAAATTCAGGGTAATCCCGCCTTCGAAAAGGATGATGGCCACCGCAATGGCAATCACCGGCCCCAACATATCCCCGAATTGTTCCGCCGGGTTGAGAATGCCCAACACCGGGCCAACAATCAGCCCGGCAAGCAACATCAGCACGATCGATGGCATCCGCAGCCGCCACGCCAGCCATTGGCTCCCCACACCCAGAGCGCCCACAAGCGCAAATGCCAAGACGGGGGCCAACCCTGCTGTTTCTGCTAGTGCCATATAGTCTTCACCGTTCTTTTCTAAGCGCTACGCTACTCGGTCGCGCGGGTGCCCGCTACCCTCTTAGGGGAACGTTCTGCGACTGCTATGGTCTGTATCTGTTCAATCTTTGGTTGCAATGAACGCAGTTGAGCAGACAGTGCAGAAGGTAAGCTGATCATCCAATAGTCAACCAAATCGTGTAAAGATCGAGCACGGAAACCCGAGATAGGTGCAGTTCGGTGGGGTCCGAGCACGCCAACATGTCGGCGGCACGGTCTCGGCTGATCCAGAAACCCCGGGCAATCTGGGACCCGTTTAACCCAACCTCAAATTGCGCGTGCCCAATCTTCAAATACAATTCCACCCTCGCCGGGATATTGCGCTCAGTGGCAGAAAGGCTGGACGACCTTGGGAGACATCGGCAGGGTCGAGACTCAGGGCTATCTTTATCTAACCGACAGAAAATCATTCATGATTATCTCCGGTGGCGTAAACATTTATCCGCAAGAAGCCGAAGACGCTTTATCGAACCACCCAGCCGTCTTGGTGCGGAATGCCTGCCTTCAAATGAGATGCGTGTGTGGCGACGGAAGGTTCTGACGCGCGGATCATCGCATATGGATTAAGGACTGGAGATGCGAAAAGTACCGCAGACTAAGCGCTTGCCACATCATACGCTGCTGAGCCTGCAGATGTACCAGCCGACGTATGATCCAAAGCCAACAAAAACGGATGCTGCAGCCTCGCCCCAAAGCCGCTATGCTGAAACTGCGACCATAAAAAGAACGATTTTGGGACCAACCGTTGCACAGGACTGAGCGCTTTGCCCTATATGTCGCGCTGACGGTGATGACCGCCTTGGCCATCGACGGGGTGCTGCCCGCGATGCCGCTGATCGAAGCCGATTTCGCCGGAGGTCCTAAAGGCTTCAAAGGGCGGCGTGCCCCCTGATCTCTACATCTGCATGCCCGGCATCAAAGCGTGGCGTCGTCCAGTCAGCGCACAGCGCAAACTGCGGGCATTTCTAATTATTGGCGTAGACGGCGCATGGGCAGCCCGAAGCCCGCACTGTTTTGCAAAGCTTATCCGCCGCTGTGCGGCTGTTGCGCCCGACACGGGCCATAACGAAACCCTTTTGTCCGCTGGCGCGGTGTTTGACCTTGATGTAATCAGCCCTCTCGCCCGCGAGGGTAGAGGGGCATAGGGCCACGCGCCGCGCATAGGCGGCCTGCGCCAGCGTCTTTGATTTGCCGAAGGCGATCTGCACGCCCCAAGATTTCAGCGGCGGTTCCGGCAGTTTGAGCGGGGTCAGGCGGCGGCCCTTTCCCATGGCGTAGCAGGCGGGCAGAAAGTCTTCGGTTTTGGACAGGCGGAAGTCTGGGTTCTTTGGCGGTGCATCGCGCCATATTTCGGCGTCCGACCCTGTGATGATGGGGACGTAAGCGATTGTCTCACCAGCCAAGCCGCCCCCTTGCAAAAAGCCTTCGACCCGACGCTCGCCGCCGTTGTAGCCGATTGCAGCCAGCCCTTCGTTGCCATAACGGCGCGACATTTCGGCCAGATACTGCGCGGAATGTTCCAGCGCATCAGCGGCGTTATAGGGATCATTGAGACCGCGCAGAGCGGCAGTTGACGGGATGAACTGTGCGATACCACGGGCATTCGCGTGGCTTAGTGCATTGGGATCAAACCGGCTTTCCTGCCAGATCAGGCGCGCGAAAAAGTCGGTGTTCAGTCCGTGGCGTTCGGAGAACACAGCGATGGCATTGCAAGTGTCGTAAACGAAATGGGCGCTGCGGATACAATGAGATTGCCCCCACTTGGTGCTGGAACACTGACGGTCCGGCGGCTCGGACCATGCCGCCTGCGCCCAGACCAGCGCGGTAATGATGAACCAAACTCTCATACACAGGTGGTGCGGTTTGCAGCTGGGCGTGTCAATCACTTGCTGTTGTAGGCGCGTGCTAAACCGAAGGGGAATGAACGGGCCACCGCTTGTCAAACAGCTTGGCTTCCTTGCCGCAGATGGGCCCCGAATTGCTCACCAATGCCCGAGAGCGGGAATTACGCGAGAGGCGGTGAGGGAGCAGGCAGTTTGGCGCTAACTGCCTTCGGCCCCAGCCGCGGCAAGGGCGACCTCTACCGCATCAAGAAACACTTGCGCCTCTGCCTGCTGCAACACAAGCGGCGGGCGGATTTTCAAGATATTCGCGCCCGGTCCCGTGGCGCTGATCAAAACGCCATTCTCGCGCAGATGATTGACGACAAACTTTGCCCGAGCAGCGTCAGGCGCGTTGGTCTCGCGCGAGGTGACGCATTCGACCGCTAGAAACAGCCCCGCGCCGCGTACATGACCGATCTCGGGATAGCGCGTGGCGATCTCTTGCAATCCGTCTTTCAGGAACCCGCCGACCTTTGCGGAATTGTTCTGCAATCCCTCATCCGCGATTACGTCGAGCACCGCCATGCCTGCCGCAGCGGCCACCGGGTTGCCACCGAAGGTGTTGAAATAGCGGGCCTTCTCACCAAATTCTTTCACCAGTTCCGGCCGCATCGCGGTGCCGGAGAGAGGGAAGCCATTGCCCATCGGTTTGCCCATGGTGACCAAATCGGGCACCAACCCATGCCGCTGAAATCCCCAGAAGGCATCCCCTGTGCGGGCAAAACCGGCTTGCACCTCGTCCGCGATGAAAAGCCCACCTTCGGCGCGGATCAGTTCGACCGCCGGTTGCAAGAATCCCGCCGGATCAGGGTGTAGCCCATCGCTGGAAAAGACTGTGTCGACGATGAAGGCTGCAGGCTCGATCCCATCGGCGCGCATTTCGGCAATCGCTTGGGCCAGATCAGCGGCGAGTTTTGCGCCTTGTTCTGCAGCCGGGATGCGCAGCGTGTCGGGCGCGTCAATCAGCCGGATCCGCGGGCTGCGCGGGGTGAAGTCGCCCAAGGAAGGGGACAGTTCCGCCACCGCCTCGGTCAGCCCGTGATAGGCAAGCCGGGTGACGATCACGCCCTCGCGCCGGGTATAGCTGCGGGCCATGCGCAGGGCGATGTCATTCGCCTCTGACCCGGTGCAGGTGAACATCACATGGCCAAGCGCGTCGGGCATGGTGGCCAGCAGCCGTTCTGCATAAGCCACAACGTTTTCATGTAGATAGCGGGTATGGGTGTTCAGCACGCCCAACTGCTGTGTGATCGCCTCGACAACGCGGGGGTGGCAATGGCCGACCGAGGCGACGTTGTTATAGGCATCAAGGTATTTGCGCCCGTCCTTGTCCCAGAGCCAAACGCCTTCGCTGCGCTGGATGTGCAGCGGCTGGTCATAGAATAGCCGGTAAGCGGGGCCGAGCGCCTTGGCGCGGCGGTCGATCAGGGCGCGGTCGGCTGGGCTGAGGGCATCCGCCTGAGCGCTGTCGTAGGCGTTGATCATGGTCATGGGGTCACTCCGTTCCCGCAGCGCGGTGCAGTGTTTCGATCGCGGCGGCGTCGCCGACATGGTCCAATGCGGCCAGCCCACGTTGAGAGGCGGCGGCGTTGCGCAGGATATAGGGGGCGTTGTCGGGATAGCGCCGCGCGCGGGACGCGCCGATGGCCAATGTGGTGGCGTGGCGCAGACGGATCAGGCTGGGCAGCAGCGCGATCTCATCCGGCTCCAGCGGCAAGCGTCTGGCAAATCCCGCGACCATCTCGCAGACATCTTGCAGCGGCTCACCGCCTTGGCCGAGTTGATAGGAGCATGCCACCGCCAGATCGCAGGCCAGCGGGGTATGCACCATGTCGCCGAAATCAATCAGGCCGACGGGATGCTGCGCCTGTGGGCCATCGACCAGAATATTGTGCGGATTGAAGTCGTTATGCACGACCTGTGCCCGTAGATGCGGCAATTGCGGCGCGACTTCTGCATCGAAGTGATCAAGGGTGCGCCCCAGTTGGGCGCGCAATGCGGCGTCCTGCACATCCGCCAGCAGAGGGCGCAAATGGCCCGCCTGTTTGATGTCCCACTGCAGAAAATGCCCGCCCGCGGGATGGAAAAATCCGCGCAAACCCAGTGCCACCCGCGCGTGGAAATCCCCCAAAGCGCGGTGAAGGCCGGGCTGGGGCGCGGCATTGCTGAGGACAGTGCCGCCAAGGAAGGTCATCAAACGCACGACATGCGACTGACCATCGGCGGCGGTGGCGATCTCAGCGGCCTTGCCGCTAAGGCTGGCGCAGATACGCTGCACGGGCAGGTCGGGATCAGCGGCGGCCAAATGCATCAAAGCGGCGGTCTGCATATCGGTCACGGTACGCTCTTCGGCGGCATTGGTGATCTTCAGCAGCGCCTCTTCGCCGCTTGGCAGGGTGATTAGGAAGTTCGCGTCCTTCTCTGCCGCCAGTGGCTTGATCTCACCCGAGATACCATAGCGCTGCAAGGCAACCTCTGCCGCGAGTGCCGCGTCAAAGGCGGGCGGGTCTTGCGCCAGAAGATCGGTCTTGTTGCCGCTCTCTTCGACCCGCACGCCGCTGAGGAAGGGGGGCAAGCCGCCCTGTGGCGTGATCCCGACCTCGGTCATGGGGTGATGTCCTCGGTCCCGCACCATTCGGCGATGAACAGCGCCATGGCTTGGGTAATTTTTTTGACCGAACTGAGACTGACGGACTCGTTGATCCCATGGATGTTGCGCGATTTTGGCCCGTAGCAGAGTGCGGGGATCTTGTTGTAAAGCGCATAGACCCGCGTATCGAGATAGCCCGCTGTCATAAACGACTGCAACGGCGCGCCGATGGCACTTTCATGGGCGCGTTCCAGCACGGCTTCGGCATCGCTGCCGGGCTCCAGCACATAGCCTTCAGCGTGAAAGCCGTTAAAGACCACTTCGGGCGGGTTGTTGGACAGGAAGCTGTCGGTCTGGGCAAAGGCTTTGACCCGCTCGGTGATCTCGCGTGCGGCGTCCTCCGCGCTGCGGCCCGGATAGATGGAAACGCGGCAGTCGATGTTGCACCATGACGGCACGGAGGACGCCCAATCGCCGCCTTCGATCTTACCGATGTTGAGGTTGATCGGATGCGCTTCGTCTTCGAAATGCGGGTGCTCGCCTTTCTCGGCGTTCCAGTCTTCCTCCATCTCGCGCAGGGCGGTCATAACCCGGGTGGCCGCATCAATCGCATTGGCCCCTTCGCCCATTTCGCGCACATGGACGGGTACGCCACGCACCTGCACCTGAAACCAGATGACGCCGGTGTTGGTGCGCACCAGCATCTCTTCCTCCGGCTCGGGGATAAAAACCGCATCGGCGGTGTAGCCTTGTAGGAAGGTCTGCAACGCGCCGTTGCCAGTGGATTCCTCCTCCACCACGGATTGCACATAGACGGTCGCCGCTGGTTGCAGCCCAATGCGGCGCAGCGCGTCTAGGGCAAAGATATTCGCCGCAGCACCCGCCTTCATGTCGCCTGCGCCGCGGCCATACATCCAATCGCCGTCGATCTTGGCCGACAGGGGCGGGTCATCCCACATGTCGTGCAGCCCTTCGGGGACCACATCGAGATGCGATTGCAGGATCAGCGAGCGGCCCGTCTCATCGCGCGGGCGGTGGATGCCGACAACGATGGGCGCGTCGGAGTGATCGTCGGAATATTTCGAGCCGCCGGGGTGCGCCTCAATCGCGGCGCGGTCCATTTTGAAGCGATCCATCGCATAGCCACGGCTCTGCAAGCCGCGAAACAGCAGGTCTTGGATCGCATGTTCTTGGCCGCGCTGGGAAGGGGTCTGCACCAGCTGCTGGGTAAAGCTCACTTGCTCGGCAAACCCATCTTCAACAGCCTGAAGGATGCGGGATTTCAGATCAGGATCGAGGGTCATGTCGTGTCCTTTCGGGGGTTAGAGCATCGCTTCGATGAGGAAGGGGCCGGGCTCTTTCGCCGCGTCTTCGATGGCACGCATCAGCTCGGTGATGTCTTCGACACGTTTGCCCGGCACGCCCATGCCCTTGGCCATTGCGACGAAATCCAACTGCGGGCGATCAAGGTTCAACATGCTCAGCGCGTCAGGGCCGGGCTGCGCGCCGACGTTGTGCAGCTCGCCTTTGAGGATCTCATAGGATTGGTTGGCAAGGATGATGGTGGTGACGTTGGAGTTCTCCCGCGCTTGGGTCCAAAGCCCCTGAATGGTGTACATCGCCGACCCATCAGCTTGCAGGGTGATCACCGGGCGGTCGGGGCAGGCAATGGCGGCCCCGGCGGAGAGGGGGATTCCGATACCAATCGACCCGCCGGTCAGCGCGAGCCAGGTGTTCGGCGCAGCACTATCGCCCGCGGGGAAGGTGGCCCCGCCCGAGGAGACGGCTTCATCCACCACAATCGCATCCTCCGGCAGCGCATTGGCCAAAGCCGCGCCGAGGTTTTGCAGGGTGATGCCGCCTGCCTGCGGTGCGGCGGGCCGTTCGTGATCTTGGGGCGTGGCTGGTTTCGCACCAATACGGTCGGCAAGTGCGGCCAGCGCGGTCGGGCCATCCGCATCAACGGCGGCCAATGTGACGGTGTGACAATCGACTGGCAGCAGCAGGCTCGGCTTGCCGGGATAGGCAAAGAAGGCCACGGGGGGTGGCGTCTCGATCAGGATCGCACGGCTGTAGGGGGCAAGACATTCAAGGGCCGCGTTGATCGGGTAGGGGACTTTGTTGATCGCAAAACGGCCCTGCCCACGCTCCATCCGGCGGTTCGAGGTTGGGGCGAGGATGTCGGCCCCAGTCTTTGCTGCGATGCCATGCAGCAGCGCCATCGCTTCTTGGCTTTCCAGCACCGCGCTGCCGATCAGCAAAACGGTTTTCTCATCGCTCTCCAAAGCGTTGATTGCCGCATCTAGGGCGCGTTCATCTAACGGGGCAGGGGCGGCGGGGGCCACGGTCTCGGCCATTTTGCCGCCCGCGTCCCAGCCGATATCGGCTGGTGCGATCAGCGTTGCAACCTTGCCCGGCTTGCTTTGCGCCACGGCCAATGCTGTCATCGCGTCCGCGGCAAAACTGCCCGCATCGCGGCCAGAGCGCACCCAATCGCTAAACGGCGCACAGGCGCCTTCGACATCTGCCGACAGGGGGGCGTCGTATTTCTGGTGCCGCAGGGCATGATCGCCCACAAGATTGACTATCGGCACCCGCGCCTTGCGGGCGTTGTGCAGATTGGCGGCGGCATTGGCAAAGCCGGGCGCGAGGTGCAGCAGGGTCACCGCCGGTTTCCCGGCCATGCGCGCATAGCCATCGGCGGCGCCGGTCACCACGCCTTCGAACAGGCCCAAGACGCAGCGCATCAACTTGGTGCGGTCCAGCGCATCGACAAACTGCATCTCTGACGTGCCGGGATTGGCAAAACAAACGTCGACCCCGCCCGCGTGCAGACTGCGGACAACGCTTTCTGCGCCGTTCATCTCTTTGGGTGTCTTGCTCATGCTGTGGCCTCGCGGAATGTCGTGAGAAAGGATTTTGCGTTATCGGCCAGCGATGGGCCAAGATAGCCGCCCTCTTGAACCAATGCCGTGGGAAGGTTCATCGCCGCCAAGCGCCGCGCCATTTCGGCAAAGCCATCGGGGTAAACGTTCACCGCCGCCAGCGGATCATCGGCCGCCATGTCAAAGCCCAGTGAGATCACCAGCGCCTCGGCTCCGAAATCGCGGATCGCGGCGATGCCTTTATCCAGCAACGCCAGCACATCATCTTGGCTCGCGCCCTGTTCCAGCAGCAGGTTCAGCGATTTGCCCGCCCCGTCGCCTTCGCCCGTTTCATCGGCATGGCCGAGATAGAAGGTGGGGTAGGTCGCGGGGTCAGGGTGGAGCGAGCAAAAGAAGATGTCGCCGCGTTCATAGAGGATGTCGAGCGAGCCATTGCCCGTATGCACATCCACGTCGATCAGCGCGACCTTCTTGTAGGTCTGGGTTAGATGATGGGCGGCGATGCAGGCGTTGTTGAAAAAGCAAAACCCGTTTGAGCAATCGCGCATCGCGTGGTGGCCGGGCGGACGGCAAAGCGCATAGGCGGCGCGGGCACCTGCTGCTACGGTCTCAGCGGCCTCCACGGCGGTTTGGGCAGACCAATAGGCCGCGTCCCATGATCCTTCGGTCAACGGGGTCGAGGTGTCGGTCATCCACCAACCCAATTGGCCGTGAATGTCCTTGGGTTCCTTTCCGCGCCGCACGCCGGGGTGCATGGTTGGGATGGCCAGCGCCTCTGGGCCTGCGCTTTTGACAAAACGGGCGTGGGCGTCGGGCAGGAAGTCGACGTAATCTGGGTTGTGCACGGCCTTGATCGGGGCCAGCCCGTGATCTTGGGGTTTGGTAATCTCAAACCCTTCGCTGATTAACATATCGCGTAAAATTTCAGCACGTTGGGGCTGTTCTTGATGCGGCATCGCTGCGCCGCGCCGAAAGTAATGGGTCGGCGCATGGCCAAGCTGGCGTTCGTCGAAAAAGACTTTCATCACATTCCCTGTGGTCTGATGTCATTGCGGCGGAGCATTGCAGTTTTAATTTGCAGGCTCAATAGAAATGATGCATCATGCATCAAATCTGGTCGAAATTAACTGGCAAGAATGAGGGCGCAATGGCCGAAATTAGTCAAGTTTCATTGGGCGATGCTATCTATGAGCGGCTTTGCCAAGACTTGGTTAGTGGCAAGCTGCGACCGAATGAAAAGGTCACCATTCGGGGGTTGGCAGAGCGGCTGGGCACCAGTTCGACCCCTGTGCGGGATGCGGTGCAGCGGCTGCTGCGCGAGGAAGCGCTGGAGCAGCGCAGCATCCGCGATGTGCGGGTGCCCGTGCTGACCGAGGCGCAGTATCTTGAGATCGCCAGCATCCGGCGCGAGTTGGAAGGTTTCGCCGCAGGCCGTGCGGCCGAGAGGGTGGGCCCAAAAGAAATCCGCCGTCTGGAAAAGATCGTGGAGCGCAACGGGGTCGCAGCACAGGCCGGACGCTGGCCGCAGGCGGTTAAATACAATCAAGAGTTCCATTTCGCGCTGGTCGAAGCGGCTGAAATGCCAATCCTGTTGGCTATTCTCAGCGGGCTATGGCTGCGTATGGGGCCGCTGATTGCCGGGTATTACGCGCGCGAGCAGGTCGGGCTGGTTAGACACCACCAGACGATTATTGCAGCCTGCGAGAACCGCGACCCTGCTGCGGCAGCCGCGGGAATGCGCGCTGACATTGATGACGCAAAGGAGGGGATCATCAGATACATCGCATCATTCACCACCAACGAATGAGAGAGCAAAGTCCCGTGCGTCGCGCGGGCCTCGTACCAGTCGAATGCATTAGCCGGCAAAAGATCGGACGCTTTGAAGGGGCGGGATTCATTGAAAACCAATGGGGATTTAAATGCTAAACACCACTAAATTAACGGCAGCCGTTTTGGCGCTGGCGATGGCCGGACCACTCGCGGCGCAAGACGGCGCACCCAAATCCGGCGGCACGCTGAACGTTGTGATCCAGCCAGAACCGCCCAGCTTGATGCTCGGCCTCGTGCAGAACGGCCCAACGCAGATGGTCGGCGGCGATATCTATGAAAGCCTGCTGCGTTATGATTTCGATCTGAAGCCCGAAGGCCAATTGGCTGAATCTTGGGAGATTTCAGAAGACGGCAAGACCTATACCTTCAAACTCCGCGAAGGCGTGGTTTTCCATGACGGAGAGCCGTTTACCTCGGCGGATGTTGAATTCTCCATGGATAAGTTCCTGCGCGAAAGCCACTCGCGGATGCGCACCTATATGGAGCATGTCGAGAGCATCGAGACGCCTGATGACCACACGGTCGTGTTCAACCTAAAGCAGCCCTTCGGCCCCTTCATCGGTATCTTTGAGCCCGGCACCGCGCCGATGATCCCAAAACACATCTATGAGGGCACGGATTTCGCCAACAATGAGGCGAACAACACGCCTATCGGCACCGGCCCCTTCAAGTTCGACAAATGGGAAAAGGGCAGCTTCATCCATCTGGTCAAGAACGACGACTACTACATGGAGGGCAAACCCTATGTGGACGAAGTCTATTACCACGTGATCCCCGACGCGGCGTCGCGCGCCGTGGCTTATGAGACCGGCAAAGTTGATGTGCTGCCCGGCGGCTCGGTCGAAAACTTCGATGTGGCGCGTATTCAGGCGATGGACAACACCTGCATCACCGACAAAGGCTGGGAATACTTTGGCCCGCTGTCTTGGATGTGGGTGAACAACGACAACAAGCCGCTCGACGATGTGAAGGTGCGCAAGGCGATCATGCATGGCATCGACCGTCAGTTCGCCAAGGACGCGCTTTGGAATGGGTTGGGCAAGGTCTCGACCGGGCCGCTGTCGTCCTCCACCAGGTTCTATGACGGTGAGACACCGGACATCACCTTTGACCCAGAGAAAGCCAAAACCCTGCTGGAAGAAAGCAGCTATGACGGCGAAACCATCCGCATTCTTGGTCTGCCCTACGGTGAGACTTGGCAGCGCTGGGCCGAAGCGGTCAAACAAAACCTGAGCGAGATCGGCATGACGACCGAGATCGTGCCCTCGGACGTGGCGGGTTGGAACCAGAAGGTCGCGGACCGCGACTTTGATCTCGCCTTTACCTACCTCTACCAATACGGCGACCCGGCACTTGGTGTTTCGCGGACCTATATGGGCGACAATGCCGCTCCCGGTTCGCCTTGGAACAACGTGGCGAATTATCAAAACGCTGAGACGGACAAGCTGTTCGCCGAAGCGGCGCTGATGGCCAGCCCCGAAGAGCGCAAGGCGGCATACAAGGAAATCCAAGACAAAATCGTCGAGGACGTGCCGAACATCTGGCTCTTGGAACTGGGCTTCCCCACGATCTACCGCTGTGACGTCAAAAACCCCGTCAACACCGCCTTTGGGGTGAACGACGGGTTCCGCGACGTTTGGATCGACAAATAAGCAGGGCGACAACGCTCAAGGCCCGGGCCGTTTCGGCGGCTCGGGCGCGATTTAGAACAACACGGGGCGGATAGCGTGATACGTTTCATATTGGGCAGGTTGGTCAAGGCGGTGTTTATCCTGCTGGCGATCCTTGTCTTCAATTTCCTGCTGATCCATGCGGCACCGGGTGACCCTGCGGCGGTCATGGCGGGCGAAGCCGGAGCGGCAGACGAGAAATTCCTTGCGGACCTGCGCGCCCGTTTCGGGCTGGATCAACCGCTGTATATGCAGCTGTGGCTCTACATCAAAGGCGCGGTTCAGCTTGATCTGGGCTATTCCTTCCGCCAGCAAATGCCGGTGGCAGAGATGATCGGCGACCGCCTACCTGCGACGCTGTTGCTGACCGGGGTGGCCTTTGTGCTGTCGCTGGTGCTGGGCGTAACGGCGGGTGTGGCGGCCTCGGCCCGGCAGGGGCGGTGGGGTGACACGCTTATCTCTACATTCGCGCTGCTGTTTTATGCCACGCCGCTTTTCTGGGTGGCGCTGATGGCAACGCTGGTGTTTTCCGTCTGGCTCGAATGGTTGCCGGGCTTTGGCTATTCGACCATTGGCGCGGGCTATACCGGCATGGCCCACGTGCTTGATGTGGCGAAACACCTTGTGCTCCCGGCCTCGACGTTGGGGCTGTTCTTCATGGCGATCTACATGCGTATGACGCGGGCCTCGATGCTCGAAGTCTCGCGGCTCGATTTCGTCAAAACCGCCCGCGCCAAGGGGCTGACCCGCGGTGTGATCCAGCGGCGGCACATCCTGCGCAACGCGCTGCTGCCCGTCATCACGCTGGCCGGGCTTCAGGCGGGGCAAATCTTTGGCGGGGCGATCCTGACCGAGACGGTATTCGCGTGGCCGGGCATCGGGCGGCTGATGTTTGAGGCGATCAACCAGCGGGATTACAACGTTATCCTTGGGGTCTTTTACATCTCGGCGGCCATGGTGCTGCTGTTCAACCTGATCACGGATGTCATCTATGTCATTGTTGATCCGCGGATAAGGCTGACAACATGATGAGCTTTTGGAAACGTTTCAGCTATAATCGTGGCGCGGTGATTGGTCTGGTCATCCTGACCTTCGTCATCGCCGCTGCCATCCTTGCGCCCATCCTGTTCCCGCAAAGCCCGTGGAAGATGGTGCAGCGCCCCTTTCTGCCGCCCTTTACCCAAGAGGGGCTGATGCTGGGCACCGATGCGCTTGGCCGCAACGTGCTGGCGGGGCTGGCGCATGGGGCTTATGTGAGCCTGCTGGTCGGGCTAGTCTCAACCATCGTGGCGCTGGCGATTGGCGTGCCGGTGGGTGCAGCCGCTGGGTATTTCGCAGGTAGGATTGACGACGCGCTCATGCGCTTTACCGAGTTCTTTCAGACCATCCCCAGCTTTGCGCTGGCGATCGTGCTCTTGGCGATCTTCCAGCCCAGCCTGACCTTCGTCATCATCGCGATCTCCATCGTGTCATGGCCCCCGGTGGCGCGTCTGGTACGCGGCGAAGTGCTGTCGCTCAGAACCCGTGAGTTTGTCGAAGCGGCGAGCCTGTCGGGTTTGGGCAACTTCCAGATCATCACCCGCCACATTCTGCCCAATGCGCTGCCGCCGATTATCGTGCTGGCCTCGCTCATGGTGGCGCAGGCGATCTTGCTCGAAAGCTCGCTGTCCTTTCTGGGGCTGGGCGATCCGAACATCATGTCTTGGGGCTATATGATCGGGGCCGCGCGGACTGTGATCCGCACCGCATGGTGGCTGTCGTTCCTGCCGGGGATGGCGATCCTATTGACCGTGCTGGCGCTGAACCTGATCGGCGAAGGCCTGAACGACGCGCTGAACCCGCGATTGACGAGGAAATCCGAATGACCCTGCTTCGCATCCGTGACCTGTCTATCGCCCTGCCGGTGGGCGCCGACCGGCTCTATGCCGCCAAAGACATCAACTTTGACCTCGCCCCGGGGGAGATCCTGTGCATCGTGGGCGAAAGCGGGTCGGGCAAATCCATGTCGGCCAATGCGGTGATGGGGCTGTTGCCGCAGGGGGTTGTGCCTGACAAGGGCAGCATCACCTTTGACGGCCAATCGATCCTTGGCCTGTCTGAAAAAGAGATGCTGAGCCTGCGTGGCAGCCGCATTTCGATGATCTTTCAAGAGCCGCTCAGCGCGCTGAACCCGCTGATGCGTATCGGCGCGCAGATCGCTGAGGTGTTTGAGGCACATGGCGCGCTTGCCAAGGCCGAACGCCGCGCCCGCGCGCTGAAGCTGCTGGAAGAGGTGGGTATTCCCGACCCCGAAGCGGCGATCCGGGCCTATCCTTTCCAACTGTCGGGCGGGCAGCGACAAAGGGTCATGATCGCGATGGCCTTGGCGCTGGAGCCAGACATCCTCATTGCGGATGAGCCGACCACCGCGCTTGATGTGACCACCCAAGCGCAGATCCTCAAGCTGATCGAAGACCTGCGCCGCAAGCGTGGCATGGCAGTGATCTTTATCACCCATGACTTTGGCGTGGTGGCCGATATCGCCGACCGGGTGATCGTCATGAAAAAGGGTGAGATCGTTGAGGCGGGCCCCGCGCAGGATGTGCTGCTAAAACCTCAGCACCCCTATACCCGCGCCCTGATCGACGCGATCCCCCGGCTGACCCAGACCGATGCGCCCAAGCAGGTCGAGCGCACAGCGCTGCTGAAAGTTGAAGGGTTGCAAAAGACATTTTCGACCGGCTCCGGCACGCTCTTTGGCAAGCGCCGCGTGGTGAAGGCTGTGCAAGACGTGAGCTTTGAGCTTTATGCAGGTGAGACGATTGGCATCGTCGGAGAGTCCGGTTCGGGCAAATCCACCGTCGGGCGTTGTCTGGTGCGCCTGCTCGATCCTGATGGGGGCAGGGTGCTGATGGATGACGTCGATATTGCGCATATGTCCGGCGCGGAACTGCGCGCGCAGCGGCGCAAGTTGCAGATGATCTTCCAAGACCCGTTTTCTTCGCTCAACCCCCGCGCCCGGGTGTCGCGCATCCTCACCGAGGGGCTGATCGCCTATGGCACCCCGGACAAAGAGGCCAAGGCCAAGGCGCGCGAATTGCTCGAACTGGTAGGGCTGGACGAAAGCGCGATGAAACGTTTCCCGCATGAGTTCTCAGGCGGACAGCGGCAGCGGATCGGCATTGCCCGTGCGCTGGCGCTAGAGCCGTCGATCATCATCGCGGATGAGGCCGTCTCGGCGCTCGATGTGTCCATTCAGGCGCAGGTGCTTGATCTGCTGGCCGAGTTGAAAACACGGCTGAACCTGTCGATGCTGTTCATCACCCACGACCTGCGCGTCGCGGCGCGGATTTGCGACCGGATCATCGTCATGCAAAAGGGCCAGATCGTCGAAGCCGGGCCGGTCAGCAAAGTGTTGCACGATCCCGATACCGCCTATACGCGCAGCCTGCTCGACGCTATTCCCGGGCAGGAGTACGAACGCGCTCTGGCGGCTGCCGACTAGAGCGCTTTTCAGGGCGTTGTGCCAGATATGGATCAAGCGATGGATACTGCGGCTCAAGACCAAAAGACGCTCCTTCTGACCGGGGCGAGCCGGGGCATCGGCCATGCCACGGCCAAGGCTTTCGCCAACAAGGGATGGCGGGTGATTGGCTGCTCGCGGCAGGCGTTCTCGCCCGAATGCCCTTGGCCGGGCGGGGCGCAGGATCATGTTCAGGTCGATCTAAGCGACCCGAACCAGACGATTGAGGCCGTGGCACAGGTCAAAAGGCTGCTGAACGGCAACCCGCTGCATGCGCTGGTCAACAACGCAGGTATTTCGCCAAAGGGCGAAGACGGCGCAAGACTTAGCACGCTCGACACCGATCTGCGGACGTGGGGGCAGGTGTTTCATGTGAATTTCTTTGCCTCCGTGGTGCTGGCGCGCGGGCTTCAGGATGAGCTGTCAGCCGGGCGCGGGTCGGTGGTGAATGTGACGTCAATTGCCGGGTACCGGGTGCATCCATTCGCCGGGGCGGCCTATGCCACGTCAAAGGCGGCGCTTGCCGCGCTGACCCGTGAGATGGCCCATGATTTCGGCCCGCTTGGCGTTCGGGTCAATGCAATCGCACCGGGTGAGGTGGAAACCGCAATCCTGAGCGAAGGCACCGATAAGATCGTGCGCAGCATTCCCATGCGCCGCCTTGGCCAACCCGAAGAAGTCGCGCGGGCGATCTATTTTCTATGCAGCGAAGAAAGCTCTTATGTCTCGGGGACCGAGATTGAGATCAATGGCGGGCAGCACGTCTAAGACGCGCGCAGGAGCTACCCTAAGGCCGGGAACTGCGCGCGGTTGCCCGGTCTGACAATTCCGTGATCGGGGCAGTCTGCGGCTGTCATTGCCGGGCATTGGACTTATGTACAGCCCCTCACGTCAGGGCAGCTATACGCGCGCTCCCCTCAGGCAAAGCATACCCCAAGGGACAACCACTTCATGATAAAATTCGAATTGAACGGGCGGCAAATCTCTGTCGACGCTGACCCGGATATGCCCCTGTTGTGGGCGATCCGCGATGAAATCGGTCTTACCGGCACCAAGTTCGGCTGCGGCATCGGTGCCTGTGGCGCTTGCACCGTGCACATCGACGGCACCGCCACACGGTCCTGCATCACCTATCTCGCGGATGTAGAGGGCCAGTCGGTCACCACCATCGAAGGGCTGGACGAGAAGGGCAATCACCCCGTTCAAGAAGCATGGCGCAACCTGCGCGTGCCGCAATGCGGCTACTGCCAGTCGGGCCAGATCATGCAGGCAGCGTCGCTGTTGCAAGACACGCCGAACCCCAGCGACGAAGACATCGACGCGGTGATGACCGGCAACCTTTGCCGCTGCATGACCTATCCCCGTATCCGTCAAGCCGTGCGCGATGCCGCCACCGCTATGGGAGGCTCCGACAATGGCTAATCTTATGTCCCGCCTGAAAGGCTCCGACACTCAATCGCAAATGACCCGCCGTGGGTTTCTGGTGTCGATGACCGCCGCTGGCGTTGCCTTTGGCTTCCCACAGGCGTCAAATGCCGCGATGAACCCCGCCGTGCCAGATGGCACACCGATCACGCCCAACGGCCAGACGTTTGAGCCGTCGATGTGGTACTGGATCGACGCCGACGGACAGGTCAACGTCAACATCATTCGTGCCGAGATGGGCCAACACGTCGGCACCGCCATCGCGCGTATTCTGGCGGATGAGCTGGAAGTCGCCTGGGAAGATGTTCACATCACCCACGTTGATACGGCTGAGAAATGGGGCCTGATGGTCACCGGCGGCAGCTGGTCGATCTGGCAAAGCTGGCCGGTCTACCGTCAGGCAGGCGCTGCCGGGCGCACAGCCTTGATCGAAGCGGCAGCGACCAAATGGGGCGTTGATGCCTCTGGCCTCACCGCCCGCGACGGTGCTGTGACCGATGGCACGCAAAGCATCAGCTATGGCGATCTGGTGGCCGAAGGGCTCGACCGGAGCTTTACCGAAGACGAGTTGGCAGCCCTGCCGTTGAAACCCCACGCAGATCTGCGTCTTGTGGGTCAGGATGTGCATCCGCTTGATCTGGATACAAAAACCACCGGTCAGGCGATCTATGGTCTGGATGCCAAGGTTGACGGCATGGTCTACGGCGTGCCGATGCTGCCGCCGACGCGCTATGGCTCCAAGGTCAATTCAGTCGATGACAGCGCCGCGAAAGAGGTCAAAGGCTACCTTGAGACCGTGGTGCTGGATGATCCGTCGGGTACCGTGCCGGGCTGGGTCGTGGTGTTGGGCAAAACGCTCCACGCCGCGCGGATGGCTACCTATGAGATCAGCGTTGATTGGACCGCAGGCGAGACGGCAGATGTGTCAGAGGATGACATCCAAGCCCGCTCGCGCGAATTGATCGGCAGCGATGCCGGGTCGATCCTGCATACCGAACAGCCCGAGACCAGCGCCGTTTTCGACGCCGCTGCCGAGACGCTGGAGGCCGAGTACACCACGCAATCCGTGCTGCACTTCCAGATGGAGCCGGTGAACGCGACCGTCTTCCAAAACGCCGATGGCATCTGGGAAACCCATGCGGGCAACCAGTGGCAATCGCTGATCCTGCCCACACTGTCCACGGCACTTGAAGTGCCTGCCGACAAGATCGTCATGCGCAGCTATATGCTGGGCGGTGGCTTTGGCCGTCGTTTGAATGGCGACTACATCCTGCCTGCAGCACTTGCGTCCAAAGCTGTGGGCAAGCCCGTCAAGCTGGTCTTCTCCCGCGAGGAAGATGCCCAGTTCGACAGCATCCGGTCGCCTTCAGTACAGAAGCTACGCATGGCGTTTGACGATGCCAAGGCCGTCACAGGGATGGAACACCACGCCGCCGCCGGTTGGCCGACGCAGGTGATGGCACCGGGCTTCATGCCCAAAGGTGTCAACGAAGAGCCTTACGATCCCTTTGCAATCGACGGTGCCGATCACTGGTACACCGTCGGCGCACACCGTGTGCGGGCGATCTCGAACGATCTGGCGAACGCGACCTTCCGCCCCGGCTGGCTGCGTTCGGTCGGGCCGGGCTGGACCAACTTTGCCGTCGAAAGCTTCATGGACGAGGCCGCGCATAAGGTCGGTGCCGATCCGTTGCAGTTCCGTTTGGATCACCTGAAGGCTGAAGGCATCAACGCAGGCTCTGCGCCCAACGCGGTCGGTGGCGCATCGCGCCAAGCGACCGTTCTGCAGCGCGTGGCAGAGATGTCGGGCTATGGCACAAACGACCTGCCGGAGGGCACGGCAATCGGCATTGCCACGACCTTTGGCCAATCGCGCAGCATGCCGACGTGGACCGCTGCCGCTGTCAAGCTGGCGGTGGATGCCGAGACGGGTGAAGTGGCTGTGCAGAAGATGTGGCTCGCGTTCGATTGCGGTACGGTTGTCGACCCCGACGGGGCGCACGCGCAATGCGTTGGCGCGGCACTTTGGGGTCTGTCCATGGCGCTGCACGAAGGCACGCGGATCGAAAGCGGCAATGTTGTTGACCTCAACCTCGGCTCCTACACGCCACTGCGGATGGTCGATGTGCCGGATGTCGAAGTCGCATTCGTGGAAAGCACGGAAGCGCCTGTTGGTCTTGGCGAGCCCGGCACCACGGTCATCGCGCCTGCCATCGCCAACGCGATCTTCAACGCGACGGGCGCGCGGGTACGGCATCTGCCGATCACCTCTGATGCGATCCTCGCGGCAAAAGAAAGCTAAGCATTTGACGGGCGCGAAATCTCGCGCCCGTCTATTCCTTCTCAGCCGGTCATAAGATCGTTGAGAGTTGGCCTACTTCAGACGTCTTTCCACAGACTTCTGAACCTAGGTATCACTTACACTCACCTCTGAAACGTCAGCTCACCGCCCATGATGGTCGCGCGGGCGTTGGCATCGGTGATCTGCGCGGGGGGCAACTGGGTCAAGTCATGGCTCAGCACGGCCACATCGGCATCCATGCCGGGTTTGAGCCTGCCACGAGTGTCTTCGGCAAACTCAACCCACGCGTTATCGCGGGTATAGCTTGCCAGCGTGTCTTCCAAGCTTTGGCTCTGATCCGCCCATTCTTTGCCAAGGTCCAGCGGCGCAATCGCGGCCTTGATGGTGCGCATGACATCCACGGGGATCACCGGCCAATCGGTTGAAAAGACGACCTTAGCGCCGCTTTCACGGATAGTTTGCCATGCATAGGCGCCCGCGATCTGATCGGGGTGCAGATAGTTGGTGACGCCTTCGGGCGGGAAGATATGGCCAAGCGGGGCGTGACCCGGTTGCAGCGACGCGACGATGCCCAACTCAGATAAGCGGGGCAGGTCATCAAGATGCATCACCTCGATATGTTCAATCCGGTGGCGGCTGTCGCGTGTGCCATTGGCCTTTTGTGCAGCTTCAAAAGCATCAATCGTGCGCCGTACGGCAGCGTCACCGATCGCATGGACCGCGATCTGAAAGCCGAGCCGATCCGCTTCCACACATGCGGCGATAAAATGCTCTTGGGTAAAGACTTCATCGCCGGTGTTGCCATCCGCACCAAGATCGCCGGGGTAGGGGCGCAGCATCAGCGCGGTGCCGCTTTCGATCACGCCGTCGATGAACATTTTTACATGGATGCAGCGCAGTTTGTCGCCTTGGTAATCGGCGCGCATGGCGGGGGCTTCTTCGGTCAGCCGCGTGACGGGATCGGTGCCTTTAAGGTGAAAGGGCACGGTGCAGCGGCAGATCAGACGTCCTTCGGCCTCAAGCTCGGACAGCAGCTCAAGCTGGTAGCGGTTGCCGTCCATCAGGTGCAAGCCGGTGATGCCTTGCGCGGCGCAATGGGCCAGGCCGCGGGCAATGACATCTTTGTCCATCTCGCGCTGCTGGGCGCTTGGGGCGGGGACCGGGTCTTTGCCGCTGGTCAGCCCCAGCATATCGCGGCCGCCGTGGCGGGTAAGTTCGAGGACCGGACTATAGGCGCCGGGTTCCAGCAGTTCACCACTTGCCAGTCCATCCGCGCCCATGACGATTTCCGAGCCCGCATCGACAGTGCCGCCTTCCAGCAGCCCGGCGGCTTTCAGCGCGGCGGTATTGGCCCAGACGGTGTGATGGTCAGGCGCAAACATGGCAAGGGGACGGTCAGGCAGGATGGTGTCCAGATCCTGTCGGGTCAGCGTGCTGCCGGTGCCAAGAATACCGTAGTCGGCCATCACGCAGAACAGCAGCGCGTCGTTCGGGTTCGCGTCGGAATAGGGTAGGATCAGACGGCGCATTTCGTCCAAACCTTTGACGCCATAAAGGTTGAGGTATTCCAATTCGACCGAGCCGCCAAAGAGATGCACATGGCTGTCGATGAACCCTGGCAACACGGTGCCGCCCTGCGCGTCGATAACGCGGGTATCAGGGCCGATCTGCGCCATCACCTCGGCGTCCGTTCCGACATGGGTGATTTTACCGCCACTGATGGCCAGCGCTGCCGCATTGGGCTGGGCGTCATCAAAGGTCATCAAAGCCCCGTTGTGGATGACGATATCTGCCGACATGGAGATGTTCCTTTGTCTTGTCTGGGGTCGTTGAGGTGCAGGCGGATCAAAGCCCGCCTGCACTGGTGTTGCGCTTACTTCTGAAGGTCAGTCCAGATCGCGGTGTAGAGCTTTTGCGCCTCGGGCGGGCATACCTTGGCGACATAGGCCGCCGATTTCAGCTCTTCCGGAACCACAACTTCGGGCGCGCTTTTCATGTCTTCGGGCATGAACTCTTCCGAGCCTTTGATGCCGTTCGCATAGCGCGCGAACTCAGACAGCATCGCAGCATTTTCCGGGTCCATCACGAAGTTGAGAAAGGTCTTCGCTTCTTCCACATTGGTCGCATCGGCGAGGATCGCGGCGTTGTCCATCCAGACCGGGTAGCCTTCTTGTGGGTAGCCAAAGGCGATGTCTTCGTTCTGGTTGCGCGCACGGAAGGACGCGCCGTTCCAGTTCACCCCAGCGGCAAGGTCACCCTTGGCGTATTTCTCGATGTTGCCATAGTCCATCGACAACCAGTTCGGCTTGGCGGCACGCAGGATGTCGCGGACCTTTTTCAAGACCTCTTTGTCTGCCGTACATTGCTCGCCACCCGCATAATGTATCGCCATGCCCATGACGTCGTTCATTTCCGGCACGACGTTGATCTTGCCTTTCAACTCTTCCGGTGGATCAAAGATCACGGCGGCGGTGTTGATGTCGCCGCTATAGACTGACGTGTTGACCGTCACACCAACGGTGCCCCACTGCCATGGCACGGTGTAGTTGCGGCCGGGATCGAATTCGACATCGACCCACTGCGGGTCCATATGTTTAAAATTCTCCATCTCGTTGGGTTTGCTTTCCATCAGCAACCCTTCACCGACGAAGATCGGCACATAGGTCCCCGACGGCACGACGATGTCAAAGCCATGCCCGCCCGCTTTGATCTTGGCCAGCGCGGTGTCGTTGCTGTCATAGTCCGTGATGGTGACCTTGATGCCGGTCTCTTTCTCGAACTTCTCGATCATCTCGGGGCTGGTGTAATTGCCCCAGTTGTAGAGGTTCAGCTCCCCTTCGGCCAAGGCTGGTCCGGCAAGGACGAGGCCGATCGCTGTCAGTGTCTTTTTCATCTTAAGCTCCCTTTGGTTGATTATTTTTTGGTTCTGCTGAGCAGAGTGTAGGCGATCACCATCAAGACCGAGATCATCAACAACACGGTCGAAATTGCGTTGATCTCTGGCGTCACCACCCGCCGTAATTGACCCAGCATGTAGGTCGGCAGCGTATCCTGCCCGGCTGATTTCACAAACTCTGTAATCACCACATCGTCGAGGCTGATCACAAAGGCCAGCATCGCACCGGCAAGGATGCCGGGCCAAAGCTGGGGCAGTGTCACCCGGCGGAAAACCTGAAACGGTGTGGCGTAAAGATCGGCTGCTGCTTGCTCTAGGCTCAGGTCCATCCCCTGCAGTCGTGCGCGGATCGGTAGGTAGGCGAAGGGGATGCAAAAGGCCGAATGCGCGATAATCAGATACATCAGCCCCGTGTAGCCAGTGGCGACCTTGATCGTGGCAAAGAAGATCAGCAGCGCCACGGCTGTCACAATCTCGGGCACCATGAGCGGCTGGTGGATCAGCGCAAAAATCGCGGTTTGCCCACGGAATTTGCGGTTGCGGGTGGTGGCGAGGGCCGCAAGAACCGCCGCCGTCGTGGCGATGGCGGCAGCAGACAGCGCGATAATCAGGCTGCGCATCGTCGCCTCTTGTACCATCTCGTTGTCCCACGCCGAGACATACCAGCGCCATGAAAACCCCTCCCAAATCGCGATAGAGGTGCCTGCGTTGAAGGAATAGACCACCAAGAGGACGATGGGCATGTAAAGCATGACAAAGCAGGTCATGGCGATGCCGGAAAAGCCCCTGAGCTTGCGAATGTCGAAACCGCGCTTAGCCATGTTTCACCTCTTCATTCCCCGCCGCGCGGACATAGGCCAGAAGCGCCACCATCACGATCGCCAGCAGCGTAATCGACAGCGCCGCGCCCAAGGGCCAGTTGCGCCCCTGTCCGAACTGCAGCTCGATCAGATTGCCCAGCATCAACTGGTTGCCGCCCCCCATGACGCGCGGTGTTACATAGGCACCCAGCGACGGCACCAGCACCAAGATCGACCCCGCGATGACCCCCGGTTTGACCAGTGGCAGGATCACCCGGCGCAACACGTTGAACCGGGTCGCATAAAGGTCATACCCCGCCTCCACGAGCCGGAAGTCCAACCGCTCAAGTGAAGCGTAGATCGGCAAGACCATCAGCGGCAGATAGACATAGACCATGCCAAGGATGATCGAGAACTCAGTGAATAGCATCTGGATCGGCTCATCAATGATGCCCAGACCCATCAGAACGCTGTTGATCGTGCCTTCGTTGCGGATCAACTCCAGAATGGCAAAGGTGCGGATTAGCAGGTTTGTCCAGAACGGGATGATGATCAGCAGCATCCAAAATTCGCGCTGTTTCTTGGGCCGGGTGGCGATGAAATAGGCCGTCGGAAAGCCAAAGAAGAGACAGGCGATCGTGGTCAGGACCGACAGTTTGACCGACCGCCACAGGATGCTGAGATGTGCGTCAGACCAGCCGAGCGTGTCGTCAAAGATGTCGCGCTGCATCAAGACGCCAAACCAAGCATCGGTCGAAAACTCCCACTCCACGCCGCCGTAATCGCCGGGGGTGAGGAAGGAATAAAACAGCGTGATCAGGAGCGGACCGCTCGCGGCAAAGATTAGGATGATAAGTGCCGGGGTCAGCAGCAGCCAGCGGTTGCGCGCAGCGCGTTGAGAAACGGTGTTGGAAAGCTCTGCCATGGCTTAGTCCTTCAACACTTGCGCGGCTCCGGCGGGGAAAGTCAGCCCAACCCGGTCACCGGTTGCAAAGCTGATGTCCTCGGTCGGAGAGTTCTGCCGACGCAGCACGAAATCGCTGCCGTCGTCGAGGGTAACATGAAAATGCGTATCGGTGCCGAAATAGACCACCTCGCGGAGCGTGCCTGCAAGCAGCCCCGCTCCGTCGTGGGTAAGCTCGGCGTGCTCGGGCCGAAGCGCCAGCGTGACCTTGCTCTGCGCGCCACCATTGGCATGGGCATCTACTTCTTTACCCGAGGCGAGGCGCAGACGGGCGGTTTCTCCGGTGATTGAAATAACCTCGGCGGGGAGGAAGTTCGTATCCCCAATGAAATCGGCAACGAAACGGTCGGCGGGCCTGTCATAGATCTCGCGCGGGCGGCCAATCTGTCGAATGGCGCCGTTTGACATAACCGCGATCCGGTCTGACATGGTTAGCGCTTCTTCTTGGTCGTGGGTCACAAAGATAAAGGTGATGCCGGTTTCGGTTTGCAGTCGTTTCAACTCCAACTGCATCTGTTTGCGCAGTTTGAAATCGAGCGCGCTGAGCGGCTCATCCAGCAAAAGGATCTTGGGGCGGGGGGCCAAGGCACGGGCAAGAGCCACGCGCTGCTGCTGCCCACCAGAAATTTGCCCGGTCTGACGGTCGGCGAGATGCGACATCTGCACCAGTTCCATCATCTCGCCCACTGTCGCTTTGACGGACGCTTTGGGCGTGCCAAGCATTTGCAGCCCGAAGGCAATGTTTTCGGACACCGTCATATGCGGGAAAAGCGCGTAGTTCTGAAAAACCGTATTGATCGGGCGTTTATAAGGGGGCGCGTCGAGCAGGCTTTCCCCGAACATATCCAGCTTGCCGGAGGTCGGATGTTCAAATCCCGCAATCAGTCTGAGTAGGGTCGTCTTGCCGCAACCAGACGGCCCAAGCAGCGTGAAAAATTCGTTGTCATGGATCTCAACATCAATGCTTGCCAGTGCTTCTACCGGAGGATTGCCCGGATATACCTTGCGCAGCGATTGCGCGGTGATTGCCTTGGTCATTGAACCCCCTGTCTGTTTGGCCTGCGTTATTTGATCAAACAAGCTCACACCCGCATGATTGCGGCAATGGGCCTGACAATATATACCCCCACTGGGGTAGTAAATTTGACCATATTGCCCGAAAGGTGAGTATTTTTTGAGCGATAATCTATCTGCGAGCGAAGTTTCCCTGCTCCGCGACGCCATGCGCGCGGTCGGCACCCCGGGCTTTTTCGAGACCTATCAAGCACTTTTTCGCGCGCGGGTTGCCTTTAGCACCTTTCTTATGATGCGTTTCGATCCCGGCCAGCCGCCCAGCCTTTTGGACAATTGGATCGAGCCGGGCCGCCTGCGTCCCACGGCGCTGAACGAATATCTTGATAGCACCTATGCGTTTGACCCGTTCTTTCAGTATCGAGATCGCGCGGAGGGGGGCGGCGTTTTTCGCCTGGCAGAGGTGGCGCCCGATCGGTTCTTCTCCAGCGAATATTACCTGCAATATTACCGCGGGTCGGGCCTGTGTGACGAAGTCGGGCTGCTGGCACCATTGGCGCAGGGTGGGGTGGCGCATTTGTCGATGAGCAGGCGTGATGCCCAAGGGCCGTTTCGCCGGGCCGAGCTGCGATATCTGCGTAAATATGCGCCGATCTTGATCGAATTGCTGACGCAACACTGCAGTTTGTTAGTGCCGCCGCAACAGGCTGGGACGGTTACCACGCGCCCGCCGTTGACAGACCTGATCCGCAATCATGCAAAGGACGTGTTGCACCTTGCCCTGACCGCACGCGAGGCGCAGATTGCGGGGCTGGTTTTGCAGGGCCACTCCAACGGTTCAGCCGCCAAAACGCTGGAGATCGCCACCGAGACTTGCAAGGTTCACCGCCGCAATCTCTACCGCAAGCTGAACATTTCCTCGCAGCGTGATCTGTTCGGTCTGTTCAAGCATTTGCTGTAAGCCGCAACGGTATTGAGATTGCCCATGTGCCGGGACGGCTGCGTTTAACAAGGGGTTACGCGTCATCGTACCTTAGGGTCCCGACAGGGTAGGCATGCGGGTTAGGTCATGCGCTGCGTGGCTTCAAAACGCGCGCTGTTCTATGCTGCTGTTGCCACATCGCTTGCGCGGGTCATTAAGAGTAAAGTGTGCGATAATGTCGGGCGCGCGGGGATCGGTTTCCTGCGCTTCACCTAAGATAGGACACCCACAAAAGAATGGTCAGCACTGTGCCAACCAGCAAAGGCGCGGCGGAAACGCCATCGCGCGCGCAAGCTCTATTCCGGGGTCTGATCACTGCCGTTGTTCTTACGTATTTCGCAGGTCTCGCCCTGCTAACTTGGGCCGACTACAACCGCGCCACGACCCGCGCTGAGATCGAGCTTGAGCATTTTGCCGAACTCTATGAACGGGCGGTCGATGCCACCCTGTCGGTTGCGAACGTGCGGATGCGGGGGCTGATCGACGAATTGGCGACGGCACTTTTGGACAACCCAGATCGGTTTGAGGCGCAATATGGCGATGTAATGGCGGCAGCCGTGAACTCGATTGAACAGGTCGATTCATTGGGGCTTATCGGTGCCGATGGCGTTGTGCTTTGGGCCACGGCAAAGCCATTGATGGGGCGCTATCTAGGTGATCGCGCCTACTTTCAGGCTGCGATCGGCCTTGGCGTTGATGAATACACTGTTGGGGTGCCGATCAAGTCTCGCGCGACCGGGCGCCGTTTTACGCCAATTGCTTGGCCGCTGATTGGCATAGATGGCCGGGTGCGCGGCGTTTTAGCTTCTTCTCTGGGCGAGGATTATTACGCGCAACTGCTCGCGGCGGATGGGCTTGAACCGGACATGCATGTCGAGGTTGTGACCGCCAAGGGTGAACGCGCCTTTGTCGCGGGGCAGGCGTCACGCGACCCCGATACGCCGGTGTTTCGCGCGCGCAAAGCGATCCCGGCGCTTGATCTTTATGTGGACGTGACCCGCAGCAAAGCGGCGGTCATGCGCAGCTATTGGCAGCGTACTTTGGTTTTCGGAGGCCTTGCGACGATCCTATTTCTGACAGTGATCAACGCGGCAATCCGCGCCCGACGGCAATCGACCCAGTTGGCCCAAGCCTTGCGCAATTCAGAGCGGGACCGCGAGCGGATCCGGGCAGCGCAGAGCGGATTTGACGCCATTTTTGAAAATGTCGGCGATGGGATTATCGTCTACAATGGCAACAACACGCTCTACCGTTCCAACCGTAGGGCGCGGGCGCTTATGGGGGTGTCCTCGGACATTGAAGCCGTTGATCAGCTGCGCAAATTGGTCCCGCCCTTCGCGGAAATGGACGAAGATGCTGCTGTGCACCGCATCCATATCCGCAATGCCGCGCATGAAAACATGGCTGTCCAATGCCGGGTTATGAAAATGCACCTGCAGGGGGATTGCATCTCTTACAACGTGCTTCAAGATATCTCTGCCGAAGAGCGTTTGGCGGCGGCGCGTACGGCCTTTGTAATGTCGGTGAACCACGAGCTGAGCACCCCGCTTAGATCTTTGGCCGGATCGCTTGAAATCCTCCATGAACGGTTTGGCGACACCATACCGAAAAGCGCGGGCGAATTGTTGACGATGGCGACCCGCAATGCGGAACGTTTGTTGGTGCTGGTCAATGATATCCAGACCCTTCAAGCGATTGATCAGCAACAGCTTAGCATCCAGTTTGAGCGTGTCGCTGTGTCAGACCTGTTGTCCGAGGCCATTGCGACAAATTCCGGGTATGGGGCGAACCGTGATGTTCGGCTTAAGATGCGCACCGCGCCCGACGCACCGCAGGATGCCTATATTCGGGTCGATCCGGTCCGGATGCAGCAGATTTTGTCGAACCTGATCTCCAACGCAATCAAATACACGCCCCGCGGTGGGACAGTGAAAATTGGCGCTGATGTGGATCAAGAGAAGGTCACGTTCTATGTCTGCGACGCGGGTCCGGGCATTCCTCGATCCGCGCATGATCGAATGTTCAAAAGGTTCGCCGACCCTGTTCATTCTCGTGACACCCAAGCGTATGGGACCGGGCTGGGGCTAGCCATCACTGAAGAATTGGTAACGCGGCAAGGCGGCGACATAAGCTTTGAGACGCAGTCCGTGGAAGACGGGTCCGAAAATCCCGGCACGACATTCTTTGTGCGGTTTGCCCGTGATGATACCGGGCCTCTGCAAAAGGCCTCGGGGTGAGAGGGCCAGTCGTAGATACCGGCCAAGCCACGAGCGCGCCCGTCTGCAGATAGGGGGGTGCCGCGATGGCAACGATGAAACGCTGCTCATTTGCGATCTTGTCGGGGGTGAAGTTGGCACCAAGCGGGCAGGCCAGCGGTAAGGGGGTGCTGGTTGCTCAACAATGTGGGGCTTGAGATTTCGCTTGCCCCCGCTGCAGGTTTCATGCGGCGCGGTCGGCCCGTTTTGCCGCTAGATGGTAAAAACAGAAAAAATCGCACTTTCGAGCGACGGAAATTTTCCCGTCCCACGTTTTACCTGCAAGTCGGTTAACCTGAAAGACATTATGATGAAGCGAATTGCGGAGTTATTGCTCGGCCTGATGGCCGTGGCTGCTGTTACCTATTGGCTCTTTGGTGACAGGCTGATGCCCTCGGACGGGGCGGCGGCGACTGAAGAAACCGGCGCAGGCACCGCACCGGGTGGGCGTCAAGGTGGGGGCCGAGCGGGCGGAAGCCGCGCCGCTATGGTGACCATGCAGCCTGTCGACCTCAGCCCCTATGCGTTGGAGTATCAGGCCGTCGGCACGATTGAATCCACAGCGCGTGTGGCGGTGGTGGCAGAGGCCAGCGGCCAAGTCGAAGAATTGCTGGTCGCGCCGGGTGACAGGGTGGCCGCAGACGCGCCGCTGCTGCGGTTGGAGCAGCGGACTCAAACGCTGGATTTGGCCAGTGCAAAAGCGTCGCTCACCGAGGCGCAAAATGCGCTAGAGCGTGTGCAGCGGTTGAGTTCGACAGGGTCCGTGGCCGTGACCTCGGTACAGGTGCAAGAGGCGCAGACAGCGGCGAACATCGCGCAGGTGGCGGTCGACCGTGCAGAGCTGGAGCTTGATCGCCGCATCGTCCGCGCCCCGATCGAAGGGGTGGTTGGGCTGATGGACGCGCGCTTGGGTGACTACTTGAACGCCAATGCGCAGATCACCACGGTCAGCGTGCCCGAGCAGTTGAAGGTTGGCTTCTCGCTGCCTGAAAGCGCCGTTGCTGTGCTGGAGCCGGGCCTGATGGTCGATGTGCTGCTGCCCTCTCGAATTGGGCGGGTATTCAAAGGCCAGATCACCGCCATCGATACCGAAATTGATACGACAACCCGCCTGATCGATGTTGAGGCGCAGCTTCAGGGGGATGTCGCCGGGCTGCGGCATGGGATGATCGCCAATGTGGTGCTGATCGAAGAGCAAGCGGCGATGCCTGCGATTTCGGCGCTGTCGATCTCGTGGAGCCGTGAGGGTGCGTCTGTTTTCGTGGCTGAGGAAGGCACTGTGCGCCGCGTGCCCGTCACCATTCGGCACCGTTTGGATGATCGCGTCTGGGTCGATGGTGCGCTTGCCGTGGGCGATCAGATCGTCGTCGAAGGGGTGCAAAAGCTGCGCGAAGGCGGGCAGGTGCAGACGTTGCAATTGGCACGGGCAGATACCGAAGGTCGTGCAGCGGCCCGGCAAAACGCGCAGGAGCCCACAATAAATGAGTAGTCCCGCGCCCAAAGCAGGCTTTTCCAGCCTGTTCGTTAAGCGGCCTGTCTTGGCGGTTGTGCTGAACCTGTTGATCATCATCGCGGGCGCTGCCGCCTACCTTGGCGTCGATATTCGTGAGATGCCCAATGTCGACCAGCCCGTGCTGTCGGTGCGCACCACCTATGAGAATGCCGCGCCTGAAACGGTCGATACCGAAGTCACCGCGGTGCTTGAGGATGCGTTAAGCGCGCTAGAAGGGGTTGAGGCGATCTCTTCTCAGTCCAGCTTTGGCAGCTCGCGGATTACGCTGGAACTGTCGTCATCCGTGGATATCAACACAGCCTCGAATGAGGCGCGCGAGATCGTGGCAGGGCTTAGCCGGCAATTGCCTGAGGATCTGGAGCCGGCGGTTAGCAAAAACGATGCAGACGCCGATCCGATCATTCGTGTTGCCCTTTATGGCACGGCCAGCCTTGAAGACCTGTCTCGGCTGGCCGAAGACCGCGTTGCCACCGAATTGGGTGGCATTGACGGGATCGCCACGGTCGAGGTCGCGGGCACGCAGGAGTATGAGTATCTCGTGCGGTTGAACATGACCGCACTGACGGGGCGCGGGCTCACGGTTGAGGATGTCTCCACCGCTTTGGCACAGCTTGATAACAGCGCGGCCCTTGGCTCGCTGGAAAGTGCAGATCAGAAACTGACTTTAAAACTCGCTTCCGAAGATGTGTTGGTCGAAGACATCGCCAGCCTGCGGATCGACAAGAATACCCGGTTGAGCGACGTGGCGTTGGTGCAGTTGACTGCCGTGGACCGTACGGTTTTCTCGCGGGTGAATGGCCAAGCTGCGGTGGCGATCAACGTCTATCGCCAGTCGGTCGCAAATACGCTGACCATCAGCCAGGACGTTGCTGCCGCCTTGGCAGATTTGCAGTTGGACATGCCCGATGGGGTGCAGATGGTCACGACGGCCGATGACGGCATCTATGTCGAACAGGCGCTGAATGAGGTGGTCAGTTCAATCCTGCTGGCCGTGGTGATCGTGGTGCTGGTGCTTTACGCATTCCTACGCTCGTGGCGGGCGGTGCTAATCCCGGCGCTGACCATTCCGGTGGCGCTGATCGGGACATTGGCGGCGATTTGGATGGCGGGATTTTCGGTTAACACAATCACGCTGTTGGCCTTGGTCTTGGCCACCGGCATGGTCGTTGATGACGCCATTGTCGTAGTCGAAAACGTTGTGCGCAAACGGCAAGAAGGGTTGGGGCGGTACGCGGCGGCAGCCGAGGGGGCGAATGAAGTCTTCTTCGCCGTCATCTCAACCACGGCCACATTGGCGGCGGTCTTTATCCCGATCTCGTTCCTGCCGGGGCAGGCGGGGGGCATTTTCCTTGAGTTCGGCTTTGTACTGGCTTTCTGCGTGACGATCTCGTCTTTCGTGGCGTTGACGCTGGTCCCTATGCTGGCCGCCGTATTGGACCCGGGCCGCACCGGGGAACCCGTGAAGGAGGGCTCTGAGGGCGATGCCAGCCTGCTGGGTCGTGGCTTGCTTTGGCTGGTGGACCGCGCGCTCGCGTTGCCGATCTTGGTCGTTGCGCTGGCGCTGTGCTTTGGGGTCTTTTCAATCTCACTCTATGGCACGCTCAACAGTGCGTTGACCCCAACCGAAGACCGGGGTGCCTTCATGGTTCGGGCCCGTGCGCCTTCGGGTGTGTCATCCAGCTTTACCGATCAGCAGGTGCAGCAGATCGAAAGCATGGTGGCCCCCTATGTCGAAAGCGGTGAGGCTGCGGCGGTACAATCTATCGTCGGGCTTGGCGGGGGGACATCGGCCTTTGTTATCGTGAAGCTTTCCGATTGGTCAGAGCGGGACCGCTCGCAAGAAGAGATCATGGCCGAACTCAACCGCGAGTTTCAGGCGATCACCGGCCTCACCGTTTCTGCACGCTCGCCCAACAGTCTTGGCATTCGGGGCGGGGGCTCGGGGTTGACCGCGGCGGTAACGGGCACAGACCCTGCGCTGCTGACCGCGCAGGCAGAAAAGCTGGTTACCGCCATGCAGGCGCAGCCCGCGCTGTTTTCAAGCGCGCAGCTTAGCGAAGAAGCCTATGTCCCTGAGATTGAGGTAACGATCAATGCCGATCTTGCGCGCGAGTATGGGCTGACCCCCTCTGAGATCGACGCCACGATCAGCGCCATGACCGCCGGGGTAGAGGCCGCAGAGGTGTTTCTCAACGGCGAAGAGATCACCGTGCAGGTTGAACCGGGTGGCCGCCCGATCAACGATCCTGCCGACCTCAACACCGTATCTCTGCGTGGCGATACGGGCAGTTTCCTGCCCCTGTCCAGCGTGGCGCAGTTTGAACAGGTGGCGGGCCTGTCGCGGGTCAGTCGCGAAGCAGGCAACCGCGCCGTCGCCGTCCAAGCGGCCCTGCCCAGCGGGGTCGATATGGGCGAGGCAGCAGCGGCGCTGGAGGAACTGGCCCGCGAAGTGTTAGATGAGGGGGTGACCCTTGTGTTCACCGGCGAAGCGGCCAGCCTAGAGACGGCAGAGAACGGCATCTATATGGTCTTCGGCATTGCGTTCCTCATCGTGCTCTTGGTGCTGTCAGCGCAGTTCGAAAGCCTGATCTCTGCTGCCGTTATCATGCTCGCCGTGCCCTTCGGGCTGGGCGCTGCGGTGGTGGCAATCGCCGTGACGGGCGGCAGCCTGAACTACTACAGCCAGATCGGTCTGGTGCTGTTGATCGGTATCATGGCCAAGAACGGCATCCTGATCGTGGAATTCGCCAACCAATTGCGCGAGGCGGGGGCCACGGTTGATGCGGCCATCCGCAGTGCCATGCGGCTGCGTTTGCGGCCTGTGATGATGACGATGGTCTCGACTGTTTTGGGCGGTGTGCCTCTGATCGCGGCCACGGGTGCCGGCGCAGAAGCGCGAATTGCCGTGGGATGGGTGATGGTGGGCGGGCTTGGATTTGCCACCGTTTTCACCCTCTTTCTGACGCCGGTGCTTTACCGAGTTTTGGCGCCGCTTTCGCCTGTACCGGGTGCCGCGTCGCGGCAGTTGGATCAAGAACTGGCTGCGGCGTAATGCAGGCAAACAGGCGGGGGCGGCTTAATGCTGTGATAAGCGGCGCAGCGTTAAGCCGCCCCTGATGTGAGATAGAACACCTGCCGGGAAATGCGGCTCACCTTGTATCTCCAAACTGCTCAGTCAGAGAGGCGCGGGACATTTTGACCCAATCGCTCTGCTAAGCGCTTGTTTATTCCCCAACTTTGGACCCGTGGCATTTTCGGACTTGCCACTGAGGGTTAGAGTACTCTTAATTGGCGCGGCAAGCTGAACACAGCAGCTGAGCGCGGAATCTTGTGCCGACACTCAGTAAGATCAACCAAGGGAGAGAGACATGAAATTCACCGCAATCCTCGCCGCCAGCACTATTTTGGCAGGCGCTGCCGTCGCACAGGACGTTGATAAATCCGACTGGCCCAGCAGCTTTACTGTCGGCACAGCCAGCCAAGGCGGCACCTATTTCGCATATGGCTCCGGCTGGGCGAACCTTGTGGCGAAAGAACTGGGCCTGACAGGCGGCGGCGAAGTCACCGGCGGCCCGATGCAGAACATGGCGCTGGTCCACACGGGCGAGGCGGCCTTCGGCATGACCACAATGGGCCCCGCCGCGGAATCGCTGGCAGGCACCAACCCCATCGCACCCGGTCTGGAAATGACCCAAGCCTGCGCGATGTTCCCGATGTACCAGACACCGTTCTCGGTGACCGCACTGGCGTCCTCGGGCATCGAAAAGGTCAGCGACATTCCGGCAGGTGCCAAGATCGGCTTTGGTCCGGCGGGCTCCACTTCTGACACCTATTTCCCGCGCATGATGGACACGCTCGGCGTCGAGTATGAGCGCCGCAACGGCGGTTGGACCGATCTGGGTGGCCAGTTGCAGGATGGTCTGCTGGACGTGATCGCATTCGCCGCAGGCGTGCCTGTGCCAGCGGTCAGCCAGTTGGAAGTGCAGACGGATGTGAACATCATCGAGTTCACCGAAGAAGAGCAGGCCAAACTGCTTGAGGAATTCCCGGTATCTGACTTCTCAATCAAAGCCAGCACCTATACCACGCTCGAAGCAGACGCGCGGTCGGTCTCCATGTGGAACTTCGCGATTGCCAACTGCGATCTGCCGGAATCCTTCGTGAAGGCGGCTGTCGACGTGGTAATGTCTGACAACGAGCGTATGACCGGCATCCACAAAGCGGCGGCGTCGACCCTGCCTGAGAACTGGGACAAGAACAAAGTCCTGAAATGGCACCCCGGTGCAGCGGCATGGTTCAAAGAGAACGCGAATGCCGACATTTCCGACGACATGATCTACGGCAACTAAGCTAACGCCTAGACAAACTTGCATGCCGTCCCTAATCGGGGCGGCATCTTGCCATCATCCCGCATGATCGTCGGGAAACATCCCGCATGAGTGTCGGGAAAGGGAGCTTCCATGACAGACCCGCATAGCGCCGACCCCCAAGGCCCGATTGTCGCCGAAGGGGTTGATGACGAACCCGTAGAGGGCAATCGTCGCATATTCACCGGGCGCACCTATCTGGTCGTCGCGGCCATGTCGGCCATCTATGCGTTCTTCCACATGGCCGCGCTGAACGGCATGTCGATTGGCGAGTTGACCGGCATCCGCATCCCGCTTTTGCCGACCTTCCCGATGGAGACATGGAACTTCCGCATCGTGCACATCGCGGGCGCGCTGATCCTTGGCTTTACGCTCTATTCCGCCCGCGGTTTTGTCGATGAGGGCACGGGGCAGGGCCGTCATCCACTGGATTTCGTGGCATGGGCAGCGATGATCCCGGCGCTTTATGCCATCTGGACCGCATGGGGTATCGCCAGCCAGATCGCCTCTGGGGTGCAGTGGAACGGTATGAGCCCCGAGTTCAAGAACCTTGAAATTTACCACTACGGTCTGCCGCTGGTGGCCGCGACCGCCATCGGCATTGTTGTCGGCTGGCTACGGGGCCGTGAGCGGGGGCAAGTCTCCCCTGCGGACCTGCTTTTGTCTGTCTGTGGCGTCGCCGTGGCGATCTATCTGATCACCATGTACAGCACCTTGATGCGCAACTCGACGGGCACACCCTTTGCGCCCATCGGCATTTCCATCGCCGCTGTTGCGGGTACCGCGTTGATCATGGAGCTGACGCGCCGCGTGGCCGGGCTTGCGTTGATCGTGATCTCGGGCATCTTCCTAATCTACGTCTTTGTCGGGGACATGTTGCCGGGCTTCCTAAATGCGCCCAACATCCAGTGGACGCGGTTCTTTAGCCAAGTCTACACCGACGCTGGTATCCTTGGACCGACCACGGCAGTATCCTCGACCTATATCATCTTGTTCATCATCTTTGCCGCCTTCCTTCAGGCGTCGAAAGTGGGAGACTACTTCGTCAATTTCGCCTTTGCCGTGGCGGGCCGTTCGCGCGGTGGTCCGGCAAAGGTCGCGATCTTTGCCTCGGGCCTCATGGGCATGATCAACGGCACCTCGGCGGGCAATGTGGTGGCGACAGGGTCGTTAACCATTCCGCTGATGAAAAAAGTCGGCTACCCGGCGCGCACCGCAGGCGCGGTTGAGGCTGCGGCGTCTACCGGTGGGCAAATCATGCCGCCGATCATGGGGGCGGGTGCCTTCATCATGGCCGAGATCACGGGCATTCCCTATACGGATATCGCCGTGGCGGCGATCATCCCGGCGGTGCTCTACTTCGTGTCGATCTACTTTATGGTGGATTTCGAGGCGGCCAAACTGGGCATGCGCGGCATGCGTTCTGAAGAACTGCCCAAGCTGCGCGATATGATGCGCCGAGTGTTCCTGTTCATCCCAATTATCATTCTGATCTATGCGCTGTTCATGGGCTATTCGATCATCCGTGCGGGCACGCTGGCGACGGCGGCGGCGGCGGTTGTCTCGTGGTTCACACCCTTCCGCATGGGGCTGCGCAGCATTGTCAAAGCCTTTGACCTTGCCGGGATCATGTCGATCCAGATCATCGCGGTCTGTGCCTGTGCCGGTATCATCGTTGGCGTCATCAGCCTGACCGGCGTTGGCGCGCGTTTCTCATCAGTGCTGCTGGGATTGGCCGAGGCGAGCCAGTTCCTCGCCTTGTTCTTTGCCATGTGTATCGCGATCCTGCTGGGGATGGGCATGCCCACCACGGCGGCCTATGCGGTGGCGGCGTCGGTTGTGGCACCGGGCTTGGTACAACTGGGCATTCCGCTGCTGACGGCGCACTTCTTTGTCTTCTACTTCGCCGTGGTCTCGGCCATCACGCCCCCGGTGGCGCTGGCCAGTTATGCGGCGGCGGGGATATCGGGGGCCAACCCGATGGAGACTTCGGTGGCGTCCTTCAAGATCGGCATCTCGGCCTTCATCGTGCCCTTCATGTTCTTCTACAACGGCGCGATCTTGATGGACGGCACATGGTTCGAGGTGATCCGTGCAGGCGTCACGGCGGTCTTTGGGGTCTATCTGCTGTCCTCGGGGATGCAGGGGTGGTTCGCGGGCAGCTTGGCCGCGTGGTTCATCCGGTTAGGTCTGGTTCTCGCGGCGCTGTGCATGATCGCAGGCGGTTTGGTTACCGACCTGATCGGCATCGCGATTGCGGCGTTGATCTTTGTCATCCAGCTGAAGTTCCGCCCCGCTGCAGACGCCCAAATCGCCGTGCGCGGCAGCGATTGATCCAAGCCCCGGCCCTTCGGGGCCGGGGTGCCTTTAATTGAGGCAGCGGCCTCTGTTGCATCCGCTCCAAGCGCCGCCTAGGGTCCGAGCGATCCTTCCGGGCGGTTAATATGTTCACTATCTTTCTGGCGATCGCGCCGGTCTTTGCGCTGATCCTGATGGGCTACGGCCTGCGACGGGGCGGCATCCCGTCGACCAAATTCTGGAACCTGAATGACCGGTTGGTCTACTGGGTGCTGATGCCGGCGCTGTTCTTCGCCAAAATCTCGGCGGCGGACCTCAGCGGTGGCTTGGGCGATTATGCCCTTCTGCTCTATGCGGGCTTCTTTGCGGCGATCTTCTGCGGCTGGCTTTTTGGCCGACGGTATGCCGCGCCGCAGGGCAGTTCGCTGATGCAGGGCAGCGCGCGGTTTAACACATTCATTGGCCTTGCGATTGCCGAAGCTGTCTTTGGCACGGCAGGGCTACAGATCGCGGTGCTGGGCTCCGCGTTGCTGGTGCCGGTGGTGAATGTGACGGTGGTGACGCTGATGACCCGGCAGTTGGGCGGGGGTGGGAAATCTATCCTTAAAGGGTTGGTTAAGAACCCTTTGATCCTTGGCATCCTCGCTGGCGTGCTTTTCAACTTCGCAGGCTTGCACGAAGTGCCCGTCTTGCACGAAAGCGCGCGTATCTTGGGCGATGCGGCCCTGCCGATCATGTTGCTTTGCGTTGGGGCTAATCTCCGGCTGCGTGGGCTCTCGGGGTCTGTATCGGTCATCGCCCTGTCGATCGTTGGTAAGCATCTGGTGAACCCGCTGGCGGTCTTACTGGCGGCGCTGGCCCTGAACCCCGCGCCGCTGACCCTGCAAATCGCGTTGATCTTTGCGGCGCTGCCAACTGGGGTGGCCAGCTATACGCTGGCGCGGGAAATGCGCGGCGATGCGCCCTTGATGGCGGCGATTATCACCACCCAGACGTTGCTGAGCTTCTTTACTCTGCCACTCACGCTCTATCTTGGAAGCCTCATTTCGACGCCCTGATCGTGTGCCTATCTGCAAAACGGAATTGTGATCTGCGTGGGTCGCATGGCTTGGCGTTTACAGGTTGACATATTGGGTCAAAATGTCCAATTGCAGCTCGAACAGTGCCAAGGATTCCCCATGACCGAACTTGAGAAGACCGTGCTCGACGCTGCGTTGCATGTCTTTTCCCGCTATGGGGTCAAGCGCACCAGCATGGTTGACCTCTGCGAAGAGGCCGGTGTCTCGCGCCAAACCCTCTACAATCGGTTTCGCAACAAGGACGACATCCTGCGTGGGCTGATCGGGCGCTATACCGAACTGGCGCTCGAAAAGATCGCCGAAGAGTTGCCCAATGCGCCCGACCTGGCGGCCCAGCTTGATCTGATCTTTGATCGGATGGTGGTGCGGGGCTACGACACGATGCAGGCGATGCCCAATGCGCAGGATTTTATCGCCGGGGTCAATGCAGTCAGCCAAGAGGCGCTGCAATGTTCCGCGGGGCGTTTCCGCGCCGTCATTGCTGAGGTGCTGACCCCCTATGAGACCCCCATTAACCGCGCTGGCATGACTGTTGATGCCCTTGCCGATTGCCTTCAACGTGCCGCCAAGGCCGCCGGAATGCACGCGCAGGACCGCGCACATTTTATCGCGCAGTTGCGCACCCTCAAACAACTTTGTCTGACCGCCGCCCTTGGGCCTGTGCCGGATGCTACACATAAGGAAGACTGACCATGGCCAAGTGGCTTGTTGAGACGACGCGCGGCGCAGGCGCGGGGCGGCTATTGGGGTTTGCACTCACCTTGGCAGCCGGGGTGGCCGGGTCAATCGCCGCCGCCGAAGTGCCAGTGGTAAAGCTGGAAACGGTAAAGGTCAGCAATGCCGAGATGGAGCGCGTGTTCTTTGGCAAGGTGGTTGCACGTGAAACCGTGGATCTTGCCTTCCAAGTCGGCGGACAGATCGAGGAGTTCTCTCTAGAAGAGGGGACCACGGTCAGCGAGGACACAGTCGTGGCCCGGATGGACCTAGAGCCGTTTGAGCTGGCGTTAGAACAAGCGCAGGCGAATGACGCGCAGGCCCGCCGCACGATGGAGCGTTACCAAAAACTTGCCGGGTCTTCGGTGGCGGAGGTTAATCTGCAAGACGCCGAAACCGCCGTGACCGTGAATGACATCGCCGTGCGCAACGCCGAGCGCGATCTTGAAAGCGCCACCCTGCATGCGCCCTTTGACGCCATCGTGGCTTCGCGGTTGGTGCCCAATTACTCAACTGTCAGCGCCGGCACGCCAGTGGTGCGCCTGCATGATATGTCTGAACTAAGGGTTGAGATTGACGTACCAGAAACGCTGTTTCTGCGCGCGGGGCGGGATCCCAACGTGCGGTTCGTGGCAAAATTCCCGGCCAATTCGGAAAGCTACCCGATGGCGATCCGTGAGTATAACGCCGAAACCGCGGATATTGGGCAGACCTATAACATCACCCTTGGCGCGGATTTGCCGCAAGACTTCGTTCCCCTGCCCGGTGCCTCGGTTGAGGTCCGCGCGACACTGAACATCGGCGGGCAAAGCATCATTGTCCCGGATTCCGCCATCGTCGTGGGCAATGATCGCGGCACCTATGTCATGGTCTTTGATCCCACCGGCGCGCGTGAGGGGACGGTCACCCGCACCGAGGTTGAAATCACCCCCACTGCGCGGGGCGATGTCACGGTCAATGCGGGCCTGTCGGACGGGCAAGAGATCGTGGTGAGTGGCGCGAGCCAGCTTGAAGATGGTGCCGCTGTGCGCCGCTTCGTTGGCTTCGGAGACTAAGCCCATGGATATCGCACGCCTGTCCATCAACCGCCCCGTCTATACTTGGATCATCATGCTGATCTGTCTTTTGGGCGGTATCTGGGGTTTCGCGACCCTTGGCCGACTAGAAGATCCGGCCTTCACCATCAAAACAGCGGTGGTCGTCACCCAATACCCCGGCGCCTCTGCCGAAGAGGTGGCGCTAGAGGTCACTGAACCGCTGGAATCGCAAATCCAAAAGATGTCCGAGATTAAGGACATCGAATCCATGAACCAGCCCGGTCTGTCGTGGATCACCGTCAACATGCAGGACACGTTCGACGGGTCCGAACTGCCGGAAATCTGGACCAAATTGCGCAACCGCGTGAACGAGGCCGCCATGCCCAGCGGGGCGTCGCGGCCCTATGTGAACGACGGTTTCGGTGATGTTTACGGGATTTACTATGCCGTGACGGCCAAGGGCTATTCGGACGCAGAGGTGAATGAGCTGTCCAGCTACCTGCGGCGTGAACTGCTGCTGGTTGATGGCGTGTCGGATGTGGCGCTTTCGGGCGTGCCGAACGAGGTGATCTATGTAGAGCCTCAGCTCGCGCTTAGCACCACGCTCGGCATTCCGCCCACGGCGATTGTCGGTGCGGTGTCCAGCGCCAACGAGATTGTCGATGGAGGTGTCATTCAGGGCGACGAGGGGCGCAGGCTGATCCAGCGGCCCGAAGGGTCTGACAGCGTATCTGAGATTGCCGCGCTGTCGGTCGGTGTCAGTGGGCAGGTGATTAACCTTGCCGATGTGACCAATATTTACCGCACCCGCGAAGCCGACCCTGACCTTGTGATCCGCCACAATGGCCAAGACGCCTTTACCCTCGGCGTCGCCGGGATCGCGACCGAGAATATCGTCGATATCGGTAAACGCGTTGATGACAAGCTCGCGCAGCTGCGTAAAACACTGCCTTTGGGTATCTCGATTGAATCCATCTACCGCCAGCACACGGTGGTCGAAGAGGCGTCGAACGCCTTTTTGGTGAACCTTGCCATGTCGGTTGCGATCGTGGTCGCTGTGCTGGCCGTCTTTATGGGCTGGCGCGCGGCGGTTGTTGTGGGTTCTACACTGTTGCTGACGGTGGTGGGCACGCTATTTTTTATGGCACTTGGCGCGATTGAGATGGAGCGTATCTCGCTCGGGGCGCTGATCATCGCGATGGGGATGCTGGTCGATAACGCGATCGTTGTGGCTGAGGGGATGCAGATCTCCATGCAGCAGGGCAAAAGCTCTCGCGATGCGGCGACGGAGGCGGCAAGCAAGACACAAATCCCGCTTCTAGGGGCAACGGTCATCGGGATCATGGCCTTTGCCGGGATCGGGCTAAGCCCTGACGCGACGGGCGAATTCCTCTTCTCGCTTTTTGCGGTGATCGGGATTTCCTTGCTGCTGTCTTGGGTGCTGGCGATTACCGCGACGCCGCTTTTGGGGCACTACTTCTTTAAACGCGGGGCCGAGGGCGGTGTTGGCGGCTATGACGGGGCGATCTTTAAAGGGTATGCCGCCGTGCTGCGCGCGTCGCTCAAGCTGCGTTGGTTGGTGGTTGCGGCGCTTATCGCGGGCACGGTTGTTTGCTATGCGCTGTTTGGGCAGATCAAGCAGCAGTTTTTTCCTGACAGCAACACGCCGCTCTATTTCGTGCACTACAAGCTGCCGCAAGGCTCTTCGATCCACCAGACCTCCAACGATCTGGCCGTGCTCGAAGATTGGCTGGTGGCGCGTGACAATGTTGAGAACGTGACATCCTACGCAGGGCAGGGGGCGGCGCGCTTCATGCTGACCTATCAGGCCGAAGACCCCAACCCCAGCTATGGCCATCTGATCGTCCGTGTCTCTGCGCTGGAGGTGATCCAAGACGAGATGAACGCGCTGGAAGAATTCGCAGTTGATGCGGTCCCCCAAGGGGAGTTCCGGGCCAAACGTCTCGCCTTTGGGCCGGGGGGCGGCGCACCGATTGAGGTGCGCTTCTCGGGCCGGGATCCGAATGTGCTGCGTGATCTGGCCGATGAGGCCATGTCGCGGATGCAGGCGGCGTCGGACAATATCATCACGCCGCGCCAGGATTGGCGTGAGCGTGAATTGGTGCTGCGACCGATCTATGCCGAGGAGCGCGCGCAGGACGCGGGCATTTCAAGGACCGAGATTACGGAGACGTTGCAGTTTGCCACCGAAGGCACCAGCGGCGGGACATTCCGCGAGCGGGACCGCCAGATCCCCATCGTGATCCGCGCCCCGCAGGATGCCGATTTGGCGCTGACCGATCATGTGATCTATGCGCAAAACACCAATGCGCTGATCCCGATGGAGCAGGTGATCGACGGTTTCAGGTTCGAGCCGCAGGACACGCTGCTTTACCGCCGCGACCGAGCCGATGTGATCACCGTGGGGGCCGATATCCCACGCGGTGTGACGGCGGCGCAGGTGCAGGCCGAGGTGCAGGAAACCATTGAAGCGATGGAGATCCCCGAAGGCTATGCCATGGAATGGGGCGGCGAGTTGGAAAGCGCGGGCGAGGCGCAGGCCGCTTTGGGTAAGCAGCTGCCTCTCAGTCTCATCATCATGGTGCTGATTTCGGTCCTTTTGTTCAACGCGCTGAAACAGCCGATCATCATCTGGCTCTTGGTGCCGATGGCGGTTAACGGGGTCAGTCTGGCGCTTTTGGGGGCGGGGTTGCCCTTCACCTTCACAGCGCTTTTGGGGCTGTTGTCGCTGTCGGGGATGTTGATCAAGAACGGCATCGTGTTGGTCGAAGAGATCGACCTTACCCGCGCTGCGGACCCGACGCTGGACTTAAAAGAGGCCATCATCACCGCATCGACCTCGCGTTTGCGTCCGGTTTTCTTGGCTGCGGCGACGACCATTCTGGGGATGCTGCCGCTCTTGTCTGATGCGTTCTTTCAGTCGATGGCGGCGACGATCATGGGTGGGCTGGCTTTTGCCTCAGTGCTGACCCTGATCGCAGCGCCGGTGCTCTACTTCATCTTCTTCAAGCGCAGCGCTGCGCGCGAAGCAGAGGCTGCGCGCACCGTCTAGGCAGCGCAATTTCGACTAAAGGGGCGCTTCCGGTCTGCCGGGGCGCCCTTCGTCGTGGCGCTAAGATGATCGTAAAAACGCACACCGTCCTGCAATCCATCCTTGGTTTCCCAGATTTGCCCGCTACCTTACGGTTTTCAAACGGCGCGTTGTTGTGTCTGGTCATTGCTTTCAAGGAGTCCACTTCCCATGGGTACCCGTATTTTCTCTACCGCCGCCGCTACTGGCATCGCCGCAGCCTTGGCTTCTGCCGCTTCGGCCGAGATCACCGTTTCCTCCAAAATCGACACCGAGGGCGGCCTGTTGGGCAACGTCATCGCACTGGCGCTTGAAGATGCCGGCCTTCCCGTCGAGCGCCGCTTGCAATTGGGCGGCACGCAGGTCGTGCGCGAGGCGATCCTGTCGGATCAGATCGATATTTACCCCGAATACACCGGCAACGCGGCCTTCTTCTTTAACGAAGCGGAAAGCGATGTGTGGAAAGATGCCGCCAAAGCGCACGCCCGCGCCAAGGAATTGGATGGCGGTGAGAACAAGATCACATGGCTCGATTCCGCGCCTGCCAACAATACTTGGGCGATTGCCGTGACCGGCCCACTGGCCGAGGAAAATAACCTTACCACCATGTCCGATTTCGGCGCGTGGGTGGCCGAGGGTGGTGCGGTGAAACTCGCCGCCTCGACCGAATTTGTCTCTTCTCCCGCCGTGCTGCCCGCGATGCAGGAGACCTATGGCTTTGAGCTTTCGCAAGATCAGACCGTAATCCTGTCGGGCGGTGATACGGCGGCGACCATTCAAGCCGCAGCGCGCGGCACGTCCGGGGTCAATGCGGCGATGGTCTATGGCACCGACGGCGGCGTTGGTGCCACGGGCCTTGTGGTGATGGAGGACGACAAAGGCGTGCAGCCGGTCTATGAACCCGCGCCCATCGTGCGCGCCGAGGTGTTGGAGGAATACCCCCAGATCGCCGAGGTGCTGAACCCGATTTTTGCCGGGCTTGATATGGCAACGCTGCAAAAGCTGAACGGTCGCATTCAGGTTGGTGGTGAACCGGCTGAGGCCGTGGCACGTGATTATCTGACCGAAGCCGGGGTGCTGGACTGATCTCCGCCACGCGGACATTGACCGGCCCCGGCGCAAGCTTTTCTGCGCCGGGGCTTTTGTTCGCCGTGCTGGGCGCGGCGGCGCTGTTAACCCCTTTCATGACGCTGGCCGCCAACCGCATCGTTGCGGGCGAGGGGGTGATGGCATGGCGCGTGGCCAGCTTGCCGGTGGTGCTGCCCGGCCTTGCCGCGATTGGTGCAGGGCTTGTCATGGGTCTGCCTGCGGGCCGAAACGGGCTGCGTATTGGCGGTGCGATTTTGGGTTTGGGCGGGCTGCTTTGGCTGCTCACCCAAGGCGCGTCTGGTCTGCTGGTTGAGGCTGGTGAATACGCGCGTGTGTCGCCCTCCGTTGGGTTTTGGTGCCTGCTCATTGTCTTCATGCTGCTCATAGCCGATGCGCTGGCCGCGATGGCACCAGGGCCGCTGATGCGTGGCGGCGTGCTGGCGGCGGTGCTTGCGGTGTTGGGGGTGATACTGTGGTCGGGGGCGCTGTCGGACCTGTCGGTCATGCAGGAATACGCCAGCCGCGCGGATGCCTTCGGGCGGGAGTTCATCCGCCATCTCGGCTTGGCCTTCGGCTCGCTCGCGGCTGCGGCGGTGATCGGCTTTCCGCTGGGCGTACTTTGCCACCGCCTCGCCAGCCTGCGCGGCGCCACGCTGCCAGTGCTGAGCTTTCTGCAAACCATTCCGTCGCTCGCGATGTTCGGTATGATGATCCCGATCCTTGGCTGGGTGGGGGCCAACCTGCCGGGCGCGCGGGCGCTTGGCATTGCCGGCATCGGCTTTGCCCCGGCGTTTTTGGCGCTGGTGCTCTATTCGCTGCTGCCCGTGGTCGGCAACACGGTCGCGGGCCTCGCCTCCGCCCCGCCCGCCGCACTTGAGGCCGCGCGGGGCATGGGGATGACGCCACTGCAACGCTTGTGGCGGGTGGAACTGCCGCTGGGCCTGCCGATCATCCTGACCGGACTGCGCATCGTTTTGGTGCAGAACATCGGTCTGGCCGTGATCGCCGGGCTGATCGGCGGCGGCGGTTTCGGGACGTTCGTCTTTCAGGGGCTGAACCAAACCGCGACTGACCTGATCTTGTTGGGCGCACTGCCGACCGTGGTGCTGGCGCTTTCAGCAGCAATCGTGATGGACATATTGGTCGAGCTGACCCGCAAGACCCCAAAGGACAGCGCATGATCGAGATTGACCGCATCACCAAGACCTACGCGGGTATCCGCGCTGTGGATTCCGTTTCAATGACTGTAGAGACGGGGACGATCACGGTGATCGTCGGCACCTCCGGCTCAGGCAAGACGACACTGCTGCGAATGATCAACCGGCTGGAAGAGCCGACTTCGGGCGAGGTGCGGATCAACGGCGAGTCTACGCTATCGGTCAAGCCGCATATCCTGCGGCGGCGCATTGGCTATGCCATTCAAGGGCATGGGCTTTTCCCGCATCACACGGTGGGGCGTAACATCGGCGCGGTGCCGCAACTGCTGGGGTGGCCGCGCGACAAGATCAACGCGCGGGTGGATGAACTGCTTGAGCTTTTCTCCATGGACCCTGCGCAGTTCCGCGACCGCTATCCGGCAGAGCTTTCGGGCGGGCAGCAGCAGCGGGTTGGCGTGGCGCGGGCCTTGGCCTCACGGCCCGATCTGCTGTTGATGGACGAACCCTTCGGCGCGCTTGATCCGATCATCCGCACCCGCGCGCAGGAAGACCTGCGGCGTATCCAGCAGCGGCTGGGTTCGACCATCATGTTGGTTACCCATGACATGGAAGAGGCGATCCGGCTGGGCGACCGCGTGGCGGTGATGGACGGCGGCAAGTTGGTGCAGCACGCCACACCGGCGGAAATTATCGCTAAACCCGCGACCGAGTTTGTGGCGAATATGGTGGGCGATGTAGAGCGGCCCTTGCGGCTGTTATCGCTGATCTCGGTACGGGAGTTGGTAGAGGACGGCACGGCGGAGGGCGATCCACTGCCCGCAGGTGCCAGCCTGCGCGATGCGCTTTCGGCTTGTCTCTGGACCGGACGCACATCGGTGCCGGTGGAGGAAGATGGCACCCCGCTGGGCCGCGTCACCCTTGATGCGATCCGTGCGCGGGCAGGGCAGCACGCATGAGGATCGGGCTGATCCTTCGGCCCTTGCTGGTCGTGATCCTACTGGCCTTGGTCCTTCGGCCTGAATGGTTCACGCCGCTTCTGGCTCCCTTGGCGCCGACGGGTGGCCCGGTGATCTATGAACGCGCGTCGCTACTCTCTTTGTCACTCAGCCATCTGGCGCTGGTAGCATTGGCCTCGGCTGCGGCGACCGTGGTGGCCGTGACGCTGGCGATCCTTGTGACCCGCCCGGCGGGTGCGGCCTTTCGCCCGCTGTCGCGCACCATCACCAACATGGGCCAGACCTTTCCCCCCGTCGCCGTGCTGGCGCTGGCCGTGCCCGCTTTGGGCTTTGGCGCTGGGCCGACGCTGGTGGCGCTGTTCCTTTATGGCTTGCTGCCGATATTCGAGAATGCGGTGACGGGGCTGACCAATCTGCCCCCCGCCACGATGGAGGCCGCGCGGGGCATTGGGCTGAGCCGTTGGCAGCGGCTATGGCGGGTGGAGTTGCCATTAGCCCTGCCGATCACGCTGACGGGCATTCGGCTGTCGGTGGTCATCGCCCTGGGCACAGCGACCATCGGCTCGACCGTGGCCGCGCGAACCTTGGGCGAGGTGATCATCGCCGGGCTGCTGACCAATAACACCGCCTTTGTGGTGCAAGGGGGGCTGGCGGTCGGGCTTTTTGCGGTACTGATCTATGACGCGATGGTGCAGCTCGAAAAGCGGTTGGCCCGGCGCATGGGCGGCTGAAGTCTAGCTGCCGTTCCCGGCGATGATCTGCTCGGACAGGTCGACCAGATCGTCTGATCGGAAATGCGGCTGCGGCACGCCCTCGGCCTCAAGCAGATTGTTGTTGGGGCGGGTCAGAAAGGCCCCTTGGCACCCCGCTGCCTGCGCCCCGATGGTATCCCACAGATGGCAGGCAACCATGCATAGGTCATCGGTTTGTAGGTCCAACGTCTCGGCCACCATCTGATAGGTCGCGGGGTGGGGTTTGAATTTCTCTACATCATCAATGCTAAAGCTGCGTTCAAAGAAATCGGCGAGGCCGGCTTTTTCCAGCGGTGATGGCGCGGGGGAGGGTGGGGAGTTGGTCAGCGTCACCAGTTGAAATCCCGCGTCTCGCAGTTTGCGCAGGGCCGGTGCGACATCCGCGTGGGCGGGCATTGAGCCGATGAGGGACTTCAGCTCGGCCACATCATCATCCGTAATCGGAACGTCTTTGTTCGCCCCGACCATCTGCAACACACCGCCTGCCAAAGCGCCAAAAGGCGTATAGCGGCCCGACAGGGTCATCGTTTGAGAATAGAGGATCAGCTCGGCAAACCATTCGCGCATCACCGACGGATCGCCGAAAACACGCTGGAACAAAGGCTCAAGCGTGGTGATGTCGAGCAGGGTCTCATTCACGTCAAAAACGATCGTAGAGACGGGCTTTAGGCCGGGCTTTTGGTCGGGCATGGGGGATCCTTTCAGTCACGAAGTGCGGGCGCACCCGGTCACTGTGAAGAAACCCCCAGCCCTGTCAAAAGGTTTCAGACCCCCAAGCGGTCGCGCAGCCCGTACCACCAAGAGCCCATCACCGAATAGGGCACTCGAAGCATGCGCCCACCGGGGAAGGGGAACCACGGCACAGTGGCGAAGACGTCAAAGCGGGTGAGGTCGCCGTCGATGGCCTCGGAAAGGATACGCCCGAAAGTATGCGAGCCGGTCACGCCATGGCCGCTGTAGCCATGGGCGAAATAGGTGCTGTCGCCGATCCGGCCCATCTGCGGCACACGGCTGAACGACAGGGCAAAATTGCCGCTCCACGCATAGTCGATCTTCACGTCTTTAAGCTGAGGGAAGACTTTGTCCATATTGCGCTTCAGCTTGGCTTTGATGTCGCTCGGATCGGCACCGCCGTAGACGGTACCGCCGCCAAAGAGCATGCGTTTGTCACCCGACAGGCGGTAGTAATCGAGGATATAGCGGATGTCTTCGACACAGGCATCCGTGGGCAACAGCGCGTGCGCCTGCGCCTCGCTAAGCGGCTCTGTCGCCATGACTTGGGTCGAGACGGGCATGACGCGCGGGGTCAGCGTGGGCACCACATGGCCAAGATAGGCGTTGCCGCAAAGCACCAGCGTTTTGCAGGTCATCGTGCCCTTGGCCGTTCTGACAACGGGGCGTGCGGCAGTGTGATCTACATCCGTGACCGGGGACATCTCGTAGATCGTGCCGCCGTTCTTCTCAAATGCCGCAGCCTCGCCAAGTGCGAGGTTCAGCGGGTGCATGTGACCGCCTGAATGGTCGATCAGCCCGCCTTCATAGAGGTCAGAATTGACGTGGGCGCGGAGTTGATCTTTGTCCAGCATCTCTTGGTTGTCGATGCCATACCCCTGCCAGAGCTTCTGACGCTCTTCCAACTCGCGCATATGTGCGGCGGTGAGGCCGGTGAAGATGTTCTTTTCTTTAAGGTCGCATTTGATGTCATAGGTGCGGATCCGCTCGCGGATGATCTCGCCACCTTCTTGCACGATGCCAGCGACGAAGGTCGCCGTGTCTTGACCATAGCGGCGCTTGATCGTTTGCAGGCTGGCGTTCAGCCCGTTGACGATCTGACCGCCATTGCGCCCCGAAGCCCCCCAGCCCACGCGCGCCCCTTCGATGATGGCGACCTTGTAGCCTTTTTCGGCAAGATGCAGGCCCGTCGACAGCCCGCTGTAGCCCGCGCCAACAATGCAAACGTCGATCTCGTGATCGCCCTGCAATTCGGGGCGCTCGGGCGAGGGATTGGCGGAGGCCGCGTAGTAGCTTGTCGTATGGCTGCCGTCACCGGCGTAGGGGTGGCTTTGGCGAGACATCAGACGATCTCCAGATAGGTGTCGTATTCGAAATGGGTCACTTGCCGCGCGAATTTGCGCAGCTCTTGGGTCTTGCATTCAACCATCATGGTTTGCAAACGGGCGGAGAAGATGCCGGGCACATCCGGTCCTTTGCGGAAGGCGTCGATGGCCGTGGCCCAGTCGAGCGGTAGGTTGTCGAGCTTCATCGTATAGGCGTCACCGGTGATGGGGGCGACGGGCTGCATGTCTTGTTCGATCCCCAAAAGCGCGCCGCCCAGAATGCTGGTCAGCACCAGATAGGGGTTGGCATCGGCCCCGGCGACGCGGTGCTCGATGCGCCGTGCCTTGCCGTCGCCGCCGGGAATGCGGATCGCTGCAGTGCGGTTCTCATAGCCCCAAGCGACATTAGTCGGCGCATGGGCACCCGGCAGCAGGCGGCGGTAGGAGTTCTCATGTGGCGCGAAGGTCAGCGTGTTTTGCTGCATCGTTGCCAGCAGACCGGCCACGGCGTTGAGCATCAGGGGCGTGCCTTCATCCCCGCCATTGTCAAAGACGTTAACGCCGTTTTCATCCACGAGCGAGAAGTGCACGTGAAAGCCGCTGCCCGCCAGATCGCCATAGGGTTTGGCCATGAAGGTCGCGGCAAACCCATGTTTGCGCGCGATGCCGCGCACCAGCCGTTTGAACAGCACCGCGTCATCTGCCGCACGCAGGGGGTCATCGACATGGCGCATGTTGATCTCAAACTGGCCCGCGCCGTTTTCCGAAATCGCGGCATCAGCGGGGATGCCCTGCAATTCGCAAGCGTCATAGACTTCGTTCAGAAACTCATCGAAGTGCTGCAATTCATCCAGCGACAGCGCGCCATCGGAATCCAGCCGCTTACCGGTGACCGGAGAGCAGGGCGCCTGCGGGTGATCCTCGGTCGGGTCAACGAGATAGAACTCCAGCTCCGTGGCGACCACCGGGGTCAGCCCGCGCGCTTTGAACTTTGCGGCCACTTCGGCCAGCGCCCGGCGCGGATCGCCGGGGAAGGGAGCGCCGTTTTCCTGACGCATCCACAGCATCGCCAGCGCGGTCGGGCGCGAGGTCCATGTGATGGGCATTAGTGGACGGCCTGTGAAATCACACAGACCGTCGGAATCGCCGGTTTCAAAAACCAGCTCACTGTTCTCGACATCTTCGCCCCAGATATCCATGCCGACGATGGACAGGGGCATACGCAGCCCGCCCTCTACGACTTTGGAGACTTGATCGGCAGGCACCCGTTTGCCGCGCATGGTGCCGTTAAGGTCACAGACGCAAGCAAAGATCGATTCAATCTCTGGGTGTTGCGCCAGCCAGGCTTCTGCTTTGCTCTCAGACATGGGGTTCCTTTCGATATCTAAAACAACAATGTGATACCATTATAGAAAACGTCATACCACTATTCGCTTGTCTGTCAATCGCCCATCAGCTTATGGTTGGCCCCGAAAGATCAAAGGCGGCGAGATGATCGGCAAGGACAATGACGCGCTCAATATTCCCGAGATCCCTGAGATTTCGGGCGCGACGACGCAGGAGGTTGTCTATGAGCGGCTGCGCAATGCGATCATGTTGGGGGCCATCACGCCGGGCACCTCGCTCACCATGCGGGGCATCGCGGAGCGGCTCAATCACAGCCCGACACCTGTGCGCGAAGCGGTGCGGCGGCTGAGCTCAGAACACGCGATCCAGATCAAAGACAACCGCCGTTTGACGGTGCCGCTGATGACGCTGAACCGTTTCGAAGAACTTGTCGCCCTGCGCATTGCCGTAGAGACCCACGCCGCCCTGCGCGCCTTGCCCTATATCTCGGATATCGTGATCGCAAAATTGACAGAGATCGACGGCATCATGGACCGATATGTGGCCGAGCGGGACTCGGACCAACTTACGTTGATGAACCAAGCCTTTCACCGGATGCTCTATACGGTCAATCCAGCGCAGTCGTCTTTGCCGATGATCGAAAGCATCTGGCTGCAACTTGGGCCCTTTCAACGGCAGGTGATTACCGAGGTCGCGGAATACTATCAGATCGATCGACATAAAGAGGTGTTGGCTGCACTCACCGCGCGCGATGGCGATGCGCTAAGCGCGGCCATCGCCAATGACATCCGCGACGGCGTTTTGGACATAGGCCGCAAGTTGCTGGCGGCTGGGGAGGGCGGCGACACGGCCCTGCCAGAGGTTTGGGGCGCGCCCGGCCCATCCTGACGCGGTTGATGTCTTTTGCAGTCGGGTGACGCTTGCGCCGCGCAGTTCAGTTGGGCATGTGGGCGCGCGCACAGCATTCTTAGCACCCTTGCAGTGCGCGCTTCGGCGCACGCGACATCTTTCATAGACGGCTCAACGCGCGCGCCCGGTTGATCCCCAAGCGGGCCGGTATAGCCATCATCTTCGGTCGCGCGCATTGCAGCGGCCTTGGGGCGGTCTGCTTGCACTTCGCCCGCGCCCCGACGTATTGGGGCTCAAACAACCATCCCGATCCCGATATCCCCAGCCCGAGCGGAGCCAGCCCATGACCATTACCCATCTCGTCACCCATTCGGGTGGCTTTCACGCGGATGAGCTTTTGTCTTCCGTCATTCTGACCCGGCTTTATCCTGATGCGACATTGCTGCGCAGCCGTGATGCGGATTGGATCACACCCGGCGCGGGGCGGATCATCTATGATGTGGGCCGGGAGTATGATGCAGATGCGTTGATCTTTGATCATCACCAGCGCCCCAACCCCCTGCGCGAAGACGGCCAGCCTTTCAGTTCTTTCGGGCTGATCTGGCAGCACTATGGCCGGGATTATCTGCGCAGCTTTGATGTGCCTGAAGCGGATGTAGAAGATATCCACCGCAGTTTTGATCAGGGCTTTGTCCTGCCCGTTGATCTGATCGACAACGGCGCGTTGGAGCCGTCGGTCGCGGGCCCCTTGGCGGGGATGACCCTGCCGGTGCTGCTAGAGACGCTGAAACCCGTCTTCGATGAGCGTGGCGAGGATGCCGATGACCGCGCCTTTATGGCGGCCCTTCCCGTTGCGCGCGCCTTTGTTGAGGCGGCGATCAAGGGCAAAGCTGCCAAGCGGCGGGCCGAGGCGATGGTCATGCAGGCGATCGAAGCTGCGGGCAGCGGGCGTGTGCTGGAACTGCCCCGCGGCATGCCGTTCCGTTCGGCGGTGGAAAAGGCCGGGGCGGATCATCTGCTGTTTGTCGTGCATCCGCGCGGGGAGGATTGGGCGCTGACTACGATCCGCAAAAGCGGGGACAGTTTCGAGGCGCGCGCGGATCTGCCTGAGGCGTGGGCCGGGTTGACGGATGCCGATCTTGAGGCTGCAAGCGGCGTGCAGGGTGCGAAATTCTGTCACAACGCGCGCTTTATCGCCGTGGCCGCAAACCGAGAGGCTGCTTTGCGCATGGCCGACCTAGCGGTCCAAGACGTGGCGTAGGGCCGGGGCCCATAAGGGGCCCCGGTATTGGGTTACATATATGCGTCGCTGGTTAGGAAGAACATCGTTTCAATGACCTGAACCTCATACGCGAATGTCCAAGTGGAGGCGTGTCGCTGATAGCGCGCAGAGGCCATCAACGCGCGGAAGGCCGCATTGGTTCCCGGCCCCCATGCGCCGTCAATCGCGCCACTATAATAGCCTTCATGCCGAAGACTGTCCTGTACCATCCGCCGCGCGCCTAGGTCGCGGCTTTGAAACAGGTTTCGAACATCCGTAAGGGTGACGTCGGCCGATTGTGCATACAATGGACGGACGCTAAGTGACGCCGCGCCAACCGCAGCAGCGAAAAAACCTCGTCGCTTCATACAAATTCCTTTCACATAAAACCGGGGTCAGAAATACGACCCCGGCGCAGAGTTAGGCGGGGATGGACGGGGTCCGTTTGGACATCATCGCGGCGACCACGCCCCAAATGATAGACACCGGCCAAGTGATCAACGCGCCGAGGCCAAAGGTGACGACGCCGATGAGGATGGCCAAGATAATCAAAACAATACCACCGGCGACGGTGGCATAGAGAAGCCCGAGGGGGCCAAAAAGCAGCGTCAAAAAGAACGCCGCGACGACGCTTTTTTGCGGCTTCGCGTGAATGATAGTTGTGGTGTGGGTGGGGGCATCAGTCATGCAGTATTTCCTGTATAGTCTAAACAATTTGTTTCGGCGCCGGCAGAACGACGACAGATACAATGCGACTTTGATGTAAGAGAAATACGGCCTTTTCTGGACCTATATTCGCCAATAAAGGGAAATTTGAATTAATTTTCCCCTAGGCTTCTAAAGGGCTATTTTACTTCTGATCTTCCAGCCAGATGGATAGAAATCCTTCCGCTTGGGCGGCTGTTTCGGCCTTTTCGAGCGCTTGTCTGCGTGTCTCGGCGCGGCGGGTGCGGATCAGGTCGATGCGCTTGGCCTCAGCAAAGAGACCATTCAGCTTGTCATGGATGCCGGCACTGTCCGCGCGCAGGCGTTCGGCTTCGGCATCTTTGCGGTGAATCGTCTCCGACACGTTGCGGATAAAGGCGGAGACGACGCGCGTCGCCTCCACGGCATCGGGGTCACCTCGATCGTTCAGCTGTTCCATCAAGGTATGGCGCTCGTTCTCGATCAGGCTGAGGGCGCGGTTCACCTCAACCATTTCCAGGGCCACGTTCTCCATCTCAAAGCGTTTTAGGCGTGAAAGCACGGCCAAACCATCGCCGCGTCGGGGCTTCACTGTCGGGCGCCCTGCGACAGAACGATCAGCCGTTCGCGCATCCGTTCCAGTACTTGAGGATCAAGCAGCGGCAGCCCTTCCATCGGGGGAACATGACCGATTACCCCGTGGCGGCGCATAGAATTGGGAAGCTTCGCTTCTGTTTCGGCAGCCTTGTCGACCTTTTCCTCGCCCTCTTCTTTGGCTTTGCTCGCGGCGAGGCCCGGCCCTGCCAACAGCGCCACAAGAGCTATCAGCGGCAGGCGGACGATCATACCGCAGGCAGTTCGCGCTGCGAGGCTTCAACGGCGGAGAAGTTCGGCTGCTTCGTGGTGGGGATGTTACCGCGGCCCAGCTCGATGCAGATGCTGGGCGGATGGCCCGCGACGATGGCCACGATGACATCGCGGATCACCGTATACATGGCGCTGTCTTCTTCCTCGATCTGCTCAAGCCGGCCCGCGATGGGCTGCACCATGCAGTAGGCAAGGAAAACGCCAAGGAACGTGCCGACCAACGCGCCGCCGATCATCGCACCAAGGATCTCTGGCGGTTTGTCGATGGAGGACATTGTTTTGATAACGCCCAGAACCGCCGCAACAATGCCGATCGCGGGCAGGCCGTCGGCCATGCTTTGGATCGCACTGGCCGAAACCAGCGATTCATGGTGGTGCTTTTTAATCTTGCGGTTCATCACGTCTTCCATCTGGAAGCGGTCGTCGAACTGCATCGACATCATCCGAAAGCTGTCGGCGATAAGATCGGTGACGAAGTGATCCTTCATCAGCTTGGGGTAGCGTTGAAAGATCGGGCTGGCCTCAGGGTTTTCGATATGCTCGTCCATCGCGACGATGCCTTTGGTCTTATAAAGACGCGCCAGTTCAAACATGAGAGCCAGCAGATCGTTGTAATCCGCCGCTTTCCAGCGCGGCCCTTTGATGACCCGCACAACCCCGCCCAGCGATGATTTCACCACCGAGAATGAATTGGCGATGACAAAGGCACCCAGAGACGCGCCGCCGATCATCATGCCCTCATAGGGCAGGGCATGTAGGACGATGTCCATATTGCCGCCCGACAGCATAAAGCCGCCAAAGACCAGACCGAAGACCATTACAAGACCAAGCAAGAGTGTCATTGCTGCACACGCCTCCAAAAATAAACTATTCTTACTTTATCCTTGAGTGAATGCCTCTATACAAGTATTATCTAGGAAAGAACTTGGGTTTCTATGATGAATAGTGGTTTTTCGGTCAAAGAAGAGTTGAAGGATGATGTCGACGCTCTGCAAGAGCCCGATGCCTTCGCCTATTTCGTCGATCCTTCCGAGCTTTCGGTGCTCGTGCAGGGCTGGCCCAGCGAGATGCGGCTGCTGCTTTGCATGGATGCTGCCGGGCTTTGTGAGTTCGTGGTCTTCCATAATGACGAGGAACATGCGGTTTTCGACAGGGTTTCTGAGATACTTGATCGCCCGGTCGGCAGCTTTGCCGTGAGCCCTGAGGTCGAGGGCCATCCCTGCCGCAGGTTGCTGTTTTCCGAAGAAAACGCGCTGCTGAAAGCGATTCAGGAAAGCAAAGCCCTTGAGGAAACGGCGGCGGACTACCTCATCAACTACAACTTCGCGCGCGAAGAAGGGCTGGATTTCGATGAGCTGATGCGCCAGCGCCCAGAACTGGATCAATTCCAGCGGGTCAGCACCAACAAGATTTTCCCAGTCGGGTCGCGCAAGCGTCGCAAAACACGGTCCGGCCCACCGGAGGGCTATATGCCTTCCGCTGACGTACAGCCGGGAGAGTGTTTCTACATCAGCCTTGAGATGTGGCTTGCCGGAGGGCGGATGCGAATCGCGGCCACCCCCGATAAACCCTTGCCGATGGTGCCGACCTTGGTCCGTGACATCGCATTCCGTGATGATTTTGCATCGGTCTATATCCCGCGCGACACGCTCGCAGCGGAATGGCGGCCCAAGGATAACATGGTAATCGACATTCCCGCCGAGCTTTTTCCAGCGGGCTTTAGCGACAGCTGTGAGCGGCGCAAGGTGAAGGTCTCGGTCATGCCGAGGGGCATCTTTGTCGAGTTTGGTGCGCCGATTGATGTGCCCGACCTGCCAGAGCCTGAACTGCTGGATCCCGCGACGCTTATGCCGCAGTTGCCCGCGCCGCGCAAAAGCCTGTGGAAGTCGCTGCATATACCCTTGATCGCGGTTGCCGGGCTGGGTGTGACAGGGCTGTTTAGCACGATCATCGCGCAGACAACCGGCAACGACGTGGCTTCAGAGCCAGCGCCAAAAAGCGCCATCTTTAAAACAGTCGCGCAAATGCAGCCATGACATATTTTCCACAATGTGGCGGAAAAGTGCTTGTCAATGCTTGTGCGGGTTCCAAATATAACTCGAATCGTGATAAGAATAAAATGCGAAGAATAATTTATCTTTGCTGCGCCACTTGCGAGACCCTCTCTCGGGATTTCGCGAACCTTGCAGAAGGCAAGATTAACTTAACAAGGAAGTTGCTTCATGCCTAATGTCACCCCCAAGCAGAACCTGAGCGATACCGCGATTGCGACCATCGTTTCTGGGTTCGCGAGCCGCAGCGATGTAACAATCGACGATATCTTAACCTTGGTTGAGCGTTTGCGCGCGTCCCCGGCTGAAAGCGCCGTCACCGCGCTGGCCAATATCCCCGCAACCGTGACCCCCATCGCGCCCAAAGCGTCGGGGATGTCTGCAGCCCCCGGCGAGCAGCCGATGACCGACGACACGATCTTTTGCCTGTGCTGCGGCAAAGGGTTCAAGATGCTTAAGCGTCATTTGGGTGCCGAGCACGGCCTGACCGAAGCGGAATATCGCGTGATGTTCAATCTGGCTGCGGACGCACCGTTGGTCGCCCCAAGTTATTCCAAGCGCAAAGCGGAATACGCCAAGCGCGCCGGTCTCGGCAAATACAGCCGCGACAAGTCGGACAACAACGCAGAGCTTTCCTGATCTGGCCATCGGCCCGATCTCGCGTAGTCGAGAGGCCCTGTAATGGCTGACAAAAAGAACGAATTGATCATCATCAAGCGCTACGACGCGGAGGGCGGCCACGCCCACCACGGCGGCGGGTGGAAGGTGGCCTACGCGGACTTTATGACCGCGATGATGGCGTTTTTCCTGCTGCTGTGGATCCTCGCGGCCTCGGATGAGGAAAAGCTGCGCGGCCTGGCGAACTATTTTACCCCAACTATTTCCGATGGCGGGTCGTCCTCGGATGCGGCGGCTGATCTGCGCCCGCTGATGGCCGCAGGCGTGATGACCGGCGCGGTCGACAATACCGGCAACGTAAAAAAGCCGACTTTTGGCCGCGACAATCCGATGATGGTCTTCGACAGCCGTCTGCGCGACAAACCGTCAGAGGTGGTTGTCGAATATGCCGACGCCCCTGAGCCTGCTGCAGCCGCTGATCCGGCCACAGTTGCCGCCGTTGAAGAGGCAGAGCGTCGTAAGTCTGAAATTGACCGGATGGCCGAGGATATCGCTGAGCGGATCACTTCGGATGGCGAGCTGAGTGATCTGGCGCGCAATGTCCGGTTGGAGAAATCCAACGGCGCGTTGACGGTGCAGGTTCTTGATCAAGACGAACGCTCGCTCTTTACCCGGGGCAGTGCCGAAGTGACCCCCAAAACCCGTGAACTGCTTTTGGCCATTGGCGATGTGATTGCAGAGCAAAACCAGCCGGTCGAGATTATTGGCCATACTGATGCTGCCACTTTTGGCGCGAACAACGGCTACACCAATTGGGAATTGTCGGCGGATCGCGCCAATGCGACACGCCGCACGTTGATGGCTGCGGGCATCAACGGTGCCCGGTTCATGCGCGTCTCTGGTGTGGCAGACACCCAGCCGATCAACACGATCGACCCTTTGGCCGCAGAAAATCGTCGCATCTCGATTCGTCTGGTCTATCAAGCCGAGTAAGCCTTGTTTACAAGGCGCTATCGGCGCAATTTTGCCGATCAAAGGTGCGGCAAAAAGTGCGACATCCCTGCCGCTGATCCCCAAAAACAAATTCCTGCCAAGTAAAATTGTTGACGGTCAAGGTCTTGCGATCTAGACCTAATGCAATAAACGAGCACCAGGCACCTAAAAAACTATTAAAAATAGCCTGGATAAACCATGGACAGAATGTCCTGAACGAGGCGGAAATGCAGGTAAACTCACTTATCGGTGGCATCTGGAAGGGTGCCTGCCACATGGATTCATCGGCCGATGGCCGTCATTTCAATATGCTGATCCGGGCGCTGATCCCGGTTCAAGCTTCGGTTTTCGAGATGCAGGATTGGGCCGGTCATCCGGTTGCAATGCCAGATTGCATCGAGCCGATCCCGGGCATTTGCCTTGGCGATATTCTGGCCGAAGAACTTGACGCTGACGTGCCTTATGGCTCGCTCGTCGTTATTCGCAAAAGCAATAATTTCACAAACATCTCCCAAGCTGCCGGTGCGCTGGTGGGCGAAGTCTTGATCGGTATCATTGGGCGCGGCCTGTTCCCGATGATGGACGAAGACAGCGTTCTGCATGCTTTGGGCCAGACTTACTATCAAGCGGCAGAAGCGGATGAACTGCTGAAGCTGGGGCTAGAGCCTGCGGCTTTCCGTATGGGGCTGAGTGCGGTGCTGGGCCAATACTGGGGCCGTCCGGTCGACAGTCATTCGTTTTTTGCCACTGAACAGGCAGGAGGCGCACAGCTTTCGCTCCGGGCGCTCACCGGGACAGAGTCACCCGTGACGCTTAATCAGTGGACCCTTCGACTGAAGGCTCTGGTAGAGGGCCACAGCGCGCGTCGCGCGTTTGAAGGTCAGCGCGGGAACGTGCGGATCTCCTGATCCAATCAGAGAGCCTTCGGAATCCCAAGGTGGAGGACGTTAGATGATAGCTCAACTTCAGGCCACGTCTGCGGCATCCGGTGCCGCCGTTGCCGGGCAACCGCCGAAGAATGGCGCGGTCGAAGGCTTTACCGCGTTGATGCAGGGCGTGGCGAAGCAAGAGACCGCGCCGCAGCCACAGATCAAGACCCCGAAAACCGCCGCGCCCGAAACAGATGGCGCGGCTGACACATTGCCCGAAGGGATTGATCCAGAAACCGCAGAAGGGCTGTTGGCCCTAATGGATCACACGATTGCCGAACTGGAAGAAACCAACGGCAAGGTGACGCCCAAAGCCGCACTCGCGGCCTTTGCCGAATCTCTGGGAGAGGCGCCCCCTGATGGGGTCGGCGCATTGGAGGCGGTGGGGCAGTTGGCAGACCCGACCCTAGAAGCCGCGCTTGAGGAAAAGATTGCCGGTGCCTTGCGGATCCCGACGCCGAGCAGCCAACTTAGTATCGCGTCGGCGGTGATCCCGGCGATTGCACGCGGGTCGATGGGCTCGGTACAAGAACAGCAAGTCCCAAACATGCTTAAGGCCGAGGGGGTCGGTTTTGCCCAGATTGCTTCAGGGACCCCGAAAATGCCAACAGCCGGTGTGGCTATGGTTGGCGACGCTCAGATGTCACGGCTCAGCACCGACGCTAAAATCGATGCCAGCACGACCGTCGCCAAGTCTATTGATGCAAGCGCAGGGATTACAGACCCCCGCATGGCCGCTGCCGATCAATTTAGCGCAGCTGTTGAGTACAGCAAAGCCCCGCAGCCTGGTGTGAACGCCCCCGCAGCCGAGGCGGCTTTGCGTGAGGTTGCAGCGCTGACCGCACCGCAGGCGCCACAGTCAGAGACGCTTCGCCTGAGCCCGCCGCAGCCAACGCCCGCGCCGGCGCCGAACCCCGCCGCCGCCTCGGAAGAGCAGTTGCGCCAGCACGTCGCCCAGCAGATCCGCGGTCTCGACACAGGCGACAACAAGTTGCGTTTCTCCCTCTCGCCCTATGGTATGGGCGAGATCGAGATTGAAGTCGTGCGAAGTGAGGCGGGGCGACTGCAGATCGCCATGACAACCGAAAGTGCTTCGGTCTTGAACATGCTGCGCCAAGACCGTGATCAGCTGCTAGATGCGCTGCAATCGCGCGGCATCAGTGCCGATAATGCCGACCTTGATTTCCAGACCTTTGGCGAACGGGGCCGTAATGGCGGGCAGCAGGACGGACCAGAGTTTACAACGAATTTGTCGCAGGCCGATGATCCGCAGGGCAGCGAAGCCCAGCCGTTGGCCCCGACACCCAGCCCGAGCTTGATCGCCGGGCAGTTGGATATCCTCACCTGAAAGGCGAGACTATGATCGACGCGACAACAGCCAGCACCCTGAGCACCACCAGCACATCGGCGGCGGCGACCTCCTCTGCCGAGCTTCAAGAAAGCTACAACAGCTTCCTCACCCTGCTGACGGCCCAGATTTCGAACCAAGACCCGCTGAACCCGGTGGATTCGACGCAGTTCGTCTCGCAATTGGCGCAGTTGACCCAAGTTGAGCAAAGCATCGCGACCAACGCGAGCCTTGAGCAGATCAGCACAATGCTGTCCACCGTGGGCGCGATGTCGGACCTGCAGTTGATCGGGCGCGATGTCTTGGTGCCGTCGTCCCAAGTGCGCATGACCGAGGACGAATTTCCGCTCAGCTACCAACTCAACGCCGGGGCGGAGGATGTGACCATCCGCATCTATTCCGAAGACGGCACGCTGGTCCGCGAGATGCCCGGCCCCTCGACCGCGGAAGGGAAGGTGATCGACGTGGATTGGAACCGGCTAGATTCAGTGGGTCTGCCCGTGCCGCCAGATACCTTCCGGGTTGAGATCACGGCGACGGACGTCAGCGGCAACGACGTGGGCGTAACCCCACTGACCCGCGCTGAGGTGACGCGGGTGAACTTCACCGGACAAGGGGCAGAGCTGGAGCTTGATAACGGAGAGCAGGTGCTTTCTCATACGGTGCGCTCGGTTCTATAAACGGTCACGCGGCGCGGGTTAAAGCCGCGCTACGTCTTGCTTGTAAAGTGAGACAAACATCACATCGTCAACGCCCTGATGCTCTTTGCTGATCAGATCACGTAGCAGTTGCGACAGCGCCTCGCTGTCGATTGCCACGCCGCGCAATACGGCGCTTTCGGCAGCAAGGTTCATCGCTTGCAGAAGTGAATCGCGCATCCGCGTTGCATCTTCGACGCGGCGATAGCGTTCCGCCAATTCCAGCGATCCCATCTTCAGCGCGAAATCCGCTACCACATAAGACACGCTGTTGGTCTTCTCGACAGGGATGGTCATCTGTCCAAGCCGCACCACCGTGCGGTCTTTGGCCAACTCATAGCTGTCCATCGGCTCTTCGTTTTCGCCATGAACGGTGTCGCCGTCCTCGCCATGCGCGTCGCCGTCTTCGCCATGCGCCCCGGCGTCCTTTTCTGGCGCATGGGCGGCGTCTTTTACCGTGTCATCTACGCCGTGGGAGGCGTTCTCATCTAACTCCGTTCCCGCCGCTTCGGCTGGGGCAGGGGCAAGGGCCATACCGGCGCCATAGCCTGCACCCATGCAAAGCAAGGGGAGTGCTACGAATGCGATTGCTGCCTTTTTCATGTTCGACCTTTCCTGAGCTTTCGTCAGGTTTAACGGTCGATTGCGACGGCAATGGTCTCAGATTGTGACGAAGTCAGGAATTAATAGGGCAGGATCACATCCATCGCGTCTTCGCCATAACTGCGCTCTTGCGCGCGCGAAAGCGTGCCACGGCCCCCATAGGCGATGCGGGCCTCTGCGATCTTGTCATAAGAGATCGTGTTGTCGTCGCGGATGTCGGCAGGGCGCACGATCCCAGCCATACGCAGCTCACGCAACTCTTGATTCACCATGATTTCTTGGCGTCCGGCAACCACAACCGTGCCGTTGGGAAGTTTGTCGATGACCAAAGCGGCGACTTTGAGTTCGATCCGTTCGTTGCGTGAAATGGCGCCAGAGCCGCTTGCCTCGGACGCCGAGCCGATTTCGACGACATCGCCGCTCGGCAGATCGGCTGCGCTGATTCCGGGCAAAATTGCGGCAATTTTCGCGCCATAGCCAAAGAATGTCGGGAAACCGATCGAGCTTGCGCCTTCGCGCTCGCGGTCTGTCGAGTTGCGCAATTGTGCGCGGTCGTCGATAGAGATCACGACCGTGACGATATCACCGATATCATCGGCACGCTGGTCCGCAAACAACGCCTCGCTGCGGGCCGAGAACAGCGACGCTTTGGCGCTGCCCCTGCGTGGCGGCTCCAACGCCACGGCGGGCATTGGCACCTGCACACGGGCGACCTCGGGAATGGTTTCACCGCTGACCACAATCGGAGAGGGCTGCGGATCACGGTCAAAATGCGGAGAGGTGTCGCAGCCGGTCAAGGCCAGGGCCGCGCCGAACATCAAGACAGAGGGGCGCGCGAAAGCGGTGGTCATCGAAAGATCTCCACGGTCCCTTCGCCGGTGGCGATGCCGGTGACCGTTTTGTTGCTGACAAGGTTAACGATACGGATTTCCTGCCCCTCATGCGCGTCATCAAGTGCGCGCCCCGGAGAGGAGAGGGCGAGAAGCCCGTCGCTGAAATAGATATCCACCCGCTCGCCCCGGTTGATGACCAGCGGGTGGATGATGGATTGCGTTTGGATCGGGCGGCCCGGCGTCAGGACGCGGCGCACCTGCTTGCCGATGACCTCTTCGGCGTCGGTTATCACATAGGCACCAATCCGGCCCACGGGCAGACGCATGATGGCCAAATCGTCTTCCATGATGATGTCATCCGGCAGCAGGCGGGTTACCGGAACGGGCACGGGCATGGTCACAAGGGCAAAGCCGCCGATGCGCTGCACCTCACCTGTGTCTAGCACCGCATTGGCCAGAAACTTGCCGCTGCGCGGGTCCATCCAGAACTCGGCGAGGGTGAGCACCTCGTCGGCGGGGGCGTCCTTGACCGTGATCTCAAACTCGCCGTCTTGGGGCAGGCTGTCGGCGTAATCTGCGCGCGCGCGTTCTTCGATCAGCACGCCGATGGGGGCCGACAGGGCAGGGCCCGTCAGCACCATCAGGCTGAGAAAGAGTGCCGCGAGCCGTTGCATTAACGGATTTGGTTCGCAGCCGAGAGCATCTGGTCTGCGGTCTCAATGGATTTGGAGTTCATCTCATAAGCGCGCTGCGCTGAGATCAGATCGGTGATCTGCTGGATGACATTCACGTTGGACGCCTCCAGATAACCCTGACGGATCATCCCCGCGCCCGGATCGCCGGGGTTCACCACCTGCGCTTCGCCCGAAGCTTCGGTCGCGAGCAGAAAGTTGTTGCCGACGGGGCGCATTCCCGGCTCGTTCACGAATGTGGTCAGGCTGAACTGGCCCAACTCCACCGGTTCGGGGTCATTCTCAACATAGGCCATGACGACGCCCTGTTCGTTGATTTCTACCGCTGTGGTGTTTTCCGGCACGACCAGCCCCGGCTCAACCCGGTAACCTTGCATGGTCACGATCTCCCCCTCGGGGGACAGTTGGAAAGACCCGTCGCGGGTGAAAGCCTGGTTGCCGTCCGGCAGTGTGACTGAGAAGTAGCCACGCCCGTCGATGGCGACGTTCAACTGGTTCTCGGTGGCGACCATGCCGCCTTGGGTGTTCAGCCGCACGGTGCCAGCGGTTTGCACGCCCATACCGATGTCGATGCCCACGGGCCGGGTCGATCCCGCCTCAGAGGTCAGCGCGCCTTCGCGTTGCATGGATTGATAGATAAGATCCTGAAAGGCAGCCCGGCTGGCTTTGAACCCGGTGGTATTGGCGTTGGCGATGTTGTTTGAGATCACATCGACATTGGTTTGCTGCGCCATCATGCCGGTCGCGGCGATGCTAAGTGCCTTCATTGTCTCGTTCCTTCCGTTTCACGGATGTCGGGGTCAGACCGCCTGCGCGATCCGTTTGAGCGAGTCGCGGCGCAGGTCGTCCGCATTGCCCATCATTGTATTTGTACGCTCATAGGCGCGCTGCACGTCGATCAGCCGGGTCATCTCGCGCACCGGATTGACGTTGCTCAGCTCTAGTGTGCCTTGGCGCACCTGTACGCTTTCGGCCACGGCAGGTTTGGCAGCACCCTCGGGGGCCACCAACATGCCTGCGCCAAGGCGTTTATAGCTCTGAATTTCCGGGACGTCGAAAACACCGATACGGCCCAGCGGGCCTGTCTCACTGCCCGAAATGGTGCCGTCTTCGGAAATATTGATATCGCCCAAGCCTTCGGTCGGCAGTTGGATCGGCGCACCGCCTGCATCCAGTACCTTGGCCCCTGACAAAAGTGTCAGATTGCCCTGTGTGTCGAGTGTGAAGCTGCCATCGCGGCCATAGGCCTGCTGCCCGTCTGCCGTTTCATAGCTGAACCAGCCCTCGCCGTGCAGCGCCACATCCAGCGGGTTGCCGGTTTGCGATAGGGCACCGGGGCGGGTGTCGATGTAGGAGCCTGTGTCGCTGACAAAAGCTGCCTGATCGTCGCCCATCGCGGTGTTGTTCTGCAACAGCGCCTCGAACACTACATGCTCGCCTTTGTAGCCCGCAGTGCTGGCGTTGGCGATGTTGTTGGCGGTGATGTCAAGCTGGCGCTGCAAAGAAGTCGCCAGCGACATGCTGATATGGCTGGATTCCGTCATGGCGGGCCTCAGTTTGGGCAAGGATGGCGTGACTTTATTGAAGATCAGTGTGAAATAAAGAATGGATCTTTACAAGAATAAAGTGCATCTATTCATAGAATGAAGCATCTGCACAACATTGTTCTTGGTCTCTCTTTGATTTTGGCCGCGCCTGTGGCGGGGCAGGAGGGGTCTGTCTTTGCGCCTTTGGTCTTGGCAGATCACGGAGAACGGGATTTTCTTGCAGCGCGTGAAACGTTGATGGAGACGCTTTTGGCGTCGACCGGCAAGGATGATCCGGCGCGTACTCATGCACTGCTAGACCTTTCGGAATTGCACCTTGCGTGGATGATGCGCCCGGAGGCGGCTGGATTTCTAGACGCGCTTGATGCTGAAACTCTGTCAGATGATACAGAGCGGCGGCATCGGACGCTTGCCCTTGCGCTTGCCCTACTTGACAGTGACACGGCAGAGGACGGCGAGCTGGGGCAGGCAGTGTCGTGGTCGGTTGGCTGGGCGCAGGGAGAAGCCTTGCGCGCGGCGGCCTTCGCGCGGCTTGGTGCGACAGATGAAGCCGCGCGGCTTATGCCTCGTACAGTAGAAAGCCTCGCCACACTGTCCCCCGCCATGCAGGCGGCAATATTGCCCGATCTGCTTGAAGCCGCTTTGGCCGCCGAAGATTGGGAAGTGGCGCAGGCGCTGGCGGCGGAGTTCCCCGAGCATCCAGAGTTGCGAGACGGCCCGGCCTATCGTTTCCTGCTGGCGCGCGCGTCAGAACTTTCGGGCGATCTAATGATGGCATTCGAAGGTTATGCCCTAGCCGCGCAGGGGCGCGATGCCTATGCACAACGGGCGCGTCTGGCCTTGGTACGGATGGGGCGTGCAGCCGATGTCTTGCCCCTTGAGGACGCATTGTCGTTGCTGAAAGCCGCACGCTGGATGTGGAGTGGCGATGCCATCGCGCGCAATGGTGTGACGCTTTTGGCGGATATGGCAGCTGAGCAGGGCGAAACCGATACTGCCTTGTGGGCTTTGCATAACCTGCAGCGCGATGCTTCGAAGGAAGAGGCCGAAGCGCTGCTTAGGCGGGCCCGTGCGATCTATGGTGCCTTTTATACGGCTGGGGCGGCCGGTGGGCTGGACCTCGGGAGCTTCCTTGAGGGGCATGCACGCATCGGCACCCGCTGGCGCTTTGATCCGGGTTTTGTCGGCCATGCTGTCGCTGTCCCGCAGCGCTTGCTGGATACGGGCATGACCGCCCTTGCCGCGCGAGAGTTCCGCGCCCTGCGAGAGCTGGCTGAGGCCTTGGAGGGTGTCGGAACGAATGTTCCCGATGCGACCCTCATCGCTAAGCTGCGCCGCGGTGAAGCGCGCGCGCTTTTGGCGGGCGGACAGGCGGATGCAGCCGTTGATCTGCTGAGCGGCTATGCTGACGATCAAGGGGCAGAGGCCGAGGCGTTGTTGGTCGAAGCTTTGGCGCAGGCAGGCCGCTCGGATGAGCTGGCGGCTCTGCGCCTGCGCGCTCAGGATATGGACCTGCGCCGCAGCCGCGCCGTGGCGCTGTATGAGACCGGCAAATGGGGCTCGGCCCGGCAAGCGTTCCTCGAGATGTGGGAGGCGCATCCCCAGCAGTTCGCCTTTGCCGATGCCACCCGGCTTACCCTTGCCGCCTATCAATCAGGCGACAGCGAGACCGTGGCGCGCACGGCAACAGAGTTTCCGTCCCTCGCAGAACTGCCCGGCTGGGCAGAGATTGCAGGCGGGCTGGGTGCGCGCCCCGTTGAAGAAGGGCCGCTGGGATCAGACGTGATGCGGCTGAGCATGGAAAGCGCTGATCGTATCCTTGATGCCGTTATAAAGGTGACGGATGTCAAGGAAAGTCAGTGACATAAATATCAAATGAAATTTTTATTCTTGCTTTGCTCATGAAGAATCGGCTTTGTCATGTATAACCCAAGAATAACAAGAACGAGCAGGATCAAGTCATGAGCATTACAAGCGCCCTTCAAATTGGGGTCAGCGGGTTGCAGGCCAACTCCTCCCGCGTGCAGAACATCTCTAGCAACATCGCAAACGCCAATACGGTCGGCTATCGGCGGACCTTTTCGGAATTCGTGACCCAAAACACCGGGTCGACCCAAGCGGGCGTGTTGACGGATGTGCGGGCTAATATCTCTACCAATGGCAATATCGTGGGCACCAACAGCACCACCGATCTGGCGGTGCAGGGCGATGGCTTTTTCGTGGTGTCGCGCAATGCCAATGATCCTATTGAATCGAACTACTACCTGACCCGCGCGGGATCGTTTACCCCGGATCAGAATGGCGACCTCCGCAACTCTGCCGGCTATTTCCTATCCGGCTTTCCTACCGATGCGGCAGGGAACACCGGCAGCGTCAGCAGCACCAGCTATAATGACCTGAGCACTGTGAATATCGCGAGCTATCAGGTGCAAGGCACGCCAAGCTCTAGCGTGGGTGTGTCGGGCAATGTGCCGGCCCAAGAAACCGGCCCCGGCACCACGGGCACGGCATTTGAATCCACATTGCGCTACGTCAACCAACTGGGCGGCAGCGATGCGTTGACCCTGTCGTGGACACCGGGGGCGGTTGACAACGAATGGACCGTCAGCATCACCGATGAGGCGGGCACCAACTATGGCGATGCGACCGTGAATTTCACCGACAGCGGCGCAGATGCGGGCAGCCCCGCAAGCTACACCCCCGGCACCTTGCCGATTGACCCCGCGACGGGCGTGGTCACGCTGTCGATCACCAATGGCGGCACACCGCAGGCCTTGGAAATCGACTTTGGCGCGCCCGGAACATTCGGCGGGATGACCCAGTTCTCTGGCGACTACACGCCCCCGGCCTTCACCGATGATGGGACCGAAACCGGCAGCCTAGAGCGCGCCGAGATGAGCGATTCCGGCGTTCTCTTTGGGGTGTTTGACAATGGTCAGCGTCGTGCGCTTTTCCAAGTGCCGCTCGCCAATGTCGCCAACCCAGACCAAATGCGCTCGGTCGATGGCAACGCTTACGTCGCCACGCGCGATTCAGGCGCTGTCAGCCTCGGCAATCCGATGCTGAACGGGTTGGGCAGCATCAACAGCAATGCGCTGGAAGGCTCCAACGTGGATATTGCGCAGGAATTGACTGATCTGATCCAAACGCAACGGGCCTATTCCTCAAGCGCCAAGATCATCACCACCAGCGACGAAATGCTGAGTGAAACCCTGAATATTAAACGCTAATCCGGTGCATAAATGAGCATCTCCTCTGCCTTTAACATCGCACGCAGCGGTCTAAGCACGACGGAAGGTCGCGCCAGCCTTGTCGCGGGCAACATCGCGAATGCGCAGACCGAAGGTTACGCGCGTCGCGAAGCCGTACAGGTGACCGGGAATAATACGGTTGATTTGCGCGTGGCACGGCAGGTGGATGAGCGCCTGGCAGGGATGACGCGCGGCGCTTCGGCGCAGTTGGGCGCGGCCTCCGTTACCGGAGAGGTGCTTGGCAGCTACCTGCTTACCTTAGGCGAGCCGGGGGACGAGGTCTCTCCCGCCGCGCGGCTGGCTGAGTTTCAGGCGGGGTTAGACCTGTTGGCGAACAACCCGTCGGATCCGGCGGCGCAAAATGACCTTCTGTCGCGCAGTGAAACGTTGGTGAACAGCGTCAATCAAGCCGCCGTCGCGCTTGAGGCCAGCCGCGTCCAGGCCGGGGACAGCTTTGTTCAAAGTGTCTCCGAGGTGAATGAGGCGCTGGCCGACATAGCCGAGCTGAACGAACGCCTGCGTCTGGTCGGGGGGGACGGCACAGGCAAAGCCGGGTTGATGGACGAGATGAACCGCCGCCTTGATGCCTTGGGCAGCCAGATGGATTTTCAAAGCCGCTGGGAATCTGACGGATCACTGACGTTGCACACGACCGGCGGCACCGAACTGGTCCATGGCGACAAAGCCGTGCGGCTGACCGCAAACCGTGAAACCGGCACGCTGATGGCCGGAAACATCGACATCACACCAGGGCGCGCCACGGCGCGGGGGTCTGATAGCGGGCGTCTTGCTGGACTGTCTGGATTGATCGCGAATGATCTACCTCAAATGAAGCTTCAGCTGGACGAATTCGCGCGCGGGCTGGTGCAGAGTTTTGAGGCCGCTGATGCCTCTGTCGGGGCAGGACAGCCCGGGCTTTTCACCGACGCGGGCGGCGCCTTTGACGCGACAGCGCTAGACGGGCTGGCGGGGCGGCTTTCGATTAACAACAGCGTACATCCCGATAAAGGAGGCGCGCTTTGGCGACTGCGTGACGGCGCCGGGGCCACCATTCAAGGGGAGCCGGGCGACACGACCCAACTTAACGCATTTGTCGATGTACTTGAGACTGGCATAACCTTTGACGCCGCGACAGGCCTCAGCACCACTGCGCGTCTGGGCGATTTCGGCGCTGATATGGTGAGCCAGCAGAATGTTCTGCGCGTCGGTGCCGACGCCCAAGCCGAAACTGCGCGTGTGCGGCTTGTCACCTTTGAGGATAATCGCAGCAGCATCGAGGGCGTCAACATCGACACCGAACTGCAAAAGCTATTGGAAATCGAGCAGGCCTACGGTGCCAATGCCCAAGTTCTGAGCAGCCTGACCGATATGCTCGATACCCTTCTGGCCAGCGTGTGAGGCTGAGATGACCGAAATTTCCCGCACCATTTCTACCGCCTTGCAAAGCCTGCGCCAGCGCGAGCAAACCAGCCGCCTTGCGGCGGAGATTTCGGATGTCTCCAAAGAGGTGACAACCGGCATCAAGGCCAACCCCTATGACGATTTGGGCCACCGTTCCGCCGATGCCATTGCCATCCGGATGCAGATCACCCGCAATGATGGCTTCCTGACCTCGAACGCGTTATTGGATCGCCGCTTTCTAGCGGTGGAAACGTCGCTTGGGGCAATGCGCGATGTCGGCCAATCCGTGCTAGAGCAGGCCTTTTCGTCGGACAGCGCAGGCGGGCTGTCGACAACGTACCTGCAACAAGCGGCGCGCACGGCCTTGGATCAGGTGTTAGAGCGCGCAGCGGTGAGCGACAGTTCCGGTTTTCTCATGTCTGGCACGCGCAGTGACACGAACCCGTTGCAAACATGGGACGTACAAAACCCCAACAGCGGCGTTTCCCCAGCCAATGCGGTGGCGAATGTGATCGGGGGCGTGCCTGCAACGCTGGCAGACGTCCAGACGGCGATCGACGGGCTGAAAGCAGCCTTTAGCGATACCGCCGCCGATCCGGCCAACAATTTTGAGAACACCTTTTACAACGGTGCGCCAACGGGCAATCCCCCGTTAACCTCGCGCACATCTGAAACTCAAACCCTGACCCAAACCGCCCAAGCCAACGATCCCGCGATGCGCGATCTGATGCGCGGTCTGGCAATGCTCAGCGCGTTTAACCCCAGCGATATCCCTGATGAGGCCGCCCGCGACGCCTGGCTGAGCGAGGCCCGCAGCGCCATCGGTGCCGGGCTCGAAGGGTTGACCGATCTCGAAACCCAGACCGGCCTGAAGCGCGGACAACTGGCCGATTCAATCTCGGCCCAAGAAAGCCGGGCGCTGTTTCTGAATGGGGAAGTGATGAACCTTGAAGGCGTCGATCAATATGATGCCGCCACCCGTTTGACCCAATTACAGAACCAGCTTGAGTCCAGCTATGCCGTCACCGCGCGCCTTTCGCGCTTATCCTTTTTGAACTACCTTTAATCGGAACCGCCGACCATGAACGCCATTGTTAAACTGCTGCTGATTGGCCTCACCTTCGCGCTTGCCGCGCCGGCGGCAGCGCAGGTGCGGATCAAGGATATCGTTACCGTCGAAGGCGTGCGGTCGAACCAATTGGTTGGCTACGGTTTGGTTGTGGGTCTGAACGGCACGGGCGACAGCCTGCGCAACGCGCCTTTCACCGAACGCGCGATTGAGGGCATGTTGGAGCGGCTTGGCATCGGCAACCTGACCGAAGACCAGATGCGCACGGCCAATACCGCCGCCGTCATGGTCACCGCGTCTTTGCCGCCTTTCGCGCGCATGGGCAGCACCATCGACGTGGTCGTGTCGTCGCTGGGCGATGCCTCATCCTTGCGCGGTGGCACCTTGATCGTTACCCCGCTGACGGCGGCCGATGGTGAGATCTACGCCGTCGCTCAGGGCCCGATTGCTGTGGCCGGTTTCGCAGCCCAAGGGCTGAACGCATCGATCGTCGAAGGCGTGCCGACAGGCGCGCGGATCGACAATGGCGCCATCGTCGAGCGCGAGGTTGATTTTGACTTCAGCGAGATGACAAGCATCAAACTGGCCCTGCGCAACGCCGATTTCGTGACCGCGCAGCGGGTTGAGGCGGCAATTAACCAAGCCATGGGCCCGGTCGCCACCGCCATCGATTCGCGGACCATCACGGTTTCCGCCTACGGCAAAGGATCGTTGATGGAGACGATGGCCTTGATCGAGCCGCTGCAAGTTCAGCCGGATCAGATCGCCAAAGTTGTCATCGACGCCCGCTCTGGCACCATTGTCATCGGCGCGAATGTTCGCATCGACCGGGTCGCGGTCAGCCAAGGCGGCCTGACCGTTACGGTGCGCGATGACTTTAACGTCAGCCAACCCGAATCGCTGTCGATCGGCGGAACCACGGTGGTGGTGCCGAATTCGTCGGTTGGCGTCGAAGAGAAAGACGCGAAATTTGCCGTCATCGACGGATCGGTGAGCCTGCAACGTCTGGTCGACGGGCTGAACGCCATCGGCGTCGGCGCGACCGAGACGATTTCCATTCTTCAAGCCATCAAGGCGGCGGGTGCTTTGCACGCTGACCTTGAGATTATTTAAGGGCAGGTCATGGAATTTCCGTCTTTCCCAATCCCCGCGCCAACCCCGTCGGCCAAGCCCGCGCCCACACAGGTGGATGCCGTCACAGCCGAATCGGCGAAAGAATTTGAGGCGATGTTCCTCGGTCAGATGGTCGATGAAATGCTGTCGACCGTCGACATCGGCAGCTTTGGCGGGGGCCATGCGGAAGAGACATGGCGCAGCTTTTTGTCCAACGCGATTGGCGAAAGCATTGCCGAGCAGAACACCACCGGAATCGCGCGCAGCATTGAGACCGCGATGCAGCGCTATCAAACGGGGGCAGACCGATGAGCGATCCGCGCAAAGCACTCGCCGCCGTTGACGCATTGGGCAATCTGCTGCGCCGCGAAATCGCCGCGGTTGAGGGCGGAGCGTTCAACCAGTTGGTCGAATTTGCCAGCGAAAAGGCCCGACTCACCGCCGTGTTGGAAGAACAGCTCAGCCACGACCCCGAAGCGGTCAGCAAAGATAAATTGCGCGATCTAAAAGATCTGATTGCGCGCGATCATCACCACCTGCAATTGGCCCGCCAAGCCACGTCAGACATGATCGCACAGGTTTCCCAAGTCCGGGAAAAGCACAGCATTGCAGGTATTTACGGCCGAAGCGGTGCTAAACGTGACAACCGCGCAACACTGATGACAAGCGTGGACAAAAGTTTTTAATTTGCCTCAATGTTGCCAGTTTTTGGCGTAAAAAGTTAACCAAGCGGGATCACCTCGCAGTTGTCAGAAAGACGACATAACGAACTAAGAATAGTCTGGAATAAGAATATGTCTTCGATCAATACCAACAACTCCGCAATGAACGCTCTGGCCACTCTTCGTGGTGTTAACTCGAGCTTGAATGAAACTCAGAACCGCATCTCGACCGGTCTGAAAGTTTCCTCCGGTAAGGACAATGCGGCGTATTTCGCGATCTCGGAAACGATGAAGGGCGACAGCGGCATGACTAAGGCCGTGAACGAAAGCCTGACATTGACCAAGAACTCGGTTGCAACCGCGCGTCTTGGTGCTGAGCAGTTCTCTGATCTGGCGACTGAATTCCGCGACAAGGTCGCGTTCGCACAAGAAAACCAGGGCGGTCTTGACGAAATCGAAGCCGACCTGACACGTCTTGTGGCGGACATGACCGCGATCATGGAGCAGTCCACCTTTAACGGCGATGATCTGGTCAACGCAGGTGGCGGCGGGGCATCCGGCGACAGCGCCTTTGCAGCCGACGGCACATACACTGCCGAGACCACACCGAGCGCCGCAGCAGCTGACCGCAGTGTCATCACCGGCATCAGCCGTGACACCGCAGGCACTTTGCAGACCACAACGATCACGGTTTCGCCTGTGGACCTAAACGCTCAGCGTGAAATGTTCGACGCAATCGCGACGGGCTTTGCTGCCAAGGCAGGCTCGGCAACTGGCGACACTTACCTGTCAACAGTTCTGGCCGCTTCCGATACCGCGGCACAGGCCACCGTTGATGCCGCAACTTCGCTGGGTCAGTCCGAGAAGTCCATTGAGCGTCAGCAAGAGTTCCTGACCAAGCTGTCGGACAACCTCGACGCCGGTGTTGGCGCCATGGTTGACGCCAACATGGAAGAAGAAGCGGCCCGCTTGCAGGCGCTTCAGGTTCAGCAGCAGCTGGCATCGCAGTCCTTGTCGATCGCCAATCAGGCTCCGCAGAACATCCTTAGCCTCTTCCGTTAATAAAAAAGGGTCAGGCGCAATGCCGCCTGACCCTGACGAAATCGAACGATTTTCGGGCGTTCGCGCGCCCCGTCGTCAGAATGACGACATGATGAATTACTAGAAAGTATTGGACACTATCATGTCTTCGATCAACACAAACAACTCCGCAATGAATGCCCTGTCCACGCTGCGCAGCGTGAACCAAGGTCTTAATGAAACCCAGAACCGCATCTCTACCGGTCTGAAAGTCTCTTCGGGCAAAGACAACGCGGCCTACTTCGCGATCTCTGAGACCATGAAGGGCGACAGCGGTATGACCAAAGCCGTGAACGAAAGCCTGACACTGACCAAGAACTCGGTTGCGACCGCACGTCTTGGCGCAGAGCAGTTCTCTGATCTGGCAACTGAATTCCGTGACAAAGTCGCATTTGCTCAGGAAAACAAGGGCGGCCTTGACGAGATCGAGTCTGACCTGACGCGTCTTGTTGCGGATATGGCAGCGATCATGTCGCAGTCGACGTTCAACGGCGACGATCTGGTCAACGCCGGTAAAAAAGGCGCGGCTGGGGCCAATGCGGTTGCCGGTACGATGGATGCCTACGGTGCCGTCACCGCAGGTGCCACACCAAGTGCGGCACAGGCCGACCGTTCGATCATCACCGGTATCAGCCGCGATACGGCGGGCGCTCTGCAAACCACGACCATCACCGTGTCGCCTGTCGATCTCAACGCACAGCTTGAGACCTTCACCCTGATCGCGGATAGCTTTGCCAGCCGCGCGGGCGCCACAACAGATGTGAACGCATCGGGCGGCATTGATGGTGACGAATATCTGGGTAACGTGCTGGCTCTGGCCGACACAGCAACGCAGGCTACTGTCGATGCAGCAACTTCCTTGGGTCAGTCCGAGAAGTCCATTGAGCGTCAGCAGGAATTCCTGACCAAGCTGTCGGACAACCTCGACTCCGGTGTGGGCGCCATGGTTGACGCCAACATGGAAGAAGAAGCGGCCCGTTTGCAGGCTCTGCAGGTTCAGCAGCAGCTGGCATCGCAGTCGCTGTCGATCGCCAATCAGGCACCGCAAAACATCTTGAGCCTGTTCCGTTAAGGGCAGGTGATGGGGCCGGGGCGTCATGCTCCGGCCCCGTACCGACCACGTTAGAATGCGTGGCGGAAAAGGTTAAAACAAAGAATAAGGAAGAATTCCTATGGGGCTGGCAGCATACAAAAGAACAATTCGCGAAAGCGAAACCCCGCGGCAGATCGAGCGCCGCATCCTATCGCGTGTCACGCATGACCTTGCCGAAAAAGGCCAAGGTTTTGATGCGACCGAAGACAAAAGCGAGCGGTTGAACATCCTTTCGACTGGTCTGCGCGATGCACTCTACGAAAATCAACGGTTCTGGTCGGCGCTTCGCTACGACTTGGCCGAACCGGGCAACACCATGCCCGACGCACTTAAAGCGTCGCTCATTTCCATCGCTCTTTGGGTGGAACGTCACAGCACCGCGCTGATGGCAGGCGAAGGTCGCCTTGCAGGGCTGGTGGAAATCAATGGCAACATCGCAGCGGGCCTTGCCGGTCAAGCGGCGCCAGTCATGCGGGAGGTGTAAGATGCTGAAGCTTACCCTCCGCCCGCGTGAACGTGTGGTCGTGAACGGCTGTGTCATCCGCAACGGTGACCGTCGTCAGGCGCTGACAGTCGAGAACCGCGCCGACATCGTGCGCGAATCTGATTTGCTGAAGCCGGATGCGGAATCCACGCCCGTTTCCAAGGTCTATTTCTTGGTGCAAACGGCGCTGATCCGCCCCGACACCCGCGATCAGATCATGCCGATGATCCAACAGGGCTTGGCCGATCTGGCCTGTTGCTTTGGCGCTGAGATGCGCACTCGGATCATGGAAGCAGCAAACTTTGTAAGCATGTCCGATTTCTACAAGGCAATGAGCGAATTGCGCGCGGTCCTGAAATACGAGACCGAGCTGATGCAACTGCGTCCCATCGCCCCGACGCACAGCCATGAGGCCGCGCACGCATGATCTCGCTGGGTGGCATGAGCACACAGGTGGCGGTCAAACTGTTTGACGCAACGCGCGACAAACAGCTCGACCTCGTCGCCAACGATGCTTTGAACGCCCGGCAGATTGAAGCCTTTAAAGAACGGATCGGCGACATCAAATCCGCCAAGGAATTTGTCGCCGATACTGAAGTCTATACCTTCGTCATGCGCGCCTTTGATCTCGAAGATCAAATTTTTGGCAAGGCGATGATCCGTAAGGTGCTTGAAAGCAATTCCGATGAGCCCTCGGCCCTCGTGAACCGCCTTAGCAATCCTAAGATCAAAGAGATGTACGACACTTTGGGCTTTGCCCCCGGTGGCGGGCGGAGCTTTAACTTCAACAGAACCGGCTGGCAGGACGAGGTTATTGACCGTTTCAAAGAACGGATCGTGCTCAATTCTGCCGGCGAAGAGAACGAGGGTGCCCGCATCGCCCTGGAGTTCAAGTCAAAGGCCGGAGAAATCAACAGCTGGCTCGATGTTTTGAAAGACGCCGATTTGGGCAGTTTCATGCGCCGTGCGCTTGGGGTCCCGAATGAGGCGATTGGGGTCGATCTTGACCGTCAGATCGCGCTGTTTGAGCAAAAGTTCGACATTGAAAAGCTGAAAGATCCTGCCGAGGTCGACAAACTCGTCTCGCGGTTCTCGGCGATTTACGACGCTGTCGAGGGTGTCTCATCCGCCTCGAACACAGTTCTTTCCCTGATGCAGGGGGCCGTTTCAATCGGGCAGGGCAGCAGCTTTACAGCCGCCACAATCAACATCCCCACGATCACCGGCGGCTACAGCGCCTCCAGCATTTACCGCTGATCCACCTTATTCGATGAATTCGTCGTCCTCGGCTGCCGAGGGCAACTCAATGGTGCCTTCATCAGCTAGGCTCTTGGCATATTCCACCATCGCAGCCTGCGCGGCGCGCACATCGCGGCCACGGACCGGGCCGGTGGCGGCCATTTCGTCCATCAGCATCTGCCGCGAGCGTTGCGGCAGGCATTCCATCAGGTGATCGCGCTGCTCTTTCTTGGCGCCGCGCATGGCCATGGGCAGGGTCGCCCCGTCCAGCCCGCGCATCACCTGCGCCAAATCCTGCATCGGCAATTTGAACAGATCGTCAAAGACGAACATGCGCTGTTTGATCGCTTGGAAGGCGTCGGGAATACGCGCGTCCAGCGCACCCGATAGTTCTTCGAAGGCCTGCACGTCCAACTGGTTGAACAGGTCCGCCATGCGCTGATGCGTTTCGACCGAACTGGTGTGCATCGTGTTCGACAGGATGTCTTGCTTCAGCGTTTCTTCGATCTGCTGCATCATATGCAGTGGCACCGCCTCCATGGCGATCATACGCTCTGCGATGTCCTGCATGCGCTCTGGCCCCAGCAGGGGCAACACCTTGGCTGCGACTGAGGTCTCAACGTTGTTAAGGATCGCCGCCGCCGTCTGGTCATGTTCGCCTTTGAGGTAATTGGCAATCACCGTCTCATTCAACGCGCCAAAGCCGCGCCACATCGCGTTCTCGCGCTCGCTGTTTTTGAGCCCCTCAAGAATGCTCGTTACCTGCTCTTCGGGCATAAACTTGCGCAGCATTGATCCCGCGGAGGAGATCGATCCTACAACCGACCCGGTGCCGCTGACGACCTTCTGGGTGAATTCTCTGAGCACATGTTCAACCACCTCAGCCGGGATCGGGCCAAGGCGGCTCATGGCACTGGTGATGCGCTCAATCTCGGCAGTGCCGAGCTTTTGCATGAGTTCCGAGCCGGTCTGCTCGCCCAGGCACAGGAACGTGATGGCGGCCTTGGTCGGACCATTCAGATCCTCCACAGTGAGGGGCTTTCTGCGGTTTTTGGAAAGGGCATTGGTCGACATAGAGAAATCCTTTCAGAGCAGGTCAGCCACCGGCAAGCGGCACATAGCTTTCAATCAGCGATCCGGCCAGCATGTACCAGCCATCAATCAGCACAAAGAAGATCACTTTGAACGGCAAAGAGATCAGCACTGGCGGCAGCATCATCATGCCCGCGCTCATCAGCACCGATGCGATGATCAGGTCGATGGCAACGAAAGGCAGGTAGATCAGAAAACCGATGGTAAAGGCACGGCGCAGTTCAGATATCATAAAGGCAGGGACAAGATGGCGGAAGGTGGCCTCCTCCGCCGAGGCGGGCAGGGGGGTCTCTTCGGCTTCTTCGTCCGCCGGGGCGATGCGCAGGAACAGCGCGTAATCCTCGGGGCGGGTGTTGACGTACATGAAGCTTTTGAAGGGGGCTGCGATCCGTTCTAATGCCTGTTCTTCGGCGATGGCGTTTTCCAGCAGCGGCTGCACGCCAGCCTCATACGCGTCCTCAAACACGGGCTGCATGACAAAGAAGGTCATGAACAGCGCCAGCGAGGTGAGCACGATATTGGGCGGGGTCTGGTTCAGGCCGAGGGCCGAGCGCAGCATCGACAGGACGATCACAAAGCGCGTGAAGCTGGTCATGACAACCAAAAGCCCCGGCGCGATGCTGAGCACGGTCATCAGCGCGATAAACTGAACGATCCGGCCCGAAAGATTGGCGTTCTCATCACTGCCCGGCGCGGAATCCCCGATCACATCTGACAGCGTCCCCAAAAATCCCCCGTCTTGGGCCATAGCCATGCCGCTGCTGGCGAGAAGCACCAGCAGGGCAAGGCCCAAACGGCCCGGCGCATAGGCGCGCGGGGAGGGGAGGTCAGTCAGGGACATAATCCTTGACGATTTGGGTGAGGGAGACGCCAAGCCGGTCTTCGCCGACCTTCACAAGATCACCGCGTGCCACCAGACGATCAGAGACCATCAGGTCGACCGGCGCGCCGATTTTGCGGTTCAATTCCACGATGGAGCCGCGGGTCAATTCCAGCAGGCGCGAGATCGGCATGCGCGCTTGGCCCAGCACAATCTGCACATCAAGGCCGACATTCAGCATCGCGTTGATGCCTGCGCCACCAGCTTCGGGGCGGGGGGCAAGCGCGTTGCGCGAATCCTCAGTATCGAGCTGCGGGAAGACCCCGGCATCATCGCCGCCTAGGCTGGCTGTATTGCCGAATGCATCAGCGCGTGGCTGGTCCTGTTCAGTGGTCTTTGGCGTCGCCTCAGACGCTTTGCCCTCTGTGGAGGTGTCGTCGTCTTTGGGCGATTGCAGGTCAGGCTTATCCATGTCCGTCCGTCTCCTTTTGTGCTTTCAGTGACCGCGCATGGGTGTCGCGCAACTCGGCGAGCAGGCGGTCGCATATCTTTTTAAAGCCGTAATCAAGGCTTCCGTGGTCCCATTCCATCCGGGCGTCACCGTCAGGCAGGTCGGCGTCGGCGCGCACATCTAGCACGCCGTCGCATTTGTAATAGACTGCGCGTTGACGCAGTTCTGGGCCGATCTGCTCCAGCGTCGCGGGCGACAGGCGCACTTTGATATGGCTCGATCCGATGGCCATTTTCAGCGATTGGGTCACGGTCTTTTTCACCCGCGCGGTCGAGAGGCGCTCGATCACCTCGGGCAAGACGATCTCGCAGGTTTGCAGGGTAAAGCCGACGATCTGCGCCACCAGCGCCTCTTGATGGGCCTGCATTGCTTGAGACAACCGCGCCAATTCCTGCGCCAGCTTTTCGGCCATCACGGCATGTTCGGCCTGCATGGTTTGGTGCATCTCCGCCCGGCCCGCGTCAGCCCCAGTAAGGTAGCCTTCGATATGGCCCTGTTTATGGGCCTTCTTAATCTTCGCCTCGATCTCTTCGGGCGTGGGCATTGCTGGATCTTGCGGCTTGCTTTTGCCGTCCTCGTCGAAATTTTGCAGCTTCAGGGTGGTGATCACAGCTCATCCCCTTCTGCCAACCAATCGCCCAGCACGCGCAGGGCATCTTCAGCGTTGTCCTCAGCCAGTTCGGCGACAGCGCGCAGCTTACTGTGGTGGACCGCGCCCTCAACGGAGGCAAGCTGCACCATATCGCGCGGCATTTCGTCCATAGGGCCAAGCACTGCCCCTGTTTGGGCGCCTGCCGGGGTGGGCAGGCGGTTTTGTGGGGGCTCATTTTGGGTGCCGCCGGTCAACGCTTTGGGGGCGCTATCCTCTTCAGGGCCACCGAGCAGGGCCGCGTCTGCGCCAGCACCGGCCAGCGCAGGCTGGGGCAGGGTAGCATCCAGCACCATCCGCAAGGGGCGCGCGCCCAGCAGCATGATGATCGCGACCAGCGCTAAGGCAAAGAGCGAGCGTAGGATGGTCATCGCATTGTCGGCCAGTACCGCGCCCAACCCACGGCCGCCGGGATTGCTGAATTCAGAGTCGAAATCAAGGAACTGGAGGCTGTCGACCTGCACCTGATCGCCCCGGTTCTGATCAAAGCCGATGGCGGTGCTGACCAATTGGCTCAGGCGCTGCATCTCTTCTTCGCTGCGCTCGATATAGCCCTCGGAGCCGTCGGGCAGGGTGCCATAGCTGCCGTTCACCAGAACCGCGACCGAGATACGCTCGATATCGCCCGGCTCGCGTACCATTTCGCTTTGGACCGAACCGATCTCGTAGTTGATGATCTCGTCATTCTCAGAGCGGGTGGATTGGCCCGCGCCGCCGCCCGCATCGTCGCGCAGCTCATCGGGGATGTTGTTGGCCACATCGACTGTGCCCGTCGCCGGGTCGGTTTCGTTGGAGTTGCGCACGCGGGTCTCAATGGAGCGGGCGACCTGCTGGGCGGGATCAAACGTGCGGGAGACGCGCACTTCACGCTCGGTCGTCAGATCAACGCTGACGCGCACGCGGGCATTGCCGGGCCCGACGCGGGCATTCAGGATTGATTCAACCTTTTGCGCCAGTTGCTCTTCGATCATGCTGCGCTGACCCTGAAGCGAGAAGTCAGAGCTGCCGCCGTCGTCTTTGGCGAGAATCGTCTCGCCTGATGCCGATAGGACGGTCACGTTCTGCGCTTCCAAATCCGCCACGGCAGAGGCCACCAGCGCTTGGATCGCCTGCGCTTGGCTGCGGGTCATGCTGGCATTGGCTTGCGAGCGCACAATGACCGAGCCGCTGGCCTCGGCCCGGCTGCGCGAAAAGGCGGCGCGTTCGGGCAGCACCAGATGCACCCGGGCGGCCTTGATGCCACTGATGGTTTGGATCGACCGGGCCAGCTCGCCTTCGAGCGCGCGCAACCGGTTCACCTTTTGCATGAAGGAGTTCATCCCCATGCCGGACATATTGTCGAAAATCTCCCAACCCGGCACACCTTCGCCCGGCAGTCCCGCATCGGCCAATGCCATGCGGGCGCGGGCGATGTCGTTTTCCGCAACCGAGATTGTATCGCCGTTGCGCGACAGATCGACCGTCAGGCCTGCTTGCTCGAGCGTCTGCATCATCTGCGATGCGGTGCCGGGGCTTAGCTGGCTGTAAACCGGAACATAGGTGGGGGCGAGGATGGTCCGCGCGCCGATAAAAACCGCCGCAGTGATTGCCAGGCCGATGCCGCCCAGAAGTGCCAGCCGCTTTGGACCTAAATCCTTAAGGTTTTCAACGATCTGATTCACGGGCCCTCACTCAGTTGGATAGTCCGAGCATTCTCCGCTCAGTCGTCACTATGCAAGCATATATCGATTTATACTTGTGAGAACCGAAAAATAAACAGGTTTCTGTTGCAATAAAGCTTGATTGGGGATGTATTTGTTCTTGCATATGGCGCTCAGCGCAGGATCCAACTAAGAGTTAAAGAATGAAAAAGCCGCTCGCTATCCTTGCTGTTGTCCTGCTCTGCCTTCTTGCTGGCGTGGGCGGGGTGACGCTGGCCATTGGCCCTTCTGGTCTGCTGAAAATGGCCGGGCTGGGTGGGGATGAGGCCGCCGAGGAAACTGTTGAGACTGCCGACAACGCCCATGGTGAAGAAGCGGCGGACGACGGTCACGGAGACAAGCCTAAGGCCGAAGTTAAAATGCCGGTCATGCCGTTCCCCGAGATCATCGTGAACGTCACCGACACCGGACCACAGGGCGGGCAGACCAGCCGGTTTCTCAAGCTCAACATGCTGATGGTCTATGATGAGACCGTCGAAGGGGCCGACCGTTTGGTCGCGCGTGAAATTTACCTGCGCGACAGTTTCCAAGACTTCCTGCGTCAGTTGCATGTCAGCGACCTGAATGGCAGCTATGGGTTGGCGATGCTGAAGACCGAACTGCTGCGCCGGGCGCGGGCGGTGGGGCACACTGACGCGCCGCATGAAATACTGATTGCCGATATGGTGGTGCAATGACGACAGCGGATTCCTCCGAAGCGCTAAGCCTCGAAGAGACGATGATCCGTCAGGCGCGCGAAAGCTTCCAGCGCCTGCCCACGCTTGAGATCATCATCGACCGTCTGCTGCTGGCGCTGGTGCCCGACCTGAAATCCTATTGCACGATCGCGCCAGAGATCGAACTCACCTCGCTGGAATATATGCCCTATGAGGACGCGATGGAGAGCATCCAGTCGCCCTCGCTTATCGCCATCGCCAATGCGGAAGGCTGGGGCAGTCAGATCGCCTGTGTGGTGGAACCGGATCTGCTGTTTTCGGTGTTGGAGATCATGCTGGGCGGGCGTCGTGCCACGACCCAAGAATGGAAACCGCGTGGGTTAACCGCGATTGAGCAGAAACTGGGCCGCAGACTGGCGGAACTGTCGCTCAAGGGTTTGGCGCAGTGTTTGCAGGATGTCAGCCCGGTGCAATTCGACATCCAGTCACTGGAATCCAACCCCCGGTCGGTCATGCTGGCCGCCCCGCGTACCGCGACGGTGCTGGTGCGTATGCACATGCAATTCGAAGACCGCAGCGGGCATATGGCGCTGGTGCTGCCCTACGGCACATTGGATGAGGTCAGCGCGCAATTGGCGCAGCCGTTCCTTGGCGGGCGCTCGCCCACCGACAGCAACGCGCGCAAGGATATGAACAACCAGATTTCCAGCACCACGGTGACCATCACTGGTGTCTTGCAAGAGGTGACGATCCCCCTGCATGAAGTGCTGGAATGGAAAACCGGCCAAGTGATCGATCTGGGGATGACGGTAGACACGCCCGTGGTCGGTATGGTCAATGCCCAGCCGATGTTCCAAGCGGCCTTTGGTCAACGCAGCAACGGCGCGTTGGCACTGCGGGTGATCCAATCCCTGCTGCCCAAAGAGACGAAGGAGGAGAGCGACGACGATGACGGCCTTGATTGATATCATCATTATCGTGCTGCTCATCGGCACGCTGGTTTACGCTTTTATCCTTGATCGCCGGGTGCGCACTTTGATGGCGACCCTGAGGGAGATGGAGCCGATGGTCGGTGCCTTTTCCAATGCAGTCGATCAATCCGCCAAATCGGTCGAAGACCTGCGCGACCTCAGCGCCAAGACGCAGCGCGCAGAGCCGCCAGTTCAGCGCGCAGCGCCGCCCGCCCGTCAAACAGCGACAGAGCCTGCTTCCTCAGCGGGTCAAAGCCCGGCACAAATGCGCGCCGCACGCCTTAAAGGGCGCAGCCAAGTACGCGGCCAGGCGGCGGTACAGGGCAAATCCGAACTGGTCCGCACCTTTTTCGACATCACCAAGGAGCGTAAGGAATGAGCCGTATCTCGCTGCCAAAGATCGCGCTTTTAGGCCTCGGCGTCGCTGGCGTGCTCAAGCTCACAGTTGAGTTTATGCCGATGATGGCCATTGCTGAGACGCCCGGTGACACGCCCCCGGTCCCGGTTGAGCTTGCCGCTGCCCCCGCGCCGCCCAGCTATGACGCCAGCGCGCCGGGTGAAAGCGGCATGTGCGAACCAAGCCACCTGATCGCCGAAGCCATCGCCGAAGAACGTGCGCTGCTTAAAGATCAACGCGACACGATTGCCGACCGCGAAGCCAAACTGGCGCTGGCCGAGCAGAGCCTCAAGGCCGAGCAAACCCGGCTCGCCAGTCTGCGCGATGAGATCGGCGCGCAGTTGAAGGTGATCGAAGAGGCCAACAACCAAGATATGACCAAATTGGTCGAGCTTTACCGCAACATGAAGCCGCAGGTTGCTGCTGGCATCATGGATGAAATCGACGTGGAAACAGCCGTGCAGGTGATCGGTGCCATGCCGGAACGGGACGCGGCGCAGATCATGGGCTCCTTCAGCCTTGTTCGGGCGCGACTGATCACCAAAATCTTGCTGGAGCAATCCAAACTTCCCGCCGACCGCAACCTTGAGGGGCTGCGCCTGCGCTAAGCGGGGCGGGGGTCACTCCTCGCGAATGGACGATCCCGCTGGCGGTTTGCGGCGCACGTTGCGGCGCAGGTCCATGACAAAGCCGATGATCTCGGCCACGGCCTGCCAATGTTCCATCGGGATGCGATCATCCACCTCAACCGCCGCATGAAGCGCGCGGGCCAGCGGGCGGTTTTCGATCATCGGGATGTCGTGTTCTTTGGCCAGTTCGCGGATGCGCTGCGCCATCACATCGGCACCTTTGGCCACGCAGACCGGCACGTCATCAACACCCTGTTCATACTTCAGCGCCACGGCGTAATGGGTCGGGTTTGTCAGGACCACGCTGGCGCCCGGGATCGCCTGCGCGATGCGCTGGCGCGCGCGGGCGCGGCGCAATTCGGCGCGACGGCCCTTGATCTGCGGATCGCCCTCGCTGTCTTTATGCTCATCGCGGATTTCCTTGAGGCTCATCATCTGTTTCTTCTTCCACTGCGCGCGCTTCCAAATGATGTCGGCAATGGCGATGGGCACAAGGAAAGTGGCCGTTACAAGGAAGATCCAGCGCACTTTTTGCAGCGTGGCGGCCAGCAGGGTTTCGGGCACGAAGGCTTGGGTCTGGCCCAGCGATTGCGCTATGTCGCGCACGGCCCAGACGGTGATGAAACCGATCACCAGCACCTTGACCGTATTCTTGGCAAACTCGACAAAAGCCTCGGCTGAGAAGAGCCGCTTGAACCCCGACAGCGGGTTCAGTTTCGATATTTTTGGCTTGATGCGCTCGGCTGAGACCACGGTCTCCCCTTGGATCAGCACCCCAAAAAGCGCCGCCAGCACCATGATCCCGACCACCGGCATCATCGCCAGCCCCAGCGTAAAGCCCAGCGATTTCAGCACACTGCCAGCCTCAACCAATCCTGTGCCGCCGGTGCCGATGGCGGTGACACCTGCCTCCAGCAGTGGGGCTTGCAGCGCCTCGACAATGCCACCAACCGAACTTGGCAGCACGAAAACAAGGATCATCAGCAGCGCGAAAACCAGCATCGCCGTGCCGGTCTCACGCGATTGGGGCACGTCGCCTTTCTTGCGCGCGTCGCGGAGCTTTTTCTCCGTCGGCTCTTCGGTCTTACTGCTCTTGTCTTCGTCCGACATGGCCTAGAACTCGTAGGTGGTAAGCCACTCCGCGAATGGCTCAAGAAACCCGCGCATCATGGTCGGAACCGCCAGCACCATCAAGGCCAGCCCGGCGGCAATCAGCAACGGCTGCGCGATAAAGAAGACCTGAAGGCTCGCCATCATGCGGTTGGCCAAGCCCATGCCAACGTTCAGCACCAGCCCCGCCACGTAGAAGGGGGCGGCGATCGACAGGCCAAGGTAGAGGCTGACTTGCGTGGCGCGGGCAAACTGATCGGTCAGATCGGCCAGCATGAAAGTGCCGGGGATAAAGACCTGATAAGACATCAGCAACGACTCGATAATGAGGTGGTGCAGGTCTGTGACAAAGATCAACGCCGTGGCCCCAATCAGCAACATCGCCGCCATGCTCGTAGCCCCCTCAAACGCGCCAATGTTGGGGGCCAAGGCATTCGCCAGCCCCGACATCAGCGCCATCTGATAGCCCGCAAATTGCAGCGCCGACAGCAGGGTGCGGGCGACCAGCCCGATCCAGAGGCCAACCGTGATCTCAGAACCAAAAATTAACAGCAAGGCACCGGGGCGGTCTTCGGCCACGGGGCCAAGTCCGGTCACGGGATAGAGCGTGGCACTCAGGATCAGGCCAAAGAACAGCCGATGCCGCGTCGGGACAGAGGTTTCAGCAAAGCCCGGCATGAACAACAACGCGCTGCCGATGCGGGCGAAGACCACGAAATACCCCATCAGCGCGTCGGTCAGGAGGGCGGACAGGTCCATCCCTAGCCCCCGATGGTGGCGACGGTCCGCAGCGACACTTTGCGATGAATTTCGGCGTTAGAGATCACCGGCGTCATCGGGCTGACCCGCTCCAGCATGGAGCGCACATAAGACCGCGCCTCGGGGTTCACCATCAGCGCGGGCCAGCTGTCTTCAGAGGCGAAGCGCTGGATCTGCTGGCGGGCCTGTAGCACGAACTCCTGCACCCGTTTAGGGGACATGACGAATGTGCGGTCATCGCCGACCATTTTGACCGCGTCAATGAACTCGGCCTCCCATGACGGCGACAGGGTGATGACGGGCACAAACCCCTGCCCATCGGACAGACCTTGGCAAATCTGGCTCGACAAACGGCGGCGCACGTTTTCAAGCACCAGCGCGGGCTTGCTGGTCTGGCGTGTTGCTTCGGCCATCGCCTCGACGATCAGCGGCAGGTTGCGGATTGAGACACGCTCGAGCAGCAGTTCCTGCAAGACCTGCTGCACCAGAATGGCGGGGGAGGGGACGGGCAGATCGTTGACCAGTTTTTGGTAGTTCCGGTCCAGCCCCTCAATCGCCTCTTTCGCCGAACCATAGGTGAGCAGCTCAGACATGTTCTCTTTCACCACTTCGGTCAGATGCGTGGTGATGACACTTTCGGGATCGACGACAGTATAGCCCTGCGCCTCGGCTTGATCGGCGACCTTGCTGTCGACCCAAAGCGCATCGAGCCCGAACGTCGGCTCGCGCGTTGCCTCACCCGGCAGTTGCAGCGGTGCGCCTTCGGGATTGATCACCATCATCTGATTGGCGCGGATGTCGCCTTTGGCTACATCAACGCCGTGGATTTGGAACGAGTAGCTGTTGATCGGCAGGCTCACGTCATCCTTGATCCGCACCGACGGCATGGGGAAACCGAACTCTTCAGCGAAATGTTTGCGCAGCGATTTGATCTTGCTTGGCAGCACCGCGTCGGGACGGTTGGCCAGCGCCACCAGCCCTTCACCCAGTACCAGCCGCAACTCGTCGAGGTGCATGGGGTTGCTGTCGACCTCAGGCATGTCTTGTTTTTTCTGCGCCTCAACATCGGCTTGCGCCTTGGCCTCCGCCGCCTCTGCCGCGCCGCGTTGGATCACCACGCCCAAGCCCACCATGGCAGCGGCCAGCAGCGCAAAGACCAGCAGCGGAAAGCCCGGCAGAAGGCCGATGCCGAACAACAGGATCGCCGCCATATAAAGCGCCTTGGGGAAGTTCGACAGCTGGTCAAAGACCGCCTCGTTCGCCGCACCCCGTGTGCCGCCCTTGGTCACGATAAGACCGGCCGCCAGCGACACCACCAGCGCCGGAATTTGGCTGACCAGCCCGTCGCCGATGGTCAGCGAGGTGAAGACGTTAAAGGCATCGCCCACGCCCATGCCGCGCTGCACAACGCCGATCAGAATGCCGCCGATGACGTTGATCAGCGTGATGATCAGCCCCGCCACCGCGTCGCCGCGCACGAATTTCGAGGCACCGTCCATGGCACCAAAAAACGCGCTTTCGTCTTCCAACTCTTTACGGCGACGACGCGCTTCGTCTTCGTCGATCAGCCCGGCACCCATGTCAGCATCAATCGCCATCTGTTTGCCCGGCATCGCATCCAGCGAGAACCGCGCAGCAACCTCGGCGATACGGGTCGAACCCTTTGTAATTACGACAAAGTTGATGATGACGAGAATGGCAAAGATCACCACGCCGATAACGAAATTGCCTGCCACGATGAATTTGGAGAAGCCCTGGATCACATCGCCCGCGGCGTGCAGACCCGCATGGCCTTCGCTGAGGATTAGTCGGGTTGAGGCCACGTTCAGCGACAGGCGCAGCATGGTGGTGACCAACAACAGCGTCGGGAAAGAGTTGAACTGCAACGGCGAGGGGATCCACAGCGCCACCATGAAGATCAGCACGCTGAGCGACAGCGACAGCGCCAGCCCAAAGTCCAACAAGATCGGTGGCAGCGGCAGGAACAGAACCGCCAGCACCAGCGACATGCCGACGGCAAAGCTGACGTCCTTATTGGCGCCAAACATGCGCCATTGCGGCATTATGGAATTCGGTTTCGTGCTCATCCCGCATCCTCCGCGTGGACGGTGGTGAACTGTGGCAGCACCGGCTGCATCTCATGCGCGGAATAGAGCGAGCGGCGGGCGTTTTCAGCGCCGCCAATCCGCGCGCCCCATGTGGCTTTGGCCGCCAGCCTGTCGTAGCTGCCGGATGATTTCGCCACAGGTTTCCGCTTACGCACGGCAACAGGGCTGGCACTGGCCAGCGCCTGAAACTCCGGCAGCCGCGCATTGGCCGCGGAGATGTTCTTTTGCAGCCGGTCGAGGTAAACGTCGCGGTATTCCGGCTCGAAGGAATGATAGGATCCGGCGGCCTGCATCCAACTGCCCGTGCGCCGGTGCAACCGTTTGAGGAAGCGCGCGGCGTAATCGACATTCACCCGCGGATCAAAACCTTCGGCCACGTTGGCAAAGGCATCCGGGTGCCAGCGCATGTTAATTTGCATACAGCCCACGTCGATAGAGCGGATGCCGCTCGCCTGACGCTCGGCCACCCAATCAAGCGCGGCGTTGCGGCTGTCAAACAGCCGGCCTTCGCCCGCCGCGTTCACCGCATAGGGCCAGACCGTGAAATGGCCATTGCGCCGCGTACCCGCCTCTTGAAGGCCGATCGCCAAGAGCAAGTTGTCAGGAATGCCATGTCGGGTCTGTGCTGCGAGGATTTCGCGGATGCAGACGCCTTCGGGCCCGCCCTTGGCCGCCAGCGTCCGCGCCGTCTTGGTCACGGCGTTTTTCTGCGACGGCTCATAGAATGATCCCCAGCCTTGGGCGAGGGCAGGGGCGCTCAGCACAACCCCCAGTACCGCCGCGCGGGCGATATGCCAAAACACCCTCACAGCCCACCGTTTTGCACGAGGTCAAAGACCGTATCCGACAGGTTTTTGAGCGTGGCATACATAAATGGCGTCGCGACCAGCAGGGTGACAAAGATCATCACGATCTTGGGCACGAAGGTCAGCGTCATTTCCTGAATTTGCGTCAGTGCTTGGAAAAACGCGATCACCAAACCAATGCCCAATGCCACCCCCAGCACCGGACCAGAGGCCAAAAGCACGGCCCAGACGGTGTCAGAGATGATGTCATAGGTCTGGGTTTCGGTCATGGCCTAGATCGGCATCCGCAGGATTTCCTGATAGGCTTCGACAAAGCGATCGCGCACCGACACGGCCACTTTCACGGTGCTTTCCATCGCCAACATCGCCTCAACCACCTGCTGAGTATCCGCCTCGCCGCGCAGCCCGGCTTGGGCCACGGCCTCGCCCCCGCGCACCGTTTCCAGCGCGCTTTCCGAGGCCTGCTGCACCAGATTGGTGAAACTATTGGCGCTGGCACCGGCTTCTTCGGCGATGCCTTCACCCTTTTGGCCCGTCAGCGATTGCGAGGTGCGGTAGGCACCCCGGACGGCGGCGGTAGAGATTAAGGAAGCAGGATCGCTCATGTCAGCCTCACTTCAGCAGGTCGAGCATTTGGCTGCGCATCCGGCGGCCGGACTCGAACATGTTCATGTTTGCCTCATAATTGCGCGATGCTTCGCGCATGTTGGCCATTTCAATGATCGGGTCGACATTGGGCCGGTTGACATAGCCAGTCTCATCCGCTGCCGGATGCGCCGGATCATAGTCGCGCCGGAAGGGCGATTGATCGCGCCCAATACGGTCAACCTCAACCAGTGATCCGCCGCCGTTACGGTCAATCAACTCGGAAAAGCTGATGGTCTTGCGGCGGAAAGGGTCAGCGCCCGGCGTGGTGCCTGTTGAATCGGCGTTGGCCACGTTTTCCGAAATCACCCGCAGACGCGCGGTCTGCGCGGTCATCCCGCTGGCGGCGATTTTGGCGATAGACTGAAGCGGATCCATGCGTTTTCCTTACCTGTTTCCGGTGACGGCCATGGTGAGCATGTCATAGCTCTTGCGATAAAGCTGTGCGGCCAACCTGTAATGATCGTCGATCTCGGCGGCCTTCACTGCCTGTTCTTCTAGGTTGACGGTATTGCCGTCCAGCGTTGTGCCGATGACGCTACGATCCGTCACCTCACGCACGCCGGGTGTGCCTTGGGCCACGCCGGTGAAATGCTTGTCATGGGTGGTTACCAACCCATTATCGCGCGAAAGCTCTCCGCTCAGCATTGAGGCGAAGGACGACACGTCACGCGCCTTGAAGTTCGGCGTCGCCACATTGGCCACGTTTTCAGACACGACCTTTTGCCGGGCCGAAAGCCACTGCATCCGGTCCGAAGCGAGCCCAAGAATAGAAAGATTAGACAAGTTCATTTTTTTGCCTATAGCCTGTTTAATCCTTGTATAGTAAATAATAGCTTGGTCTCCTAGAGGAAATTTATCCATGCAGACACTCTTTTCCGAGCTGACAAGCTTTGCCCGCGAGGCTGGCGAGGCCGAGATCACCGGCGAAGTGCGTGCAATCACCGGCATCACGCTGACCGCTGTGGGGCTTGAACGGGTGCTGGGCATCGGTGAGCGCTGCATCGTGCATGGATCTGATGGTCCGGTCCATGCCGAGGTCGTGGGGCTAGGTACGCATGGCACAGAATTGCTCCCCTTCGGGTCGTGGCGCGGGGTCGCCGCGGGTGATCGGGTTGAGGTCGCGATTGGCCGCGATGTGATCCGCCCGGATGAAAGTTGGAAGGGGCGGGTGATCAGCGCCTCGGCAGCACCGCTCGACGGGAAGGGGCATTTGCCCGAAGGTAATCAGCCCCGCCCGCTGCGCGCCGCCCCGCCGGGTGCGTTCGACCGCAAACGCATCGGCCCGAAACTCGCGACCCATGTGCGCGCGCTCGATGTGTTCACGCCGCTTTGCCAAGGCCAGCGCTTGGGTATCTTTGCAGGCTCGGGCGTCGGTAAATCGACGCTTATGGCCATGCTGGCACGCTATACGGACTGCGATGTGGTGGTTATGGCGCTGGTTGGCGAACGGGGCCGCGAGGTGCAGGATTTCATTTCATCCGACCTTGGCCCCGAGGGGATGGAGAAGGCGGTTCTCGTTGTCGCGACGGGCGACGAGCCGCCGCTCACCCGCCGCCAAGCCGCTTGGACAGCTATGGCCGTGGCCGAGCATTTCCGCGATCAGGGGCAGCACGTGCTGCTGCTGATGGACAGCGTGACCCGCTTTGCCATGGCGCAGCGCGAAATTGGTCTTGCGTCACGCGAACCCCCCACCGCCAAAGGCTACCCGCCGACAGTGTTTTCCGAGCTTCCGCAGATGCTGGAGCGGGCAGGGCCGGGGCCGGTGGGCAAGGGCGATATCACCGCGATTTTCACCGTTCTGGTGGATGGTGATGACATGAATGACCCCATCGCCGACGCCGTGCGCGGGATCACGGATGGGCATATCGTGTTGGACCGTAAGATCGCCGAAAAAGGGCGTTATCCGGCGATTGACCTGCTGGCCAGCGTCTCGCGGACGTTGCCGGATTGTCACAGTGATGCGGAGTATACGCTGCTGACCGCCGCTCATAAGGCGCTGGCGGCCCATGCCGATATGGAAGAGTTGATCCGCATCGGCGCTTACCGCAGCGGCAGCAATCCCGAGTTGGACCGCGCCATCGCATTCGCCGGGCCGTGTGAGGCGTTCCTTAGCCAGCGCAAGGCCGAGCACACCCCGCCGCAAGCCTCTTTCGCTGAGGTGGCAGGGATGCTCGACCGTGCTGGTATCAGCCCCGGCTAGGCCTGCCTATTGCAGGCGGCGCAGCAGGTCCATCGAAGGCTCGCCGGTCGCAGGCAGGCCGATGCTTTGCTGGTATGCGCTGATTGCTTTGCGGCTGTTCGGCCCGATCACACCGTCGGTGCCATCGGTGTCAAACCCTCGCGCCGTCAGCCGCTGTTGCAGCGCCATCCGGTCGTCTTTGGTCAACCCATTGGCATCGGGTGGGAAGCTGCCGCGCAGCGGTCCGCCCCCGGCGATGCGGTCGGCCAGATGGCCCACGCCGATGGCATAGCTGTCGGAGTTGTTGTAGCGCTTCAGCGCCCGGAAATTGCTGGTCACGACAAACTGCGGCCCACCTGCCTGCGGCTGGATCACCGAGCCGGCGCTGGCGGGGATGCTGCCCAACTCACCACCCCATTTGATACCGCGCGTCCAACCGTTGCGCGAAAGATAAGCGGCGGTCGACGCCAGCGCATCGCTGGGATCCTCAGACCAGATATCGCGCCGCCCGTCGCCGGTGAAATCCACGGCAAAGGCTTGATAGGACGTGGGAATGAACTGCGTATGCCCCATGGCGCCCGCCCAAGACCCGGTGAGGCGGTCCGCGCTGATGTCGCCGTTTTGCAAGATTTTCAGCGCCGCGATCAGCTGCTTTTCAAAGAATGCGCCGCGCCGCCCATCATAGGCCAATGTGGAAGTAGCTGAGACCACAGGCACATTGCCGCGCCGCTCGCCAAAGAAACTCTCAAGCCCCCAAATCGCCGCGACGATCTCGGCGGCGACGCCGTAGCGGCTTTCGATAGCGCTCAGCGTGCTGCGATGCCGCGCAAAGGCCGCGCGACCTTTGGAAACCCGGTCATCGGAGGCCGCGATGGCGAGGTAGTCCTCTAAGCTCCTGCTAAATTCAGTCTGGTTACGGTCCCGCTTCACCACACCGGGCAGGTAGCCCGCGCCGCTAAACCCTTGGGCCAAGGTGCTGGCAGAAATCCCTTGCGCCGAAGCGCGGCCTTTAAACGACGCGACCCAAGCATCGTACCCTGCATTGGCCACGGGCCGCAGATCGTCCGGCACCCCAGCCGCCGCTGCGGGCCCGAGTGCGCCGCCGCCGTTCGAGCAGGCCGATGTCAGCCCCAGTGCGGCGAGCCCGAATGCGAATGTTCTGCGTGAATGTCTCATAAAACCTGCCTGTCGCTGCATTGTTGCGTTTTGCGCAGCATATCGCAGGCAGGTCGCCCGACAAGCCGCCTTCGCTAAGATGGCAAGGCTTTGCCGAGGAAATCTTAGCCCTTCGGCTTATTGTCCGGACTGGTAAAGCGGCACAGTCGACATCGACATCTTGGCCGATCCGTCCTGCACCTGCTGGCTGTGGCTGATGTAGATCAGCGTGTTATTCTCTTCGTCGAAAATGCGCTTCACCCGCAGTGTTTTGAAGATGATCGATCGGCGTTCGCTAAAGACATTCTCGCCCTCGTCATCCATCTCGATATCACCCACTTCAATCGGGCCGGTCTGGCGGCAAGAGATGGAAGAGTTCGACGGGTCTTCGAACCAGTTGCCCTTTTGCAGCCGGTCGATCAAACCGCGCTCGAAGTAGGCCAGATGGCAGGTCACGCCCTTAACCTTAGGGTCGGCCACCGCTTCGACGATGATGTCATTGCCGAGCCAGTCCACGTCGACATTCCCCACCTGTTCGGCGGAGGCAGCAGTGGCAAAAAGGCAGGCGGAAAGGGCGGCGGCGCGCGCAAATATCTTGTTCATGGCAGGCCAACGCGCGACGGGCCGGGCGGTTCCCGTGGGGGTACCGAATTATCGAATGTCGTTTTCTCTAGTGCTGCTTAGCTAAGGCGCAAACAGCTTCATGCTGGCTGAGAAACACTTCGCCCGTCAGATCATCCAAGAAGTGGCTGCGTTGAAGGCGGTCCATGACCGGGCCTTTCACCTCGCTTAGATGCAGCCGGATATCGGCATCCCGCAGCCGTGTGTTGATCGCCTCAAGCGATTCCAGTGCCGAAAGGTCGATCTCATTTACCGCCGGGAACATCAGGACCACATCCGTCAGCTCGGGCTTTTCGGCGGCATAGCGTGCAAGTTGGTCCTCTAGGTAGCGCGCGTTGGGGAAGTAGAGGCTCTCATCCACCCGCAGCGACAGCACATGCGGTTGTGTCTCGACCTCATGGCGCAGAACATTGCGGAAATGCTCGGTGCCCGGCACGCGGCCCACCACAGCCATATGCGGGCGCGAGGTCTTATAAAGATGGACCAGGATCGAGGTGATGACCCCCGCGCTCACCCCCGCTTCAACGCCGAAAATCAGCGTGAGCAGGATCGTTACGCTCACGGCTGCGAAGTCGGCATGGCTAAAAGCCCACGCGCGTTTGAGGATCGAGAAATCTACGAGGCTCAGTACCGCGACGATGATCGTGGCGGCCAGCGTCGCCTTGGGCAGGAAGAAAATTAGCGGCGTGAGAAACAGCGCCGCGAGCGCCAGCCCAACGGCGGTGAAGGCGCCGGCGGCGGGCGTCTCGGCCCCCGCGTCAAAGTTTACCACCGAGCGTGAAAATCCCCCCGTGACCGGGAAGCCCCCGGTGAACGCCGCCCCGAGGTTGGCGCTGCCGAGACCGATCAGTTCCTGATCTGGGTCAATCCGTTGACGCTTCTTGGCGGCCAATGTCTGCGCCACACTGATGCTTTCCACAAAGCCGATGATCGAAATCAGCAGCGCGGGGACGAAGAGCTGTGACAGTAGGTCAGGCGAGAAGGAAGGCAGAGTGAGCGGCGGCAGGCTTTGCGGCACGTCGCCCACGATGGCCACGCCGCGGCTGCCCAGATCAAAGGCCCAAACCGCCAGCGTGGTGCCGACAATCGCCAGCACTGGCCCTGTCTTCGCCCCAATATCGGCCATGCGCGGCCCCAGCCCCACACGCAAGAGCAAAGGCTTCAGCCCGCCCCGGACCCAGAAAAGAAACGCCGTCGCGGTTACACCCAGCAGTACGGTGATCGGGTTCACCTCACCCAGATGCGCCCAAAGGCTGGCAAGGATCTCGACCAGTGTATGGCCCTCGCCTTGGATCCCCAGAATATGCCGCAACTGACTTGCCGCAATCAGGATGCCCGACGCGGTGATGAACCCCGCAATCACCGGGTGCGATAGGAAATTTGCCAAAAACCCCAGCCGGAACAGCCCAAGCGCCAGCAGCATCGCGCCCGACAGAAACGCCAGCGTCAGCGCCGCGGTGACATAGCCGGCCGTGCCGGCTTCGGCGATATTGCCCACCGCCGCCGCTGTCATCAGCGACACCACCGCCACTGGCCCCACTGCCAGCGCCCGGCTGGTTCCGAAAATCGCATAGAGCACAATCGGCGCGATGGAGGCATAGATACCCGCCTCGGGCGGCATCCCCGCAAGCAGCGCATAGGCCAGCGATTGCGGGATCAACATGATAGTGACGATCACCGCCGCCACCATATCCCCGGTGAACTGGCTACGATCATAGCGCCGCCCCCAGTCGAGGATCGGCAGATATTGCGCAAGCGGCGGCAGGGTCATGTTGGGCTATCCGTCAAGGGGGAGGGGGGCCGCCCCGAAGGGCAGCCCGGTCTGGCTCAGTCGAAACGGTTCACTGGCAGTTTGAGGTAGTGGTTGCCGTCATCCTCTGCCGGGGGCAGCCGCCCGCCGCGCAGGTTGATCTGCAAGGCGGCAAGGATGCGGTTCGGCAGCGACAGGGTCGCGTCTCGCTTTTGGCGGCGCTCGATGTAGTCCTCGCGCTTGGTGCCGTCTTTGACATGGATGTTGTTGGCTTTGTGCTCATCAACCGTGGCTTCCCACGTCGGTTCCTTGCGGTCTTCGGTGCCGTAGTCATGGCCGATGTAAAGCCGCGTGTCGCCGGGCAGGGCGAGGATATCTTGGATCGAGTCCCAAAGCTCCGCCGTCTTGCCGCCGGGGAAGTCCGACCGTGAAGTGCCCGCATCAGGCTGCATCAATGTATCATGCACGAAGGCGGCATCGCCACAAACGTAAGTGATCGACCCCAGCGTATGGCCGGGCGAAAGCATCACTTTCGCCTCTAGTTCACCGATCTTAAAGGTCTCGCCTTCTTCAAACAGATGGTCAAAGTCGCGGTCGGGGTCAAAAGCCTCTGGCAGATTATAAAGGTCCGCCCAAATCTTTGCGATCTCAGGCACCAGTGCACCGATGGCATTGGGCGCGCCGGTCCGTTCTTTCAGATGGGCGGAGGCCATGACGTGGTCGGCATGGGGATGCGTATCAAGCACCCATTCCACGCTCAGTCCGTGCTCTTTCACAAGGTCCAAGACCTGATCCATGCTCTCGGTCGTGAACTTGTAATTCTTCGGGTCAAAGTTCCACACCACATCAATCAGCGCGGCCTTTTTGGTCGCCGGATCGGCGCAGATGTATTGGATCGAGCCGGTGTCGGGCTCGTAAATGCCCCAGACATCGGGGCTGCCCGCACCGTTTGAGGGGGAATGGCGCACAATGGGAGAGTTAAGAGGGTCGCTCATCAGGCAGTTCCTTCCTTAGTTTTTGGAGTCAAATCAGGGGTGTGGCGGGCGATCCACATGCCGCCCAGCATGAAGGGGACAAAGATCAACGTGCCACTGGCCGCCAAGGGCAGGGCGGTCAACGCAGGGCCGGGGCAGAAGCCGCCCAAGCCCCAACCGATGCCAAAGATCGCAGCACCAGTCAGCAGTTTCGGCTCAAGATCGTTGCGGGTGGGGACGCGGAATGTGTTGTCGAAATAGGGGGTTTGACGGCTGCGGAACAGCCATGCAAAGCCCGGTGCTGTCACAGCGATGGCACCGCCCATGACAAAGGCAAGGCTGGGATCCCAAGTGCCAAAGACATCGAGAAAGTTGAGCACCTTGGCGGGGTCTGCCATGCCAGAGACGATAAGGCCAATGCCAAAGATAAGGCCGGAGAGGAGGGCAAAAATCTGTTTCATATCACGCTCCCAACACATGCCGCATGACAAACACGGTCACGAATGCCGTCGCCATGAAAGTCACAGTGGCCACAATCGACCGTGCCGACCCTCGGCTGATCCCGCAGACCCCATGGCCCGAGGTGCAGCCATTGCCATAGGTCGCGCCAAAGCCGACGAGCAGCCCAGCCACGGCCATCAACAGCGGGTTCGACGGCACCCATTGCTGGGGCCAATTGCCGGAAACGATTAGCCAAAGCGGTGCTGCCAGCAAAAGCCCCAGAACGAAGAAGAATGAAACGCCCCGCGCTTCGCCGTCACTGCTGCGCGCAAATAGACGCGAGGTAAGGCCGCTGATGCCCGCGATACGCCCGTTCGTCGCCATCAGCAGCACCGCCGAGGCTCCGATCATGGCGCCACCGCCGAGCGACAGCCAAGGTGTGAATTCAGTTTCCATGTCTTAACTCCCTAAGCGCCGACCGTGGCGGCTGGCTTGTATCAGACTGCTATTCACTATATATTACCATTTCATAATATTCAATGATGCTAATATGAAAAACGTGAACGACTTCTTAGACGGTGATATTGCCGGGGCTGCGGCGCTCATGACGATGCTTGCGTCTGAGGCGCGGTTGCAGATCCTGTGCCGTTTGCTGGGCGGCGAACGCTCGGTCGGGGATTTGGCGCAGGTCTGCGGCCTGTCGCAATCCACCATGTCCCAGCAGCTTAAGAAGCTGAAAGAAGCGGGTCTTGTCGACAGCCGCCGCGCGGGGCAGACGATTTACTATTGCGTGAAGGGGCAGGAGGCCGTGGCGATTTTGGAAACGCTGCACGGCCTTTACTGCGCGCAAAAGTAAACGCCCAGCAAACCCGGGCGCCTTCTTCACGCTTTGCGATCCGCATAAGATTTCACGAACTGGCCGATCTTCTCTTCGGTCAGATCGATGCCGCGCGTTTTGCCCTCTTGCAGGGCCGTGTCGCCGTCCCATCCCTTATCTGCCGCAAGGGCCATCAAGGTCATCGCCCCCGCACGTTTGCCTGAGGCGCAGTGCAGAAATACCGGCTGCGGCAGGTCATCCAATGAGCGGCGGAATTCATCCACCGTCTCGGGGCCAAGCGTATCGGGCGTGACCGGATGGTGCAGGTAATTCAGCCCCAGCTTCTCGGCTACCAAACGCTCCTCGTCGGGGGAAAGGCCGCCTTTCTCATCCGCGGCGCGAAAATTAATCACTGTTTTCATCCCGGCCGAAGCCGCCTGCTCCAGCGCTTTGGCGTCTGGCGTGAACAGGGCCACGTTATGCGTAGGGTCGATGGTCGCGATCTTCTGGCTGTCGTCGGTCATTCTGGCCTCCTTCTCTGCGCGGGCCGTGTTGCCACGCGCGATGGTTTCAGCAGCACAACACCAATCCGCCGCAACTGTTCCCTGCGGAAATGGCGGGCAGGGCGAGGCCTGCTTAGCCTGAATATTCAAGTCAGCACTATCACCGCCCGTTATGCTAGGCACCACAGAGAGGTTCCGTCTGGCGCATCACTGCTGCAAGCTGATCTTCCTCATCACGAACGAACCTCCCGCGCCCTTGGCCAACGCGGTCTATAAAACCGTGCTGTCTGAACGCGAAGGCACATTAAACCGGCTGACGTTTTTCGACTTCGAGGAGTTGCACGTAGGCCGCCAGTGCCCTGCAGGGTAGGGAGGGGAAAAAGGCTCAAATGGTTTGAGGCAAGCTGGTTCAATTGCACGAATAGATACCTAACGTTGGTCCGCATGGCCAAGCCAGAGGTCCGACCCAGCCGACCAGCCAAGGGCGGCTAGGTGACGCTTCCCCTTGTCATCAATGAAGAAATTTCCTTGCCCACGCACGATCACAGGTTGCGCGGCGCGCAGATTGCGGTGCAATACATATGGTATGCAGAATCCGATCCTTGGGATCGACCCTATTGACCGCTTCGCTCGCTGACCGCCAAATTAATCAGCACATCGCGAGAATTCGGAAAAGCTTGGGCTGACCTAGGGTCAGGATAAGCTTGACAGGTAAAATATTTTATCAAACGGTAAAATGAATAACCAACGGGGGATACCACATGACACAACGCAATCTCACACGCCGCTTCCTATTGGGCACGGCCGCCATGCTGGCCGGGGCCAGCCTTTTGCCGCAGGGCGCGCTTGCCGCTGAGCCGCTGAAAGTCGCGGGCGTCTATACCGTTCCGGTCGAGCAGCAGTGGGTCAGCCGCATCCATAAAGCCGCTGAGACGGCACAGGAACGCGGCGACATCGAGTATACCTTCACCGAGAATGTCTCCAACACCGACTACGCCCGCGTGCTGCGCGAATATGCAGAGGCCGGCAACCAGTTGATCGTGGGCGAGGTCTTTGGCGCCGAAGCTGAGGCGCGCGAAGTTGCCGCCGATTACCCCGAGGTTGCCTTCCTCATGGGCTCCAGCTTCAAGCAAGACGACGCGCTGCCCAACTTCGCGGTCTTTGACAACTACATCCAAGACGCGGCGTATCTGTCGGGCATCATCGCAGGGTCCATGACTGAGAGCGGCAACATCGGCATGGTCGGCGGCTTCCCGATTCCCGAAGTGAACCGCCTGATGCATGCCTTCATGGCGGGCGCAGCCGAGATGAACCCTGACATCAAGTTCCAGGTCAGCTTTATCGGCTCTTGGTTCGATCCGCCCAAAGCCAAGGAAACCGCCTTTGCCATGGTCGAGCAGGGGGCGGACGTGCTCTATGCCGAGCGTTTCGGCGTCTCTGACGCGGCGCAGGAAAAGGGCGTTCTGGCCATCGGCAACGTGATCGACACCCAAGCCGAATACCCCGAGACAGTCGTCGCCTCGGCCCTGTGGCATTTCGAGCCAACGCTCGACGCCGCCATCGCCGCCGTCAAAGCGGGCGAGTTCAAAGCCGACGACTATGGCCGCTATTCCTTCATGTCCGAGGGCGGCTCCTCGCTCGCCCCGCTGGGCACCTTCGAGGGCAAAGTCCCGCAAGAGGCGCTGGATATGGTTAAGGAACGCGAGCAGGCGATCAAGGACGGCTCTTTCACCGTCGATATCAACGACGAAGAGCCGAAGTCCTCCTAAATGACCGATCCAAAATCCGAGGCGCAGGTTGTCCTGCGCCTCGACAACATTACCAAGCGATTTGGCAAGCTCACCGCCAATGACGCGATCAGCTTTGATCTGCGGCAGGGCGAAGTCATTGCCCTGCTGGGCGAAAACGGCGCGGGCAAGACCACGCTGATGAATATCCTGTTCGGCCATTACACGCCGGACGAAGGATTTGTCGAAGTCTTCGGCCAGCGTTTGCCTGCCGGAAACCCGCGTGCTGCGCTGGCCGCGGGCGTGGGCATGGTGCACCAGCACTTCACGCTGGCCGACAATATGACCGTGCTGGAAAACATCGTGCTCGGCACCCGCTCGCTCTGGCGGCCCGGCTTTGGGCGCGCGCAGGCGCGGCAGCGGATTGTCACGCTGATGGACGACTACGGTCTGCGGGTGGATCCGGACGCGCAGGTCGGCAGCCTCAGCGTTGGTGAGCGCCAGCGGGTCGAAATCCTCAAGGCGCTCTACCGCGAGGCGCGTATCCTCATTTTGGACGAGCCGACCGCCGTTCTCACCCCGCAAGAGACCGACGACCTTTTTGCCACCATGCGCAAGGCCGTGGCGCTTGGCCTCTCGGTGATCTTCATCTCGCACAAGCTGCATGAGGTCATGGCGATCTCGTCCCGCGTCGTCGTGCTGCGCCACGGCAAGCTGGTGGCTGAGGCCAAGACTGCCGAGACCGACCGCGCCGCGATGGCGCAGATGATGGTCGGATCGGAGGTCGCCGCTCCGATCGTGCGCCGCGCCGATCCGGGTGCCGCGCTGGTCACGCTCGCAGGCGTCTCCACGCCCGACATCGGCTCTGCTCCGGGGTTGAAAAACGTGGACCTCGAACTGCGCGCAGGCCAGATCACCGGGCTGGCCGGGGTCTCCGGCAATGGCCAAACCGCCCTTGCCGACCTCATCGGCGGGCTGCTGCGCCCGGCTTCCGGTACGTTTCACGTGAAAGGCGACGCGCCCCGCGGCTGGTCGCCCCATGCCGCGATCAGCGCAGGCATCGCCCGCATCCCCGAAGACCGCCACAAAACCGGCACCATCGCCGATTTCGACCTCACCGAAAACGCGGTGCTCGAACTCTATTCCCGCCCCGGTTTCTCCCGCCACGGCTGGATGAACTGGCGCGCCGCCAGGGATTTCGCCGCCAAGATCATCAAGGGTTACGACGTGCGCTGCCCCGGTCCCGAAACGCGCATCCGCCTTCTGTCCGGCGGGAACATGCAAAAGCTGATCCTTGGTCGCGTGCTGGAGACCGCGCCCGCCGTGGTGCTGGCCAATCAGCCCGTGCGCGGCCTCGACATCGGCGCGCTGACCTACGTCCACGAACAACTGCTCGCCGCCCGCGATCGGGGGGCGGCGGTGCTGCTGATCTCTGAAGACCTTGACGAGGTCACGGCGCTGTCGGATGTAATCCATGTGATCTCCGAAGGCCGCCTCTCGCCCCCCTTCGCCCGTGGCGCGCTGACGCCCGCCGAGCTTGGCGTATGGATGGCAGGCGACGGATTTGAGGAGGCCCCCCATGCGGCTTGAACCCATCGCCAACCCCACATGGACCCGCTCGCTGGGCCTGCCAGCGCTGGCGCTTTTCGCCACGGTGGTCGTCGCCTCACTGCTGGCCATGGTCGCCGGCGCACAGCCGTTTTCGGTGCTGGGGCTGATCGTCAAAGGCGCCTTTGGCTCGAAATTCGCCACGTTGGAAACCCTCAACCGCGCCACACCGCTGATCTTCACCGGCCTCGCCGTCGCCGTCGCCTTCCGCGCCAAACTTTGGAACATCGGGGCCGAAGCGCAGCTTTACATGGGCGCAGTGGTGACTGTGGTGCTGGGCACTGGCGCGCTGGCATGGCCCGCCTTTGCGCTGCTGCCCACCATTGCCGTGGCTGCCATGCTCGGCGGCGCGCTGGTGCTGCTGGTGCCGACCTTTCTGAAAACCCGTTTCGGCGTGGATGAAGTTGTCACCACACTGCTTCTGAATTTTGTCGTGCTGCTCTGGGTCTCGATGCTGCTCGAAGGGTCACTGAAAGACCCGATGGGCCTCGGCTGGCCTAAATCCGCGCGGCTGATCGGGGAAGCGCGCCTGCCGCGCATGATCGACGGGCTGCGGCTGCATTGGGGCTTCGGCCTCGCGCTGATCTCGGCCATTGTCGTTTGGGTGATCCAGCGCCGCACCACCTTGGGCTACGAGATGCGCGCCGTGGGGCTGAACCCGGCGGCGGCGCGGTTTGCGGGCATTCCAGTGAACCGGGTGCTGATTAAAACCGCGCTCCTTTCCGGTGGACTTGCCGCCCTCGCAGGCTTTTCCGAGGTCGCGGGGCTGAAAGGCAGCCTCACATTGGATATCTCCCCCGGCTTTGGCTACACCGGCATCATCGTCGCCATGCTGGCGCTGTTGAACCCGCTGGGCGTGGTGGTGGCCGCCCTCTTTGTCGCGGGCATTTTTGTCGGCGCAGACAGCATGAGCCGCGCCGCCGGGGTGCCGACCTATCTCGCCGACATCATGCTGGCACTGGCGCTCTTGGCGATGGTGCTGGCGATCATGCTCACGAAATTCCGGGTGAGGCGCGACTGATGGATATTCTCGACATTCTCCTACAGGCGAGCTTCTGGACCGCCGCCATCCGCATCGCGTCGCCGCTGATATTTGCCGCTTTGGGCGAGTTGATCTGCGAGCGGGCAGGGGTGCTGAACCTCGGCATCGAAGGCATCATGGTCGTCGGCGCTTTCGCGGGCTGGCTCACCGTTTACCTCGGTGGCGGTCTGTGGTTCGGGGTTGCGGTGGCGATGCTCTCGGGCATGGCATTCGGCTTGGTGCATGGCGTGCTGACGGTGCCCTTCGGCCTCAGCCAACATGTCGTCGGCCTCGGCATCACGCTGCTGGCGACCTCGCTGACCTACTACTGCTACCGCCTCGCGCTGCCCGAGGTCACCTCGCCGCCCAAGATCGAGGCCTTCCAGCCGTTCGAAATCCCGCTGCTCTCCGACATCCCGGTCATTGGCCCCGCACTGTTTAACCAGACTCCACTCACATATCTCGCCTTCGTGCTGGTCGTCGCCGTAACACTGGTGCTCTACCGCACGCCGCTCGGCCTCGCCCTGCGTGCGGCGGGCGAGAACCCAGCGGCGGTGGAGGCACAGGGCCTCAGCGTGTCGGCCATCCGTATCGGTGCGGTCATGGTTGGCAGCGGGTTTATGGCCGTGGGCGGGGCGTTTTTGACTATGAGCGCCTTCAACTCGTTCTTTTTTGAGATGGTCAACGGGCGCGGCTGGATCTGCATCGCGTTGGTGGTTTTCGGCTCGTGGAAACCGGGCAAGACCCTGCTGGGCGCGGTGCTCTTTGCTGCCTTTGATGCGCTGCAAATTCGTGTGCAGCAAACGCCGCTTGGGGCGGATATTCCCTATCAGATATTCCTGATGGCGCCGTATATTCTGTCGATCCTAGCGCTTGTAGTTATGTCGCGTCGCGCGCAGGTACCCGCTGCCTTAATGGTGCCTTTCAACAAAGGTGAGCGCTGAACAAAGCGCTCCCTCTCAAACCTTCAGTCCGGCCGCAGGGCCGGACAGCCCCCGACCGCCCCCGTTTTGCCAATGGCAAACCTTCGGTGTGACGGCGGGGGCTTCACCCCCACCCGCGGTCGGGAGCTGTCCTTCGTGGTTTTCAGCCCCGCAGTCATAAGGACCACACCATGTTCGACATTATCATCAAAGGCGGCACACTCCCCGACGGCCGCACCACCGACATCGGCATCAAGGGCGACAAGATCACCGCCATCGAAGACCTCTCCACCACTGAGGCCCGCGAAACCATCGACGCCAGCGGAGACCTCGTCAGCCCGCCCTTCGTCGACCCGCATTTCCACATGGACGCCACGCTCAGCTACGGCACCCCGCGCATCAATGCGTCAGGCACCCTCCTTGAAGGCATCGGCCTCTGGGGCGAGCTCAAAGAGGTCATGACCCAAGAAGAGGTCAAAGCCCGCGCGCTGGAATACTGCGACTGGGCCGCCTCGCTCGGCCTTCTGGCGATCCGCAGCCATGTCGACACCTGCGACGACCGCTTGCTTGGCGTCGAAGCCCTCCTCGACGTGCGCGAAACCGTCAAGGACTACATCGACTTGCAACTTGTCGCCTTCCCCCAAGACGGCCTCTACCGCGACCCCACGGCGCATGAGAACACCATCCGCGCCCTCGATATGGGCGTCGACGTGGTCGGCGGCATTCCGCATTTCGAGCGCACCATGGCGGACGGCGCCCGTTCCGTCACCGCACTCTGCGAACTCGCCGCCGAACGCGGTCTGATGGTTGACCTGCATTGCGATGAAACCGACGACCCTCATTCGCGTCATATTGAAACGTTGGCCTATGAAACGCAGCGGCTCGGCCTTCAGGGCCGGGTGGCTGGCTCGCACCTCACGTCGATGCATTCGATGGACAACTACTACGTCTCGAAACTGCTGCCGCTGATGGCCGAAGCTGAGGTCGCCGCGATCCCCAACCCGCTGATCAACATCACCCTCCAAGGCCGCCACGATACCTACCCCAAACGCCGCGGCCTCACCCGCGTGAAAGAGATGCAGGCCATGGGCATTAACGTCGGTTGGGGGCAGGATTGCGTGATGGACCCGTGGTATTCCATGGGGACGGGCGACATGCTCGACGTGGCCTTCATGGGGCTGCATGTGGCGCAGATGACTTCGCCCGAAGAGATGCGCCGCTGCTTTGACATGGTGACCAACGTCAACGCGCGGATCATGGGGCTGCAAGACTACGGCCTAAAAGTCGGGGCCAAAGCCTCGCTGGTGGTGCTCGACGCGGGCAATCCGATCGAAGCGCTGCGCCTGCGGCCTGACCGGCTTTGCGTGGTGGCCAAAGGCCGCGTGATCTCACGCCAATCGCGCAACGATGCGCGGTTGAGCCTGCCGGGACGCCCCGACAGCGTGCGCCGCCGTCATGGCGCGCATTCGTAAAATCTAGCGTTAACTGACACCTAAAGCGGCGTCCCATAGCGGGCGCCGTTTTCGTTTCTATGGCCAATTGAACTCCGCCGTATCTGCTGTTATGTTAGCGCTAACCGCGCCAATCCGCCCGAAACCGGGCCACCGGAGGATTTACCATGACCACAAAAATCGCCATCAACGGCTTTGGCCGCATCGGACGCTGCGTGCTGCGCGCGCTGATCGAAAACGGCTTTGACGGGATCGAAGTCGTTGCCATCAACGATCTGACCGATGCCGAGAACCTGCTGCATCTGCTGAAATACGACTCTGTCCATGGCCGGCTGACCGTGGATGCCGAGTTGAAAGACGGCATCCTGCATGTGGCAGGCCAAAGCATCCGTATGACGGCAGAGCGTGATCCGGCCAAGCTGCCTTGGGGCGACGTTGACGTAGCCTATGAGTGCACCGGCTTTTTCACTGCGCGCGATGCGGCGGCGAAACATTTGGAAAACGGCAGCAAGCGCGTGCTAATTTCGGCCCCCGGCAAGGGTGTAGACCGCACCGTGGTTTACGGCGTGAACCATCAGGAATTGACCGCCGGTGACCTGATCGTCTCCAACGCGTCTTGCACCACCAACTGCCTCGCCCCCGTGGCCAAGGTGCTTGATGATACCTTCGGGATCGAGACTGGCTATATGACCACGATTCATGCCTACACCGGCGACCAGCCGACCCATGACAGCCCGCACCGCGACCCGTATCGTGGCCGCGCCGCCGCCCTGTCGATGGTGCCGACCTCAACAGGTGCTGCTGCCGCGATTTCTGAGGTGATCCCGCATCTTAGAGGGGTTCTTGAAGGCTCCGCCGTGCGGGTGCCGACGGCCAATGTCTCGCTCGTTGATCTGTGCATTATGCCCAAGAAACCCGCCACGGCAGAGGCTGTGAACGCGGCGATGCAAGAAGCGGCCAACGGCGCGATGAAAGGCGTGTTGGCCTATGAGCCCGCGCCGCTGGTCTCAACCGATTTCAATCACGACCCGCATTCCTCGACCCTCGCGCCCGACCAGACCCGCGTGACCGAAGGCGGCATGATCCGCGTGGTCAGCTGGTACGACAATGAATGGGGCTTCTCGAACCGTATGAACGACACGGCCCGCGCGATTGCCGCGTTGATCTAAGCGACATGGGGCGCGGGGGAACCTCGCCCGCGTCCCGCTCTACAGCGAGGCCGCCGCGCGGCTCGCTTGGTCATATTGCCCCGACATCGCCCGCAGTTGAGCCGCGATTTTGCGCAGCTCCTCGCCCGAGATATCGGTGCGCGGCAACCCGTCGAGGAAGCAAGCCTGCCGGATTGCGCGATACGCGTCACAAAGCTCGGCCCCGGCGGGCGAGGTGCGGTAGAACACCTCCTTACCGCGCTTTTCGGCAGTCAGCAGTTCAGCCTTCACCAGTTTGCGCAGCGCGTAGTTCACCGTGTGCGTATCTTCGATATTGAGCAGAAAACAGATATCCGTCAGCCGCTTCTCCCGGCCCCGGTGGTTGGCATTGTGCAGCACGAGGATTTCCAAGGGCGTCAGGTCGCCATTGCCCGCCGCCGCCATGCAGCGCGACATCCAGCGGGTGAAGGCGTTATAGGCGATGATCATCCCGTATTCGAGCTCGGACGCCTCCCAGCCTTCGCCCTCGGCCAAATGCCGCGAAGAGACGATCCGGCGCGACGGGGTGGGGGGAATTTCTTCCGACATGGGCTGCCTCCGGCTATTTGACCTGCATAACGTTACCAAGACGCTGGCGATTTACAAGCGTTCCGGGCGTCCCTGTCTGTTTGGCGCATGAAGATCAAATTGCAACAGATTGAATTGCCACGTTCTTGACATCTTCCGCGAGGGCAGAGGCTTTGCTAGGCTGGCGTTAATAAAAACACGAGGCAGGCAGAGCAGTAATGAAAACGGGCTTTCGAGGCACGTTCGTCATCAGCTGGTCGCAAACAGAGATCGACGGTCTGGAGGCCGCACCGGTGCAGTCGCTCGAACTGGGCTCTGCCTGGGCGTGGCGCGGGGACACTATCCGCGTGGATGGGCCGAATGATGTATTGCGTCTGGATATGGCGGACGGGGCAGAACAGCTGCGCAAACGCGCGGCCCGCATGGTGCAACGCCTGATCGGCGCGGCGTTGGAGGAGGGGGGCGTGATGCCACCCAAAACTTCGCGTGAAGACCATACCGCCCCACCGCTCGACAACAGTTTTATGGTTACCAATGGCGCGCGGACCTACACGGTTACGCTGATCGATGCAGGCCAAGGCCGGACGCCGCTGTTGATGTTTGTCGATGAATTGCCGCCGCGTGATTGCGAGCTTTGGGTGATGCACAGCACGCTTAAACTGACGCGCAATGCGCAGTCAGGGGCGGAGAGCGGTGGTGTCATCTGCTTTACCCCCGGCACCCGCATCCGCACGCCCCTGGGCAGCACCTTGATTGAAGATCTGCGTGAGGGCGATCTGATCCAAACCAAAGACAACGGCGCGCAGCCGCTCGAATGGATCGGCAGCCGCCGCATGAGCGGCGCACGGCTGCATGCCATGCCACATCTACGCCCCGTACGGTTCCGCCCCGGCGCGTTAGGGATCGCGCAGCCCGACGCTTCGCTGCTGGTCTCACCGGATCACCGGATCGTGCTGCAAGGCCCGCAGGCCCGCGACCTGTTTAACTGTGACGAAGTGCTGGTCGCGGCCAAGGACTTAATCAACGGGCGCAGCGTGGCCAGCGATATGTCCCTGCGCGAGGTGACCTATATCCATGTGCTGCTGGCCGAACATCAGGTGATGTGGGCCAATGGGGTGGAGACCGAAAGCTTCCATCCCGCCGCGGCCCCGCTCACCAGCCTTGGCGCGCAGGACCGGGCACGGCTGCTGGCGGCACATCCGCAGTTGGAGGCTGATCCGCACAGTTATGGTGGCTTCGCACGTCGCAATCTGAGCACCTCAGAGGCAGCGATCCTGCGGCATGTGGCGTAAAGCCGGGCGCGGACGCCCGACCTCAACTTCGGGGCTTAGCCCTCGGCGTCTTCTTTAATCAGGGCCGCGATGATCGCTCGGGCGCTTTCGGAATCCCATTCCGCGTCGCCTTGCAAGCGCGCTATCTCGCGACCCTCACGGTCCAAAAGCACGCTGATCGGCAGGCCGAATATGCCCATTTGACTGGCGAGCTTTTGTTTTGGGTCTTGGTGGCGCGGCAGTCTGTCGACGCCTGCTTCTTCAAAGAAACGTTTGATCCCTTCCTCGGAATTGCGGCCCGTGGCGATGGTCAGCACTTGAAAATCATCACCACCAAATTCCTTTTGTAGCGCGTTCAGTTGCGGCATTTCCTTGCGGCAAGGCGCGCACCAAGTGGCCCAGAAGTTCACCAGCACAACTTTGCCTTCGAAATCCGTCAGCGACATCGCCTCGCCATTATCCTCACGCTCAAAGGTCACGTCGGACGCCGCCTGCGGCGCATCGTGGATCACGAGTTTCTTCATGTCCCCGTCGCGCAGCCCTGCGATGTCAGCCGTTCCGGCAAGGGCGGGGTTTGCACCTGCGACAAGCAGCGTATAAACGAAGCCAAGCACCAGATTTTTCATACGTCCCTCCAAGGGTATTCAACATGACCGACACGACCTCGAACAAAATGTGGGGTGGCCGTTTCGCCGCCGGACCGGACGCGATCATGGAGGCGATCAACGCCTCGATCGGGTTCGACAAACGGATGGCCGCACAAGACATCGCCGGGTCGCGTGCCCATGCCGCCATGCTGGCAGCCACGGGCATCCTGACTGATAGCGATGCCGAGGCCATACGGGAAGGGCTTCTCACGATCTTGTCAGAGATCGAAGAGGGCAAGTTTGAGTTCTCGGCAGCGCTTGAAGACATCCACATGAACGTCGAAGCGCGGCTCAAAGACTTGATCGGTGAGCCCGCAGGCCGTCTGCACACGGGCCGCTCGCGCAATGACCAAGTCGCCACCGATTTCAAGCTTTGGGTGCGTGACCAGTTGGACGCCGCCGATGAGGGTCTGCAAGCGCTGATCCGCGCGCTTTTGTCTCAGGCCGAAGCGGGCGCGGATTGGGTCATGCCCGGTTTCACTCACCTGCAAACCGCGCAGCCCGTCACATGGGGCCATCACATGATGGCCTATGTTGAGATGTTTGGCCGCGATCTGTCGCGCTTCCGCGATGCCCGCAAGCGGATGAACGAATGCCCGCTGGGCGCTGCCGCCTTGGCTGGCACGTCCTTCCCGATTGACCGGGACATGACGGCCGAAGCGCTTGGCTTTGACCGCCCCGCCGCCAACAGCCTTGATGCCGTAAGCGACCGCGACTTTGCGCTGGAGTTCATGGGCGCGGCCAGCATCTGCGCCATGCACCTGTCGCGCTTTGCCGAAGAACTGGTGATCTGGTCCTCGGCGCAGTTCCGTTTCGTGGCGCTGTCGGACCGCTTCTCGACCGGCTCCAGCATCATGCCGCAAAAGAAAAACCCCGATGCCGCCGAGTTGATCCGCGCCAAAGTGGGCCGCATCTTTGGCGCGAACACCGCGCTGATGATCGTGATGAAGGGGCTGCCGCTGGCCTATTCCAAGGACATGCAGGAAGACAAAGAACAGGTCTTTGACGCCGCCGACAACCTGATGCTGGCGCTCGCCGCGATGACCGGGATGGTGGGTGACATGACCGCCGAGCGCGAGAACCTCGCTGCTGCTGCGGGCTCGGGTTTCTCCACCGCCACCGATCTGGCCGACTGGCTGGTGCGGGTGCCGAACCTGCCGTTCCGCGACGCGCATCACGTGACCGGCACGCTGGTCGCTATGGCCGAGAAGCAGGGCTGCGATCTGCCCGACCTTACGCTGGAGCAGATGCAATCGGTCCACGCTGAGATCACGCAAGATATTTTTGATGTGCTCGGCGTCGATAACTCGGTAAACTCGCGCATGTCCTACGGCGGCACCGCCCCTGCGCAGGTGCGTGCCCAAGTTGAGCGCTGGAAGGAAATCCTGAAGTGAAACGCGGCCTTGCGATCCTGTCTCTGCTAACCCTTGCCGCCTGCGGCGCGGATGGCGAACCGGTGAAACCGACGGCAAGCAGCACGATCACCATGTCGTCGTCGGGCGTGTCGGTCGGCACCGCTGTGGGTCTGCGGCGCGGGCCGTTCTCGCTGGCGCTTGGGGTCGGCGGGTGAAGCCGCTTTTTCATGTCACGCTGGTGGCCGGGGTGCTCACCTTAGCCGCTTGTACCCCGCTGCAGTCTTCCGCACGCCAAGATACGCCTACACCACCTGCCGAGCCGGGGGTCAGCTTGTCGGGCTATGCCACCGTCGGCGTTGCAAAAAGTTTTTGAGATGTCACCGCTGCGCATGCTCTACCTCGCCCTTGCGGTCTGGGGCACGATCCATCCAATGTATTACTTCATCACGTGGTTCAACACCGAAGGCTGGAGCCTGAGTGCCATGATTGATGCGTGGCACGCCAATGCCGCCGCCAGCGGGCTGGTTTGGGATTTGACCATCGCTGCCGTCACATTAACCATCTGGATCATCGCCGAGGTCGCCGTGCGCCGGAATTTCCTCAGCTTGATTGCCATTCCCGCCACGTTCTGTATTGGGGTGAGCTGTGGCCTGCCGCTCTATCTGTTCCTGCGGACAGCGCCGATCAAATAGAGCCGGGACGACATAAGGCGACGCGCAGATGGATCATTTTCTTTATAAAGACGGTGTCTTGCACGCCGAAGACGTAAGCTTGGCCGAGATCGCCGCCGCCGTCGGCACGCCGGTCTATGTCTATTCCACCGCGACGCTGCTGCGGCATTTTCACCTGTTTGACGACGCGCTTTCGGGCATGGATCATCTGGTCTGCTACGCGATGAAGGCCAATTCCAACCAAGCTGTGCTGCGCACGCTGGCGCAGGCCGGCGCGGGGATGGATGTGGTGTCGGGCGGGGAATACCGTCGCGCCAAAGCGGCAGGCGTGGCGGGGGACAGAATCGTTTTCTCAGGCGTCGGCAAAACCCGCGAGGAGATCGAACTGGCACTCACGGGCGGCATCCGGCAATTCAACGTCGAGAGCGAGCCGGAGATGATCCTGCTTGATATCGTGGCACGCGAGTTGGGCAAAGTGGCCCCAATCACCATCCGCGTGAACCCGGACGTTGACGCCAAAACCCACGCCAAGATCGCCACCGGCAAGAGCGAGAACAAGTTCGGCATCCCGATCGCCCGCGCCCGTGAGGTTTATGCCATGGCCGCCACGCTGCCGGGGTTGGAGATCATCGGCATCGACGTGCATATCGGCAGCCAGTTGACCGATCTGGCCCCGTTTGAGCAGGCCTATGGCAAGGTGGCGGAACTGACCGAAGTGCTGCGCGCCGATGGGCATAACATCCGGCGGCTGGACCTTGGCGGCGGTTTGGGCATTCCTTACGAGCGGTCCAATTCCGCCCCGCCACTGCCGACGGATTACGGCGCGATGGTGCAGCGCACGCTGGGGCATCTGGATTGCGAGATTGAGATTGAGCCGGGGCGCTTGATTGCCGGGAACGCGGGCGTCTTGGTGAGCGAGGTGATTTACCTTAAGTCCGGCGAGGGCCGCGATTTCCTGATCCTTGATGCCGCGATGAACGACCTGATCCGCCCGGCGATGTATGACGCTTGGCATGACATCGTGCCGCTCAATGAACCCGCACCGGGGGCAGAGCCGCGCCCGGTGGATATCGTCGGCCCGGTCTGTGAATCCGGTGATACTTTTGCCAAGCAGCGGATGATGCCGGTGCTGGGCTCGGGTGATCTGGTGGCTTTCCGCTCTGCCGGAGCCTACGGCGCGGTGATGAGCAGCGAGTATAATTCGCGCCCGCTGATCCCTGAGGTTTTGGTCAATGGCGATCAATTCGCGGTTATCCGCCCACGGCCAAGCTTTGACGAAATGATAAACCGCGATACCATCCCTGAATGGCTCTGACGGCACCCCGCCGCCAGAGCGCGGGAGCGTGACGCATGAAAGCATCCACTGACAGGACAGACGGGCTGCGCGCGCTGCGCTGGCCCTTGCGGCTGACCTGGGGGGGGATGCTGGCTGAAGCGCTGGTACAGGCGCTTTGGCCGATGCTGACGCTGCTGCTGGCGGTGCTGGCGCTGCTGATGATGGGGGCGCAGGACAGTCTGGGCGGTGATCTGCTTTGGGGAGTGCTGGTCGCTGTTGGTCTTCTTTTTCTCGGCACATTGATTTTCGCGCTGCGGCGCTTTCGTATTCCCTCGCAGGCGGCGGCCCTAGCGCGGCTCGATGCCAGCCTGCCGGGGCGGCCCATTCGGGCGCTTCTGGACGATCAAGCGATTGGCGCGGGCGATGCGGCCTCGGCAGCGGTCTGGCAGGCGCATCAGAAACGTATGGCCGCGCGGGCGGCAGCGGCCAAGCCGGTGAAGGGCGATCTGCGCGTCTCGCGGGCCGATCCCTATGCGCTGCGCTATGTGGCGCTGCTGGCTTTCGTCGTTGCACTGGTCTTCGGCTCGGTCTGGCGGTTGGGTGAGGTGACGCAGCTGACCCCCGGCGGGGCGGGCGGCACGCTGGCCTCTGGCCCGGTCTGGGAGGGGTGGGCCGAGCCGCCGCGCCATACTGGGAAACCAACGCTTTATCTGAATGACCTTGAGGCCGGGGCGCTGTCTCTGCCTGCGGGCACGTTGATCACCCTGCGGCTTTACGGAGAGTTGGGTGCGTTGACGGTAGAAGAAACCGTATCGGGCCGCGCGGGGGGCGCGACCTCAGAGCCCGCGCAGGATTTCACCCTGCGCCAAAGCGGCGAGATCAGCATCGAGGGCCCGGGCGCGCGAGCATGGCAGATCACGATGCTGCCCGACGCCGCCCCGCAAATTGAGCGACAAGGCCCGCCCGAGGTTACGGCCTTGGGCGAGATGAGCCTGCCCTTCGTTGCGCGGGATGACTATGGCGTCGAAGCGGGTGAGGCACGGATCAGCCTTGATCTGGCCTCCGTCGACCGTCGCTATGGGCTGACCATCGACCCTGACGCGCGGCCCGAGATTGTTGTGCCGCTGCCCATGCCGATCACGGGCGATCGGCGGCAGTTCGAAGAGAACCTGATTGAGAATTTCTCGAAACACCCATGGGCCAATCTGCCGGTGTCCCTTGAGCTTTCCGTGCTCGACGCCGCCGAGCAACAAGCCGCGACCGAGGCGAGCCAATTGACCTTACCCGGACGGCGTTTCTTTGATCCGGCGGCAGCGGCTGTGATCGAGATGCGTCGCGATCTTTTGTGGTCACGCGCCAATGCGCCGCGCATCGCGCAGGTGCTGCGGGCAGTGGTCTATGAACCGGGGGAGGAACTGCGCTCGGATGTTACGGTTCTGCGGCTCAAGCAATTGATCCGCCGTTTGGAAATCCGTGCGCGCTTCGGGTTGGACGAAGAGGTGCAGGCCGAGATGGCCGAAGACATGTGGGCGCTCGCGATTGAACTGGAGGAAGGCGTGCTGGCCGATGCGCTGGCGCGGATGCGCCGCGCGCAGGATCGGCTGAACGAGGCGATGAAGAACGGTGCCTCACAGGCCGAGATTGCTGAGTTGATGGACGAGTTGCGCCGCGCCACCGAAGACTACCTTGAACAACTCCAACGCCAGCAAGCGCAGGAGGGCGAAGGCGAGGGACAGCAGCCCCAAGGCGAATCCATGCAGATGACCCAAGACGATCTGCAACGCATGATGGACCGCATTCAGGAGTTGATGGAACAGGGCCGCATGGCAGAGGCCGCTGAGGCGCTGCGTCAGTTGCAAGAGCTAATGGAGAACATGCGCGTCACCCAAGGCCAGCCGGGCGAGGGTGGCAATTCACCGGGCGAACAGGCGATGGAGGGTCTCTCGGAGACGCTGCGAGAGCAGCAGGGGCTGAGCGATCAGGCTTTCCGCGACCTGCAAGAACAGTTCAATCCCGGCACCGACGCGGGTGAGAGTGACGGCAACGAGGGCCGCAATGGCGGTCAGGGGCGCGGTCAGAGCCATGAGGGTCAGCAAGGGCAGGGCGGCCAATCCGGCGAAGAGGGCGCCGAAGAGGGGCTGGCCGGGCGTCAGCAAGCGCTGCGCGACGAGCTGCGCCGTCAGGAAGGCCGTCTGCCGGGGCAAGGCACGCCTGAGGGCGATGCCGCGCGCGAGGCGCTAGAGGGTGCGGGAGAGGCGATGGACCGCGCCAGCGACGCGCTGCGCCGCGATGAGTTGGCCGAGGCGATCGACAATCAAGCACAGGCCATGGAAGCGCTGCGCGAGGGGATGCGGTCGCTTGGCGATGCGATGGAGCAAGAGCAGGCCGAGGGCCAGCCCGGCCAAGGCACTGCCGAGGGCGACCGCCGGGCCGAGGCGCGCGATCCGCTGGGGCGCGAGCAGGGGGGCAATGGGGCCAATAGCTCGGACGCGCCGCTGGCTCAGGGTCCAGACGATCAGGGCCGCGCGCGGCGCCTGCTGGACGAAATCCGCCGCCGCTCGGGCGAGACGGAGCGGCCAGAGGTTGAGCGGGATTATCTCAATAGACTGTTGGATCGGTTCTAGGCGGGGTTAGCCCTGCGATTGGGTCGCCACGGTGTCAAGCCAGACAAGCAGGTCCTGCAACTGCCCGTCCAACCAAATCCGCGCGTCGTCCATCCATGCCACATAGGACGACAGGTAGGGATCGGCCTGCGGCATTGATTGCGCAATCTGCGGCGCATAGACATAGACCGCCGCCAAGATGGCCGCCAAGGCGATCATCAAGACGAAACCACGCGTGAATCCTCCCGACTTGCGCTTGCTCTCGGGGCTGTCAAGCGCGGCCGTCGGTGTTGGCCCCGCATGCTGGCCTTGGTTGCGATCATGGCGCAGGGTCGAGTTGATCTCTTCGATATCGGGCAGCAGGTCCCGGCGCGAGGCGCTGCCGTAGGCTTCGCTCTCTGGGATCGGCTCCCCCCGCATCTTGGCCATGCGCAGTCGGGCATCATGGGCGCGGCGGGCATCCTCATCCGCGGGCACATGGTCCGCTTCGGCAATGTCGGGCCGGGGGTCTTTTTGGGGTTCAGAGCGCGGGGCGTCATCAAGGCCCAGATCCGGCTGGGTTTCCAGTGGGTCCGACTGACGCTTGCGGCGGGCATCTTGCTCTGCTGCCGCCTCCTGACGCAGGATTTCGGCGATGGCCGGATCCAGCGGGCGTCTCACGGGTGCGGTGGCGGTGGGCGCGGCTGTCGGGCGCTGCGCCTCCTCCTCCGGCTCGAAATCATAGCCATCGTCGAAGTCCGCGTCATCTTCAAAAGACCCGTCATCTTCGAGGCTATCGTTTTCGTAATCCTCATCCCCGAACGGCTGGAGATCAGGCAAGCTATTGGCTGCTTTTTCTTCGTGACCCGCGTCGTCGGTTGCGCGTTGCTTCATGTGCATCACGTCATCGTCGTAATCCGGGTCATCGTAATCCGGGTCGTCGTAACCTGTGCCGTTGCCGCCCGAATGAGCGCGCTCTGGACTGTCATCCTCTGGATAATCTTCTTCTGGCGCATTGTCGGGATGATACTGAAACCACGTCTGCCCGCAGTTGGAACATTGCACGTCACGCCCCGCTACCGGCATCACTTCGTCGGGGACTTCGTATTGCGCGTCGCAGTTTGGGCAGATCAGCCGCATGGTCATTCCTGGGTTCGTTCGGTGCTCTCGGATCGTAACGGACAGCATATGTCCTAGAATTACGTAGGAAAAGTGATATCTGGACAGGGTGCTAGGGTTCTGGGTGATTGAATCCTTTCCGGTGCTGAGGCACAACAGGTCGAAGTGTTTTAAGGTGGATGCGTGATAGAGCTCGAAAATGTGGCCTACAGCTATGGCGGGGGCGAACTGCTGTCCGACATCACGCTGAAACTTGCCCCCGGATCGTTTCATTTCCTCACCGGCCCATCGGGCACGGGCAAGACCACATTGATGAAGCTCTGCTACGGCGCTCTGCTGCCCACGGCGGGGCACCTGCGGATGTTCGGGGCCGATGTGCGCGGGCTGGGGCGGGATGACATTGCGCTCATGCGCCGCCGCGTTGGTGTGGTGCATCAGGATGTAAAATTCCTCGACCATCTGCCGTTAACCGAGAATATCGCGCTGCCACTGAACGTCTCAGGCCGACAGGCCGAGGCCGGCGGCACGGATTTGGAAGAGTTGATGTCTTGGGTCGGGCTGACCCACCGCGCCGATGCCCTGCCGCCCGAGCTTTCTGGCGGGGAACGGCAGCGTGCGGCCTTGGCGCGCGCAGTGATTATGTCGCCAGACGTGATTTTGGCGGATGAACCGACCGGCAACATTGATTGGGAGATGTCCCAACGTCTGCTGCGCCTGCTGATCGAGTTGAACCGGATGGGCAAGACCGTGTTGATCGCCACCCATGACCTGAGCTTGATCCGTGCCACCAAGGCGCATGTGCAAGCGCGCGTGCTGCGCATCGCCAATCGGCGCATTCAATTGGCGGGGGCGGATTTGTGAAGCGGTTCGACATGGGCGCCCTGCGCGCGATTTTCAAAGGCGACAGGCAAGCGGACCGTGTGGTGCCGCCCTCGGGGTTCACCGCGCAGCTGACCCTGTTTGCTGCGGGCGCCATGGCGTTTTTGGCAGTCTTTGCTTTGGCATTGTCGCTCGCCTCGGGCCGATTGGCGCAGGTTTGGGGGCAGGAGCTGGCGCAGTCGGCCACAGTGCGTATCGTGGCCCCGCTGGATCAACGCGCGGCACAGACTGAGGCGGCGTTGAAACTTTTGCAGACGACCAAAGGCGTCGCTTCGGCCCGCGCATTGACGGATGCAGAGCAGGAAGAACTGCTCGCCCCGTGGTTTGGCCCCGAATTGGCGATGGAAAACCTGCCGGTGCCGCGTTTGATCGAAGTGGTTGAGGAAGGCGAGGGGCTGGACCCGGTTGGCCTGCGCCTGCGTCTGTCCGCTGAAGTGCCGGGAGCCGTGCTCGACGATCACAGCCGCTGGCGCGCGCCGCTGGTGGCGGCTGCAAGTCGGTTGCGGCTGTTGGGGTGGATCTCGACCCTGCTGATCGGGGCGGCGGTGGCGGCGATGGTCACCTTGGCTGCACAGGCCGCGCTGGCGGCAAATGCGCAGGTGATCGCGGTGCTGCGCCTGGTGGGGGCGACTGATGACTATATCGCTCGCGCCTTCATTCGCCGTTTCACCCTGCGCGCGCTTTTGGGTGCGGCGGCGGGCACGGTTCTGGGCATGGTGGCGGTCATCCTGTTGCCCGACGCAGGCGAGGCGGGCGGTTTCCTGACCGGTTTGGGCTTTCGCGGCTGGCATTGGGTGGTGCCGCTTCTGGTGCCGCTGCTGGTTGGCGCAGTGGCCTTTGCCGCGACCGGAGCTGCCGCGCGGCGCACATTGAGGGAACTGACATGAAGCTGCTGCAGTGGATCCGCTCGATCCTCTATATCGTGCAAGTTACCGTGGCCATGCCGGTGATCGGGTTGGCCTTCGCACCATGGGCGATGTTCTCTAAACGTGGGGCGTATCGGGCCTGCAAGGCCTATGCCGCTTGGGCCATGTGGTCGGCGCGCTGGCTGATCGGGTTGCGCTGCGAAGTGCGTGGCACGGTGCCTGATGGCGAGGTTCTGGTGGCGGCCAAACACCAATCGTTTCTGGACATCCTGATGATCTTTCATGCCTTGCCGCGAGCGAAGTTCATCATGAAACGCGAAGTGCTTTGGACCCCGGTGATCGGGCAATATGCCAAACGGATGGGTATGATTGCCGTGAACCGCGGCAAGCGCGGGCAGGCGATTACCCAGATGATGGCTGACGTTAACGCCGGTCGGGTCGAGCCGGGGCAATTGGTAATCTATTCCCAAGGTACGCGCGTCGCACCGGGGATCAGTGCGCCCTACAAGGTCGGTACAGCGGTGCTGTATGACCAAATGGGGCAGGTCTGCGTGCCGGTGGCGACCAACGCGGGCCACTTTTGGCCGCGCCGGGGGCTGTACCGCAAGCCGGGTTTGGCGGTCGTCGAGTTTCTTGAACCGATTGAGCCGGGGCTGGACAAGCGTGCTTTCATGGCGCGCTTGGAGGACGAGGTAGAGAGCCGTTCAAATGCGTTGCTGCATGAAGCTGGGTGGCGGCCCGCTGAAGGGCTTAGCCGTTCTTAAAGGGTGAATTGGAAGCGCTCGAGAAGAGCAGCATTCAAAAGAATTATGGCATTACTTTTCAGCGGGCTATCCCGGCTGAGACCGCCAAGAAAGCCTAAGACCTGCTGTTTGGGGGCGATGTACTGGTCGCCCTCAAACGTTCAATCTCTCTGAAACCATAGTTGGTCTGTATGATCCCCCGGTGATCGCGGCGTGTGTTGCGCTCGGGCGCAACGCCGACCGCAATGGCGAGGTTGTCAAAGTTTTAGCGACGGAAATCCACACCCAAACCGTTCAAATTGGACTGAACCAAAGGGATGGACCCAATGCAAACTCTCGTGAAACGATGCGCAACTGTTCTTGTCTTGGCTACCGCAGTAGTGACTGTGGCGCCGGTCACAGCGATGGCCGGCAAAGCGGTCGAAAGACATGCGGAACGCAATCACCACGCCAAAGTAAAGGTTAAGAAGCAGCATCACCACCACAAAGCCGTCGGGCACCGCTTTCGCAAACAAGAGGTGGTTGTCGTGAAAAACTGGCGCGCCCGCGGCCTTCCGCAGCCCGGACGTAACGAAGTATACGTTGTGAATGATAACAGCATTTACTTGGCCGCGGCGACCACGCTGTTGGTCAAGGCGCTGATTAACTGAGCCCGCGCTGAAGAGCCCATAGCTTATACAGAAAAGGGGCGGACCATTGGCCCGCCCCGCATCGCTTACATGTGGATCGCCCCATCGCCGCAGGCCAGCGCGGCTTCGCGCACGGCTTCGGAATAGGTCGGGTGCGCGTGGCAGGTCATCGCCAAGTCCTGCGCCGAGGCGCCGAACTCCATCGCCACGCAGACCTCATGGATCAGGTCACCTGCGCCGGGGCCGATGATGTGGCAGCCGAGGATGCGGTCAGTTTCCTTGTCGGCGATCAGCTTGACGAAACCGTCTCCGGCAAAGACCGCCTTGGCCCGTGCGTTGCCCATGAAGGAGAACTTGCCGACCTTGTACTCCCGGCCCGCATCCTTGAGGGTTGCCTCGGTTTCGCCGACGCTTGCGACCTCGGGGTAGGTGTAGATCACGCCGGGGATGACGCCGTAGTTCACATGGCCGTGTTTGCCGGCGATGACCTCTGCGGCGGCCATACCCTCGTCTTCGGCTTTGTGCGCCAGCATCGGGCCTTCGATCACGTCACCGATGGCATAGACGCCCTTAACGGACGTTTCCCAATGCTCGTTCACGGCGATCTGACCGCGCTCGGTCATTTTGACGCCGAGATCATCCAGCCCCATGCCTTTGATGACCGGCTTGCGGCCTGTGGCGACCAACACGGTGTCGGCTTCGATCTGGTGCTCGCTGTCGTCTTTGCGCAATTTGTAGCTGACCGTGGCCTTGCCCTTGGCCACTTCGGTCTTCTGCACGGCGGCGCCCATGACGAAGTTCAGCCCCTGCTTTTTCAGCATCCGCTGGAAGGTTTTCTGCACCTCAGGGTCCATGCCCGGCGTGATCGCGTCGAGGTATTCAACCACGGTGATCTCGGTCCCCAGACGCGCGTAGACGCTGCCCAGTTCCAGCCCAATGACGCCCGCGCCGATCACGACCATCTTTTTGGGGATCTTGCCCAGTTCCAGCGCGCCGGTGGAGGTGACGACGACCTTTTCGTCGACTTCGACACCGGGCAGGCCTGCGGGCTCCGAGCCGGAGGCGATGATGATATTCTTGGCCTCATGGACCTCGTCGCCGACCTTGACCTTGCCGGCCTCTGGTACTGATCCCCAGCCCTTGAGCCAGTCGATCTTGTTCTTTTTGAACAGGAATTCGATGCCTTTGGTATTGGTCTCGATGGTCTTGTCTTTGTAGGTCAGCATCTGCTTCCAGTCGACGGAAGGCGCGTCGCCCTTCAGACCCATCTCACCAAAGTTATGCTCGGCCTCGTGCAGCATATGCGTGGCGTGCAACAGCGCTTTGGACGGGATGCAACCGACGTTGAGGCAGGTGCCGCCGAGGGTCTCACGGCCCTCCACACAGGCGGTTTTCAGGCCCAGTTGCGCGCAACGGATGGCGGCAACATAGCCGCCGGGGCCGGAGCCGATCACGATGACATCATAGCTCGACATGGGGGGTCTCCTTAGCAGTCGGGTGTTGCAGGCAAGGTAGGGGGCGCGGGTTTCAGGTGCAAGCGCCGCTGCCTGCGGGTGTTGGGGGGAAGGGTTAAACGAGAGCCGCCAGCAGCATCAGCATGGTCGCGGCAAAGCCGATTACCCAGATGAGTGAGCGGTGTGGGCGCAGGCCCATGGCATAGGCGGGGGCGTAAAGCACGCGGGCGATGAGATAGACCCACGCGCAGGCCGCGGTGAAAGCGGTGTTCTGGGCTGACATCTGCACCACGCCCACGGCGATGCCGAAAAGGATCAGCCCTTCGAAGTGGTTATCAAGCGCGCGGCCCAGTCGGGCAGTGCGGTCCGACAGTGCGCGCGACGGATCACGGTCGCGGGCAGACATGGTATAACCGGGGCCAAGCTCACGGTTGGCGGGCACGGCGTAGACCACGAATTGCACTCCTTGCAGCAGGGCTGCAAGGGTCAGGACGGTCAGTTCGGTGGTCATGCGGATTTCACAAAGACGGCTGTCGCGTTGGTCACGGTGCCGTTGTCATCGCTGCTGAGGGCGTCGGAGCGGGTGATCCATTCCTCGGCTCTTTTGCGATCGTTGACATTAAGCAGGACAGTTGCTTTGGCGCTGCTATCGGCGTGTTTCCAGATTTGCAGTACCGACAGCCCGGCAGTGCGGCGCGCTTCGGCGTCAGCGTCGAAGGCGCTTTTCCAAGCGGCGAAGTCGGTAACGTCGAAGTGGCAGATCATCTGCATTTGAATGCCCTTTCAGAGCGCGTGGAAATAAAGGACCGCGGTGGCGGCGTAGCCTGCGAGCCATGCCAGCGTGCGGATTGTCGGCACGCCGAGTGCGTAGACGATCACATAGATGATCCGCGCCAGCAGGAAGACTTGGGCGGCCAGCAGCGTGGCGTTGTTGTTGCGGCCCAGCATCTCGACCAGCAACACGGCAGGCGCGAAAAGCGCCATGGCCACGACGGAGTTATCAACTGCGCGGCCCAGACGGGCGGTCATACCGGTAGTGGTGCGGGTCTCATCGCGAGAGGACATGAGATAGCCCATCGACAACTGCCGGGTCGCGCCCAGCACTTGCAGCAGGATCGTCAGCATGACCAGAAGGCCATAGGCGGCGAGGAGGGTTGTTTCGGTCAAGTTAATGCTCCCGGTTTCGGTTCAGGCATCGTCAGGTGCTGAGATAAATGTCGGAATACCATCCGGCAACTTTTCTCGATATATAGCAACTTCCATCGGCCGCGGCCAAAGGTGCTTGTCGAGCATAAGCATGGCAACTGAAAAGCAAGTTCTCGCGTCGCTTGGCTTATTCTCCACGTTGAAATCGGACAGGAGCGAAATACTAAGCTCCTTAACTGGGCTGTCGTCGAAGGTAGCCTGAAATGTGTGCGCAAATTCATTTCTAATTTTCGCTGCGACGCGGAGCATTCGTCCAGTATTTCGATGAATGATCTTAAGGCAAATGCACATATTTATCCGGGCGACCATGGTACCAAGTGGTCCGGATGGCTTTAAGAGTTCACGCGCTTCAGGTGATCGATCCATATATTCGAATAGGCAATCTTCAAGCTTACCTTCCAAATACGCCATGCAAACTAGCGCCAGTCCACGATCGCTCTCTTGCTCTGTGGACTTCCAGAAATTTTCCTTCTCAGAGTAGAGTGTGTCGATATAGGTATTGAGGTCAGCCTCCGTCATTTCGGAGAATAGCACATTGGAAGGCTGACCTCGTTTCATCCTATCACAGATCCATCAACAGACGGCGCGGATCTTCGAGCATCTCTTTGACGCGGACGAGGAAGGTGACCGCGCCTTTGCCGTCAATGATCCGGTGGTCATAGCTGAGCGAGATATACATCATCGGACGGATCACGACTTCGCCGTTGATCGCCATCGGGCGGTCCTGAATTTTCGCCATGCCGAGGATGCCGGACTGTGGCGGGTTCAGGATCGGCGCGGTCATCAGCGAGCCGTAGACGCCGCCGTTCGAGATGGTGAAAGTGCCGCCGGTCATGTCGGCCATGGTCAGCTTGCCGTCACGGGCTTTCTTGCCCATGGCGTTCACGGCCTTTTCGATCTCGGCGAATGACATCGCGTCGGCGTCTTTGATCACCGGCACCACAAGGCCCGTGGGCGTGCCCGCGGCGACGCCCATGTGGACGTAGTTCTTGTAGATGATGTCGGTGCCGTCGATCTCGGCGTTGACCTCGGGGATTTCCTTCAGTGCGTGGCAGCAAGCCTTGGTGAAGAACGACATAAAGCCCATGCGGACGCCGTGTTTCTTTTCGAAATCAGCCTTGTAGGTGTTCCGCAGCTCCATGACCTCGGTCATGTCGACCTCGTTGAAGGTGGTCAGGATCGCGGCGGTGTTTTGGGCTTCCTTGAGACGACGCGCCATGGTTTGCTTGAGGCGGGTCATCTTGACCCGCTCTTCGCGCGACGCGTCATCGGGAGCAGACGCCGCGCGCGGTGCAGCGGGCTTGGCGTCGGCTTTCGGCGCGGCGGAGGTGCCAGCGGCGATGGCTTTGGCCACGTCTTCTTTCATCACCCGGCCATCGCGGCCTGAGCCTGTGACCTGATCACGGCTGATGCCGGCCTCGGCCATGGCTTTCTTGGCCGAGGGCGCGTCTTCGACGTCTTTCCCATCGGCAGATTTGGTTTCAGGCGCGGCCCCAGCACCGGATTTCGCGTCTTCGCCCTTGGGAGCGGCAGCGCCTGCACCGGAGGTCAGGACGGCCAGAGTGGCGGAGGCTTCAACGGTGCTGCCTTCGTCGGCGAGGATTTCGGCCAACACGCCAGCGGCGGGCGCGGGCACTTCGACGCTGACTTTGTCGGTTTCCAGCTCGCAGAGCATTTCATCGGCTTCGACTTTGTCGCCGACCTTCTTGAACCAAGTGCTGACGGTCGCTTCGGTGACCGACTCACCCAGTGTGGGCACTTTGACCTCGATGGTTTCACCTTCGCGCGCGGCCACATCCGCCGAGCCTGCGTCGATCGCCTTGGGCGCATCGCCGCCACGGTCGGACTGGGAGGCGGCTGCGTCGTCTTTTGCGGCTTCTTTGGCTTTCGGCGCGGCGGCAGAGCCAGAATCGCCTTCGCTGACATTGGCCAGCAGGGCATCAACGCCGACGGTTTCGCCTTCTTGCGCGACGATCTCGCTCAGGGTGCCAGCGACGGGGCTGGGCACTTCGACGGTGACTTTGTCGGTTTCCAACTCACAGAGCATTTCATCCACCGCGACGGTATCGCCGGGCTTCTTGAACCATGTGGCAACGGTGGCTTCGGTGACGGATTCGCCCAGCGTGGGTACGCGTACTTCGCTTGTCATGGTTTAGTTTCCTTTGATGGTCAGCGCCTCGTCGACGAGGGCGGCTTGTTGTGCTTTGTGCTGGCTGGCCAGACCCGTGGCGGGCGAGGCGGCGGTGGCGCGGCCCACATAGGAGGCGCGGCCATGTTTGGCGTCGATGCGGCCCAGAACCCATTCGATATTTGGCTCGATGAAGGACCACGCACCTTGGTTTTTGGGCTCTTCTTGGCACCAGATCATCTCGGCCCCTTTGAAGCGTTCCAGTTCCTTGACCGCCGATTGCGCGGGGAAGGGATAGAACTGCTCGAACCGCAGGAGATAGACGTCGTTGATGCCGCGCGCGTCGCGTTCTTCCAGCAGGTCGTAATAGACCTTGCCCGAACACATCACCACGCGCTTGATCTTGTCATCCGCGACCAGCTTGGTGTCGGAATGGCCCTTTTGGGCGTCATCCCACAGAACTCGGTGGAAGCTCGACCCGGTGGTGAAATCATCCGCGTTGGACACCGCAAGCTTGTGGCGCAGCAGTGACTTGGGCGTCATCAACATCAGCGGCTTGCGGTAGCTGCGGTGCAGCTGGCGGCGCAGGATGTGGAAGTAGTTGGCGGGCGTGGTGCAGTTCGCCACGATCCAGTTGTCGCCCCCACACATGGTGAGGAAACGCTCCAGACGGGCAGAAGAGTGCTCGGGCCCCTGACCCTCATAGCCATGCGGCATCAGGCAGACGAGGCCCGACATCCGCAGCCATTTGCTTTCACCGCTTGAGATGAACTGGTCAAACATGATCTGCGCGCCGTTGGCGAAGTCACCAAACTGAGCCTCCCAGAGCGTCAGCGCATTGGGCTCGGCCAGCGAGTAGCCATATTCAAAGCCCAGCACCGCATACTCGCTGAGCATCGAGTCGATGACCTCATACTCGGCCTGACCCTCGCGGATGTGGTTCAGCGGGTAGTAGCGGTCTTCGTTGTCTTGGTTGACGAATGCCGAATGCCGCTGGCTAAAGGTGCCGCGCGTGCTGTCTTGGCCAGACAGGCGGACCTTGTAGCCCTCGGTCAGCAGGGAGCCGAAGGCCATTGCCTCAGCAGTGGCCCAGTCAAAACCTTCACCGCTTTCGAACATCGCCTTTTTCGCTTCGAGCAGACGACCGATGGTCTTGTGCAGCGGGAATTTGTCGGGCGCGGTGGTGAGCGCCTTGCCGACTTCCTGCAGGGTTTCGGGTGCGATGGCCGTCTTGCCGCGCTGGTAGGACTTTTTCTTTTTGTCCATGTGTGACCACTTGCCGTCCAGCCAATCGGCCTTGTTCGGACGGTAGTCTTTGCCCGCTTCAAATTCCGCGCCCAGATGGTTCTGGAAGGCGGTCTTCATGTCCTCAATCTCCCCTTCGGGGATCAGACCATCGGCGACCAGACGCTGGGTATAAAGGCTCAGCGTGGTTTTCTGTTTCTTGACGCTCTTGTACATCACCGGGTTGGTAAACATCGGCTCGTCGCCTTCGTTGTGACCAAAGCGGCGGTAGCAGAAGAGGTCGATGACCACGTCTTTGTGGAACTTCTGACGGAATTCGGTGGCCACGCGGGCGGCGTGCACGACCGCTTCGGGGTCGTCGCCGTTGACGTGGAAGATCGGCGCCTCAACCACCAGCGCGTTGTCGGTGGGATAGGGCGAGGAGCGCGAGAAATGCGGCGCGGTGGTGAAGCCGATTTGGTTGTTCACCACGATATGCATGGTGCCGCCGGTTTTGTGGCCCTTGAGGCCCGAAAGCGCGAAACACTCCGCCACGACGCCCTGGCCCGCAAAGGCCGCATCGCCGTGCAGCAGGATTGGCATCACCGCCGTACGGTCCTTGTCGTTCAGCTGGTCCTGCTTGGCGCGGACCTTGCCCAACACGACGGGGTTCACCGCCTCCAAGTGCGAGGGGTTGGCGGTCAGCGACAGGTGAACCGAATTGCCATCAAACTCACGGTCTGAGGACGCGCCGAGGTGGTATTTCACATCGCCCGAACCGTCCACATCGTCAGGTTTAAAGCTGCCGCCTTGGAATTCGTTAAAGATCGCGCGGTAGGGTTTCTGCATCACATTGGCGAGGACCGACAAACGGCCCCGGTGGGGCATGCCGATGACGATGTCTTTGACACCCAACTGGCCGCCGCGCTTGATGATTTGCTCCATCGCCGGGACAAGGCTTTCGCCGCCATCAAGGCCAAAGCGCTTGGTGCCCATGTATTTGACGTGGAGAAACTTCTCAAAGCCCTCGGCCTCGACAAGTTTGCTCAGGATCGCCTTGCGGCCTTCCTTAGTGAACTGAATTTCTTTGCCGTAGCCTTCGATCCGCTCTTTCAACCAGCCGGCCTGCTCGGGGTCGGAGATATGCATGTATTGCAGCGCGAAGGTGCCGCAGTAGGTTGAGCGCACGATGTCGACGATCTGCTTCATTGTCGCCACTTCAAGGCCCAGCACCTGATCGATAAAGATCGGGCGGTCCATGTCAGCGTCAGTGAAACCGTAAGACTTCGGGTCAAGCTCGGGCTGGTTGCCGGTCTCGCGCATGCCAAGCGGATCAAGGTCGGCAGCCAAATGGCCCCGGATGCGGTAGGCGCGGATCAGCATGAGCGCGCGGATGCTGTCGAGCACGGCTTGCTTGACCTGTGCGTCGGAAACCTCAACCCCCTTCTCGGCGGCTTTGGCTTTAATCTTGTCGCCAGCGGCTTGTGCTTCGGCAGGTTCGGGCCAGACGCCCGTCAACGCGCCCATCACTTCGCCCGCAGGTGCAGGCGGCCAATCGCGGCGCGCCCAAGACGGGCCAGCGGCCTCGGCCTGCGCGGTTTCGGCGTCGTCGCCCATCGCCGCGAAAAATTCCTGCCAAGCGCCATCGACCGCGTTGGGATCGTTGGCATAGCGGGCGTACATCGCCTCAAGATACTCTGCGTTTTCGCCTTCCATGAAGGAGGAGGCGCGGAATTGTTCGTTGGCGGGTTGGTCGGTCATGAGAGTACCTCGTGTGGGTTGGGACCGTAGGCATAGGGGTCGTGGGGTCTTGCGGCACCGGAAGGGGGGCCGCAAGACCGGAGGGGGGGTTAGCCCTTATCGATCGCTTCTTTGACCGCTTCGCCCAGTGTCGCGGGGCTGTCAGCCACAACGATACCGGCTTCTTTCATCGCTTCGATCTTACTTTCCGCGTCGCCTTTGCCACCGGCGACAATCGCGCCTGCGTGGCCCATGCGGCGGCCGGGAGGGGCCGTGCGGCCCGCGATGAAACCAGCGGTCGGCTTCCAGCGGCCTTTTTTCTTTTCGTCGGCAAGGAACTGTGCTGCTTCCTCTTCGGCGGAGCCGCCGATTTCGCCGATCATGATGATCGACTGTGTCTCGGGGTCAGCAAGGAACATTTCCAGCACGTCGATATGCTCGGTCCCTTTGATGGGGTCGCCACCGATGCCAACGGCAGAGGACTGGCCAAGGCCCATGTCGGTGGTCTGCTTGACCGCCTCATAGGTCAGCGTGCCCGAGCGCGACACAACACCGACCGAGCCGCGACGGTGGATGTGGCCGGGCATGATGCCGATTTTGCAGGCGTCAGGCGTGATGACACCGGGGCAGTTCGGGCCGATCAGGCGCGATTTGGAGCCTTGGAGCGCGCGGGCAACGCGGGCCATGTCCAGAACCGGGATGCCTTCGGTGATGCAGACGATCAATTCCATCTCGGCGTCGATCGCCTCAAGGATCGAATCCGCTGCGAAGGGGGGCGGGACGTAGATCACGGAGGCGTTCGCCTCGGTCACGTGCTTGGCTTCGTGGACGGAGTTGAACACGGGCAGGTCGAGATGCGTCTGACCGCCTTTGCCGGGCGTGACGCCGCCAACCATCTTGGTGCCATAAGCAATGGCCTGTTCGGTGTGGAACGTCCCCTGCGAGCCGGTCAGACCCTGACAGATGACTTTGGTGTTTTCGTTGACTAGTACGGCCATGATTTCTTCCTTGGTCGGTGATATTTGATCCCGGGGGCGGGCCCCGGGGGCGTCAGGCGCGATGCGCCCGGTTGGTGGGATGCGCCGTGGCAGGCGGTGCGCCGGGCCACAGCAGGATGGCGGCGAGGAACATGACCGGGATGCCAAGCTCCCCGATCTCCTCGACGACGAAAGCGGTGCGTTCGGCATCGGCAGAAATCTCGATCCCCAAGGGGGCGAGTTTGCGGGCGATGCCGTCGAGTAGTTTGTAAAGGATGGTGAAGCCGATCCCGAGCAACACGGCCCCGGCCCATGCGCGCCCCTGAAATAGGGCGGCAAAGAAAGGCCGGACGTGGCGCCACAGCATCAGCAGGATTGCACAGATGATAATTACGAGGATCAGCGCTGCGATCAGTCGCTCGCCCAGTGGTACGTCGTCGCCGGTATATTGCCGGGCCTTAAACAGGCCGCGGGTGAACAGCGATTTGTCGAGGTCGAGCTCGCGTGCTGCCATAACGGCCAGCACCAGCGGCAGGTACCAGACCCGCAGAACCGCGCCGCGTAACGTCCAGATCAGCGCTGCGATGCAGAGCCCATAGCCCACAACGGAAAGGCTTTCGTAAAAGCCACCTTCCGCGAGCAAAGTTTCCTGAGTGGTGACGGGCAGTGTGTTCACGGTGAACATCTGCATGGCAAAGGCCAGCCCCAGTGTCAGCAAAAGGGTCCAGCCCTGGCGTTGAGAGGAGGTCATTGCGACACCTCCTTGGGCAGTCCAAGACCATCATAGAGCCGGTCAACGGCCATGAAAGTCTGCATGGCGGCATTAGCGCTGCGCGTGCCAACATGCACGACTGCCACGCGACCACGCAGCAATTCACGGCCCTCGATCAACGCGGTGCCGGGGGCGGCGCTATGGGTGTCGGGCAGGGGGATCGCATCGCCAAAGACGGGCGGGGTGGCCATTTGCGCACGCAGGGCGGTGATGGCCGCGGCGGTGTGGTCGCCGTCAAAAGCCACTTCGCAGCGCCGCTCTACGCCATGTGGGGCGTTGTCGGGGCGTGGCTCTAGGCTGTCGTCCCAGAAGGAGAGGGCGAAAGGTGCCTCATCGGCGGTCATATTAGCTCGGGCTTGCGCCTCGGTCTGGCCAGCCTTGAAGCACCAGTCATTAAAGTTCGAGATCGCCACCTCTTCCGGCCCGCCAAAAGCGGGGCCAGCCAGAAGGCCGGTCAGAAGGAGGGGTGGCATCAGCGACATCAGTAAAGACGCTCGTTATCGTCGGCGAGAAAATCGAGAGCGCGCAGGGCCAACAAACCGGCGCCCATCACCATCAGGCTCCGGCCAATGGAACCGGTGAGGTTGGACGGCAAGATCATCGCCAAGCCGTCACGCGATTTGCGCGCTGCGCGGGACAGACCCCGGTCGAGGCGTTTTTTGTTCTCAGGCTCGGGCAGCCGCAGGGCATCGGGTTGCCACTGACGGATCAAAAGCCCGGCCCCAAATAGCGCAATACCCGCGAGAACGGGGGAGGATTTGGGAGATTGATCCATGCTGACCTCGTTGCATTCTTAGGTTTGCGCGACATTGCTAGGCCGGAATGCCCCTGCCGCAGCGGGGCGGCAAAGACGGTGGTATCGGCCACCCCAAACGCTGGGCAGGGGTGGCCGACCAGGCAGTTTAGCCCTTAACCGCTTTCACGATTTTCTGAGCGCCGTCTTTCAGGTCATCAGCGGCGATAACATCAAGACCGGAGTTGTTGATGATCGCTTTGCCTTCTTCGACGTTGGTGCCTTCGAGGCGGACAACCAGCGGCACTTTCAGACCGACTTCTTTCACCGCAGCGACAACGCCTTCGGCGATGACGTCGCAGCGCATGATGCCGCCGAAGATGTTCACGAGGATGCCTTTGACGTTCTCATCAGATGTGATGATTTTGAAGGCTTCGGTGACTTTCTCTTTGGTCGCACCACCGCCCACGTCAAGGAAGTTGGCAGGCTCGGCACCGTAGAGCTTGATGATGTCCATCGTCGCCATGGCGAGGCCCGCGCCGTTGACCATACAGCCAATCTCGCCATCGAGTGCGATGTAGTTCAGGTCGTATTTGGAGGCTTCGAGTTCTTTGCTGTCTTCTTCGGTCTCGTCACGCAGGTTGGCGACGTCGGGCTGACGGTACATCGCGTTGCCGTCGAAGCTGACCTTCGCGTCGAGCACTTTCAGGTCGTTGCCGGGCATGACGATCAGCGGGTTGATCTCAAGCATCTCCATGTCCTTCTCGATGAAGGCTTGGTAAAGCTGACCCATCAGCTTGACGCATTGTTTGACGGCTGTGCCTTCGAGGCCCAGCGAGAATGCAACGCGGCGGCCGTGGAAAGGCTGATAGCCGGTGGCCGGATCGACGGAGAAGCTGAGGATTTTCTCAGGTGTCGCGTCGGCGACTTCTTCGATGTCCATGCCGCCTTCGGTGGAGCAGACGAATGAGATGCGGCTGGTCTGACGGTCGACCAACAGCGCGAGGTACAACTCACGCTCAATGTCGGAGCCGTCTTCGATGTAGATGCGGTTAACCTGTTTGCCTGCGGGGCCGGTCTGGTGCGTGACCAGCGTCTTGCCCAGCATTTTTTTGGCTTCTTCTGCCGCTTCTTCCACGGATTTGGTCAGGCGCACGCCGCCTTTTTCGCCAGCGCCGGCTTCTTTAAAGCTGCCTTTGCCGCGCCCACCTGCGTGGATTTGCGCTTTGACCACCCAAAGCGGGCCGTCCATCTCGCCAGCGGCGGTCTTGGCGTCTTCGGCCTTAAGCACGACACGGCCGTCGGAGACAGGGGCGCCATAGCTGCGCAGGAGGGCTTTCGCCTGATATTCGTGGATGTTCATGAAAAACGGTCCCGTTTCTGTTCCAGTTGCCCCTTAGTATGGGGGTGACTCTCGTTCCTGTAAGGGTTTTTTCCGAGAAAGTTGGGTTTGACCAGCTAAAAATGGCATTTGTGATCACACGTCAAATGCGTGTGATCACAAATGCGCTCAGCCCGTCCGAATCGGCTGATTTTTGCTTGTAAAAGGGGGGATAGGCGGCCCGACCGTCTGGTCGGGCCAGCGTTTTAGCGCGGCATGAGCGCCCAGTAGTCGAGGTCAAGGAGAACCTCCGGGCGGTATTTGCCCGCCTCATCGCGCAACTCAAAAGGGGCGCCGCCTTTGGTGGCGACCAACCGTAGACGGATTGCCCCGACACCGGGGGCTGCTGTCTCGGCTTTGTCGAGCACTTCGGTCCATGCGCGGATCGTGTCGCCCGAGAGGCAAGGGTTCGCATGCGCGCCACCGTTAAGGCCCGCAATCATCTGCGCATTGGCCAGCCCGTTGAACGACAACGCCCGCGCCATTGAGATGACATGACCGCCGTAGATCAGGCGAGACCCGTCGGGCCTGGCAGAGGTGTCAAAGTGCACTTTCGCCGTGTTTTGCCACAGGCGCGTGGCGATCATGTGCTCGGCTTCTTCGACCGTCACGCCATCGACGTGGTCGATCTTTTCACCCACTTCGTAATCGCCCCAGCGGTGCGGCTCTCCGGCATGGGCGAAATCGTAGTGGGTGAAGTCCAGCCCCTCTGGCACCCTAAGCTGCTCGACAGTCAGGACGTCGGGCAGGTCAGGCACGGTTGTCTCGGGCGCTGCGGCATCCAGATTGCCTTTGCGCACCATCACCCAGCGGACGTATTCCAACACCTTCTCGTTGTGTTGGTTCAGCCCCGTGGTGCGGACCCAGACAACGCCGGTCTTGCCGTTGGAGTTCTGCTTGAGGCCAATGACCTCACTCTCTGCACGCAGCGTGTCGCCAGGCCAGACCGGCAGTAGCCAGCGGCCCTGCGCATAGCCAAGGTTGGCCACTGCATTAAGCGAAACATCCGGCACGGTTTTGCCAAAGACGATGTGAAAGGCGATCAGATCGTCGAGGGGGCTGGCCTTAAGCCCGCTAGATTGTGCAAAACTGTCCGCAGAATAGAGCGCGTGACGCGCGGGGTAGAGCGCATGATAGAGCGCGCGTTCGCCTTCTCCAACCGTGCGGGGCACGGCGTGGTGCAGCACCTCGCCCAGTTGGTAGTCCTCAAAAAAGCGGCCCCGGTTGGTTTTGCTCATCACTGCGCACCCAGTTTGGTGTCTGGCGAATAGGTGCCGGGGGCATCTTTGATCACGGCTTGGCCGCAGCGCATGACCCCGGCTTTGTGGTCCCATGTCTGGGTCGGGGTGCCGTAAAGCTCCCATCCCTTGTTCAGCGCGTCGGTGACCTTGTGACAAAAGGCGGATGTGTCCTCTTCGGAGAGGAAGCGGTAAACTTTCATGGCAGGCTCCGGGTTAATGGGGGAAGGGGATGACGCCCAGCCACATGTGGATGGCGGCGACAAGAGCGAACATGATCGCGGAGATGACGATCAGGCGGATATAGGTGGCGCGGCCCGCGCGAGGCGGAGGGGTCCAGTTTGGCTCGGCGCGGTTGATGAGGATGACTTCGCTCACGGCCCAGCCGAGCATGGTGCCAAAGAGCAGGATCGCGGCAAGGTCGCCGTTGACCAGCAGGTGGGCGGTGGCCCAGATCTTGACCGCCAGCAGTTGCGGGTGGCGGGTTTTATAGGCGGGCCATGCTTTGGCACCTTTGGCCGCACTTGAGCCGAAGACCCAGAAGGCCAGTAGCATCAGCAGGTTGTTGATATGGGTAAAGAAGCTGGGCGGGTTCCAGACCGGGATGAACTCGGCTGTGCGATAGCCCCAGATGATGAGGGCCAGTGCCACGACGAGCGCCGCCGTCACCGCGCCGCGGCCTGCGCTGCCCAGTTGGGCGCGTTGTGCGGGCATCAGGCGTTTGAAGAGGTGGGCGCCGATCCAAAGGATCAGGCCGAGGATGAGAATGGTCATGAGGAGGACTCCGGGGTCATGGCTGTGATTGCCTCCAGTTTTGCCAGTGTTTCGCGGGCGGTGGCAACATGGAGATTTTCGACAATCTTGCCATCAACGACCGCGACACCTTGGCCGGCGGCTTGCGCTTCTTCATAGGCGTCGATTTGGCGGCGGGCGAGGGTGGCTTCGTCTTCCGAGGGGGTGAAGGCGGCATTGGCGATATCAAGCTGCGCCGGGTGGATCAGTGTTTTGCCGTCAAAACCCATGTCGCGGCCTTGGTCGCATTCGGCGCGCAGCCCGTCTTCGTCCTTGAACGCATTATAAACGCCATCGATGATCGCCACGCCATGCGCCTTGGCGGCCAGCAGGCAGAGGCCGAGGCCGGTGACCAGCGGCAGGCGGTCGGGGCGGAAGCGGGTTTGCAGGTCTTTGGCCAGATCGTTTGTGCCCATGACCATCGCCTGCAGCTGGCGATGCCCGGCGATGGCGGCGGCGTTCAGCATCGCGCCCGGAGTTTCCATCATCGCCCAGAGGGGGATGTCGCCGACAATCTCGGTCAGAGCTTCAAGGTCGGGGGGGGAGCCGACCTTAGGCAGCAAAATCGCGTCGGGTTTCATCGCGGCGGCGGCGCGGGCGTCATCAGCGCCCCATTCTGTGTCCAGCCCATTGATGCGCACCACGCGCATCCGCGCACCGTAGCCGCCCGTTGCCAATGCCTCGGCCAGCGTATCGCGGGCGGCGGTCTTCTCATCAGGTGAAACCGCGTCTTCGAGATCAAAAATCACCGCGTCGCAGGCCAGACCGCGCGCCTTATCGAGGGCGCGCGGCTTGGAGCCGGGGATATAGAGGACGGAACGAAGCGGACGGGTGGTGGCGGTCATGTGAGGCTCCTTGGGCAGGGCGGCGCATTGGCCGCCTAACATTGTTGCGTGCAGAGGGGCATTTTTGTGCGAAAACTTCAAGGTCAAATATGCCGCGACGCAGCGAACCTAGGGGCGCGGCGGTTCCGGACGGCGGGTTAACCACTCCTTTAGTACTGAGGCGCAGTCTGCTCTACATCGCATCTGCCGATCCATCCCATCGCACAGATGCAGTCATTTCAACCAAGGCCGCCCGCGGGGTGATGCGGAAGACCGCGCATTGCCAGTCCTTAGGGCCACGCCTTTTGATGCGAAGGCAGAAGCTATGACACGTTTAATGAAGATCATTCATCTTGCGGCCCTTACCGCGGCGTCGGCTTTGGTGCTGGCCACCACAACCGAAGCGCAGACCCCTCGCAGCTGCGCTCCGCGCGATCATGTGGTGCTGCGGTTGGCCGATGGATATGGCGAAACGCGGCAATCCATGGGGCTGGGCGAGGACAACGCAGTGATTGAGGTTTTTGCTTCTGATCAGACAGGAAGCTGGACGATCACCGTGACTGGCACCAACGGAGTTACCTGTCTTGTGGCGTCAGGGCAGGGGTTCGAAGAATTGGCCGAAGGGCTACCCGCGAAGGGCAAGGACGCCTAACGCGAGCCCTGACTTTGGAATACACGAGTTCTGCGGAATGCACAGGGCGGCCATGGGCCGCCCTTCCTATGTCCGGGTGTCTGTGTGCCGCGTCATTTATTTGTTCAGCCGTGGAACTGGATGAGGCCATTCGGGTTGTGGTTGCAGAAGAGCGAACAACACTCGCTCATTGGAAGGAGTATTACAATGAAACGTTTTCTGAGCACCACGGCCATCGTACTGACCATGACCGGCGCGGCCTTTGCTGACGCACATTCCGAAGGCTTCGGCAACGTCGCCATTGAGCAGACAGACTTCCTCGCCTCCGACCTGATCGGCATGCGTATTTACAACGCGGAAGCCGAAGTTGAAGCCGACGCAACCCTCGCAGCGGACGCTGAAAAAGAGTGGGATGACATCGGTGAAATCAATGACATCATTGTAACCCAAGACGGTGACGTGACTGCCGTGATCCTCGGCATTGGCGGCTTCCTTGGTATGGGCGAGCGTGACGTGTCCATCTCCATGGACAAGATCAAAATCCTGACCGACGAAGACGGCGATCGTTTCCTCGTCGTAAACACCTCGAAAGAGATGCTTGAGCAGGCGCCTGAATTCGAACGTCCCATGATGGACGGCAAGGCGATGAACAACGAAGCTATGACTAAGACCGACGATAACGTCACAGTCGTAACTAAAAACGCCGAAACCGAAACCGAGGAAATGGCCAACGAAGTAGAAGCCGAGACCGAGGAATTGGCACAAGACGCCGAGAACGCGGCTGAGAACGTCGAAGCCGAGACCGAAGAGATGGCCAACGAAGTAGAAGCCGAATCTAAGGAAATGGCAACAGAAGCCGAAACCATGATGGAGAATGCCGAAGCTGAGACAGAAGAAGCTGTCAACGAAGCGGAAGCCAACACCACCGTGATCACCGGCGACGAAACTGTTGAGCGTGAACTGCTGCCGCGCCCCGAAGTTGAGCGTGAAGGCTATGCCGCTGCCGAAGTTGGCATGATCGAACAGATGTCTGCCGATGATCTGGAAGGTTCCTATGTATATGGTGCCAACGACGAAACAGTCGGTGAAATCGACACGCTGCTGATCGGCGACAACGGCAAAATCGACCGTGTTGTCATCAACGTTGGTGGTTTCCTTGGTCTCGGCGAAAAGCCAGTTGCCGTAACATTTGACGAACTGCAGGTTCTGAAAAACGTCGAAGGTGATGATGTACGTATCTACATCGACAGCACCGAAGAGCGTCTGGAATCGCAGCCAGAGTACCAGGGCGACTAATATCTACCCCTGAGTTTCAGCAATTGGCCGCCCTTCGGGGCGGCCTTTTTCGTGGCAAGAGCAGGGTTTAGCCGCTGTGCAATGCTGCAACTTGCACGGGACGGTGCATTTCGGTATCTCCGGCGCAAATGAAACCTCTGTCGGAGACATGACCATGGCCAGACCCAAGATAGCGCTTATTGGCGCGGGGCAAATCGGCGGCACTCTCGCCCATCTCGCAGCATTGAAAGAACTGGGCGACGTTGTCCTGTTCGACATCGCCGAGGGGACACCCGAGGGCAAAGCTCTCGATATCGCGTCGTCGGGCCCGTCGGGCAAGTTCGACGCCACCATGTCGGGCACTCAAGATTATGCCGATATCGCAGGCGCAGATGTTTGCATCGTAACTGCTGGTGTGGCCCGCAAGCCGGGCATGAGCCGCGATGACCTGCTGGGCATCAACCTCAAAGTCATGAAGTCCGTGGGTGAGGGCATTGCCAAGCACGCCCCCGACGCTTTCGTGATCTGCATTACCAACCCGCTCGATGCGATGGTCTGGGCGCTGCGCGAATTCTCCGGCCTGCCGCATGAAAAAGTCTGCGGCATGGCAGGTGTGCTTGATTCCGCACGCTTCCGCCACTTCCTCGCCTCCGAGTTCAACGTGTCCATGAAAGACGTCACCGCATTCGTGTTGGGCGGTCATGGCGACACGATGGTGCCGCTGGTGCGTTATTCCACGGTTGCCGGTATTCCGCTGCCTGATCTGGTAAAGATGGGCTGGACCACGCAAGACAAGCTCGATGCGATCGTGCAGCGTACCCGTGACGGCGGTGCCGAAATCGTTGGCCTGCTGAAAACTGGTTCGGCTTTCTACGCGCCCGCGACTTCCGCGATTGAGATGGCGGAAAGCTATCTGAAAGACCAAAAACGCGTGCTGCCTTGCGCCGCCTATGTTGACGGCGCCTACGGTCTGAACGGTTTCTACGTGGGCGTGCCCACAGTGATCGGCGCCGGTGGTATTGAGCGTGTTGTCGAGATTTCGATGAACAAAGACGAGCAGACCATGTTCGACAATTCCGTGACCGCGGTTAAAGGTCTGGTTGAAGCCTGCAAAGGCATCGACGAAAGCCTCGCGTAAGCCATTCATGGCTTGAGATTGAAAAGCGCGTCCCTTGGGGCGCGCTTTTTTCGTTGGGGCATGTGGTGGTCCCGTTTGTGATCACACGTCAATCTGCTGTGATCACAAATATGCACCCTAAAGCCGCAGCCCATCATTTTTCCGCTAAATGACCGGCCAAATCCCGCAGATTCTCGGGAGTTCCCCGTGACAGTCCCGTAAAAACCGCTATCAAGATGCAAAGCACAGGACAAAGGACCGCGCCATGGCCGATGTGAACCGGGGTAACCGCCCGCTTTCCCCGCATATGACAATCTACCGCCCGCAATTGACCTCCATGACTTCGATCCTCACGCGGATCACTGGCAACGCGATGCTGATCACCGCGCTGCTGATCGTCTGGTGGTTCCTCGCCGCGGCCACGTCGGTTGAGTATTTCGATACGGTTAACGGGATCATGACCAGCTGGTTCGGTGACTTGGTCTTCACCCTGTCGCTCTTGGGCCTGTGGTATCACACGCTCGCCGGCATCCGGCACCTGATCTGGGACACGGGCCGCATGCTTGACGTGCCGACCGCTGAGAAGCTGGGCATCGCCGCGCTGATCGGGTCAGTCGTCCTGACCGTCCTGACCGTCATCATCGTTTGAGGAGCGAAACAATGGCTTATATGACAGACCGCAAACGCGCCCTCGGCCTCGGCTCGGCCAAAACCGGCACCGCGCATTTCTGGGCGATGAAAGTCTCCTCGCTGGCACTTTTGGTGTTGATCCCGCTTTTCGTCTTTACCTTCGGCAGTGCCCTTGGCGGCACCTATGAGGAAATCCTCGCCTATTACGCGCGGCCTTTCCCGGCCATCGTGGCGGCGCTGACGCTGATCGTAGGCTTCAAGCACTTCAATGACGGCGTGCAGGTGCTGATCGAGGACTATGTCCACGGCCTTGCCAATAAAATCGCCATCATCGTGATGACCATCATCAGCTACGGCGCAGCAGCAGTCGGCGTCTTCGCCATTGCCAAGCTCGCCCTGTAAACAATCCGCCCAAACGGGAGACCGATTAAATGGCAGCATATGAATATGAAACCCACGAATATGACGTTGTCGTGGTGGGGGCAGGCGGTGCTGGCCTGCGCGCGACATTGGGCATGGCGGAGCAGGGGCTGCGCACGGCTTGTATCTCCAAGGTTTTCCCAACCCGCTCGCACACCGTAGCGGCGCAGGGCGGCATTGCGGCGTCGCTGAGCAACATGGGACCGGACAACTGGCAGTGGCATATGTATGACACGGTCAAAGGCTCTGACTGGCTGGGCGACACGGATGCGATGGAATACCTCGCCCGCGAAGCGCCCAAGGCGGTTTACGAGCTGGAACACTACGGCGTGCCGTTTTCGCGCACCGAAGAGGGCAAGATCTACCAGCGCCCCTTTGGCGGCCACACCACTGAATTTGGCGAAGGCCCGCCCGTGCAGCGCACCTGTGCCGCCGCTGACCGGACCGGCCACGCGATCCTGCACACGCTTTACGGCCAGTCGCTAAAGCAGAAGGCCGAGTTCTTCATCGAATACTTCGCCATCGACCTCATCATGTCGGATGACGGTGTTTGCCAAGGCGTGCTCTGCTGGAAGCTGGACGACGGCACCATGCACCTGTTCAGCGCCAAGATGGTGGTGCTGGCGACCGGCGGCTATGGCCGTGCGTATTTCTCGGCCACCTCGGCCCACACCTGCACCGGCGACGGTGGCGGCATGGCGGCCCGTGCGGGCCTGCCGCTGCAAGACATGGAATTCGTGCAGTTCCACCCCACCGGCATCTATGGTGCGGGTTGCCTGATCACCGAAGGCGCGCGGGGCGAGGGCGGTTACCTCACCAACTCCGAAGGCGAGCGTTTCATGGAGCGCTACGCGCCGACGTATAAAGACCTCGCCAGCCGCGACGTTGTCTCGCGCTGCATGACCATGGAAATCCGCGAAGGCCGTGGTGTGGGCGAGAACAAAGACCACATCCACCTGCACCTGAACCACCTGCCACCCGAAACGCTGGACCTGCGCCTGCCGGGCATCTCTGAATCCGCGCGTATCTTTGCGGGTGTGGACCTGACGAAAGAGCCGATCCCGGTTCTGCCCACGGTGCACTACAACATGGGCGGCATCCCCACGAACTACTGGGGCGAAGTGCTGAACCCAACGGCGGACAACCCCGACGCCATCGCGCCCGGCCTGATGGCTGTGGGCGAGGCGGGCTGTGCCTCCGTGCATGGTGCGAACCGCTTGGGCTCCAACTCGCTCATCGACCTTGTGGTCTTTGGCCGCGCCGCCGCGATCCGCGCTGCCAAGATCGTTGATCCCGAGACTGCCGTGCCAACGGCAAACCCGGCCTCCGTCGCGAAAGCCTTTGACCGCTTCGACGGTCTGCGCCACGCCAAGGGCGGCACGCCCACGGCGGAACTGCGCCTTGAGATGCAAAAGACCATGCAGGCCGATGCTGCTGTCTTCCGCACCGATAAGACGCTGGAAGAGGGCCGCGAGAAGATGATCGAGGTCGCGGGCAAGCTCAACGATCTGCATGTCACCGACCGCAGCCTCGTGTGGAACTCGGACCTGATGGAGACGCTGGAGCTGACCAACCTGATGCCCAACGCCACCGCCACCATCACCGCCGCCGCCGCGCGTAAGGAAAGCCGAGGCGCACACGCGCATGAGGACTACCCGGATCGCAACGACGACGAATGGCGCAAGCACTCGCTGGCATGGTTCGAAGGCAATGACGCGAAACTCACCTACCGCGCCGTGCACCTCGACCCGCTGACCAAAGAAGACGAGGGCGGGATCGACATGAAAAAGATCGCCCCCAAGGCACGGGTGTATTGATGCTGCGCACCGTACTCATTGCAGCCAGCCTCACGGCGCTCACGGCCTGTGTCGAAGTGCAGCAGGTGGTGGATGACACCGCCCGCCAAGGCTCCAAAGGCGTGGTGACCGAGATTTTGGCCACCCGCTTCCCGCAGGTGCCGAAACAGCTGATCACCCCCTTCACGGATTGCATCATCGACAATGCCGACGCGCTGGAACTGCGCGAACTGGCCCGCGCCGCTGTTGTCGGCGTGGAGGACACCACAACGGGCACCGTGCGCACGATCCTGTCGCGCCCCGAGACCCGATCCTGCCTGCTGGCCGCCGCGCCCGCAGCCGGCATGACGCTTTAGGAGACGCACAATGGTTCAACTGACGCTTCCAAAAAACTCCCGCATGACCAGCGGTAAAACGTGGCCCAAGCCTGCAGGTGCCACCAACCTGCGCGAGTTCCATGTCTATCGTTGGAACCCAGACGACGGGAAAAACCCTGCGCTGGATACTTACTTCGTCGATATGGACGATTGCGGCCCGATGATCCTTGATGCGCTGATCAAGATCAAAAACGAGATCGACCCCACGCTGACCTTCCGCCGCTCGTGCCGCGAAGGCATCTGCGGCTCCTGCGCGATGAACATCGACGGGATCAACACGCTGGCCTGCACCTACGGCATGGAAGAGATCAACGGCGTGGTCAAAATCTACCCGCTGCCGCATATGCCGGTGGTCAAGGATTTGATCCCTGACCTGACCCACTTCTACGCCCAGCACGCCAGCATCCAGCCTTGGCTGGAAACAGAGACGCCCGAGCCGCGCAAAGAGTGGAAACAGTCGATCGACGACCGCGCCAAACTTGACGGTCTCTATGAGTGCATCATGTGCGCCTGCTGCTCGACATCCTGCCCCAGCTACTGGTGGAACGGCGACCGCTACCTCGGGCCAGCAGCGCTGCTGCACGCCTACCGCTGGATCATCGACAGCCGCGATGAAGCCACGGGCGAGCGTCTGGACGAGTTGGAAGACCCCTTCAAACTCTACCGCTGCCACACGATCATGAACTGCGCCAAGACCTGCCCCAAGGGCCTGAACCCGGCAGCAGCGATTGCCAATATCAAGAAACTGATGGTCGAACGGACCGTCTGATCAACACCGTCTGACAACAAGGCCCGGCCAAGCGCCGGGCCTTTGGTTTGCACCATGATCCTGCCATTCGTCATCATAATCGTCTTCGTTGTCGTGATGATCTTTGCCCGGCGCAACGCAGCCACACGCGACTGCCGCTGGCGCGAAGACCGCACAGGCGACAAGGGGAGCTTGCGCAAATACAACTGCATCGCCTGCGGGGCCGAAGCTTACCGCAGCGAAGGGCCGCCTGATCGCTGCCTCAAAGGGCTCGATGCACCGCGCCTGTAAGCCGCGCTCAACGTGTCGCCCAAACAAACGCGCCTAACATCCACCACTACAAAGGCAAAAGGCGCGACCTTGCCGCGCCTTTTCATCCTTTTTCAAATACCGTCCGCACTCTCAGCAGGCGTGACCTTCAGGCAAATGCCGCTTCCAGCGCAATCTCAACCATATCGCCAAAGCTCTTCTCGCGGTCCTCTGAAGGCAACGCCTCACCAGTCTGCAGATGATCGCTTACGGTTAATACCGCCAGCGCCCGACGCTTGTGCCGCGCGGCCAGCGTATAAAGTTCAGCTGCTTCCATTTCGACGCCCAGAATACCGTGCCGGACCATCTGCTCATCCAGATCAGGACGTTCGGCATAGAAGACATCCGAGGAATAGATGCCACCCACATGGGTTTTGGCATCCATTTTCTCAGCAGCCGTCACAGCAGCGCGCAAAAGCCCCCAATCGGCACAGGGGGCGTAGTTCAACTCACGAAAAATACCGGAGGAGGGAGAGGTGATTGTGCTGGCTGTCATGGCGATGATCACGTCGCGAATGCCGACATGGGGCTGCATTCCCCCGCACGAACCAATACGGATCAAGGTCTGGGCGCCATATTCCATCATCAATTCATTGGCGTAGATCGACAGCGACGGCATGCCCATGCCGGACCCTTGGATCGTTACACGGTTGCCGCGCCAAGTTCCGGTAAAGCCCAACATGCCGCGCACTTCGTTGACCAGTTCGGCCCCTTCAAGAAAGGTCTCTGCCGCCCATTTTGCACGGTATGGGTCGCCGGGCATCAATACGGTTTCAGCGATATCGCCGGGTTTTGCGCCAATATGGACGGTCATTTCTATCTCCTGATGTTTGGCGCATTTTGCCTGTGAGGCGCGCGGTTCACAAGGGTAGTGATGGGCCGCCCGGGGGATAACGTGATGTCGTCATGGGGCCCGGCAAAACCGTGCCGCGTTCATTTCGGAAATTGAATTCTCACAAAAAAAGACGCCAATGAAATCTAATTCATCGGCGTCCAATTCCCGCAAATCGAGAATAGTTTAGAGCCGCATCGAGTCTGGATCGGTGCCGTTTTCTACCTGGGCGAGAAACCAATTCGGTTGGCGGCCTTTTCCAGTCCAAGTCTGCGAAGAGTTTTCGGGATTGGCGAACTGGGGTTTCGATTTCGGCCCAGCAGCAACCTTGCGCGGCTTTTTCGCTTTCTTTGGTTCAGGTTTGTCGTCTGCCAAGTCGTTGAGGGAAAAGCCATATTCTGCCGCTGCCTTCTCGGCCGCTTTGCGTGCAGCACGCCGCTCGCGTGTCTGCGCCGCCTGCAACGCCTTTTTGACATCCGACAGAAGTTTCTCCAGATCCTTGCGGCTCATGGATTTCAGGTCTTTTTCCATATCTGCTTTTTCCTTTTCCAGATTGTGCTGGTACGGGAATTATAGAGCGAAATAGTTAATTGCACGAAAATTTTTGTGTCAACTCACTCGGCGGCAACTGCGGCAGGGTCTGCGAGCGTTATGATATCGTTCATAATGACGTTCAATTCAAAGTCCTTTGGCGTATAAACCTGCGCCACCCCGGCGGCCCGCAAACGGATTGCATCGGCTTCGGGAATAATACCGCCGACGATAACCGGGATATGGTTTAGCCCGGCGTCGCGCATACGTTTCATCAGGTCTTCGACCAGCGGCACATGCGAGCCAGAAAGAATTGAAAGACCGACCACATGGGCCTCTTCTGCTTGGGCCGCTTCAACAATTTCTGCAGGGGTGAGGCGGATGCCTTCATAGCTGATGTCCATGCCGCAATCGCGGGCGCGCACGGCGATTTGTTCGGCCCCGTTGGAATGGCCATCAAGCCCCGGTTTGCCGACAAGGAACTTAAGCCTGCGACCCAAACGATCGCTGACGGCATCTACGGCGTCGCGCAAATCTTCCAACCCTTCGGTTCTGTTGGACTGACCTGCGGAAACCCCTGTTGGTCCACGGTATTCTCCGTGAACGGCGCGCATCTGTGCGGCCCATTCACCTGTGGTGACACCGGCTTTGGCCGCGGTGATAGACGCAGGCATGATATTGTCGCCCGCACTGGCTGCGGCGCGCAGATCGGCCAGCGCCTGTTTGACCGCACCCTCATCCCGCGCCCCGCGCCATGCCTCAAGACGGGCCAGCTGATCGGCCTCAGCCCCCGGATCGGATTGCATGATATCCCCGGCGCCGGTCATCAATGGAGAGGGGGCACCCTGCTGCCATTTATTAACACCAACCACGATCGTTTCACCGCTTTCAATCCGGCGTAGGCGGTCGGCGTTGCTTTCGACCAGACGGCCTTTCATGTAGTCAATCGCGGAAATGGCACCGCCCATTCCGTCCAAGTTCGCCAATTCGGCGCGCGCGCCTTCTTTAAGTAATTCGACCTTGGCATCGACCGCTGGGTTGCCATCGAAAAGATCGTCGAATTCCAACAGGTCGGTTTCATGGGCCATGATCTGTTGCATGCGCATTGACCATTGCTGGTCCCAGGGCCGGGGCAGGCCGAGCGCTTCGTTCCATGCGGGCAATTGCACGGCACGGGCGCGGGCCTTTTTCGAAAGCGTCACAGCCAGCATTTCAATGAGAATACGGTAAACGTTATTTTCGGGCTGTTGTTCGGTCAGGCCAAGCGAATTGACCTGCACCCCATAGCGGAAACGGCGAAATTTCGGATCTTCCACGCCATAACGCTCACGGCAGATTTCGTCCCAAAGGTCTACGAAAGCACGCATTTTGCACATCTCTGTGACAAAGCGGATGCCGGCGTTCACGAAAAAGGAAATACGCCCCACCAATTGTGGAAAATCTTCGGCAGGGACACGGGGCTTTAGTGCGTCAAGCACGGCAGTGGCGGTGGCGAGAGCGAATGCCAATTCCTGCTCTGGCGTCGCGCCGGCCTCTTGCAGGTGATAGGAACAGACGTTCATCGGGTTCCATTTCGGCACGTTCTTATAACAATACTCGGCCACATCCGCGATCATCTTGAGCGACGGTGCGGGCGGGCAGATATAGGTGCCCCGGCTGAGGTATTCTTTTATCAGATCGTTTTGCACTGTGCCTTGTAGGGCCGTGACATCCGCGCCCTGTTCCTCGGCCACGGCGATATAAAGCGCCAGCAGCCAAGGGGCCGTCGCATTGATCGTCATAGACGTATTCATCTGCTCAAGTGGAATTCCGTCAAATAGCGCGCGCATATCGCCAAGATGGTTTACCGGCACGCCGACTTTGCCAACCTCTCCGCGGCTCAACACATGGTCGCTGTCATAGCCCGTTTGGGTTGGCAGATCGAAAGCAACCGACAGGCCAGTTTGACCGCGTTCAAGATTCGAGCGGTAGAGCGCGTTGGATGCAGCGGCGGTGGAATGGCCCGCATAGGTACGAATGAGCCAGGGGCGGTCTTTCTGCGGTTGCGTCATCGGGGGCCTCTTGAATCGGTTTGGCAATAAAGTTGCGTTACACCGTTGATAGGGGAAACAATATGCCGCTGTCAATTCGCTGCGTTGCGGCATCACCTGTGCCGCTGCGGCGCATGCAGAAACAGATACATATTGTTCTCTCAGCCCCGCGCTGTAAGGGTTAAGCCATGACGCAGACCGTGCAATTGCCCCTTTGGCTGTTCATCCTCATCGTGGTTTTCGCAGCCGTCACGGCGCTGAGCCACTTTCTGTTGCCTTCGGTGCGCTGGTTCTTTCGCCGGCGGCTGGAGCGCGCGGTGGCGCGGTTGAACAAACGGCTGACCCGACCCATTGAGCCGTTCAAGCTGGCGCGGCGGCACGATATGATCCAGCGGTTGATCTATGATCCGGAGGTCAGCCAAGAGATCGTAAACTACGCCCGCAGCAATGGCGTGCCGGAGAACGTCGCCTTTCAAAAAGCCCGCGAATACGCCCGTGAGATCGTGCCGCGCTTTTCGGCATTTGCCTATTTTAGCTTTGGCATCCGGCTGGCGCGGCTTTTGGCCAATGCGGTTTACCGGATCGAAACGGCAGAGAGCAACGAGACGACTTTTGCCGCTCTGCCGCGCGACGCGACGGTGGTTTTCGTGATGAACCACCGCTCGAACATGGATTACATGCTGGTGACCTATCTCGCGGCCCGCTCTTCGGCGCTGAGCTATGCGGTGGGGGAATGGGCGCGGGTCTGGCCGCTGAGCATTTTGATCCGCTCTTTGGGCGCTTACTTTATCCGGCGGCGATCGCGCGGGGCGCTCTATCGTAAGGTGTTGGCACGCTATGTGCAGATGGCCACGGCTGGCGGTGTGACGCAGGCGTTTTATCCCGAAGGGGGGCTCAGCTTGACCGGCGCGTTGCAGCCGCCCAAGGTGGGGTTGCTGTCTTATGTGGTGGAAGGGTTCGACCCCGAAGGCGAGCGCGACATCATCTTTGTACCTGTTGCGATTAACTATGACCGGGTGCTGGAAGACCGCGTGTTGATCGCCGCCGGGCAGCGGGGCGACCGACGCTTTGGCGCGCGGATCACGGTGATTGTGGGGTTCGTCCTGCGCAAGATGTGGCGGCGGATGCGTGGGCATGACACGCGGTTTGGCACCGCTGCGGTGACTTTTGGCGATCCGCTGTCCTTGCGACGCGCGGGCGCGGATGTGTCGGTCACTGAGCTTTCTGAAATATTGATGGACCGGATCGCGCAGGCGATGCCGGTGCTGACCGTGCCCCTGATCGCGCGGGTGATGTTGCAGGAATCCGCGCCGTTAAATCACGCCGATCTGCTTGCGAAAGTAGAGGCCACGCTGCAGCAGATGCCAGTACGCAACCGCGTGCCGAAACCTGATGTTCTGCCTGACCGTGTTGCCCGTGCCGCTGCCCGGCTGAAAAAACGCGGCGTCATTTTTGAGACTGAGCATGGGCTGCAAGTGGTGGCAGGGCAGGAGCCGGTTTTGGCGTTCTATGCGAATTCTATTGCGCATTTCACCAACGGGGATGCTGCACCTGCGGCGCAAAATGCTGCAACCGCTGGGTCATAAAATTACAAAAGTAGACTTGTAGGGGTTGCAATGTTGCGCGGCGGATCATATTCCAAAGGGGAGCCGCCGCGATTCTGCAGTGCGGCACAGACTTTGTAGACACCGATCACCGGCAGGAGGCCCACATGGCACTGGATACGAAACACGCCGACTATGACGCCCCGCAAAAAGACCTGTATGAAGTGGGCGAAATGCCCCCGATGGGTCACGTCCCGAAACAGATGTATGCTTGGGCCATCCGCCGCGAGCGTCACGGCGATCCGGACAGCGCGATGTTGCAGGAAGTTGTTGATGTGCCAGAGCTCGACAGCCAAGACGTGCTGGTTTTGGTCATGGCGGCAGGGATCAACTATAACGGTGTCTGGGCCGCGCGTGGCGTGCCGATCAGCCCTTTTGACGGTCACGGCCAGCCCTATCACATTGCGGGTTCGGATGCTTCGGGCATCGTTTGGGCGGTGGGTGACAAGGTCACGCGCTGGAAGGTCGGCGACGAGGTGGTGATCCACTGCAACCAAGACGACGGCGACGATGAGGAATGCAACGGCGGCGACCCGATGTATTCTTCCAGCCAGCGGATCTGGGGCTATGAGACTCCGGATGGGTCATTCTCGCAGTTCACCCGCGTTCAAAGCCAACAGCTTATGCCGCGCCCTAAGCATCTGACTTGGGAGGAGAGTGCGTGCTACACGCTGACGCTGGCCACCGCTTACCGGATGCTTTTTGGCCATGAACCGCATGACCTGAAGCCCGGTCAGAACGTGTTGGTCTGGGGCGCGTCCGGTGGCTTGGGCTCCTATGCAATCCAGCTGATCAACACGGCAGGCGCCAATGCGATTGGCGTCATCTCGGACGAAAGCAAACGCCAGTTCGTGATGGATCTGGGGGCGAAGGGCGTCTTGAACCGCAAAGATTTCAACTGCTGGGGCCAATTGCCCACGGTGAACACGCCGGAATACAAAGAATGGTTCAATGAGACTCGCAAGTTCGGCAAAGCCATCTGGGACATCACCGGCAAGGGTGTGAACGTCGATATGGTGTTCGAACACCCCGGCGAGGCGACCTTCCCGGTGTCTACCTTCGTGGTGAAAAAAGGCGGCATGGTCGTGATCTGCGCGGGCACCTCGGGTTTCAACTTAACCTTTGACGTGCGCTATATGTGGATGCACCAGAAGCGTTTGCAGGGCAGCCACTTTGCCCACCTGAAGCAGGCAAGTGCCGCCAACAAACTGATGATGGAACGCCGCCTTGACCCCTGCATGTCAGAGGTCTTTAGCTGGGCTGATCTGCCTGAGGCGCATATGAAGATGATGCGCAATGAGCATAAGCCGGGCAACATGTCTGTCTTGGTGCAGGCCCCGACGACCGGACTGCGTACACTCGAAGACGCGGTGATGGCCCGCGACTAAGCCTGACCCATTGACGAAATTAGGAACCCCCGTGGCCTTGGCTGCGGGGGTTTTCGTTTGCCCCTCAGGGGAAGCAGAGGCTTAGGCGCAGCCGGCCCCGCCATTTAAGGGGGGGTAAAATGCGCGGATGGTGCGAAATCACGTACATGCTATGGTTGTATTAATCTGCCATTAACTAAAACCGGGCGACGCTCATGCAAGACGATTGGATATTGGACGTATTGGCCGATCTTAGGGCTTTCGCTACGGCAAACCATCTGCCCCGCACGGCGGAGCAGTTGGACGACGCGGCGCTTATTGCTCTGGCTGAAATGTCCGCGCAGCGCGAGAGGATCGCAGGCAGGCCGCATGAAAATAGAGCCGCATCTGGAACAGATTTGGGAAAGGCTGGCTCAGGCTGATGGGCAGGCCGCGCTTGGGCAGGTAAGCGAAGCCCTGCGCGACCACTATGGCATTTTGCATGTTGTCTATCATTGGATTGACACGGCGGGCGAACAGTATGGCTGCGGCACCTATGGGGCGCTCTGGTCTGATCGGTACCACGAACACAACTACCTGCGCATCGATCCGGTGGTCAGCGGCTGCTATCGCCGGTTTGAGCCGGTGGATTGGAAAGACCTAGATTGGACCTCGCGGGCGGCGCGAAAATTCCGCCGGGACGCATCGGATCATGGCGTGGGCAATCAAGGGTTTTCGGTGCCTGTACGCGGGCCGCATGGGCAGTTTGCGCTGTTTACGACAAACCACAGCTGCACCGATGCCCTTTGGTCAAGTTTCACCGCCCGGCACCGGCGCGATTTGATCTGGGCGGCACATTGTTTCAACGAAAAAGCGCTCGCGCTTGCGCCGAACCGCAGGCCGGGGGCGGTGCAGGCGTTGTCCCCCCGCGAGGTGGACGCAATGACGCTATTGGCGGTGGGCTATAACCGCGCGCAGGTGGCTCAGCGGTTATCAATCTCGGAACACACGCTGCGCGCCTATGTGGAAAGCGCTCGGTTCAAATTGGGTGCCTCAAACACGACCCATGCCGTCGCGCGGGCGCTAAGCCGGGGATTGATCGTCGTCTGAGCAGGATATTTGCGCGGAATCACGAGCGGGCAGGGCGAAGCCATCTGGCCCCCGGCGCGGGGCTCAATTAGGGTCGCCCAATGACATCTACCGCGCTCACCTATTCCGAAGACCAAGCCGCCGCCCATGATAAGGTGGCTGAAATGCTGCGCTCTGCGGGCATTGATCTGGACGATTCATTGTTGATGCCGCCTGCAGGCGGGCCGGATCAGGTGATGGCGGTGACGGGCAAGGCCGGATCGGGCAAAACGCTGCTGCTGGCCGAGCTTTACCGCGCTTTGGAAGCGGCGGGCGTGGACATCGTTTCGGGCGATTATGAATCGCGCAAGAAGCGTGAGAAACGCACGCTGGCGATCCTTGCGCCGACGAACAAAGCAGCAAGCGTGCTGCGCTTGCGCGGCGTGCCTGCGACGACGATCCACCGCATTCTCTACACACCGGTTTACCACCCCGAATACGAGCACATCGCCGAATGGCTGACCGGGAACGGTGAGAAACCTAACATTGAGGGACTTAGCGATATCGCCCTTGACCGAGCTGCCGCGTTTTTCGCAAACAACAAATCTGTGCCGGGCGCCTTGGCGGCAGCGGGCTTGCGCGGCAGTGATTTCATCACCGGGTGGAAGCGCCGCGAAGACCCGCTAGATATCGGATTTGTCGACGAAAGCTCGATGCTGGATGACAAGCAGTTCGAAGACCTGAAAGAGATTTTCCCGACGCTGCTGCTGTTCGGCGATCCTGCGCAGTTGGCCCCGGTCGGGCAGTCGGGCACGATGGTATTTGAGAAGCTGCCCGAGAAACGGGTGCTGAACCTTAACCGCATCCACCGGCAGCAAGCGGACAACCCGATCCTCGATCTGGCCCATGCGCTGGCCGATCCTCAGCTTGAGTTTCATGACTTTGAGCGGATGATCGAAGACGCCGCGCGCAAAGATGACCGGGTGGTCTGGGGCCAGCGGGTTGAGGTTGATCTAATGGCGCGCAGCCCGGTGCTGGTCTGGCGCAATGCGACGCGTATCCGGCTGATCAACGCCTTCCGCGCGGTCCACGGCGCGCCCGAAGATGCGCTGCTGGCCGGGGAGCCGCTGATCTGCGACGGGATCGAACTGCCGCTGAAACACCGCAAAAAACGCCTCGACCTAGAGGCGCGCGGTCTGATCAAAGGCGCGCAGGTGGTTTATCTGGGCGAGGGGCGCAAGCCGGGGTTCAGCCGACTGCACGTCCTCGGTGCCGAAGACCCGCAGGTGAGTGCCGCGTCGATCGTGAAGATTGAAAAACCGGATGAGGAAGAGCCCTTTATCCCCTTCGCCGCACGCATGGGGGCAACCTTTCTGCACGGCGCTGCTGTGACGATCCATAAGGCGCAGGGCAGCCAATGGGAAAGCGTGCAGGTCTTTGCGCCCGATCTTTATGCTGCCGCGCGTATGGGGCGAAGTGAGGCCGGGCAACCGCTGTGGAAACGCCTTGCCTATGTTGCCATCACCCGCGCGCAGGAGCGTCTGATCTGGGTGGTGCGCAATCGGCTTAGCAAACCATCTGGGCCGCTGCGCGTCGATGATCTGCGCGCCGCTCCGGCTGCGGCCTTGACGCTGGAAGCAACCGAGGACGGCGCGGCTTAGCGGCGCAGTAATCCGAAGACGGCAGAGGCAACCCAGCCCGCCGAAACGGCGATAAACAGCGACAGCAGCCCGTAGATAAACGCTTGTTCGTGGGCGAGGTTGAACAGCCACCGTTCCATCCCGACCTTGCGCACGTCGATCACCGTCTCATATTGCGCGACCACATCGCCGCCACGGGTCAAGAAGATGCGCGTGTCATAGGCGCCTTCGGTGAGGGAGGCAGGCAGGGCAACGGCGGCGCGGAAGAGGGTCTGTTCGTCAACCTTCACGCCGTCTTCGATGACTTGGTAAAGGTTCGAAGCCGTGCGCACGCGGATTAGGGCTTCGGTGAATTTAACCGGGTTTTCGATCTCCATCGGGGCCCCGACCGAGCGGATGGCGCGGGGGATGGAGATGCGGTGGCGCAGGTCTTCGATGCGTTTTAGCACTTCGGACAGCGGGCCAGAGGTGACCACCGCATAGAAGCTCGGCGCGCGGTCGACCTCGACAGCGTCCACGTTGACCCAGATGCCAAACCGCCGCTCCTTGCGCCGTACCATGATCGGCATTGAGGGGCCGGAGACGGTGACCACAACCTCAAGCGGCGCGCCTTCGGGGATCGGGGTTTCACGTTTGACAGCGCCGTAGACGAGGATCTCTGAGCCGTCGAAATTGGTGGTGATGGAGACTTCGGCCTGACTGAGGCCCAGCACGATCTCCTCTTCCGCCGTGGCGGTGAGAGCTGTGAACAACAGGCCAACGAATGCGAAAACTGCGCGGATCATTCTGCCGCCACCGGGCTGAGGGAGTAAAGCTCGGCCGGCTCCAACAGCAGATCAAGTGCCAGCTTGCCGCTGACCGCGAGGACCAGCACCGCCAGCAAAATACGCAGCTGTTCGGCCTGCATCCGCACGCCGATCCGCGTGCCCACCTGCGCGCCCAACACCCCGCCGACCAGCAACAGCACCGCCAGCACGATGTCGACCGTCTGGTTGGTGGTCGCGTGCAGCATGGTGGTAAAGCCAGTCACGAAAATGATCTGCAACAGCGAGGTGCCAATCACGACCTTGGTCGGCATGCCGAGCAGATAGATCATCGCGGGCACCATGATGAAGCCACCGCCGACGCCCATAATGGCCGAGAGCATCCCGACCGCTGCGCCAACCAACACGGGCGGGATCACCGAGATATAAAGACCCGAAACGCGGAAACGCAGTTTGAATGGCAGACCGTGAACCCAGTAATGCTTTTTGCGTTGCACGCGCCCGCCCTTACGGCTGCGGCGGATGGCGCGGAGCGATTCAAAGAACATCAGCCCGCCGATGATGCCCAAAAATATCACGTAGCAAAGGGTCACCAGCAGATCGACCTGTCCGAGCGACTTTAGGTAGTTAAAGATGAACATGCCGATGCCGGAGCCGATCAAACCCCCGGCCAGCAGCACCCAGCCCATTCGGAAATCTACCGTGCGTCGTTTCAGATGCGCCAGCAGCGCCGAAAAAGACGACGCGACGATCTGGTTGGTCGAGGTGGCCACGGCCACGGCAGGTGGGATGCCGACAAAGAAGAGCAGCGGCGTGATCAGAAATCCGCCGCCGACGCCAAACATGCCTGATAAGATGCCCACGATCCCGCCCAATCCCAGAAGGAGAAAGGCGTTAACCGATACTTCGGCGATGGGCAGGTAGATTTGCATGACGTTTCCTAGCCCTGAACGGCTGCGCGATTCAAGATAGCGTGTCGCAGTGATGCGACCCTTAGAATATGTTGCGCCGATCCAGCCCTCGGGTGCAAGGGCTGGAGAGGTTTGTCAGCGTTCTTTCACATAGGGTTCGCCGCCCGCACGGGGCGGGATCGCTTTGCCCACGAAGCCTGCAAGGATCACCACCGTCATCAGATAGGGCAGTGCACCCAAGAGCTGGCCTTGAACCTTGATGCCAATGACCGATTGGATCACGTCAGGCCGGGTCTCCAGCGCGCCGAAGAGGCCAAAGAGCAGGGTGGCCCAAAGCGCGTACCACGGGCGCCATTTGGCAAAGATTAATGCGGCGAGGGCGATGAAGCCCCGGCCTGCGGACATGTCTTTGACAAAGCCTGCCTGAAGCGCAGTGCTGAGGTACGCCCCCGCCACGCCGCAGAGCAGCCCGGCAATGCCGACAGCCGCATAGCGCAGACCGACGACCGAGACGCCAGCGGTGTCCACGGCGGCAGGGTTCTCGCCCACGGCACGCAGGCGCAGGCCAAAGCGCGTGCGGAATAGGATCCACCATGTCAGCGGCACAGCGAGGAAGGCGGCGTAGACCAAGATTGAATGGCCTGAGATCAGTTCTTCGTAGAGCGGGCCGAGGAAGGGGACATCTTCCACAGCTTTAGCGAAGGGCAGGGTGATCGGCTCAAACCGCGCGCCGCCAAAGAGCGACGGGGTGCGGCCGCCTTGGGCGAACCAGTCTTGGGCGATCAGGACGGTCATGCCCGCGGCGAGGAAGTTGATCGCCACACCGGAAATCAACTGGTTGCCGCGAAAGGTGATTGAGGCCAGCCCGTGCACAGCGCTGAGCACCATGGAGGCCCCGATGCCCGCGGCGAGGCCGAGCCAGACCGAGCCGGTGATCGACGCCAGCGCCGCCGAGAAGAAGGCGGCGGCCAGCATCTTGCCCTCAAGCCCGATGTCAAAGACACCCGCGCGTTCGGAAAACAGACCGGCAAGGCAGGCCAGAAGCAGCGGTGTGGCAAGACGCACGGTGCTATCGAGCAGTTGGATGAGCGTGATATAGTCCATAGGTCAGACCCGCTTTCTCAGAGGGGTATAGGGGCTCATTCCGCGCTCTCCGATTGGGCGCTGCGGGGGCCGGGTTTGGGCTCGCTGTCAGCGGAATTTGCAGGGGGGCCGGGGCGGCGGAACATCAGGAACAGGCGCTCCAGCGGCATCCGCACCATATTGTCGAGCGCGCCTGTGAAAAGGATCACCAGCGCCTGAATGACGACGATCAACTCGCGGGGGATCGAGGTCCAGAGCGCCAGCTCCGCGCCGCCTTGATAGAGGAAGCCAAAGAGCAGGGCGGCGAAGAAGACGCCGACGGGGTGCGAACGGCCCATCAGGGCCACGGCGATGCCGATAAAGCCCGCGCCTTCGGTGGCGTTTAGCACCAGACGTTCGCTTTCGCCCATGACGTTGTTGATCGCCATCAGACCCGCGAGCGCGCCCGAGATAATCATCGTGACCATGGTGATGCGCACGGGCGAGATGCCAGCGTATTTCGCCGCCGGTTGCGAATGGCCATAGGCGCGGATTTCATAGCCCAGACGGGTGCGCCAGATCAGCAGCCAGATCACCACACAGGCCGCCACGGCCACCAGCAGCGAAACGTTCGCCGGCGCGGATTTGGAGAATGCGATGCCCAGCGGGGCAAGCAATTCATGCAGCGTCGGCAGATGCACCGCTTCGGGGAAGCGGGCGCTTGCCGGGTCCATGCTGCCGGGCGGGCGCATGACGTTAACCAGCACGTAGTTCAGCAGGGCCGCGGCGATAAAGTTGAACATGATCGTGGTGATGACGACGTGTGAGCCACGTTTGGCTTGGAGCCAGCCGGGGATCGCGGCCCAGATCGCGCCCAAGAGCCCAGCCATTACACCGCAGCCAATCAGCGCCAATGTCCAATGCGGCCAGGGAATATAGAGCGCGGCAATGGCCACGCCGAGGCCACCCAGCATCGCCTGACCCTCGCCACCGATGTTGAAAAGCCGCGCGTGGAAGGCGACGGCGACGGCGAGGCCGGTAAAGATGAAATTGGTCGCGTAGTAAAGCGTATAGCCCCAGCCATAGGTTGAGCCGAGCGCGCCTTTCACCATTAGCGTCACGGCGGCAATCGGGTCTTCCCCAATGGCGAGGATCACCAGCGCCGAGAGGATCGCCGCCAGCAGCAATGAGATCAGTGGCACGAGGATCACCTCGGCCCATTTTGGCATCACGTCCATCTCAGACCTCCTTGCTGGCGTCGCCGCCAACGCGGGCGAGATTGGCTTCAACTTCGGCCACGCTATGTTCGTTTTCAGTGTCGGTGATGCCTGCCATGAGCAGCCCCAATTCCTTTTCGTCGGTCTGATCTGCGGCGCGTTCGCCCATGATCTGCCCGTCGAACATCACCGCGATGCGGTCCGACAGGGCTAGGATTTCTTCAAGCTCGACCGAGACCAGCAAGATCGCTTTGCCCTGATCGCGCAGGGCGATGATCTGCTCGTGAATAAACTCAATCGCGCCGATGTCGACGCCGCGGGTGGGTTGGCCGATCAGCAGCAGGTCAGGGTTGCGCTCAATCTCGCGGGCCAGAACGATCTTCTGCTGGTTGCCGCCGGAGAAGTTCTTGGCGGCGAGCGTGGGATCGGGCGGGCGCACGTCGAAACGCTCCATCTTGTCCTCGGCGTCTGCGCGGATCGCTGCATGGTCCATCAGCATGCCGCTGTTGAAGCGCTCATCCCTGTGGTAGCCAAAGACGTTGTTCTCCCACGCCTGAAAATCCATGATCAGACCTTCGCGCTGGCGGTCTTCGGGCACATGGGCCACGCCGCGCGCGCGCCGCGATTGGCCGTCGGATTTCTTGCCAGAGAGGTCAAGCGGGGTGCCGTTCAGCGTGACGCTGCCGGTGCCATCAGCATAGCCGCCCAGCACTTCCAAGAGTTCGGATTGGCCGTTGCCCGCCACACCGGCAAGGCCCAGCACTTCACCAGCGCGAACCTGTAGATCAATGCCGCGCAGACGCTCGACGCCTTTGCTGTCGACGACCCGCAATCCTTTGACATCCAAAATGACATCGCCTGGCGTCGCGGGCTTTTTATTGACGCGCAGCAAGACCTTACGGCCGACCATCAGCTCTGCCAGTTCGGGCGGCGAGGTCTCGGCGGTTTTCACAGTCGCGGTCATCTGTCCGCGACGCATGACCGACACGGTGTCGGTGATCTCCATGATCTCGCGCAGCTTGTGGGTGATGAGGATGATGGTTTTGCCCTCAGAGCGCAGACGCCCGAGGATGCGGAAGAGCTGGTCGGCCTCGGCGGGGGTCAGCACGCCTGTGGGCTCGTCCAGAATGAGAATATCGGCCTGACGGTAAAGCGCCTTGAGGATTTCCACCCGCTGCTGCATGCCCACGCCGATGTCTTGGATCAGCGCGTCGGGGTCGACGTTCAAGCCGTAGTCCTCGGCCAAGCTGATCAGCGTCTTGCGGGCCTTCGACAGCGAGGGCTTCAGCAGGCGGCCATCTTCGGCGCCCAGAATGATGTTTTCCAGCACGGTGAAGTTTTCGACCAACTTGAAGTGCTGAAACACCATGCCAATGCCCGCCGCAATGGCGGCCTGGCTGTCGGGAATGTCGGTCTTCTTGCCGCTGATGAAAATCTCACCGGCGTCGGCTTTGTAGAACCCATAGAGGATCGACATCAGCGTCGATTTGCCCGCGCCGTTTTCGCCGATGATCCCGTGGATCGTGCCGGGCATCACGCGGATCGAGATGTCTTTGTTGGCCTGTACGGGGCCGAAGGCTTTGGAAATGCCCTTGAGTTCGATCGCTGGTGCGGAGCCGTGTGCGGTGTCGGTCATATCAAAAGGTCCTGCGGGCGTGGCGGCCCTTGATCTGGAATTGGCCCATCTCTGTCCGGGTCACGGTGTCATGTTCGGAAAGGGCCGCGCCGATGGAACGGCGCGGCCCTTAGGGTCATTTTGGTTAATCTAAGTTCAGAAGTCCAGCGCCGGGCAGCTGTCGTTCTCGTAGTAGGAGACCACTTTGATCTCTCCGTCGATGATCTTCTGGCGCGCTTCGTCGACTGCGGCCTTCATTTCTTCGGTCACGAGATCGGCGTTATGCTCGTCCATGGCAACGCCGACACCTTCTTCGGCAAGGCCGAGGGTCACGACTTTGCCGACTTCGAGGTCTTCACCGGCCATCATCGCGTCATAGACCGCGACATCGACGCGCTTCAGCATCGAGGTCAGGACTTTGCCTGGGTGCAGGTGGTTCTGGTTGCTGTCCACACCGATCGACAGGATGCCTTCGTCGGCGGCAGTTTGCAGCACGCCCACGCCAGTGCCACCAGCCGCGGCATAGACCACATCAGCGCCTTGGTTGATCTGCGCCTTGGTGATCTCGGAACCCTTCACCGGGTCGTTCCAAGCGGCGGGGGTGGTGCCTGTCATGTTGGCGATGACTTTGGCATCGGGGTTGGTCGCCATGACGCCTTGGGCATAACCGCAGCCGAAGTGACGAATCAGCGGCACGTCCATGCCACCGACAAAACCGACAGTGTTCGATTTAGACGCCATCGCGGCCATCACGCCAACGAGGTACGACCCTTCATGCTCAGCAAAGCTGACCTGACGGACGTTGGGCAGGTCGAGCCAGTTCACGTCAACCACGGCGAATTTCGTGTCGGGGTAGTCAGGTGCCACTGTGGAGAGCGGATCGGCCATGGCAAAACCCATCGTGATGATCGGGTTGGCACCGGATTCGGCAAAGCGGCGCAGAGCCTGCTCACGCTGTGCTTCGGACTGCATTTCGATCTCTGCGAATTTGCCACCGGTTTCTTCGGCCCAGCGGGTTGCGCCGTTGAAGGCTGCTTCGTTGAAGCTTTTGTCGAACTTGCCACCAAGGTCAAAGATCAGTGCGGGTTCGGCCAGCGCGGCGCCCGAAGTGAGGGCCATGCCTGCGGCTGCGCCGAGGAATTTTGTCATGAGGGTCATTTATCGTCTCCCGGTTTGTGGTGCCGGGCGGTCTGGCAAATGCTGCCGCCTCGGCGTTTGTGGATCAATTGATCAGGTGCAATTTAGGGCGCAGGCAGGGGGGTGGGTCAACCGCTTTTTGCGTGCAGTGCGGCAAGATCGCCAGAGTGACCACGGGTCAAGTCGCGGCGTAGGATGCAAGCATCGACGCCTGGAGCATCGATACGCGCATAATAGGCCCGCCGGGTTGCGACTTGGGCGAAGTGTTCACCGGCATAGAGCGCGCGGGCGGGATGGTTGTCTGCTGCGACCTCAAGAAAGGCGCTGTCGCAGTCGGCGGGCAGGGCGGCCAACCAGTCGCGAAGCAGCGCACGGCCCAAACCTTGGCGTTGGTAGCTGGGATCGACCGCGAGGGTCAGCAACTCAGATTCGCCCGCGATGGTCCGGGTCAGGGCAAAGCCACCGGGCCGGATGAAAAGATGCACGAAAGGGCTGCCGCACAGGCTGGCGAACTCCGCCTCCTGCCAAGGCCTGTCTAGAGTAAAGGCGGCGGCATGGAGGGCGGCAAGCTCTGCCGCTGTCACGGCAGCAGCACCGGGGGCGCATCGCGTGCGGGTGCTGCATCGGCGGGGCGCAGGTAAAGCGGCGCGGGGCGCGGTGGGTTGCTGGCAAAACGGCGGGCGGTGATGCGGGCGATGGCCTCGGCCACTGGCATCGCGGGCGGCTTACCGTCTGCGCCGATCAAGGGGCCGGTGAAGGCGGGGAGGGCGGCCGCGTCATAAAGGCCGGGGGTTGAAATCGCCGCGTTGTCAAAGCCTTGGAGAAAGACCTGATCGCGGCGTGCATCTACGGCACAGGCGCAGGGGCCGTCATGGCCTTCGCGCAATGCGTCAAAGGCATCGACCCCGACCGCCGGAATGCCAAGGCCAAGCGCCAGCCCACGCGCGGCGGAAACGGCGATCCGGATGCCGGTGAAATTGCCCGGCCCAATGCCGACGCCAAGCGCCGTGAGGTCGCCGTAGGTCACACCCGCCTCGGCCAGCAGCTCTTCGCAAAGCACCAGCAGACGTTCGGCTTGGCCTTTGGCCATCGGCTCGACGCGCGACGCCAATACTCGGTCACCCGACAGCAAAGCGGCCGCGCAATGCGCGGCCGATGTGTCGAAGGCCAAAATCAGCGGCCTCGTGTCCGATTGCTCAGGCAACCGGACGAACCTCTGTCACCTCAGGAATGTAGTGACGCAGCAGGTTTTCGATGCCCATTTTCAATGTCAGCGTGGACGAAGGGCAGCCCGCGCAGGCACCTTGCATATGCAGATAGACAACGCCGCGCTCAAAGCCGTGGAAGGTGATGTCGCCACCATCTTGGGCCACGGCAGGGCGCACGCGGCTGTCCAGCAACTCTTTGATCTGGCCGACGATTTCACCATCTTCGCCGTCATGTGCAGCGTGGCCCGATGTGGGCTGGTGGTCGGAGGCCATGACTGCGTCACCGGACTGGAAATGCTCCATGATCGCGCCGAGCAGGGCGGGCTTCACATGGTCCCATTCCACTGCGTCTTGCTTCGTCACGGTGACGAAATCGGTGCCAAAGAACACGCCTGTCACACCCTCAACAGCAAAGAGCCGTTGGGCCAGCGGCGATGTCGCCCCGGCGTCTGGGGTCGGAAAATCTGCGGTGCCCATCTCCAGCACGGTCTGGCCCGGCAGGAACTTGAGCGTTGCGGGGTTCGGAGTGGATTCGGTCTGGATGAACATAGGGTTTACCTCGCTTTCGGCGTGGGTCTGATATGCGCTCGCAGGGGCTGCAAGTCAAGGTTTAGAACGGTTCTAATCTGGTGATGCTTCAGGTGATGCTTCAGGTGATCGCCTCAAGCCGTTCCTTGCTGAGGTCGCCGGGAACGATGGTTATCGGTACTGGCAATGCCCCTGCAGAGCGGGACAGTTGCGTCACCAGGGGGCCGGGGCCTTTCTTGCGATCACCGCTGGCGCCCAGCACCAAAACGCCAATATCGGGGTCATCAGAAAGCTGTTGAATGATTTCATCGGTGGGTTCGCCCTCGCGGATGATCAACTCGGGATCAACGCCCTGTTTGTCGCGCATCCATTTGGCGAAAACCTCAAAATGCACCTCGATCCGTTCGCGGGCCTCTTCGCGCATCAGATCACCAACGCCGATCCAGTGGTTGAACTCTTCGGGCGGGATCACCGAGAGGACGGCCACGCCGCCCCCGGTGCGCGCGGCGCGCAGGGCGGCGAAACGCATGGCGTTCAGGCATTCGGTACTATCGTCCAGCACCACTAGGAATTTACGCATCAAACCCTCTCTCCGCACCACTTGATGGTGCGGTGCGATCATGGCGCGGGCGGGCGGCGCTGGCAAATGCTTTCACGCGCCGCAGCCGACCTCGCCGTTAGCCGCGCTGACTGGCGGCCCAATCCCAATACATTTCACGCACTTGGCGCGTGACCGGGTTTTGGTTTGCACCGGTGCCGTATTTCGTATCGTCAAAGGCGCTGACGGGGGTGACCTTCATCATATTGCCCGACAAGAAGACCTCATCTGCCTCGTGGAAATCATCAAAGCCCAGCACCTTCTCATGCACCTTTATGCCCGCGTTGCGCATGTTCGACATATGCCGCGCGCGGGTGATCCCGGCAAGGAAGGTGCCGTTGGGGATGGGGGTGAAAACCTCGCCATCCTTGACCATAAAGACATTGGCGCTGGCGCTTTCGGCGACATTGCCCATGGCATCGGCCACCAGTGCGTTGCCGAACCCTTTGGAGCGCGCCTCGACCATCATGCGGGCGTTGTTGGGGTACAGACAGCCCGCCTTGGCGTTGACGACGTTGTCTTCCAGAACCGGGCGGCGGAAACGGGTGCGGGTGAGGGTGGTCGCGGCCTCTGGCGGGGCCATGGGGATTGCCTCAAGGCTGATCGCGAATCCGGTGGCGCCTTCGCGCGGCACGATGCCCAGCTCATCGCCGGCCAACGCCCAATACATCGGACGGATATAGACCGCCTGATCGCGCGAATAGCTTTTCAGCCCTTCGCGGCACATTTCGATCATATCCTCGGTCTCAACCGTGGGGGTGATCATCAGCGCGCGGGCCGAGCGGTTGATCCGGGCGCAATGCGCCTCCAGATCGGGGGCGAGCCCGTCAAACAGCCGCGCCCCGTCAAAGACGGTGGTGCCCAGCCATGCGCCGTGGTCTGCGGCCTTGATGGTGGGCAGATCGCCGTCGTGCCATGCGCCGTTGAAATAGGTCTTGATGTCTGTGCCAGTGGCCATGTGACGATCCTTAGGAATTGCTGCGGTAGATGCCCTCGGGCAGGTTTAAGGCCGCTGTCAGATCGCGCAATTGCGCGGGGGACAGGGTGATCTTGGCCACACGGTCTGTGCGCGCGTCCCATTGCTCGATCGTGATCTCCTCTGCAAAGGCAGAGACGGTCACGTCCTCGCGCAGGGGGGCGTCGGATTCGTCAATCAGGGTGATGACGGTGGCGTCGAATTCATGCTCGATGGTAAACATGAGGGCACATTAGGCTTTGTGCTCGCGAGCGCAAGACAGGCTTTATGCTCGCGAGTGCAAGACCACGTTCGGCGGGGCGTCAAAGCTCCGTGAACGGGGGTGGCAGCGGGGGCGGCTCATGATAGAGAGGGGGTCGGACAAACCGAGCGAGGAACTGTCGTGAGATTTATCAATGCCCTGGGCGCATTTGGCTTCATTGCGCTGCTTTCGGCCTGTGACGTGGCACCCATTCAAACAGGGCCGATCCCCTCAGATACGCCTAGAACAACGCAGGAATCCAACCCAAGGCTTAACGCCAGCGCCGCTGCGCGCAGCTTTGTGCAGGTGGTCCGCACGCTTGAACCGGTGGCTGAGCGCGAGTGCCGCAACCGCACCACCGGGCTGAACTGCGATTTCAATATCGTGGTGGACGACCGCCCCGGGCAGCCGGCTAACGCCTTTCAGACGCTTGATGAAAATGGCCGCCCGATTGTTGCATTCACCTTGGCGCTGATCGCGGATGCCCGGAACGCGGATGAATTGGCCTTTGTTCTGGGCCATGAGACGGCGCATCACATCGCAGGCCACATTGCCCGTCAGCAGCAAAACGCCATGGCCGGTGCTGTGATCTTTGCCGGGATCGCCACGCTGAGCGGCGGAGACGCGACCGCCGTACGCACGGCGCAGGAGTTGGGCGCAGAAGTTGGGGCACGGCGCTATTCTAAAGACTTTGAGCTTGAGGCCGACGCCCTTGGCACGGTCATCACTGCGCGGGCCGGATACAACCCGCTGCGGGGGGCGGAATTCTTCACCCGCATTCCCGATCCGGGTGATCGTTTCCTTGGCACGCATCCGCCCAACAGTTCCCGGATCGACACCGTGCGCCGTACCATGGCAGGGCTGTGACGGTTTGCTCAAACTGGGGCATGTGCTGAACGACCGCGGGTCAAAATACGCGGTGTCGGGCTGTGATGCCCGGGACCGTGCTGAGGTTGACGCCGCGCTGAAAGACCTTAAGCGCGACAAGTCCTACGCCAAGGCCACGCATAACACTTGGGCGGTGCTGCTGTCGGACGGAGGCCCGCTTAAAGGGGATGACGGCGAATCCGGGGCAGGGATGGTAATCGTTCGGATGCTGGAGCGCGAAGGGCTGGAGGATCATCTGATCGTGGTGACGCGCTGGTATGGCGGGAAACATCTTGGCGGCGACCGCTTTCGTCATGTCCAGACCTGCGTGCGGGCCTACCTTGATCAACTCGCGGCCTAGAGGCTCAGCGCAATGGCGGCAAAGAAACAGGCCGTGGCGATCAGCACGAACACATGCCAGATCGCGTTTTGATAGCGCATGCCGGGGTGGGCGTAGATCAGCGTGCCTGCCGAGTAGGTCAACCCACCCACGGCCACCAGCGCCAGTGCGGCACCGGGCAGATTGTGCCACATCGGATAGATCAGCAGGACCGAAAGCCAGCCCATCCCGAGGTAGAGCGCCAGTGATCCGCGCGCATCGGTGCGCCAGAACCACAGTTTGGCCACCGCGCCGATCACCGCCAAGGCCCAGACCACGCCGAGGACGCCATAGGCAAAGCCCGATCCAATCACCATCACCAGCGGCGTATAGGTGCCCGCGATTTTGAAATAGATCGCGGCATGGTCGACGCGGCCCAGAAAAGCGCGGCTGCGGTCGAAGGGCAGCAGATGGTAGACAGCGGAGGCAGTGAAAGAGGCGAGGATGCAAGCGGCGTAGACCGCTGTCGCGGCCAACTGCCCCTCTTGCCCTGCGGCGTGGATCATCAGCAAGATACTGGCAGGAATAGCGAATCCGAGGCTGAGCACATGCACGGTGCCGTCGGCTAAAGTCTCAGCGGTGGAGGTCGGATAGCTCATGGAATGAAGGTAGTAGCGAAGTCTACCGCTGCCAGAGGTGACGGCGCGTAAAGAGCGCCGCCCCCCCCAGATCAGCGCGGTTTATTGCCGTCGATCCAACGCGACATTAGGGTTTTATCGCGAAAACACTCCTCTGGCACATCGCGTCGCTTCAGACGGGCGATGCGTTCGGCGAACGCGACCTGTTTTGCCGAAGGGTAGGCGGCAAACGGCCCCTCCAGCGTCTGCGGTTTATGGGCGTCGATCCACTCCGAAACCGCCGTTCGATCCGCCTCGATCCCTTCGGGGAGATCATCGCCGGTTCGCTTGGCAAGGGAGTGCGCGTATTGCATTTGTTTTTCGGTCGCGGGCATGCGGCGGTCGGCCTGTTTAGGCTGCGCACTGTCGCTGCCGCGCGGCGGGCGGCCCTGTTGATCAGGGTCGAAAATGCCGGGAAACTGAGGTTGAAAAGACATGTGGTCATTCCTCTGCTACTGCGTTCTACATATAGAACAGAAAGGGAACATGTTCAAGTCTCTCCGTCGTCGCGCCCTTTCTTGTAGGTATATCTAGTAGCGGGGCGGTTTGGTTCCACAATATCGGCGAATTGTGCGGCCTAGTGCAATCTCGCAGCTGCCTCAGCGATAAGTTCTGCCGCCCTGCGCATTCGGGCGGGCAGGGGCCGCCCACGCCGCGAGGCGAGCCAAAGATCATGCCAGCGTCGTTTCGGCAGCGGCACCAGCCGAAGCCGATCTTTCGCCGCAAAAGTCTCGACCCCGCTGCGGGGCAAAAGCGTGTAGCCCAAACCCCGCGCGACCGCTGCCGGGATCTGGCCGATTTGGTTCACATAGCCGCGCAGGCGCATCCGGTCCGCCCCCGGATAGCTGTCGGGGAAATTAAGCTGCAACAGATCATCGGCATAGGTAAAGCCATCGGGGTGCGCGATGAAGCCGCGCACTTCGAGATCGGCGAAGCTATCTATTGGTTCCAACATATTAACCGGCAGGATAAGACAAAGTTCTTCGCGGCCCAGATGCTGGGCTTCCAGCCGAGCATGGGCGGGATCATCGGCCAAGACGCCCAGATCAAACCGCCCATCAAGCAGTCCGGCGCGGATTGTGGCTTGGGGGGCGGCTTCGAGATGCAGGGTGAGGTCCGGCGCTTGCTCCATCCAATCCAGCAGCAGCGGATGCAGAAGCATGGCGAAACTGCCGGAACAGGCGATATGCACCACGCCCCGGTCGGGCAGGTCGGTGGCGATCCGTTCGCGCAACTGCTGTTCTTCGCGTCGCCGGGCAAGGCCAGTCTCAAACAGCGCCTCACCCGCCGGGGTCAGGGTAAAACTCTTCCCCTCCCGTGCGATCAGCGGTTGGCCCAGTTGATCCTCAAGCTTGCGCAGATGTTGTGACACGCCGGGCTGGGTCATGTTCAACCGCTCCGCTGTGCGGGTGAAATGGCCGGTCTCACAAAGGGTGGTGAAGGTCTCGAGCCAGGTGGCGTTCAGCATGGAAAACGTTTCATTATGATTTTCATGAGGTTTGATAATTTCACACATGGGGTGCGCCTGTCTATCTCAACCTCAACGCAAACAGGAGATTGACTATGACCACCCCCCGTACCTTTTCCCACATCGGCCTATCTGTGCCAGACCTCGACGCCGCCGTTGATTTCTATTCCGAAGTGCTTGGGTTCTACGTCGTGATGCAGCCCACCGAAGCGGTGGAGGATGACACCGCCATCGGCGTCATGTGCACCGATGTTTTCGGTCCCGGCTGGGGATCACTGCGCATTGCCCATCTCGCCACGGCGGATGGCATCGGCATTGAGATCTTCGAGTTCCCCGGCAATTACGCCCCCGAAGAAAAGCTAGAGCACAAGCGCCACGGCACCTTCCACTTTGCCATCCAAGACCCGGATGTCGAAGGGCTATTGGAACGCATCGTCGCGGCGGGCGGCAAGCAGCGCATGCCGGTGCGGGAATATTTCCCCGGCGAAAAGCCCTACCGCATGGTCTATGTCGAAGACCCCTTTGGCATCGTGTTCGAGCTTTACAGCCACAGCTATGAGCTGACCTATTCGGCGGGCGCTTACGTCTAAGGCAGCCCTAGGGGGCGTCAGGTGATCTGACGTCCCCAGAGGTCGTATTCGCCAGCTTCTTCGACTTCGACAGTGACGATATCGCCGACCTTGAGGTTCTGGAAATCCTCATCAATGAACAGGTTGCCATCGATCTCGGGCGCGTCGGCCTTGGTGCGGCAGGTGGCGGCATCCTCGTCGATTTCGTCCACGATCACATCGATGCGCTTGCCGACCTTCGCGGCGAGCTTGGCCTCGGAGATGGCTTGGGCCTTTTCCATGAAGCGATCCCAGCGGTCTTGTTTGACCTCTGCGGGCACATGGTCGGGCAGCGCATTTGAGCGTGCGCCTTCGACGTTTTCGTATTGGAAGCATCCGACGCGGTCGAGTTGCGCCTCGTCGAGCCAGTCGAGCAGGGTTTGGAACTCCGCCTCAGTCTCACCCGGATAGCCGACGATGAATGTCGAACGCAGGGTGATGTCGGGGCAGGTGTCGCGCCATGCGGCAATCTCATCGAGGGTTTTTGACGCCGCCGCAGGGCGGGCCATGCGTTTCAGCACGTCCGGGTGCGCGTGCTGGAACGGGATGTCTAAATAGGGCAGCACCAGACCTTCGGCCATGAGCGGGATCAGTTTGCGCACATGGGGGTAGGGGTAGACATAGTGCAGGCGTACCCAAGCGCCAAGCGAGCCAAGATCACGCGCCAGATCGGTGATATGCGCACGATGGCCACGGTCTTCGGCGTGTTTGATGTCAACGCCGTAGGCAGAGGTATCTTGGCTGATGACCAAGAGTTCCTTAACGCCATTGTCGACCAGCCGTTCGGCCTCGCGCATGACCGCATGGGCGGGGCGCGATTGCAGGCGGCCGCGCATGTCAGGAATGATGCAGAACTTGCACTTGTGGTTACAGCCCTCGGAAATCTTGAGGTAGCTATAGTGGCGCGGGGTCAGCGAGACCTGTTGCGCGGGTAGCAAATCGATAAACGGGTCAGGGCTGGGCGGCACCGCGCCATGCACCGCGTCGAGCACCTGCTCGTATTGATGCGGGCCAGTCACGGCGAGGATCTTGGGGTGATGCTCACGGATGTAATCCGGCTCGGCCCCCAAACAGCCGGTGACGATGACCTTGCCATTTTCCTTAAGCGCTTCGCCAATGGCGTCGAGGCTTTCCGCCTTGGCGCTGTCCAGAAACCCGCAAGTGTTCACGATCACCGCATCTGCGCCCGCATAGTCAGGCGAGACGCCATAGCCTTCGGCGCGCAGCCGCGTGAGAATGCGTTCAGAGTCCACCAGCGCCTTGGGGCAGCCAAGGCTGACCATGCCGATTGTCGGCTGGCCAGGACGGGCGGGGTTGCTGATCTTCGCTTGCGGGGCGAGGTCAGGGCGCAGATTGGGTGGGTTTGTGCTCATGGCTTGCGCTATAAGGCATGCGGGTGACCGGGGAAAGAGCCGCCGGGCAAGAGGAGAGTGCCATGAGATGGATTATACGCGGTATCGGCGCGCTGTTGCTGATTGTTGTGATCATGCTGGGGGCGCTGTTCCTGCTGCCTGGCGAACGGATCGCGCGGATTGCCAGTGACCAACTCAGCCGGATGACCGGGCGGGAGGTGTCGATCACCGGTGATGTGGGCGTGACCTTTTGGCCTGTACTTGGTGTGACAGCAGGCGGGCTTGAGGTCGGCAATGCCGATTGGACCGACAAGGGCGCGATGCTGACGGCGGCCAATGCGGCAATTGGTGTGGATGCGGGCGCTTTGCTACGTGGTGAAATCCGCATCACCAATATTGCCGCGCAAAGCCCGGTGATCCGTCTGGAGCAGCGCCGCGACGGGCGGGCAAGTTGGCAGTTCACCGACAGCGCCAGCGGTGCGCGGATTGAGACCGAGAGCGAACCGACCGCCAGCCGGCGGCCCCTGAGCATTCAGAAACTGACCGTGACAGATGCCACGCTGATCTATGACGCGGAAGGCGCTGATGTGTTGCGCTATGAAGGTGTTGATCTGGCGCTTGATTGGCCAGAGCAAGGCGGGGCGGCGGATATCACCGCCAGCATGGCGCCCGCGGGAGAGGCGGTGCAGCTTACCGCGCGGATCGACGGTTTTGCGGATTTTTTGGAGGGGGGCGTTCAGCCCTTACGTGCGGATGTCGCGACGCGGGGCGGCGAAATCTCTTTTGACGGGCGCGGATCGCTTAATGGTGCGCTGGCGGGCGACCTGCGGATCGACAGCGCCGATACGGCACGGTTTCTGGCGTCCTTTGGCGCGGGCGGTGTCACGCTGCCGCGGGGCTTGGGGCAGTCGGTCGATCTGCGCGGTGGGCTGACGCTGACGGCAGATCGGCGCTTGGCGCTGCGCAACATCGCATTGGATTTGGGCGGCAACAGCCTGACCGGGCAAGCTGATCTGGCGCTGAACGGCACGCCGAGGATTACCGCGAACCTGCGCACCGGGGCGCTGGACCTCTCGGCCCTGTCGGATGAAGCCACAGAGACGGGCAGCAACGGCAGCCCGACAGCGGCGGGTCTTGAGGGGTGGTCACGGCAGGAAATCAACGCGGACTGGCTTGCGGCCTTTGACGGTGACATCGCGCTGAGTGCCGAGAGCATTGATCTGGGGCAACTCGCGCTTGGGGCCACACGCGCCGTGCTGCGCAACGACCGCGCGCGGATGGTGTTCGATCTGCAGGATATGAGCGCCTATGGCGGCAAGGTCGTGGGCGAGTTCGTGATGAACAACCGTAGCGGCCTGTCGGTTGGGGGCAAGCTGACGGCGCAGGGCGTTCAGATGCGCGATCTGTTGGAGGATGCCGCCGGGGTGACGCGTTTTACCGGGGACGGAACTGCCGAAGTGTCGTTCCTCGGCTCCGGGCAATCGGTGGATGCGATCATGCGCTCGCTCAGTGGGTCGGGAGTGCTGACCATGGGGCGCGGCACGATTGCGGGGATCGATCTGGACGCGCTGTTGGGGTCGGTCGATGCCAAGGGCGGCAGCACGGTATTTGATTCCGTGGAGGCGAGTTTTGACATTGCCGGGGGCATCCTGCGCAATGACGATCTGCTGATGCTGCTGCCGAACTTCAACGCGACCGGGGCAGGGCAGGTTAATCTAGGCGCTCGGACGCTCGACTATACGGTCACGCCCAAAGCGCTGCGCGTCAATGCGTCGCGCGGTGGGCTGGCGGTGCCGGTGCGGATCACGGGGCCGTGGGCCGACCCTGAGATCAAGGCCGACCTGCGCGCCGCGATTGATCTGAACTTTGCCGAGGAAAAACAGCGGGCCGAGGATGTGGTGCGCCAGAAAATCCAAGATGAGTTGAACATCGCGCCAGATGACAGCCGCTCGACCGAGGATATCGTGAAGGATGAGCTGGAGAATGCCTTGAAACGCGAGCTGTTCAAACTCTTCGACTAGCGCGAAGCCTTGCCCGCCCACCTTTCGCGCGAAACTCATGGTGGCGCAGGCGGGCGTGCTGCGGTAAGGCTGGCGCGACATTCTAGGAGAGGCGCAATGGCCAACGATCTTTTCAACAGCTTCATGACCGGCCCCGACGAACAGGGCCGTTTCGGCGATTTCGGCGGGCGCTTTGTCTCAGAAACGCTGATGCCGCTCATTCTTGAGCTGGAAGAGCAATATGAGAAGGCTAAGATCGACGATAGTTTCTGGGCCGAGATGCATGATCTGTGGACCCACTACGTTGGCCGCCCCAGCCCGCTTTATCACGCCGAACGGCTGACCGAGCATCTGGGTGGTGCGAAGGTCTATATGAAGCGCGACGAATTGAACCATACCGGCGCGCATAAGATCAACAACGTGCTGGGCCAGATCATTTTGGCGCGGCGCATGGGCAAGAAACGCATCATCGCGGAAACCGGGGCGGGCCAGCACGGGGTCGCCACGGCGACGGTCTGTGCCAAGTTCGGGCTGAAATGCGTGGTCTATATGGGCGCGCATGATGTTGAGCGTCAGGCGCCCAATGTTTTCCGCATGCGCCTGCTGGGTGCCGAAGTCGTGCCTGTGACCTCTGGTCGTGGCACGCTGAAAGACGCGATGAACGACGCGCTGCGCGACTGGGTGACCAATGTGCGCGACACCTTCTATTGCATCGGCACCGTGGCCGGGCCGCACCCCTATCCTGCGATGGTCCGCGATTTTCAAAGCATCATCGGCAAGGAAGTCCGCGAGCAGATGCAGGAGGCCGAGGGCCGTCTGCCCGACACGCTGATCGCCGCTATTGGTGGTGGGTCCAACGCCATGGGTCTGTTCTATCCGTTCCTTGACGACAAATCGGTCAACATCATTGGCGTCGAAGCGGGCGGCAAAGGCGTTAACGAAAAGATGGAGCATTGCGCGTCGCTGACTGGCGGTCGCCCCGGCGTGCTGCACGGCAATCGCACCTATCTGTTGCAGGACGACGATGGGCAGATCCTTGAAGGGTTCTCAATCTCGGCGGGGCTCGACTATCCCGGCATCGGGCCAGAACATTCGTGGCTGCATGACATTGGCCGCGCGAAATATGTCTCGATTACCGACCGTGAGGCGCTGGAAGCGTTCCAGCTGTCCTGTGCGCTTGAAGGGATCATCCCGGCGCTGGAGCCCAGCCACGCGCTGGCGCATGTGATGAAGATCGCGCCTGAACTGCCGAAAGACCACCTGCTGGTGATGAACATGTGTGGCCGGGGCGACAAGGACATCTTTACCGTCGCCCGCGCGCTGGATTTCGACATGGGTGAATTCGCCTAAATCAGCACCGAATCTAAGCCGATCTTGACGGGCCTGCGTGAGAACGCGGGCCCGTTTTGCGTTTGGCGTCACAAAGTTTGCGATTTGCGCATAAACTTTGGGCAGGGGGCGAAGTTCTTTCAAGAAAAAGCACGAAAAAACTTTCCCAAAGGGAAAAGACCGGCTAGCCTTCGTTTACCGACAGCGCGCCTGCCGGCGAAACGTGGTTTCGCCCTTACAGGCTTGACGCTAAGGCAATCTCCCTTCGCTTTTTGCCCTTCGGCTGCCCCATAAACCAAGGTTTATGACGCTCTTCCAGGGGTTTAGATCGGTCGATTTAAACCCCGGGTCGATAGCCAATACCCCCTCGAATGCCCTTTTCCATGTCATCCCGACGATGCCGCATCGCTACTGAGCGGCTCGCAACTCACCCCGGGAATGAAAAGGAACACGATATGAAAAAGACACTCGCAACCGCCGCACTGATCCTTGCAACAGCAGGCACCGCTGCTTTCGCTCAAGGCATGGAAGGCCAGCGCATCGGCTATAACGACAAAGCTGACAATGGCGTCTCCTACTCCAGCCGCAGCGAAACCGTGGATGAGACCAAACTCGAAGTCTTCAAACACGGCATCCTGCGCGCCGAAGACCTGTCGGACATCACGATCACCGTCTTCCCAACCGAGCAGAGCGATGAGTCTGTGAACCGCTTCCCGCGCTAATCGCGGACCAAACCCAACTTTCCCCCCGAAAGGACACGACAATGAAAAAGACACTCGTAACAACCGCCCTGATCCTTGCTACAGCAGGTTCCGCCGCTTTCGCACAGGGCATGGAAGGCCAGCAAATCGGCTATAACGACAAAGCAGAAACAGGCGTTTCCTACTCCAGCCGCAACGACGCGGTCGACAGTGTGAAACTGGACATCTTCAACAGCGGCACCTTCCGCGCCGAAGACACATCCGACGTCACCATCACCGTCTTCCCTGCCGCGCAAGATGCTGCAGAAGTGAACAGCTTCCCGCGCTAAGCTAAGGCCCGTCGCCTGCTAAGGCGTTGCGCTAAAAGACTCTTCCGGCCAGAACCGCAACCTCAAACTGGCCTCAAGAACACGCACTCGCCCTTCGGGGCGGGTGCCAAATCACTAAGGGTTGATCATGGCGCATGGCCGCCATCCCTTGCACTTCGGTGTGCCGCGGTTAGATACGGCGGACATCAAGGCAAGGCTTCACCATGAATAATAAGAAAAAGATCGCGCTGTGGGTTATCGCCGCACTACAGTTCAACGCCACTGTGTATTTCGTGCTCGTTTTTGCACTGGAAGGGCGCGGCGTGACTCTATTTGGGACTCCGCTCGCTGATATTGGACCGAACAAGGGGATCCAAGTTTTGGGTCTGATCCTTGGGGTCGTACTGGGCTGGATGGCCCTTCGGATGAGCCTCCAACGCGCGGAAAAAGCAGAGACGGCGTTGCGCCATTGTACGGTGGAATTCGCTGATGTGCTCGAAGAACACTTTCGCGAATGGCACCTCACCCCGGCCGAACGGGATGTGGCGATTTTCTTGACTAAGGGTTTGAATACACGCGACATTGCTGAGATGCGCGGCACTTCCGAAGGGACCGTGAAGGCACAGACCAATGCGATTTATCGCAAGGCGGGCGTGACCGGGCGAACCCAGCTTTTGAGTACATTTATCGAAGATCTGATGGACGATGCGCTGATGCCGCGTCCCAAGTCGAAACTACAACTCTGCCACGCGGCCTAAGGGCGGCGTGGCGCCTTAGCGCGTCAGTTCCAGAATATCGAAATCGCTTTCCACAGCCGGTGACGGAAACAGCAGCCGGGCCCGTGTCGGACTGATCCGCTGGAAGACCGCCACGTCACTTTGCACCTTACCGCCAGAGGTGAAATCCGCTGGCAGATCGGCATAGTCGGGCGGTGTTTCGCCCCGGACATAGCCCACGCCCGCATAGACAGCGCGGCCATCGCGCAGGGTGATCTCCCCCCGCGTCAGCTGTGATCCGGTGAGCTTTTCAAAGGCAAAACCGCGGTCGGTCGCGGTAAAGCGGCATTTGAAGGGGGAGTAGGCCACCAGCGGGCTGACCCCGCCCAGCTTGATCGTGCGGCATGACCAGTCGCCCTGCAAATCGGCGGAGAAGGCCACCTGAGGCTGGCCTGAAAGGGCGCGGGTTAGGGCGGCGACATCCCCAGATTCACCCGCGGCGAGCGCTTGCATCGCGGCATTCCCAAAGGCGGCATCGAGGTTTTCCAGCCGCGCGCTGTCTGCAGGGCGCAGGATGGGTTCGGCCCAAGCGGTGGCAGGCAGAAGCAGCAGGAGGGGCAGGAGGCGTAGGCGCATGGTTATCCGTCACTCAGGTCTATGGCGTGGGTTTGCAGCACCGCCAGCGGCACGATATCAAGCGCGCGTTGGTGGGTCGCGGCAAGATGGACCTGCGGGGCGCACCCCTCATCCGCAGCCTGCAGGAATCGCGCCGCGCAAAGGCACCATGGATCACCCGGCTTTAGCCCCGCAAAGCCAAACTCAGGGCGCGGGGTGCTAAGGTCATTGCCGACGTATTTCGAATAGGCCAGAAACTCTGCCGTCATCACCGCGCAGACCGTGTGGCTGCCCTGATCATGTGCGCAGGTGTTGCAATGCCCATCGCGGAAGAAGCCCGTGACCGGGTCGGTCCCGCAGATGGCAAGCGGCTGGTTTAAAACGTTGATGCTGCTGTCGGGTGTCATGTCTTCCCCTTGTGCCTTATGTCCCGCCTGAGACTGAGGTAGCGATCTCGCGGAAAATCTCAATGTTCTGGTCCGATACGCCGGCCTCCCGGAACTTGCGGTCGGCGGCGTTGGTGGCGATGACCACATCACGCGCCGTGTCGACATAGATGTACTGGCCATAGATGCCGCGCGCCATATATTCCCCGTCTGCCGCGCCCACGGGGATCCACCATTGGTAGCCGTATCCGATCTGGCCGTCGGCGGTGGGGGCGGTGGGGCTGGTCGAGGCTTGCACCCAGGCTTCGGGCACGACCTGCTGGCCGTTCCATTGCCCGCCTTGGGCGTACATCTGGCCAAAACGGGCATAGTCGCGCGTGGTCATGTTAAGACCGCCCAACACAAAGGCGGTGCTTGAGCCGTCGACGATGTAATAGGGCGCATATTCCAGCCCCAAAGGCGCGATGACCTTTTCGCTCAGCAACTCAGGAATACCGCGCCCCGTGGCGCCGCGCACCACCATGCCGATGACATGGGTGTCGATCGAGACATACTGCCACTGGCTGCCCGGCTCGGTGAAAGTCTCGGTCAGCTCGGCGGTGAAATCGTCCAGCCTGCCCCCCAAGGCCACGACCCGGCCCATGCGGTTGATGTCCGAATCGTAGTCGAGATAGTCTTCGTCGAAGGTGACGCCGCTGGCCATATGCAGCACGTTGCGTAAGCTCGCCCCGTCATAGGCGCTGCCTTTGAGGGTTGGGGCGTATTTGGTCACTTGGTCATCAAGGGACGCAATTTTGCCTTCGTCCAGCAAGATACCCACCAAAGCGGAGAGATAGCTTTTTGCCACGGACCAGCTAATGCGGCGGTCCTCAGGTCCGGTGCCTTGGAAGTAGTTTTCATAGACGATTGCGCCGTCTTTTAACACAACGAGCGAGGTCACGTCGCGGGCAGCGATCCAGTTGTCGACTGTCTCGGGCAGTTCGGTTTCAGGGCCGTAGGGCAGTTCGCTGGTCAGCCCGTCGCCGCGCGAGACGGGTGCATAAAGGAAGGCACCATCCATATGGCTGAAGTTGTGCACGATCTTCTCTTCCGAGAAGAGAGAGTTCACCGCCAGAAGCCGCGCAATCTCTTCGCGTTTCCAAAGTCCGATGACGACCGCTGCCACCAAAAGCGCCAGCAAGACCCGGCCCAGCCATTTTCCGAATGTTCGCATGATGTCCCCCCTGTTGGGTTTTAGTGAACCACGGCACAGGGGCGGGGGCCAGCCCGACATTGCGTCAGGCTGATTTGCTCAGCGGAAGCGGTCCATCAGTTTTTGCAGGGGCGATTGGGCTTCCGCCTCCGGCTTAGATGCGGCGGGAGTGGCGGGGGCGGATTGCGGTTTTGCATCTGCGGGTTTTTTGGGCCCCTTGCTGCCGGTGCCTGAGCGCGGCGGGGCCACGCGCAGGGCCACGGCATTCATGAACCGCCCGGTGTCGCCCCGCGCCAGGTCAGCGGCGCCGTCGGAAATGCCCCGCAGCACATCGTCCAGCCAGCCCTCATCAGCCTTGGGGAAATCGCGCAATACATAGCCCGCCACCGCGTCTTTATGGCCGGGGTGACCGATGCCGAGGCGTACGCGATCATACTCCGCCCCGATATGCGCGTGGATTGAGCGCAGGCCGTTATGACCTGCATGGCCGCCGCCCGTCTTGCATTTCACCTTGCCCGGCGCGAGGTCCAACTCATCGTGGAAGACGATCACATCGCTCGCGTCGATCTTGTAGAACTTCATCGCGACCTGCACCGATTGGCCGGAGTTGTTCATAAAGGTCTCGGGCTTGAGCAGCACCGCCCGGTCAGAACCAAAGCGCCCCTCGCTCACGCTTCCCTGAAACTTGCCCTTCCACGGGGCAAAACCGTGATCCTCCGCGATACGGTCGAGCGCCATGAAGCCGATGTTGTGGCGGTTGCGGGCGTATTTCGCGCCCGGATTGCCGAGGCCGACGATCAGTTTCATGGCGGGTCTCCTGTGGTTCGGTGCAGTTTAGCAAGCGGGGCAGGGGGATGGAATGGCCTGCCGTGCATCGGAATATTTTGAAAATTCCGTAGTGATTTCTTTCAAAGAAATTGCCCGCCCCCCATACGCAAAACGGGGCCGCGTGATGCGACCCCGTTCCAGCAATGCCTTGCGGCAGATTGCTTATTCTTCACCGTCGGGCGGACCCATTTCGGTGGTTGGCACTTCGTCAACCGGAGTGTCGTCTTCGTCGTCATCCGCCGCGGACAGACCGGCAGGTGCCGAAACCGTCGCGATAACAAAGTCGCGGTCGATTGTGGGCTTGGCGCCTTCGGGCAGGTCGACGCGGCTGATGGTTGCGCTGTCGCCGATCTCAAGACCGGTGACGTCCACGGTCACGAACTCAGGGATGTCCGCAGCAGTCACGACCAGTTCAACTTCCGGACGAACCAGAGTGAGCACGCCACCCTTTTTCAGGCCGGGGCATTCTTCTTCGCCTTTAACTTCGACGTTGATGAACAGGTTGATCTTGGTGGTCCGCTTCAGGCGCATCAGGTCGATGTGCGTGGGCAGGTCTTTGACAACATGGCGCTGAACGTCGCGGCAGATCACACGAACGTCGTCGTGGCCTTCAACCTTGAGGTTGAACAAGGTCGCTTTAAAGCGGCCCTGACGCAGGCGGGTCAGCAGCTTGTTGAACGGGATATTGATCGGCAGCGGCTCGTTGTCACCACCAAATACGATACCAGGAACCATGCCGTCACGACGTGCTTGACGAGCGGCGCCCTTGCCTGTCCCCGTACGTACCTGGGCTTCAAGATCAGGAATCTCTCCGGCCATTTTAGTCTCCAATTTATTAGGGCGGGAATCCTCCAAGGCTGTATTCCCGCGTGAAGCCGCGCGTATAGACCGGTTTTGCTTGGCTGGAAAGGGCAAAAGGGCCGGGTGCCGGGCTATTCCTGCGGTGTATGCAGGTAGCCTTCGGCTGCCATCAGCCGGTCATAGAGGGCGAATTCCTTGGCCCGCGCGGCGCGCAGCCGTGCTTCTACCTCAGAGGAAAGCGGCGCAGGCACATCGGGAGAGACATTTTTGGGCTTCAGTTTGATTTCACGGCCCAAACGATCCGCTAGAAAATCGCGGAAGGCAGGTTGGCTTTCATAGGCAAAGAGGTGCTGCACCAACAGGTCGCCTTGGCCTGAGGTGAGAAAGGAGAATTGGCTGCCGATCTGCGCGCGGGGCGGGGGCGCGTCAGAGATCACCTCGAGCGCGAACTGCTCGAAGGTCAAGCCCTTGGTGCTAAGCGCTTTGCCATCCAGTCGCGGCTGGCTGCGATACCGATACCAACTGCGAATTTGCTCAATAGGGTCGCGCATCACCGCCAGCGGCTCGGGTGAGGCCGAGAAGGTATCCTGCAAGAACGGCAGCACACGTTTTTTATAACGCAGGGCCGTGAGGTGCTTGCGATTGCGCGAAAAAACGATTTCTGCCGCAGGCTTTAGCGCCATTTCCACGGCCGTTGTCCCGGTTTTGGGCGTGGCGAGAAAGGTCAGCTCGCGGCTGAGAAAGATCAGCATTTGGCCGGATCACGCGGCCATTCCTGCCAATCGCCACCAAAATTGCGGGGGATCAATAGGTTGTGCCGCCCAAGGTTGGCCACTTGCGTCTCGCCGCAAAGCGCCATGGTCAGGTCCAATTCGCGGTGTATCACCTCTAGCGCGCGGGTCACGCCCTGTTGGCCCATCGCGCCCAGCCCGTAGATAAAGGCACGCCCGATGTAGGTGCCTTTCGCGCCCATCGCCATGGCTTTGAGCACGTCCTGACCCGAACGGATGCCGCCATCGAGATGCACTTCGATCTGATCGCCCACCGCGTCGAGAATTTCGGGTAGCATTCGGATTGAACTGAGCGCGCCATCCAATTGGCGGCCGCCGTGGTTGGAGACGATAATCGCATCGGCCCCGACTTTCAGCGCCATCCGTGCATCTTCGGCATCCAAAATCCCCTTGAGGATCACTTTGCCGCCCCATTGCTCTTTGATCTTGGCAATCTTGTCCCAGTCAAGCGAGGGGTCAAACTGCTCCGCCGTCCACGCGCCGAGGTCGGCATTGTCGGTCACGCCATGCACATGGCCGACGATATTACCGAAATGCCGCCGCTTCGCGCCCAGCATTTCGATCCCCCAGCCCCATTTGGTGGCGAGGTTGGCGATTGTTTTGGCGGTCAGTTTGGGCGGGGCCGACAGACCGTTTTTCAGATCTTTGTGCCGCTGGCCAAGGATTTGCAGATCAAGCGTGATGACCAAGGCCGAGCATTTCGCATCCTTGGCGCGCTGGATCAGGCGGCTGACATAATCCTGATCGCGCATGGTATAAAGCTGGAACCAAAAGGGTTTTGTCGTCGCCTCGGCCACGTCTTCGATGGAGTTGATCGACATGGTCGAGAGCGTGAAGGGCACGCCAAAGGCTTCTGCGGCGCGGGCGGCTTTGATCTCTCCATCGGCGCATTGCATGCCCGTCAGCCCGACAGGTGCGAGGGCCACGGGCATGGCCACATCTTCGCCGATCATCTGGGTCGCGGTGCTGCGGCCCGACATGTCCACCGCCACCCGTTGGCGCAGGCGGATTTGGTCGAAGTCGCTGCTGTTCTCACGGAAAGTCTGCTCCGTCCAGCTGCCCGACTCTGCGTAATCATAGAACATCTGCGGCACGCGCCGTTTGTAGATGCGTTTGAGATCGTCGATGCTGGTGATGACGGGCATGGGCCACCTATGCTGAATGAGTTAACTTTGGGTAGCAATTGGCGAAGGGCTTGGCAATTGTGAACGGCTTACCAACGGCAAAGCCCGCGCGGCCAATCAGGCGGCGCGGGCTTTGGTTAATCTCTTTAGGGTAGTGGGTTACGCCGAATGCGCCCCGTCAGCGAGGGATTTGACGAAAGCCAACACATCCTCGGGACTGTCGCCATTGGCGATGCGGTTGACGATGGCTGAGCCGATCACCACACCGTCGGCCACTTCGGCGATGGCGCGGGCTTTTTCGGGGGTGTTCACGCCAAAGCCCACGATGACGGGCAGGCCGCTGGCCTTTTGAATGCGCTTAACCTCGGGAGAGACATCGGCGGCATTCGCCTCAGCTGAGCCGGTGATACCGGTGATTGAGACGTAATAGACAAAGCCAGAGGTGTTCTGCACCACGCGGGGCAGGCGCTTGTCGTCTGTCGTGGGCGTGGCAAGGCGGATGAAGTTCAGCCCGGCGTCCTGCGCGGGCAGGCACAGCTCGATGTCTTCTTCGGGCGGCAGGTCGACCACGATCAACCCGTCGATCCCGGCGTCTTTGGCTTCGGTTAAGAACTTCTCAACACCCATAGAATAGATCGGGTTGTAATAGCCCATCAATACGATTGGGGTCGTGTCGTCATCCTTGCGAAAGGCGCGAACCATTTCGAGCGTGCGTTTCAGCGTCATGCCTGCTGCAAGGGCGCGCTGACCGGCAAGCTGGATCGTCGGGCCGTCGGCCATTGGATCGGTGAAAGGCAGGCCCAGTTCAATGATATCCACCCCGGCGGCGGGCAAGCCGCGCACGATCTCTAGGGAGCGATCAAAATCCGGGTCACCGGCCATCACATAGGAGACAAACGCCTTTTTGCCGCGGGCGCGGAGGTCTTCGAATTTGGCGTCAATACGGGTCATGTGGCTTGCCTCATTTGGTGCTTTCCTCGGCAATGCCGAATGTGGCGGCGAAAATCAATCCGCCGCGGGGCAGGGGGCGGCAAAATTTCCCCTTTGAGGCCGCTTTGCGCGGCGCGCCCTTCCATTTTGCGCAAAGCCTCCTATCTCATGGCGCATGAATTATGTACTCGCCCTTTTTCTGCCGCCGCTGTCGATCCTGCTGATCGGACGGCCGATCCTGTCCATCGTGGTGTTCCTGATCTGGGTGCCCGCGATTATCTTCTCAGGCGGGCTGACCCATCCGATGTTCATTCTGCTCGCGTGGATCTTGATCTATCAGGCGCATCAGGACCGCCGCGCGCGCTGAGCCTTGCGCTTTGCGCCCGCTACCCCTAACACACGCGCAGCTTTTATAGGGGTATCGTCATGGGTTTCAAAATGGGCATCGTCGGTCTGCCGAACGTCGGCAAATCGACCCTTTTCAACGCGCTGACCCGCACCGCAGCGGCGCAGGCGGCGAATTTTCCGTTCTGCACCATTGAGCCCAACGTCGGCGAAGTTGCTGTGCCTGACGCGCGGCTCGACACATTGGCCGAGATCGCGAAGTCGAAAAGCATCATCCCCACGCGCATGACCTTTGTCGATATCGCCGGTCTGGTGAAAGGCGCTTCGAAAGGGGAGGGCTTGGGCAATCAGTTCCTTGCCAATATCCGCGAAGTCGATGCCATCGCCCATGTGCTGCGCTGCTTTGAAGACGGGGACGTGACCCACGTCGAAGGCCGCGTTGACCCGGTTGCCGATGCCGAAACCATCGACACCGAATTGATGCTGGCAGACATCGAAAGCATCGAGAAACGACTGCAAAACATCGTTCGCAAAGTGCGCGGCGGCGACAAGGAGGCGGTGCAGCAGGAACGTCTGATGCGCAAGGCGCTGGAAGCGCTGGAGGCTGGCAACCCCGCGCGTGTCGTCGAAGTCGACGAAGACGACGCTAAGGCATGGCGCATGCTGCAATTGCTGACCACGAAGCCGGTGCTTTACGTCTGTAACGTGGGCGAGGCCGAAGCCGCCGAAGGCAACGACCATTCCGCCAAAGTTGCTGAAATGGCCGCCGCACAGGGCAACTCCCATGTGGTGATCTCAGCCCAGATCGAAGAAGAGATCAGCCAGCTGGAGGCCGAAGAGGCCGAAATGTTCCTCGAAGAGATGGGCCTGAAGGAGGCCGGTCTCGATCGTTTGATCCGCGCAGGCTACGAGTTGCTACATCTTGAGACCTATTTCACCGTCGGCCCCAAGGAAGCGCGCGCCTGGACGATCAAAACCGGCACATCGGCACCTAAAGCAGCGGGCGTCATCCACGGTGATTTCGAGAAGGGTTTCATTCGCGCCGAAACTATCGCCTATGACGATTTCATAGGCCTCGGCGGTGAGGGACCCGCGAAAGAAGCGGGCAAGATGCGCGCCGAAGGCAAAAGCTACATCGTTAAGGATGGCGACGTGCTGCACTTTCTGTTCAACACCTGATCGCTACATTGGTAGGCCGTTTAGCGTGGCCTTAATACAAAAAGCCCGACAGTTTTGCACTGCCGGGCTTTTTTAATGGGTGGTCAACGGCTTACTTGCTGTCGTTGCCCGCGCCAAAGCCACCATAGATGTAACCTTCACCGGGGCTTCTCAGAGCGTTGCGGCTGCTCATCACGGTATCGTCGTTCTTGGTTACGTCAGCAGTGTTTAACGTGATGTCATTGGCTTTGGTCGACACGCCTGCGGGGCGCATACGGTCATTGTTGCCATAGACTTCGCCCGCGCCAGTCGAGGTGTCCAGGAAGATGTCGTTGTAGCGGGTAGAGTTGTCGGCGACGGCAGCAGTAGAAATCAATGCGGCGACGGCTGTTGTAAGAATAAGTTTCATAATGTGTTCCTTCGGGTTTTTCTAAGATCGCATCATTGCGATGTCATCGTTTGTGGTGAAGTAACGACGCCCGGATGAACAAAGTTTCGGCTCTGCAGCAAGATTGGGGAGAAGTCAGGGTGGTTAAGAGCGGCGGTGCTTCGCTGTGGTGGAAAAAATTAATTTATAACAATAGCATGATGGCAAATTAGTTTGGCTTCACAAGTCATTCACGCTCTCGTGTGAGTTACTACAGTGGCGCTGGACTTGCTAAGAAATGGTGTCGAACGGGATATCGGCGGCAACGTTTTTCTGCAGAGCAGCATTTCGGATGAAGCAGATCTGCACTCAAGGAACCGCGCCCCGGGGCCGGACAAATTAGACCTTCAGAAAATGCTAAATTTCTGGCCAATTTTGCCTTGTCTCTTCGGCGCGACCTCTCTAAACGGGTCGACGGAGACGTGGCCGAGTGGTCGAAGGCGCTCCCCTGCTAAGGGAGTAGGCCCGGAAGGGTCTCGAGGGTTCGAATCCCTTCGTCTCCGCCACCCACACCAGAAACCTCGGCCCATTGCCCCGCGTTTCGGTGTGCCTAGGCACCCATCCCAACTGACCCTCCGTACGCACCTTACGCGGAAAATTTACATCCGCGCGGCATGGTTTTGCCACCCTCCGCCTTATTCTCGGCAGATTCGTAAGCCAGCATTTAATTTATCCGGGGGGACCGAATCCTAGGCGGCAGGGGCAACAAAACGTCCTGACGCTATGCGAAAGGGAGGTTCCAGATGTTGGTTAACGTTAGAGATTGGTCTCGCATCCTTCATAATTGCATCTTCTCGGATGCCGACCAGTCGCTTTGTGCTAGGGCATGGCAGTATCGCGAAGAGAGCCGTCTTTGGGCCGCTTGGGTTGTCGTGTTTACCCCATCTCATTGCGAGCGTAGCTTCCGGCACCATCGGACGCTTCTGTATCGGAAAGCGCGTAAACGGAACGGAGAACCGAGCTAAGGTTCAGACCCCCTGAAGCTGCGATGCAATTGGCGCCTAAAATATCGTCGCCGAGCAGTTGCATGCAGATGCATTCACGTCCAGTTTGCCAGCAACGCCGCAGGCGGCCGGATTTGCCGTGCCGCTGGCCTTACCCAAGCAAAGGACAGCTATGCTTCGTCACGATCCAATCTACCCGTCCCACCGATCCCCCGTGGTTGCCGACAACGTGGTCGCGACCTCTCAGCCGCTGGCCACGCAGGCCGGTCTTATGATGATGCAGCAGGGGGGCAATGCGGTGGATGCGGCGATTGCCACCGCCGCGGCGCTGACGGTGGTGGAGCCTACGGGCAACGGGTTGGGCTCAGACGCGTTTTGCATCTTGTGGGATGGGAAGAAGCTGCACGGGCTGAACGCCTCGGGGCGCGCGCCAGCGGCTTGGTCGCCTGAGCGTTTCCCCAATGGCATGGTCGAGCATGGCTGGGACAGTGTCACCGTGCCGGGCGCGGTCAGCGCTTGGGTCGAGTTAATGGAAAAGTTCGGTAAGCTTGATCTGGCGACCGTGCTGGCCCCGGCGATACGCTATGCCGAAGAAGGTTTTCTGGTTTCGCCGACGATCGCCACGCTTTGGGCGCGCGGGGCCGAGGTCTTGGGCCAACAACCGGGCTTTGCCGAGACTTTCCTGCCAGATGGGCGTGCCCCGCGCGCGGGCGAACGGTTCCGCAATCCGGGTGCCGCACGTACCCTGCGCCTGATCGCTGAAACGAACGGGCGCGCCTTTTACGAGGGTGAAATCGCAGAAGAGATCGTCGCCCATGCAAAGGCCAATGGCGGCGCGATGACCATGGAGGACTTGGCTGCCAATACGCCCGAATGGTGTGGCACAATCAGCCAAAGCTTCGACGACGTAGAGCTGCATGAAATTCCGCCAAACGGGCAGGGGATCGCCGCATTGATGGCGCTCGGCATTCTCGAGCATAGCAAAATTCGCGATCACGGCCCCGATGATCTGATGTCTGTGCACCTGCAGATCGAGGCTTGCAAGCTAGCCTATCGCGACTTGCACGCCTATGTCGGCGACCGTCCGGCGATGACCGAGGTGGATGAAAAGGCATTGCTTGATCCTAGCTACCTCAAGTCCCGCGCGGCGCTGATCTCATCCGAAAAAGCGCAGGATTTCGGTGCCGGTGCGCCTAAGCAGGGTGGCACGGTTTTGATGAGCACGGCTGATGCGTCGGGCATGATGGTCAGCTTCATCCAGTCGAACTATGCCGGTTTTGGCTCGGGCATTGTGGTGCCGGGGACGGGCGTGTCGCTGCAGAACCGGGGATTTGGTTTTACCACTGAGGCCGGACACCAGAACATCGTTGCGGGCGGCAAGCGCCCCTTTCATACGATCATCCCCGGTTTCGCCATGAAGGACGGCCAGCCGCTGATGGCTTACGGCATGATGGGCGGGCCAATTCAGGCGCAAGGCCACATGCAACTGCTGCTGCGCACGCAGCTTTGGGGGCAAGACGTACAGGTTGCCGCCGATGCGCCGCGCTGGCGGATGCTGTCTGGGCTAGAGGTGGCCTGCGAACCGGCGATGAAGCCGGAGTTGCTGCAAGGGCTGCGCGATCTGGGCCATGTCATCCATGTCGAAGCGCCTGACAACGCTTTCGGTTTTGGCGGGGCGCAGTTGGTGCAGCGTCTGCCCGGGGGTGGATATTCCGCTGGGTCCGATCCACGTAAAGATGGGCAGGCTGCGGGCTTCTAAGCCGCACAGAATGTTCTTGAGCGATAGGCGTGGCCCCCTGACGGGCCATGCCTTTTTTTTACCGGGCCTCAGCCCTTGCTGCGCATTGCGTCGACCGACCACGGCCCCGGGCCTGCAGCGGCGAGGTAAAGGAAGGCAAAGCTATAGAGTGCCGCCAGTTCGCCGCCATTCAGCATCGGGAAGAACCCCTGCGGCATATGTGCGATGAAATAGGCCACGGCCGTCAGGCCGCTCAGGATGAAGGCCGATAGGCGCGAGAAAAGGCCGATCACCAGTAGGGCGCCAAAGATCAGCTCAATGACACCCGCGATGCCGCCCATTGACGTGATTGATGCGCCGGACATTTGGCTTGCTGGAAATCCGAGGATTTTTGTTGTGCCGTGCTGTAGCAACAGCAAGCCCGACATGATGCGGAACAACGATAGGATCTGCGGCTGGTAGGGGGTGAGAAAGGTCATAATTTTCCTTTATAGATCTTTGGGTTGCGAAAGCTGAGAAAGTATCAATCGCAGTCAGCGTGATCCGTCCAGCCCGAAGCGCGGGGAGGGGGCATTGTCACACAGCTGTGATCACGGAGTGTGCTCTACCATGCACCAGGCAAATCGATTTCGCCGGGGAATATCGATAATCGAAAAAAATTCGACATTCCTGACCAATTGCTCTTGCACACACCGGACCGCCCACGTTAAAGAGCCGCTGTCCGGTGGCGTTACTCATCAGACAGACATAGGCATTCCGGCGTAGCTCAGCGGTAGAGCAGTTGACTGTTAATCAATTGGTCGTAGGTTCGATCCCTACCGCCGGAGCCAATTTCTCCTCGACGTAGTCATATTTTCTTGACTTTTAGGGTGGTTGGCAGTTTGTGTGGTACGCAAAATCGGTACACACACGGTACACACCACCATCTTTGAGTAGTGAGAAGCGTAGTCTTCATCTCCCGTCCGTGTGGCCTTCTTTGCAAGGGAGATTCGCATAGGCATGGGTAGCAAGTACCTCAAGCGCAGCTCGATGGGTTGGTACTCCTACCGTCGCCGTGTGCCCTCCAGATTGAAGAATGTTATTGGCAAGTCAGAGTTCAAAGAATCTTTCGCTACCAAGGATGAGGCCCTAGCCCTCTGGAAGCTCGGCATCTTCAATCAAGAGGTGGAGAAGCAGCTTGCCACGGCCGAGAAGCAGGCAGCGCTAGGGAGAGACCTCACCCCCGCTGAGGTTCGGGAGGTGGCTTCCAGGTATCTTAAGCGTCTCGGTCTCCACCCAGACCAGCAACCCAGCCTAACGGCCAGCGCTACGGCTGAGGAACGGTCCCGATTTACTGATCAGCGGATAGATTGGAAGGACCGCTACGACAGGTTTCTGTCAGATTTCTATGTCAGCCAAGAGGTTGGCACCGACGCAAAGACATGGCGAACGATCTACAAGCCTGCGGACGCAACCGACGTGTTTCAGACCGCCTACCTCATTGCCTCGGGTGAAGTCGAAGCTCCTGTCAAGCCCACATGGGCAAGTGCATGCAACGATTACCTAGAGGTCAACAGGCAAGAGAAGCGTAGAAACCCCTATAAACAGAGGATCTTTGAAACCAAGGTCCGCGCCCTTTACCAGAAGTTTGCAAGCTTCTTAGGCGGGAAGGACACGCCGCTAGAGGACATTTCCCGGCAGCAAGCCCGAGCCTATCTGGACACCTACAGGCAAGGCAGCGAGCCCGCGAGCGAGGCGACTATAGGGCGCTATTCCTCCCAGTTTGGAGCAGTTTTCAACTTCGCCCGCCAAGAATACCAAAACGAAACGATAAAGAACCCGTTTGAGGGCCTTAGGAACATGTCGCGAGAACGGGACACCGCCAAAGATAGACGATCTTTCACCCCAAGTGAACTAGCCGCATATGAGAAAGCTCTTGTAGAGAAGTTTGCCGGGGGAAGTCCAATCGGCCTAATTGGATTAGTCATGCTCTACACGGGTTGCGCTACCTCTGAAGCAGCTGGTTTAGAGGTGGGGGATATTCGCCTTGAGTGTGAAGCTCCTCACCTGAGAATGCGGGCCAACAGTCACAGGAGGCTTGATAAGGGCCGGGTAGAGAGATCGGTCCCGGTAGCTGCCCCCCTCTTAAAGCATCTTAAAGCCTTAAAGCTAGCAAACCACGCAGACGAAGGTGCTTTCGGAAAATACTCAGATGCTTCATCGTACAGCAACGTCAGTGTTCAGTTAAACAACATCATACGAAACAAGCTCAAGATACCCGACCCCAGTCTTACCGCTTACTCTACCCGTCACACATTCAAAGATAGAGGAAGAGTGGCAAGGGTTGCGCCTGACGTGGTCGATTACCTGCAAGGCCACGTGACGAAGGCTTCTTCCGCTATCGCTCAGAGGTATGGCACGGGAGTTCCTCCGAGCATGTATGTCGAAGACCTGAACAAGATTTTAGCCACGAAAGCTTGGGGAGATAACTAAGTTCGCAATTTTCTGAAAGCTATTGAGAGCATCATCAAGGGGAAACGCTCGACGAGGGTCACCATAGAATGGAGTGGAGCCTGAGAAGCGCTGCAGAGGGTTGTTATAGAACTATAACCAGCTGAGATACTATAAAGGCCGTTTTAATACAGTTCTTGACATTTGAGTTGGGTCCCCAGCCCAATACTGAGGAGGGTCCTAGATCGCTGATTAAAGCTGTCCATATGGCATTGTAGAATGCTGCTTATGCGGGGATTGCATGAAAGCTTTGGAGGGGAGGCCTATTGGTAGGCCTCTCCACGTGCTTTGGTTGTGATGCCAGGAATGCCTAACTTCGACTGGCCCTCATAGCAGCAGTAAAGATGATGAGTGGGCGTGGCTCCTCAGGGATATACTTTTCTTCCTCTATACCCTTCCTTCCTTCCCTAATTGGTATTGTGTTAATCCCGCGAGGTGCTGATAATCTTGATCATCTATTACTAAGAAGTCATCCTCTTCTCCGGGGTGAACAATCATATCTTCCTCGAAGTAATGCTTGAAATGCTCTGGATAGCTAGCCTTATAAATTCGATAAGTTCCGTCTGCGTAGGTAACATCAAGAGCAGGTATTGATCCTAGATATTGGACCAAAATATCCTTAAGGGCCTCGAGAACCCGGCCTTCGTCCGAAGCCTTGCATATCAAACAGTCATGAACTGGGTAGGTAGGAATATCTTTTAGGGCAAGCTGGAGGGTTGTCGCGGTCATGATGTTGCTTTCGATATTCATAAGCTGGAACACATTAAGACTACGTTTCCTCAAGAATGGGTAAGTGTCGTAAATTTGGGCATATAGGCTTTTGGCGGTGACTTTCTTAGGGACATTGAATTTCTGTTTGACTGTTCGCGTTTGGATTCTGCCATCGGAGCCTCTGTATTTTTCGCCTTTCGGAAAGGTGGTCGGTTTACCGTCTACAGACAGAAGCTTTGATACTACCAGCTTCATAAGGTTGCGCACTTCCGTAAACCTGTCTGTTCCCAAATGCTCCTGAACATAAGGAATTACTGCATAAGGATCATCTGGCAGTCGTGTTTTCTGTTTCGCGGCAATGATAGCTAGGTAGCAAGATTTAAGGTCGATTTCGCAGACAGGTTCTCGGTCAATGGTCATAGTCAGTCGCTCACTCTCCGAATAGTTCTGGTAGCTACCGTAGCTTCGTCCGCCTTGCTCTAGATCGGAGTTATTGAAAATTCGGGTGATTGTGCTGAAGGTAGCCCCGTTAGGGTGGGTCAATGGATGCGCTGCCATACAGGCCCGAATTTTCCTCATTTCAGTTTGTAGTTTGGCGATCTGCTCTTGATCGAAGCGCTTAAGACTAAGTTTGTGTCCGCCGGTCTGCTTGCCGCTCCGTCGAACCTTTTGACTGCGCACCTGAACGACAGGGCTTAGGCCGTGGGGTTTGAACCGAGTTAAATGGCCAAAGTCTGGAACTCGTATTTCGTATACCGCACAGAGTTTGTCCTTCTTCGAAGAGAGTTGAAGTTTCTTTAGGTACCGACCCTCGAGGGCCTTTTTGAGCCGTCTTACTATTTCGCCACCATAGGGGCCTCCGGAAAACTCAGCATTCGCGCTTGGCCAAATTACCCGCCCCTCGATGCTTGCCGTGTAAGCCATGCAGAAATCGGATAAGGCTCTAATATACTTTATTTTGGATGTAGGGCGGTCAGGAAAGATGCCGATTTCTCCTAGCCAGAATGCTAGAGCTTCGGTCGTGGTCGGGTCAGCTGGTTCATAATCACAGTATATTTGGCTGGTCGCCTCAATCAAGGCACCGTACTGGGCGGAGTAGGTTTTATAAGTTCGGTTGAGGTCTTTCAAATTTCTTCCTTTCAAGATTTAAAACGCAAAAAGCTCCCCTGGGGGAGTAGTCCTTTAAAAGGAGGCGATTTACGCGGACTTAATGAGTATTATGGCCGGACACGTCTATCTGCGCCGTAAAACGGCTTGGCATCGGACTTTGATAAAATAGGTGTTGTTGAGAATAGATCAACCACAAAGGCATGATTATTTTTCCCTTGTGTTACAGGCTTTCCTGCATTTGGTGCCTGTGCTCGAGTCTGCACCTATATATATTGCTTATTCGCCATGGGTTATGCATCGAATTCAATCAGCAAGTCGATGGTAGGTTTAGCATTTCTTGCTTTGGAATTTTCCTCGGATTGCCTGGCAGGTTTCGCCTCTGACGGCTACTTTTATATCGCGAGGGCCATCAGGCTGCAGAGGTACTCTTGGCGATAGACATTGAAATATCGGTTAAAACTCCGATGATCACGGAGGAAACAAAGCATGAGATGCCCGAAGCGATTATGATGAGATTGTCATCAACGAACCCTGCAAACACAACAATGATGCCGCCAAGCATTCCGATTGCTGCTATGAGCTGCGCAAGCTTAGTATAAATCAGGCCTTTTACGTTCTGGTCGCCGTCTTGTGGGTCGTGGGGTGGTTTGTCAGGCATGAAGGCCATAGTGAAACTCCTTGTGCATTTGGAAACTTACCCACACATGCTGAAACAAGGCAACCAGAACTCCCCATACTAGTAACATAGGGTGTACCTCAGTATTGCTGTTACCGCGTTACTACTTTAAGGGTACCATTAGGGTCATTTATCTTGCAGATGTTACCAGAATCGCTGTAGTCTAGACTCAAATGTTACCTTAGGAGGCCATTATGTCGATTATCGGATACAAGCGTGTTTCTAGCGAAGGCCAGAATCTAGACCGCCAAGACCTAGGGCAGGTTGATAAGACCTTTGAGGAGAAGCTGTCCGGTAAGAGCGCCAAGGAAAGGCCCGCACTCCAAGCGATGATCGACTACGCTCGCGAAGGTGATGCTGTAGTGGTGTATTCCATTGATCGCCTCGCACGTGACCTCAGAGACCTTCAGGACATCATACAGACCCTCAACGACAAGGGTGTAGCTATCAGCTTCCTCAGCGAGCGCCTGACCTTCTCAGCTGACGCAGATGATGCCTTTGCTAAGCTACAGCTTCAAATGATGGGAGCGTTTGCTGAATTTGAGCGTAACATCATTCGCAAGCGTCAGGCTGAGGGTATTGCTAAAGCTAAGGCGAAGGGCGTCTACAAGGGTACCAAGAAGCGCATTAACCGTGAGAAGGTCTATCAACTGAAGGCTGAGGGACGAAGCACTTACAAGATTGCTGAAGAGATGGGCATTAGCCGGATGTCAGTCCACAGGATACTCAACACTGAAACCGCGTAGGTTCGTTCGGCGTAGCTATAAGGATGCGCCACCAAAAAACTTGGGGCCCCCAAGGAAAATGGCGCTTCGGGTTTGATCTATGTTGGTTGCGACACTTAAGCCCGATTTCAAAAAAACTTAAGCGCATGCTTCGCTGTTCCGGATTGTCTTAAATAAACCTGACTGCGCATTTGACAAACATGAAAATGAAAAATCTAGGATGCACTGCAGCGCCCCTCTTTGGTATTAACAATTCTGCTCGCTAACCGCAGTGTTGTATGGCTATTGCCGTGAGGTTTGCTTAGGAAAGGAAAATAGGCAGACAAATTCGGCAACGCTGGTCTCAGCATCATCAATATGCATTAACCAGAACCCTAGAGACTTAAAGTTGGTGCCATAAAACTTAGTGAAACCTGCATACCCACCATATGCATTTTTACCATTGACCTCCCCACAAATTAAATCATCTGTTCCATTTACAGTTTTGTAAACATTTCTGATCTCAGCACTTGACGGATCACGGAGATTCTCAGAAACAGTCGTCCTAATTTGGTTAAGTTGATCTTCTGAGGTTACTTCCTCCCTCGCTTGAATAGACTTTTCAATCATGAACTCCATTACGCCGTCAACATGATCTGGAGCGCCATACTTATCCGAAAAAGCTGCTAAAGCACGTCTTGTCGCTGGACCTAGCTTACCATCGGGTTCTCCCGCTTCAAAGCCGTGTTGGTTTAGTGCATTTTGAATGAAAAGTATCGACACCCGATCTAGTGCAAAAGCCGGTTGAGAAGCTGTTGCCAAGATCAATAAAAATGCACAGCTTCGAAAACTCTTTGCCGCTATGAGCTGTGTTTTCTTAAGTATATTACGTGCCTTCATAATGTAGCTTCCTTACTTTCAAATATCACAGCGGTGCCAGACGCTACCAGTAACACCATATTACCCGCTCCGCTGAGCTCTACGTAATCTAAATCTACCCCTACAACAGCATTTGCCCCGACTTTGTGAGCCTCCTTCTTAAGCTCATATAGGGCAGTGCGCCTGCTATCTCTCAATGTTTTCTGAACTGCCTCAGAACGCCCGCCTACAATGTCTCTAATGCTAGCAAACAGATCTTTGAACATATTCATCCCAAAGGCACACTCAGCCGTTACAATTTCAATGCGGTCTGTAATGTTCAGGTTGGGGGCTGTCTCTGTAGTTAGAAGTACGGCTTCTATCTGTTCGTTCAGGGCTTGCTTTGTTTGAGCTTTTTCTTTGCCGCCCAACCTAGTTTTGTTGCAGGACTTGCAAAGTGTCCCGCCGGGGCCGTAGGTGCTGAACGCTCCCAAGTTGGTTCCACACTCTGCACACTTAGCCATCAAACGCTCCTCTTCTGTACAAGCTGACATGACTATGGGGAGCGGGCAAGTGCTGCTCCGGAGCTATTCCATGCTGCTACATCTTGCCATTGTTGTCCCGCTAAGCAGGGTGATCTCACAAGAGGCTGTTTGTACTAGTAAACTTGGGCCCTAAGGATTGCAGGTTCCTAGAGAGTTTTTAGATGATGGTGCCAGGAAGTTTCAGGGCTTCAGCATTTTGCTTTCGAATGTTGCAGTCCAGAGAACATCTGCCAAATACGGTACACAAAAAACGAAAAATCCGGTACACAAGAAATGGGACTTTTCGACTAAGTATATGTTCTATATGCATCTATTATAGTCCTGTATCCCTACCGCCGGAGCCAATTTCCCCTAAGTGGTTGATTTTATTCGCAGGGCCCCGACCTGAGTCGGAGCCACCCGTGGACGTGCACAAACTGGTGCACAGATGCGTGCCCATACTGGTCCACAGTCCCGATTCCTGGATCAGCTGTCATGACGTCGACGTCCCTCATTTTGAACAGATCACATCCACGTAGTTTGCTGATGCGCTCGATCAAAAATAGATAGGCTGCGCAGTCCATATTGGACTTCGGAGGGACGCCCTAAGGGGGTGTCAGCAAATAGACTTTCAGTCTGACCTCAGATTAATGAAAATCAAATCGATGGTCCGCTAATAGGATATGCTTCTTTGTCACGGGTCGTGGGAAGGGCCTTTGGCGGCCAAGCTTGAAAGTCAAGCCAGCGGATTTGACCCAATCCGCAGCGCAGCGCGGCGCTACGGCCTTTGGCCGCCGGTCGAGGTACTGTGCATCACTGCCCGGTATCACCGTCGTACCCGACATTGAGCACCGCAATTTTACAGACCTTACCCTCCGCCAGAATGATCTAGATCAATGCGGTCGGTTGAACGTGGGTTAAGCTATGGTTGGTCGCTGAGCAGTTTCGGAGCAGCAGAATCGCCGCGCAGATAAGGGGGGTATGTACGATGAAAGTAAACGATAAGGCGTCCACGATTGCCAACATTGACCTTCCCGCGATCACCGTCGCCATGATGGCGACGAACCCGGTCGCCTCTAAGGGCTGGCTCGACATCATTTCCGAGAGCACGCGCTTCGTGAACGATCGGCTGCAAGAGAATATGAACGCTCAAAGCGCCATGCTCGCCTGCAAAAGCCCTGGCGAATTGTTGCAGGTCCAAGCGGAGTTCTACGAGATAGCCTTGGCCCAATATGCGGAAGAATTCACCCGTCTTTACAAGATGATCTCGACTACAACGATCAACACAGCCGGCGATGCGCGAACTGGTCATGCCCGTCGCTATGACGATATTCCGCTTTAAGCATGGCTCACCCACAATTGGACGTCAGTAAAAGCAGGTCACATATGAAACACTTTCTCGCATTGCTCCCGCTTCTCCTCATTGGGACAACTGTGGAGGCCCAAAGCGCTGGGGAAGCTCTTTTTATGGAGAACTGTGTGGCTTGCCACGGCACCGCGGGGCGGGGGGATGGCCCTTTAGCGGCGGGGTTGGCCACGAAACCCGCAAACCTGACCGAGATCGCCGCGCGTCGCGATGGGGTTTGGCCGATGCTTGAAATCATGTCGGTCATCGATGGCTATTCTCGAAATACTCTCCCGCGCGAAGATATGCCTGTTTTCGAGAATCTTTTGGATAACGAGATGGTCGAATTTGATACCGGGAATGGCGCAAATACTTTGGTGCCAGCAAAATTGATCAACATCGTCGAATTTCTGTTAAGCTTACAAGATCCAGCGTCCACCAGCTACGTTCCTTGAACGGTGTTTGATGAGCGACGGGTTCGAGACTGCCACGACCGAAGCCGCAGTTGCGCCCTCAGTTTGATGCATATCAATGCAACGCCGGGGGTTCGTGCGGCAATATTTCATTTAGCTTTAACGGGAGGATCACGATGAAACGCCTTGCAGTAATACTTGTCGCCATAACCGCAGCCTCACAGGCCTTTTCCCAAGGCATGACGACTTATTCTGTCGATGACAGCTTTGAAGATGTCACGTTTGCTGTCGAAAGCGCGATAGTCGACCGTGGGCTCGTTGTCGATTATGTCAGCCATGTAGGGGACATGCTCGCCCGAACGGGTGCGGACGTGGGAAGTGACGTCAAGCTTTTCGACGCAGCAGATGTGTTTATTTTCTGCTCAGCTGTGACCTCCCGTAAGGTGATGGAGGCTGACCCCATGAACATCGGCTATTGCCCCTATGGGATATTCGTTGCCGATCAGGGCGACGAGGTGATCGTCGGTTTCCGCAATTACCCCGAAGGCGCCATGCAGGAAGTCCAAACCCTATTGGACGGTATCGTCAAAGACGCCATTGGGAATTGATTTACGCGAAAGGAGGTCAGTCGAACTTGCCGATATGGGCAGCGCATGCAGACGCCAATCAATGGCACTGAAACTCAGCAGTTTCAGTTTAAGCGGTCCTTCCCCGGCCAACCTCATTTTCAGTCTCGGTTAGGTTCGGATCAATGATCTCGGTGCGCTTTAAGAGGAGATTGGATGTCTCGGTCCTTGTGATGCTGCGACAGCCAGAGAGAGAATTCGTCCTAACCCTCGCTGGGCTACGCAATCTTTCGAAGAAAGAAAGCCAGTAGGGCGGAATGCGACGCCTCGCTCGAACCATTACGGACCTGCAATGAGGATTTGACCGAATGAAACTTTCTTTTCACGGAGCGGCGCAAAACGTCACCGGATCCTGTCATCTTTTGCAGTGTGCCGGTCTGCGTATCTTGATCGATTGCGGCATGTTTCAGGGCCGACAGCATACGGATGAGGAAAACGCAGGGGCTTTTGGTTTTGAGCCTTCCGAGATTGATGTCCTTCTTCTGACCCACGCGCATCTGGACCACTGCGGACGCATCCCGCTGTTGGTGAAACGCGGGTTTAAGGGCGAAATTATCTGCACCGCGCCGACCCGCGATTTGGCCGAATTGATCATGATGGATTCCGCCAAGATTCAGGAAGAGGACGCAGCCCGTGCCACCCGACAGCGACGGCGGCAGGGAAAATCCCCGATCACACCTTTATACACCATTCCAGATGTCCTCGCCGCGCTGAAGCGCTTTGGCCGCGTCTTGGCCTATGAGGAGCCGTTCAAGATCAGCAAAGGTGTCGATGCCCGCTTTATCAATGCGGGTCATATCCTGGGTGCTGCATCTGTTGTTATTGACGCGGTGGATGAGGGGAAGAGCCGGCGCATCGTTTTCTCAGGCGACATCGGCAATCGCGGGCATCAGCTTCTCCCTGATCCGACACCGCCGCCGACGGCTGATTACGTTGTGGTCGAAAGCACTTATGGCGACCGTCAGCACCGCCCGCTTGACGGCTCGATCAAGGAGCTTCTTGAAGCCGTGCGCGAAACCCTCTCGCGGGGGGGCAATGTGATCATCCCCACATTCGCTTTGGAACGCACGCAAGAGGTTCTATTTTATCTGGCGAAGGGCATCGACGAAGATGTGTTTGCTGCGAACACGCCTGTCTTTCTCGACAGTCCGATGGCGATTTCCGCGACCGAAATATTTCGCGCCCATCCTGAGGGGTTTCGCGACCACCTTCGCCGCGGGATGAGCAGGGGGGCCGATCCCTTTGTGCTCCCCGGTTTGCGCCTCACCCGCGACGTTGTCGATTCCATATTGATCAACAGGGTCAGGGGGGGCGCCATCATCATGGCAGGATCAGGCATGTGTACCGGGGGCAGGGTGCGACACCACATGAAGCAGAATATCTGGCGCAAAGAATGCAGCATTGTATTTGTCGGCTTCGCCGCGCTTGGCACCTTGGCGCGTGACATCATCGACGGGGCCAAGTCCGTTCGCCTTCAAGGTAAGGACATGCCCGTCAATGCCAAGATCTACACAATTAATGGTTTCTCAGCGCATGCGGATCAACAGGAACTGCTGGATTGGCTAGGGACGACCGGCAAGCCTCGGATGACCTTTCTGGTGCATGGTGAAAGAGACGGCGGTATGGAAGGTCTGCGGCAGGAATTGGAAAGCAAAGGGCTTCCAGTGCGCTGCCCAGAACTGCATGAGGTTGTTGATATTTGAGTCGTTGCACAGCCCGTGTTCAGGCGGACCAGTTGTCCAGCAACGCACGCAGAATATCAGCACGGCTGATCTGTCCAACAAGGTTACCACCACGAAGCACAGGAAACCGGCGATAGTCGCTGTGCAGGAACCACTCGGCAGCGGTTACGAGATCAAGGTCCGCATCCAAAGTCTCGGGATGTGCGCTCATGTAGGCTGCGACCTGACCGCCCCATTCTTGATAGTAGGCCCCATTCAACGCGGCGCGCAGGCAATCCTTTTTTGACAGCACCCCGACGAGCCGACCTTCGTTATCAACGACGGGCGCGCCGGAGAGTCGTTTTTCCAGCATTGCATTCATGGCATGCAGGATTTCGAATTCCGGTCTGAACAGGACCAAATCAACGGCCATGTAATCGGCGATACAAGGTCGCTCGGTCATGTCTGATCTCCTTTGGCGCCGTGTTTGGGGCAGGCGGCGCAGTCTGCGCCCGGAATGCAGGACAACCCGCCGCATGAGCCTTTGATCGGCGCACGGCCGAAGAGGGCTCCGAGCCCAAGCCCGGCAAAGGCGCATAAGAACAATCCGAATGTGATTAAGAATGCCATCATCGCTGTCTTACCCCCAGATGATCCAGTCCGCGAACCGGCCTGTTATGTCTTGACGCAGTCGCGGCCCGTCGCGCGACAGGAACAGGGCATCGAGCCCGGCGGCCTGTGCAAAGGCCGGTCCCTGTTCCGACCCCATCGCGAAAAGCGCAGTGGCCAGCGCATCCGCCGTTATGGCCCGCGCCGCAAAGACCGAAACCGACGCCAGCGCCGTGTCCGAGGGCGCCAACAGCTGCGGATTGATGATGTGGTTATAGCGGTGCCCGGCGAGGGCGTAGCTGTTTATCAAATCGCCCGAGGTTGCCAGCGCTTCATTTGTCAGCCCCACCACGCATTGCGGTGCCACCTGTCCGGGCAGGGGGCGTTCGACCGCCGCACGCCAGACAGTGCCATCAGGCTTCAACCCGCGTGCCGCAACTTCGCCGCCTAGTTCCAGAAAGAACCTACGAAGCCCGAGTGTCTCTAAAGCGGCGACACACCGGTCGAGCGCGTGGCCCTTGGCAATGCCGCACAGGTCTAACGTTTGCCGTGGATGGGCCTTTCGCGCGCCACCGGCCCCCACCGTGAGGTCACGAAACGCGCCTTCCGGCCCCGCCGTGATCGGGCCGAAACCATATCGGCCCACTAGACCGCCAAGGGTCGGATCAAAAGCGCCTTGGGTTTGGTCGGCAATACGCTGTGCCTCGGCGATGGTTGTGAGGGTCTGGAACGAAAGCGGCTGCCAGTCCAAGGTCTCTGCACGGTTGAACACTGAAATCTCAGACCCCGCTCGAAAGGGTGACATCGCCGCGTCAACTGATGCGATGACGCCAGTGATCACCCGGACAACAGCGGCTGCGTCGGCTCCGCTTCCCACCCGCACCCGCCAACCTGCGCCAAAGGCCGGACCTTCGATCTGCAACAGGTCAGACCCCGCCGCCGGAAGCGCCGTTGCGACAAGCATGGCGCCGCTGCCCCCCAGAAAACCACGTCGAGAGAACCGCATCACCTATCCTCCAAAATCATCGTTAAAAATATGGTCCGGGCCGACCCCCAAATCATCAAGCATGGCGCGGACCGCCTTGATCATCATCGGCGGCCCGCAAAGGTAATACTCGCAGTCATGGGGCGCCGGATGGGCCGCCAACGCTGTGCGCAGGGCAACTTCATGAATAAATCCGGTTTCGCCTTGCCAGTTGTCCTCTGGCGCGGGATCGGAAAGGGCGACGGTCCAGCGAAAGTTGGGGTATTTCGCCTGAAGCCTCTCGAACTCTTTGTCATAGAACAAGTCCACGCGGCTGCGCGCGCCGTACCAATAGCTCATTTTCCGACCTGTGTTCCTGCGCTCCAGTTGGTCCGAGATGATCGCGCGCAACGGCGCCATTCCGACACCCCCGCCGATAAAGACCATCTCACGCTCGGTGGTCCGCGCCGCAAAGCTGCTGAAGGGGCCGGTGACGCTGACCGGATCACCCTTACGCAGACCAAAAAGCCACGACGACACCACACCCGGAGGGGCGTCCGGGTTCTGTGGCGGCGGCAGTGCCAGCCGGACCAAAAGAACGATCCGCCCCGCATCAGCCAATGCATTGTTCGCAATGGAATAGGCGCGCGACACGCTGCTCTTGGACTGCGCCCGCAGTGCATCAAGGCCTTGCTGATCCCAAGCGCTGCGATGCGCGGGGGCGATGTCATAGTCCGCAAAAGTCAGATCATATGTCGGTGCCTCGATCTGCACAAAGGCACCCGGCTCAAATGTGAACGCCGTGTCGCTGGACGGGGCCAGCACGATCTCGCGAATGATGGGGGCGATTGTGCGGGTTGAGACGACTGTGCATTCCCACGTCTGCGCGGTCAGCAAGCTTTCGGGCAGGGTCACGCTGATGTTGCTGCGCAGCGTCGTCTGGCAAGCCAAGCGCAGCCCGGAGGCAAGTTCAACCCGCGAGAGCAGCGCGGCCTCAGTCGGCAGAGCCGGGCTGCGGTTTTCGCCGATGACCATCCGGCACTGCCCGCAGGTGCCCGCTCCACCACAGGCCGAGGGCACCGAAATCCCGCTGTCTGACAAGGCTGTCAGCAGCCGGTCTCCGGCCCGCGCTGTGATGTCCTGCCGTTCATTGATCCGCACGGTCACCGGGCCTGTGGGCAGCAGAACAGACCGCGCCAGCAGGATGACGCTGCACAGCACCAATACGATGACGACGAAGACCACACTGCCGAGAACCACCTCGCTCATGGCAGACCCACCCCGACAAAGGCCGAGAACCCCATCGACATCAGGCCCGTGACGATAAAGGAAATACCGAGACCGCGCAGCCCCTCTGGGATATCAGCATAGCGCAGCCTTTCCCGGATCGCCGCGAACCCAACAATGGCCAGTGCCCAGCCGATACCACTGCCCAAGCCATAGACAACGCTTTCAGGCAGGCTGTAGCGGCGATCCACCATGAACAGGCTGCCGCCCAAAACGGCACAATTCACCGTAATCAGGGGTAAAAATATGCCAAGGCTCCGGTGCAGAAGCGGCACGAAACGCTCTAGGGTCATTTCCAGGATTTGGACAATGGCGGCGATGACACCAATGAAGCAGATCAGCTTTAGATAGCTCAGATCAACTGTCGGCAAACCAGCCCAGCCCCAAGCGCCCTCAATCAAAAGCCCGTTGTAGATCAGGTGGTTGACCGGAACTGTAAGCCCCTGAACCACGATCATCGCGAGGCCAAGGCCAAGCGCCGTGTCAATCCGTTTGGACACCGCGAGAAAGGTGCAAATTCCCAGAAAGAACGACAGCGCGAGGTTCTCTTGAAACACCGATCTCAGGAACAGCTCACTCATGACCGATCCCCGCGTGGATCTGTGCGGAGGGGAAACTCGTCTGGCTCCACCAGCGCCGGGCGGACAGTCCGGATGGCCCAGATCAGAAGCCCGATGATAAAAAACGCACTGGGGGCCAGCAGCATCAGGCCGAGCGGTTGAAACCAGCCCCCCTCCGAGGCCAGCGGCGCGATCTGGGCCCCGAACAGCGTGCCGGCCCCCAATACTTCGCGGATCGCGGCAACGATCATCAACACAAGGCCGTATCCAAGGCCATTGCCGACCCCATCCAGTATGCTGGGCCAAACCGGGTTGCGCATTGCAAATGTCTCGGCCCGGGCAAGGACGATGCAATTTGTCACGATCAACCCGACAAAGACCGACAGTCGCTCGCTCATCTCAAAGGCATAGGCGCGCAAGAACTGATCGGCGATGATCACGAGGGAGGCGATGATGGTGATCTGGACAACAAGGCGGATCGATCCGGGCAGATGAAAGCGGATCAGGCTGATCGCCGCACTCGCCGTGGTCAGCACCGCCGTCAGCGCAAGGCTCATGGTCAGGGCCGTCGCCATCGAGGTGGTCACGGCGAGCGCCGAACAAATCCCCAAGATCTGTAGGGTGATCGGATTGTTGTCGATCAGCGGCGCGGTCAGAAGCTGCAGGTTTTTTGTGGTCATAGCCCCTCTCCTGACCGAAGGCGGGCGAGGAAGGGGCCAAACCCATCGGGGCCAAGCCAAAACCGAACCAGCCGGGCGACCCCGGTGGCGGACCGCGTGGCCCCGGAAATCCCGTCGACCTCCGCAGGCCCGGTGGATTTGCCGCGCACAACCGTGATCACGACTTCCCCAGAGGGGTCTACCGCCTGCCGATCTGACCATAGCGCCTGCCATGCCGGATCGGTAATCCGCGACCCCAGACCCGGCGTTTCGCCTTGTTCATAGATGCTCAGGCCCGCGATAGTGTTTAGATCGGCGGAAAGGGCCAGATAGGCGCGGATCGTCGATTGGTAGCCGGTTCCGTAAACCGGCAGGACCACCAAAGCGAGCCCCTCATCGCCGCGCAACACAAAGACGGGGGCGTAATGCGGGCGGCGGCCAATCCCGGCCATGTCCTGTTCTGCGGTCAGGGCAACTGTTTGGACGGGGTCAGTCTGCGCCGCAAGGAAATCGTAGCGGTCCGGATCAATGCCAGTGGCGACTGTTCCCTCAGCCAGATCCACGATGGCAGTCTCCAAAGTCTCGGCCCCAGTGGCGCGCAGGATGTTGGCAAGGCCCGGAAGTGTCGCGATCATCGTCGCCAGTTTTGCCTCGCGCAGGGCTGCGACATTTGCCTCCTGTCGCGGTTTCAGGGCCACGGAGGTGACAGAAACCGCCGTTGCTGACACGAGGGCGACTAGGAATGCGATGCCTAGCGTCTTGGTTCGGCTGTCGTTCGGCAGCGCAAGGAAGCGGGCCCACAGGGCGATTGGCGATAAGTTAGACATTGCGTAACCGCCGCGCGCGTCGCCGGATGTTGGCCCAGATCACGCCCTGATCGATTAGCGGGGCAAAGATGGCCGCGAGCAATGCCGCAAAGACCACGGACGACAGGATGTCGCCGCCTGCATGCGCCAGCAGTACGAGCAAGCCCCCCGCGAGAAAACCATAGAGCCAGCGCCCGGCATTGGTGCAGGCCGCAGCGACCGGATCACCGATGAGAAATACCAGCCCGAGGATCAAGGTGGCACTCGGCCACGAAGGCCAGATCGTCGGCACTGGCCATTGGGATGCACAGGCGGCCACCGCCACGGAAAACCCGATGACAAGCCGCCAAGACAGTATTCCTGCAATCACCAAGAGCACCCCTCCGGCTAGAGCCGCGAGCGCGCTCGCCGTGTCAGTGGGTTGCGCTGCGTCAACGGGGAAGGAAAACAGCAGGAAGGCTAAGCTGACGGCGGCAGGGCTCAGGAACCCCCGACCGCGACCGCCAAAGATCAGCTCCCCCATGACCAGTCCAAAAGACAGGGCCACCCCCTGTTGCCAGAGCAGCACCGTGGCGGGTACCAGAGTTACAAAGATCATCGCGGTCACGATGCCGCCCCACTCCGGGGGGCGCTTTCGAAGCTTCGCAAAAGCCAGATGCCACAGAGCCGCCAGAACCAGCGCCAAGGCCAGAGCCGCCAGCCGGGCAAAGCCGTGGGCCACGATGCTCGCCGTTAGGGGGGCGAGGATCGCCAACAAGGTGACAAGCGTCAGGCGATTTCCATCCCAAGGACGCGAGAGGAAGGGCGGCGGCGGGGTCATGCGGCGCGCTCTTGGTGTAGGGTGTCGAGAACACCCCGCAAAAGCTGCCCGTAATCGGTGCCCGAGGGGCAGCGCCACGTCAGCAAGGCCAAGTCCTCTTCCAGAAGTTCGAGGCCTCCCAGACGCTCCACCGTTTCGATGTCGCCCACCGCAAGCGCCCGCATCAGCGGTACGGGCAAAAGATCAAAGGGGAAAAGTCGTTCAAAAGCTTCGGACGGCTGGGTTGCCCCCGGGACGGCAAGCGGCAGCCTGCCAATCATGCGCCACAGTGCAGTGCGTGTATGCTTTGGCGTGGCGTTTCTGTCGAAAACCGTCACCTGCAAATCATGACGGCTGAGAAACCGGGCCTCTGTGCCAGTCAGACTGAAGCCCGAGACCAACCGTTGTACGCGGAGGGTTTCATCGGTTCGCGGCTCTCCTAGCAGATCAATCAGCTCCGCCCCCAATGGCGCGCGGACCAAGGCGGGTCTTTCGACGCCGGGTCCGGCCACTGAAATGGTCCGGGTTGTGGTCGCTTCTCCAGAGGACAGCAGTGTGCCGATCGCCGCGACATCCTGATAACCGATCTGCCATACAGACCTTTGGTCCGAAACCGGCCAGAGATGGTGAATATGAGTGCCCGGCAGCCCGGAAGGATGCGGTCCGGAAAACCGTACGACTTGTAGTGTTTCGCTCGGATCTATCAACGAGGGGCCGGGGGCTTGGCAGACAAAGACCGGGTCATCGGTCAGACGCGACAACGCCTGAGCTCCGCGCCGAAAGCTGTCCAACAGCGGCCTCAGCACATGAGTCGGGTCCGGCGCGAGCGGATTGCTGTCGGTCGCGGTTATAAAGATTGCGGAAGGGCGATCCGCTGGATCAGGGATGCGGCCAAAAGGACGGGTCCGAAAGCCCAGCCAAGCGCCGCTCTTCAAAAGCAAATTGCGCAGTGCGCCATCGTTCTGCGCCGCGGCGCCCACGTCAAACCGAAGCCCTTCGTCACCCTCGACATTTACCACAATTGCTTCGATCCGGCGCCGCGCGCCTTGGCGTATCTGATGCACCCGTCCAGATACACTGGCAACAAATCCGATCTCCGGCCGGTGACGATCAACACAGAGAAGCTGACCGCGCCGAACCCGGTCACCTTCACGGACACGCAGGTCAAAAATCACACCTGGATAGTCCCGCGCCATCACGCCGACCTTGCGCACGGTTCGCGCAATCACCGGCGTATCACCGGGTGAGGGGCCCAGATTTATGGTTTTACCTTTGCGTAGCCTGAACTCCACAAGCGTCCTTTCCATTTTTCGGCACCGGAACGGCGACAGCTCTGGCCGGAAGCGGCGCGTAGGGGATGCAAGACGGCTCGGCCCTCGCAGCCCGCCCGGCTATGGACGCACCAACCCGGTTAAATCCACGGCGGCGGCCGTGCCGAGGTCTGTCAGGCTGTCGAACAGCAACTGGATTGAGTAATGCGGGTTATGCGCAAAAGCGCCGGGATCCTTGCTGACAAACTGGTAATTATAGGCCGCTCTGAGTAGGCGTGGTGTCCAGCTTTGATAACGGTTCGGATAAATGGCTTCGCCCGCATCAAGGGCTCCGTTGGCGTTGAGATCATTAAAGAAATACGGATAGGCTGTGCCTGAATATACGATCGCCGTGCCGCTGGTCTGCGCCGCATATGTCATCAGCGCTGCCTTCAGACGCCCGTGCAGATCGTCTATGACCGTCGCGATGCCAGAGGTGGTGTCACCCCGACCTAGTATGTCCATCGGCGTGGTGCGAATGGCGCGGAAATCCGTTGCCCCCTGATGGCAGGTATTGCAGGTGTCAAAGACAACCTTCGTGGCATGAGGGTCATGACAATTGACGCAGGTGTCGAACCCTTCAACATGCTCAAAGACGCCCTTGTAGCTTTGTCCGGGGTATTGATACCCACCTTGGGCAACGCTGCCGAGCTGGGTTGCAGCGGCAGCCGCGTAATGAATGTTAATGAAGGTGATCTTGTCGGAAACGGTATCGTCGGCAAGGCCATCCAAGGCCGCGTCTACCGTGCCGCTATAGGCCCGCCCCTGATGGCAAACTGTGCAAATGGCCGCATCGCCGGTCATTGTGACGACCTGACCGCTGGGGAAAACCACATCCTGCAGGGCTTCTGCTGCTGGATTATGGCAGGCCGCGCATTCAACGGTCGTGCCGGTGGACACCGGGCGGTCGATCACCCCTGCAACGTCACCCGGATTTGCCAGATAATCGATCACTCCAGTCGTCGAATGACAGACGGCGCAGTCTCCGGGAATTTCGCCCTCCGCATCCCAATGTCGGAAGGCCTCGGTCTCGGCATTCGCATGCGGGGATGTCAGCCAAGCGCGCAGAATTTCTTCGGCAGTGGACACGGTCTGGGCTATCGCTGGTGCGGCGACCAAGGCCATGACACCAATTGCCAATACGGATGTGCCAACCTTCATCGAGCCGATCCTTTTGCTGGGACATGATCACGGAGTCACACTCCAGCAATGACGGATCGGGCAGATCGCGCATTGATCTGTATCAATTTCCGCGACCCCCTAGGCGCGCCTCGCACCATCCAAGGCAACACAAATCTGGCGACGGCAGAGGCCTGCGCGAGCCCGCCGCAAAGAAAAATGGCGCGGGTTCAGATGATGTGCCAAGGTGAGACGCGCATACTTCGTCACAGATCGCGCAGTTCTGACTGACCGGTTAGCCGTTCCGCATATCTTGATCTGAATCAATGACAGTCGCTGTTGCGCTATGGGATTGTGTGGTCAATCGACGGGACGCTGATTGGTCAAGGTCCGCTTGAAGCGAATAGAAGGCCCCAATGAATGAGCACTGACCCCTATAAGGTTCTTGGCCTGACGAAAGCGGCGACTGCCGCCGACATCAAAAAGGCCTATCGAAAGTTGGCCCGCAGCAGCCATCCGGACCTGCACCCCGATGACAAGTCAGCGGTTGCGCGGTTCAAGGCGGCTTCTGCTGCTTATGATCTGTTGAAGGATCCCGAAACCCGCGCCCGCTTTAATGCCGGTGAAATCGACGCGCAGGGGGCAGAGCGTCCGCCGCGGCAGTATTATCGCGACTATGCCCAAGCCCCGGATAATGCCTACCAGCAGCGTCGAGGCGCCGGACAAAACAGCGACTACAGCGACATCTTTGCCGATATCCTTCGCAAACGTGCGGCCGAGGGCGGCGGCTTCGACTTTGGCAGCAGGGGCCGCAGCATGGCTGGCGCCGACATCAACTACAGTCTCACGGTGCCCTTTTTGGATGCGGTGCGCGGCTCCGAAACTGCCATCACCTTGGCTGATGGGGCAAGCCTTTCGGTCAAGATCCCGCCCGGTACGCAGGATAGTCAGACCCTGCGTTTGCGCGGAAAGGGCGCGCCCGGCGCAGGCGGTGGCCCGTCGGGCGATGCGCTGATCACTGTGACGGTGCAGGCCCATCCAGAATTCCGCCGCGAGGGCGATGACATTTTGTCGACGCTCGCGTTGCCCTTTGAAGACGCGATTTTGGGGGCGAAGGTCACCGTGCCGACCATTCATGGCCCTGTCGGTATGACGATCCCGGCAGGGGCGAGTTCTGGTCGGGTGTTGCGCCTGCGCGGGCGGGGGGTGAAGCGCAAAGGGTCACAATCGGCTGGCGATCAGCGGGTTGAGATCAAAGTCTCAGTGCCAAAAGCGCCGGACCCGGACCTGCGCGCCTTTCTGACCGAATGGCGCGAGAAACGGGCCGCAGAGGCCCGCTCCAGCGCGCAGAAAGGAACCGCAGCATGACCAACCGGTATTCCGAAGACGAGGTCATCATGACGGTCACGCGGCTGACCCGAGCCCAGCTTGACCGCTATATCGACGCCCAACTGGTGCGGCCGCTGCGGGCAGAAGAGGGGGTATTCTTCTCTAAGGTTGATATCGCGCGGTTGGAACTGGTTTGCGATCTGTCCGAAGATCTTGACCTAGATGAGATCGCCGTTGGCATCGTGCTGTCGCTCATTGATCAATTGCATGAGGCCCGCCGCGATCTGACCCAGCTGGCCGATGTGATCGAGACCCTGCCCAAAGATTTGCGCCGCCGCATTGATACCGCACTGCGGCAGAGTTGAGTTGGGCAGGATGGCAAGGCATTCCGCTCGTTCCCTCTGCTTACGCCGGTCCATCCGCCTTCTGAACTGCCCGTGCGACTTGGCTCTTTGGTCGGGGGAGGTTGCATGACGGGCTTGGCACAGGACCCCCTTAAAGTCACTTTGTTGGCTGTCGCCGTCGCTGGGCTTGCTGGCGGTCTTGGCCTTTGGGCCACCGGCCACGCCGACCTTGCGGCTTGGGTCTGGACGATGGGGGTCGCGCCGGTCCTCGTGGCACTTTGCATTGAGATCCTGCGCAGCCTCGCCACGGGCGATGTCGGACTGGACATCGTCGCGGCGCTTTCGATGGCGGCGGCGTTGCTGGTGGGCGAGACACTGGCCGCAGCGGTGGTCGCGCTGATGTATTCGGGAGGCACCTTCTTGGAAAGCTTTGCCGAAGGTCGCGCCCGCCGTGAAATGCGCGACTTGCTGTCACGGGTGCCGCGCAGCGCAACGCGGCAGCGGGCGGGGAAGCTGGAGGAGGTCTCGCTTGACGCCATTGACCTCGGTGATCTTTTGCTTATCCGGCAAGGCGAGGTGGCGCCGGTCGATGGTATAGTTGAATCACCTCAGGCGCTGTTGGATCAATCGGCTTTGACCGGTGAAACACTGCCCCTACGCCTGTCCCGAGGGATGGCGGTGATGAGCGGGGCCACGAATGCCGGCGAAGCCTTTGAGTTGCGCGCCACGGCCCGGGCCGCAGACAGTACTTATGCCGGGATTGTGCGGCTGGTCGAGGCCGCGCAGCGCGCCAAGGCGCCGATGGCGCGGCTGGCAGATCGCTATGCGCTGGCCTTCTTAGGAATTACGGTGGCCTTGGCTGGCGCGGCATGGTGGGCGACCGGCGACCCGATCCGCGCCGTGGCGGTGCTGGTCGTTGCCACGCCGTGCCCTCTGATCCTTGCGGTGCCGGTGGTTCTGGTCGCGGGGCTGTCGCGGGCGGCGCGCTTTGGGGTGCTGATCAAGGGCGGCAAACCGTTAGAAGCGATGGCGCGTATCCGAACGCTGATCGTAGACAAAACGGGCACCCTTACAGAGGGCCAACCGCAGATCCGTTCCGTAGTGACTACGAGCGCGCTAGATGCAGAACAAATCCTCTATTTTGCAGCGTCCCTTGAACAGGCGTCCCAGCATCCGGTGGCACGCGCAGTGGTGGCCGATGCCCATGCCCGTGGGCAAACGCTGAGCCTGCCCCGACAGGTTGTCGAAACGCCAGGCGACGGCGTGGCCGGGCAGGTGGACGGACATGAGGTGCGGGTTGGCGGCACAGCCTATGTCGCGGCCTACACAGGTTCCTACGTGGCAGAGGTGCAAGCACCGGGTGCGCTCCTGGTCGCCATGGCGGTGGACGGAAAGGATGTCGGATATTTAGTCATGGCCGATATGCTACGACCCGGCACAGCAGAGTTGCTAAAGGGTCTGCGCGAAAATGGCCTCGCCCGGATTGTGTTGGCAACCGGCGACCGTCGCGCAGTGGCTGAGGCAGTTACTGAGGGGCTGGGGCTCGACGCCCTGCAGACGGATCTGACCCCAGAGCAGAAGGTGCAGCTGGTTCTCGATGAGCGACGGGCCGGACCGGTGATGATGGTGGGTGATGGCGTTAATGATGCTCCGGCATTGGCGGCGGCAGATGTGGGCGTCGCCATGGGGGCGCGCGGAGCGGCAGCCTCGGCTGAGGCGGCGGATGTGGTGCTGCTGGTCGATGACCTGAGACGCCTGTTGCCGGGGATGATTATCGCGCGAGGCGCGCGCAAGATTGCACTGGAAAGCCTCGTTGTCGGGATCGGCCTGTCTATTGCAGGCATGATCGCGGCGGCCTTTGGCTACCTAACCCCGGTGCAGGGCGCGCTCTTGCAAGAGGTCATCGATGTTGCAGTGATCTTAAACGCCCTGCGCGCGCTGCGCATTGACCCTGGCCAAATACAAAGCGGGACTGCAGGCGAACTGCCGCACGCCGCAGGGCAACCTGCATGAGCGCCCCTGCCATTCCAGAAACGCAGGCCATTGCGCTGACCCGCTCGGGGTCCAGACTGAGCATCTGCGGCGATCTCGATATTGGCAAGGTCGCGTGTTTGGACCGCGATTGGCTGCATTCTGAGATGCATGGGGCCTCGGTAATCGATATCGCGGGGCTGGCCCGGATAGATACCGCAGGGGCTTGGGTGTTGATTGATCTGCAGGCCCACGCAACGGTGCCGGGTGGCGCAGCTCTTGAAGGCGCAACGCAGGCGCAGGCCCAACTGATCGAGACCGTCCGGCGCAGCATGCTGTCTGACGCCGTGGCGGCGCCACCGACGAAGTCAGTGGGCGACCGTCTCGAAATTCTCGGACGGACTGTTGTGTTGGGGGCGCATAAGACCGTCGCGCTGATTTCCTTTTTGGGTCAGGTCGTTGCTACCATGGGCGGGATCTTGGCGCACCCAAGCCGGCTACGCCTTACGTCTTTGGTGCACCATTGTCAGGAAGTCGGCCTGAACGCCGTCCCTATTGTGGCGTTAATGTCTTTTTTGATCGGCGTGGTTCTGGCGTTTCAGGGGGCGGCGCAGTTGCGGCAGTTTGGGGCCGAAGTCTTTGTCGTCGACCTCATCGCCATCTCCGTGTTGCGCGAACTGGGCATTTTGCTGACGGCGATCATCGTTGCAGGCCGGTCCGGCTCTGCCTTCACCGCAGCTATCGGCTCGATGAAGATGCGCGAGGAGGTGGACGCCATGCGCACCATCGGGCTCGATCCGGTGACAATCCTCGTGGTGCCACGGGTGCTTGCGCTCATGCTGATGCTGCCCGCTTTAGGGTTTATCGCGGATATATCAGGACTTTTGGGGGGCGCGATCATGTCATGGATCGACTTAGGCGTTTCGCCCGCCGTTTTCCAAATGCGACTTACCAGCAACACAGATGTCTGGCACTTCGGCGTCGGCATGATCAAGGCGCCGTTCTTTGCTTTGATCATTGGCATCATCGGCTGTTTCGAAGGGCTGAAGGTCGGCGGCGATGCCGAGTCTCTCGGCCGGCTCACCTCTACATCGGTCGTGCTGTCTATATTTATGGTGATCGTCGCGGATGCGATGTTCTCGATCTTTTTTGCTATCGTGGGGGTATGATGGGCAATCCTGCAGACGCACATATCATCCGGGTGCAGGGTCTTATGACCCGATTTGGCACCCATACCGTGCATGATGGGCTGGACCTTGACGTGCGCCGGGGCGAGATTATTGGCGTGGTCGGCGGCTCTGGTACCGGCAAATCTGTGCTGCTGCGGGCCATCGTCGGCTTGCTGAAACCCGCGGCAGGGCAGATCGAGGTATTTGGCGAAAGCGTGCGGGACACGCCCGAGGCCGCCTACCGTCGCCTGCGCCGTCGTTGGGGCGTCATGTTTCAGGATGGCGCGCTGTTTTCCTCGCTGACCGTGCAGCAGAACGTTGAAGCACCGATGCGCGAGCAATCGCAACTTGCTCCGGAGCTGCGGGAGACCCTAGCCGGGATCAAAGTTCGGATGGTGGGCCTGCCGGAGACCGCTTTGGCCAAATATCCCGCCGAGCTTTCTGGGGGCATGCGCAGGCGGGCCGGGTTTGCGCGGGCCATTGCGCTGGACCCTGAGATCGTCTTTCTGGACGAACCAACAGCCGGGCTCGACCCGATTGGGGCCGCGGCTTTCGATATTCTCATCAAGCAGTTGCAGGCCGCTCTTGGCCTGACGGTTTTCCTTGTTACCCATGATTTGGACAGCCTCTATGCGATTTGCGACCGTGTCGCGGTGCTGGCGGACGGGCGTGTGCTGGCGGTGGGCAGCGTGGCAGATATGGATGCGGTAGATCATCCTTGGGTGCAGGAGTATTTTCACGGCCCGCGCGCCCGTGCCGCACAGGCCACGGCGGGGGGGAGCTAATGGAAACCCGGGCCAATTTCATCCTGATCGGCGCCTTCACACTTGCCATCATTATCGGCACGCTGGGGTTCTTCATCTGGCTCTCAAGTGTCCAAATCGACCGCCAATATGCCACCTATGGGATCCTTTTCGATGACGTGTCAGGGCTGGACCCGTCCGGTAACGTTCTTTTTAACGGCATCTCGGTCGGCAAGGTGACCGGGATAAATATCCACGAGGACGACGCGTCCAAAGTCTTTGTTACGATAGAGATTGATAGCAGCACGCCAGTGCGTGCGAACACGGTCGCGCAGGTACAGTCTCAGGGCGTCACAGGGGTCGCGTATATCTCGCTTTCTGGTGGAACGCCGGGGGCGGCACCATTGGAGGCCGAACAAGACGGTCTGCCGATGATCCCCTCCGAACGATCAACGGTTCAGTTGCTGGTCGAAGATGCGCCCGATCTTATGGTGCAGGCCAATGATCTGATGGCACAACTTCAGGCACTGCTGGGGCCGGAAAACCAGACGCGCGTCGCCGGTATTTTGCAGAACCTCGAGAGTTCTTCCGGGCGGCTTGATCAGGCGCTCACGGATTTCTCTGAGATCAGTGGTACGGTTAATGAAGCGACCGCGCAAATTTCTTTATTTACTGACAAGTTGGACAGTATCACCGGCTCAGCGCAGGCTACGCTCGGCCGCGCAGATGCGGCGCTTGCCTCGGCGCAGAGTGCTTTCGAGACAGCGGAGTCCAGCATGGCCGCAACCGACTCTGCGATCCGTAATGTGGAGGGCACCTTTGATGCGGCGCAGGTCCTGTTACGGAATACGCTGCCGCCGTTGTTGGAAGACCTATCACATACCATCGGACGCGCCGATGATGCCATCGCGGACTTGCAACAGCGCGGGGGGGCCACACTTGATGGTGTCGCCGAAACATCAGGCCTTTTGAATGCTCGGCTGTCTGATCTGGGGCAGACCCTGGATGAGGCCGACCGTGCTTTCGTAAGCGTAACGAGCGCTGCTGACAGTTTTGACATGTTGGTCAGCGGGGAGGGGGCGCAGATGGTCACAGAGGCCCGCACGGTCTTGGGCACAGCAAATGTAGCTCTAGAAACGCTGGAGGGTCTGGTGCAGTCAGATATTCCTGCCGTTGTGACCGATATCCGCCGCGCCGTGGCAACGGCAGCGGAGGCGGTGGAGCAGGTCGCGGTGGATGTAACCGGAGCAACAACGCGCTTCGTTCCGATCACTGCGCAAGCTGAGGCGGCGCTGGGCTCGGCAAATGCTCTGTTTGAGCGGGCGCAGCTTAGCCTAAGCCGGCTTGACACCACATTGGCGGGAACGGACGGAGCCTTGGCCTCAGCCGAAACGGCGCTTGACGCGGTCAGTGGGGTGATCCAGACCGACTTCGCCCCCGTCTTAATGGATTTGCGCACTGCCTCAGAGCGGATCAGCATCGCTGTTGAGGACGTGACGCGCGATGTACCCGCCATCGCAGCAGACCTGCGCGGACTGATTGCGCGCGCCGATACCGTGGTGGCAAGCGCCCAATCGGCCATTGATGCCACGGCTCCGGGCCTGGGTAATTTCGCCCGCACCGGACTTCCCGAATTGACCCGTCTAAGTGCTGAAGCGCGCGGGTTGGTCGCCACCCTGAACAACCTCGTGCGTCGTATCGACAGCGACCCGGCGCGGTTCTTGCTCGACAAACGTGTTCCTGATTACCGGAGATGACATGATGCCCCCAGCAAACCTGACCCGCCGCATCGCATTTCTGGGCGCGATTGCTTCGCTGAGCGGATGCAGTGCCCTGTCCGCCCTGAACACGGCCGCGCAGCCTGTAGATACCTATGACCTGCGGCCAGCGCCCGGATCGCAAAAAGGGCCTCGCAGCGCCGCGAAGCTGCTGATCGCCCGTCCCGAGGCGTCAGCAGCCTTGGCGAGCGATCGGATCATGGTGCGGTCTGACGGTGCGACAATTACTTACCTCCCCGACGCCCGCTGGGTTGATGAGGCTCCGATCGTCCTGCAGGGGTTGCTTGTGCGCAGCATCGCCGCTTCTGGGCGGATCGGGTATGTCGGGCCGAGCGAGGGTGGGCCGGTTCCGGACAAGGCGCTTCTTGTGCGGATGGACAGCTTTGAAGTGACGATAGAACCCGGCGGCACGGTTCTCGTGATGGTCGATCTTGCTTTGACCGTGCTTAATGACAGCGACCAGCGGGTTCTGGGCATTCGTAATTTTGCCCAATCTGCACAGGCTGGGAATGACAGCCCAAGCGCCATCGCTGCCGCATTTCAGGCTTCTCTTGATGTGCTTTTGCCCGACGCGGCTGATTGGGTCTTGCGGGTGGTGTAAGGGCGGGGCTTTCCGCAGTGCCGCCGGTACCGCGTTTGGGCTTTTGCCCCGGTACCTAGCCCGCCGCCGTCACTGGTGTGGCAGGGAGCACTTGATCTAGGTCAAGTTCTGTAACCCTCGCCCGCTCTACACTCTAACTCAATATGAGTGTGACCCTGAAGGTTGAATAGTTAGAAATCGGAAAGGCCCCCGTTGATGCGGGGGGTACCGAGAAATGAGGCCCAAATCGCGCGTCCGCCCCCCCATCGGCTAAAGGCAGGGGCATGAGGGCAGGCGCCGTTTCATGAAAGGAAAAAAGATGAAAAATCAGCTTCTTGCAACGGCGCTTGGTTGCCTGTTTGGACTCCCTGCCTTGGCGCAGGACGCGGACCAGGGTCAGGAAATTTATAGCCAATATTGCGTGGCATGCCACGGCACCGAGGCTCTCGGAGATGGTCCGATCTCGCCTATTCTTCTGGTCAAACCGAGCAACCTGCGCAGACTTTCCGCTACGAATGGCGGGGTGTTCCCCACCAAACGTGTGGTAATGCGCATTGACGGGCGCGACCCGTTGCTGGCCCATGGCTCGATGATGCCGATCTACGGACATATTTTTGACGAGCAAGACACCCCCATGAAAGCAGAGACGGGCCAGCCGATCATGACCAGCGCGCTGATCGTGGACCTTGTTGCGTATCTTGAAACGCTTCAGGAGTAACGGCTGTCGCAGGACGGTTTGATTTTGATGTGACGCGGGGCGGTGTCGCCCTGCAAACGTTTGCCCGCTCGCAGCCCCGTCTGTGCTTATTCCAAATCGCCCTGATGGCTCACCCCGGAGCCCTGCCACGGCGTTGACCCGAATGCCGAGGTCACGATCACGTCGATCACCGCCCCCCAGAAGGCCATTTCCACAACCAGCCACCAAGGGCTGGCAAAGAGACCCGGCAGCCATGCAATCTCTGCGGTTAACTCTGAAAGCGCGCCATATGCGACAAGCACCAGCAAAAGCCCCATCCACGCACCGCACCAAGCGCCTCTGAGCCAGACCGGTATGGGAATGCCGAGAAACGGCATGGTTTGGTAAAAGCCGAGTATTCCAACCAGAGCGCCGAGCGTGACGAACCAACCCACCATACCCAAAAGGAACATGCCGCTCAGCGTGCCTGTAGAACTGAAGATGACATAGCCAAGCGCGCCTAAGGTGAAGCCCAGAAGCTTTGCAAGCGCCACCCGCTTGAGGAATGGGGTAAGATGCATCTTTTGCCCTCCTTTATGGTTCTAAAGTTCGCTCACGCGCCATGCGGACGCGTGGTTAGCGAACGACATGCACCGAGCACTGGGCAAAGCGGACAACACGCGCAGCGGTGGAGCCGAGGAAGTAGTCGCCAAGTCCGGGACGGTGGGACGCCACCACGATACAGTCCGAGCCGTATTGATTTGCGAAATCGACGATGGTCCGGCCCGCGTGTCCGGAAACGAGTTGGACCTGCGCATTTGGAAGGGTTTTGCCCAAGCGGCTCATCGCCTGAGCAATGCCTTCGCGAACCTTAGCCAACACTTCAGTCGGGATTTCCGATGAAGCAATGCTTGGGATCGGCTCCATTACATGCAGCAAGGTGAACCTTGCGCCGGACGTGGCCAATGCCCGGGCCGCGTCGAGCCCCTTTTGATTGTCATGTCCTTCATCAGCCACGACAGGGATGAGAATATTGCTGTACATAACGGCTCTCCAATCGCGTTTGTCGGGTTTGGTCCTGTTAAGCATAGCCTTCTGCGGCAGCGCCCTTTTGATGCATATCAAGTGAAATGCCGGTCCGTCGGCAGTGGCTGATGGCCGTGTCACGCGGCATATGGGCCGCAGGTGGTCATGAATGCGGCACGACCATTGGGACGGGCTATTGCCGCACAATGAGGACAGACAGGTCCGAATGTGAGGCGAGATATCCAGCATTTGACGCAAAGACATACTCAGCCAAGCCAGGGATGTGGCTTGCCATGACGATCAGGTCGATCCCAAGGCCACTCGCGCTGCGATTCAAAACATCGTCAAGGTCCACGGCCGGGTCGTGGCTGGTTTCGACGTGTGGGGCGAAGGTCACCCCGTATGTCTGGGACATCTCTGCAGCAAAGCGGGTCAGCTTTTGCGCAAACTCATCGGGGGTCCGCGCGACTTCGTTCGGGACACTATGCCCGACACCTACGATATGGGTTTCGGCCTTGTATAGCTTGGCGATATCAGCTGCCACCTGAAGGGACTTCCCCAACCGGTCAGCATGTCGCAGATCAACTGGGATCATGATTTTGGTATACATGATTGGCTCCTTTTAGGGCTTTGTGACGCGCCATAGGTCTCTGACGCATTGGGTCAGGGGCCCCCTTGAGGCTGGGCCCCGCCGTTCTGGCAAAATGGTTTCACCGCGAAAACAGGACTGGGATATCGGCTTTTCGAAGCAGTTCGCGGGTGGCGGCACCAATCACGAGATCATAGGCGCGGGAATGGCCAAACGCGCCGACAGCAATCAAATCTGCCCCTTGTTCAAACGCTTCTTTGTTCAGCGCCGCGGCAACCCCGGGGTGTTGCCAAGATCGTTCAACCAAGGTGGTGTCGATCTGATGCCGGGCAAAGGCCGCGGCCAGATCGTTGGAAGTGGCATCAAGACCGGTGTCCTTGCTGTGATCGTTTATGCGCAGGATATGCGCAGAGTCACCGGCGCGAAGCAATGTGCGCGCATCATGCACCGCGCGCACTGCTTCTCGGGTGCCATTCCAACCAATTAAGATCTTCTGGCCCAGCCTGTCGCCGGCAAAGTGCCTCGGCACAACAATCACGGGCCGCCCGGCATCGCGGATCACGTCTTCTAAAAGACGCGTATGCGCGTTGGTCTCGGCCTGAGGGTCGGGGGCGGGCATCAGCACGATGTCTGCGGATTGTGCGCTCTCCACGATCCGTTCTGCGGCGGTGACCGAGCGGCTTTTTAGCAGTCGCCATTCAGAGACAAAATCCTCGGCGTGGGAATGCTGCTCGAAAATCTTCTCAAGTGCGGCGGACTGTTTGGCTTGGGAGGCACCAAATTCCGTGAAAATGATGTCCGGCGCATGCAGCGCGATGCCGGGATAGACCATCAGCGATTCCAAAGTATGCAGGCCGATCACATGGGCACCGTGCCGCCGTGCGAGCAATGTTGCTGCCGCCAACAGACCATCGGCGGTTTCGACATCCATAAGGCAGGTCAGGATCGTCTTTATCGACATGATAGGTCTCCTATGGCCCCATTTGTTGAACCTCGGTAGGGCAGGGCCGCCCGTGCGGGGTATCGGCGAGGGCGCGGCCCATTTCGGCTTGTCTGTTGGCCCATTGGTTCCCTCCGCATGCCAAACCTGTGCAGGAGCCTAACGTTCGGGATCGGATCGCAACTTGATTCAAATCAAACCCACATAGTGGCTTGCGGAGATGGCGAAGCGCTCATGGCCCCGACCTTGGGCACCCCGGCCGCTATTCGCTCACTTGCGAGGCTGAGATCAGGGCCCGCATGTCGCGAATGAGAACGGTCTGGGGGTTTTCCAAGGCAATCATATTTTCCTTGCGCAGGCGGGTTAAGGTGCGGCTGACGGTTTCGACCGTAAGGCCAAGGAAATCTGCGATATCCGCCCGGCTCATGGGCAGCGAACAAGATGTGTAGCCGCCAATGGGCGTGCCATTGCGCTCTGCTAAGGTCACCAGAAAAGAGGCCATCTTTTCTTTGGCCGACTTGCGGGCAAGCATCATGAAGTGATCCTGCATCGCAGAGATTTCGCGCAGGGCGGCGTTCAAGAGGCGCTGGTGGGTCTCATGATCTCCATCGACTGTATCAAGGGCATTCCGGCGATGGACGATAACTTCGGCCGCGGTGATTGCTTCGCAATCGGTGTGATGGCAGGCCCCTTTGGGGAAACCGATGGTGTCCCCCGGAAAGCCAAACGCAATGACTTGACGGCGGCCATTGCCCAGGACGCGCGTCAGGCGAAAGACGCCGGAGACGATCTCATATATGGAGGCCGCAGCGTCGCCTTCTCGGAACAGATGCGCGCCGGCGCCTTGGCTTTTCCTGGACGGTGATCCCGCAGCCCCATTTTGCTGCCGGCTTGGCACCGACACGATGGTTGCAGGTGCGAATTCGTTGAAGAGTGTTACGTACATGTGACCGCCCTTTGTTGTGTGCAGTCACATTCACAGGCAGGTGTCGCAGCGATACCTTTGCTGGTGTATCGGTTTGTAACGGTTTGTCGCGGGGGTGGCCCTGCGTGCCAACCGGGTGGTCACGATTGAGTTTTCAATCTATAAAAACAAAGGTGTCTGTAGGTTGTAGCCGTGGCCGAGAAAAAGATCCTTGTCGTTGATGATGATGTGAGAATCCGAACCCTTCTAAGGCGTTGTCTTGAAGGGGACGGCTATCGCGTGGTTGAGGCTGAAAGCGCCCAAAGTGTCCGGGATGCCTTTGGGGCGGCCGCGTTTGATCTGGTCACATTGGATTTGAACCTCGGCGCGGATAACGGGCTCGATATCCTGCGAGAGCTGCGCCGTACTCATGACGTGCCGATTGTTATGGTGACCGGGAAAGACGATGTGATTGACCGCGTGGTCGGTTTGGAGTTGGGGGCAGACGACTATCTTACCAAACCTTTCCATGTCCGCGAAGTTTTGGCCCGCGTCCGATCGGTCTTGCGCCGGAGCAGCAGGCCCATGCCAGCTGAGACCACCGACAGAGACAGCGATACATCGGATGCGCCGTGGTTGTCCCTCGATGGGTTGAAGATCAGGTTGGATCGCATGCTGCTCGTTGATCGGCAGGGCGAGGATTGCGATTTGACAACCGCGGACTTTAAATTGCTGGCGGCCTTTCTGAAGAATGCCAAGAAGCCCTTGTCCCGGGACCGGTTAATGGACCTGATTGACGGTCAGGAATGGGCCCCTTTGGACCGCACCATCGACAATCAGGTAGCACGCCTGCGCAAGAAGGTTGAGCGGGATGCCTCTCGCCCGCTGTTAATCAAGACGGTGCGCGGCATCGGGTATATTTTGACAGAAAGCGCTGTCGAATTGGACCATCATTAGTCGAGTAGAGCGTGAAATGCCTTTGCGAGATCGGCCTGCCGATAGGCCTTGCGCAAAACCTTGAACTCGGAGGCTTGGCTGTCCCCCCGCATGAGGGCTTCGGAGAACCCTGAGGTTTATTCATGCAAGCGGGTCCGCTTTTGCAGTACTTTCAGGTCGCAGACCCGCTTCGGGACCGTCTTATAAGCTATCCGATTTCTTTCGAGATGTTCAGAACCGAGACCATGTCCGAGAGCGACACCACCCCAGCGAGGCCCTGCGCATCGACGACAAGGAATTTGCGCCGTCCGCTGCTCACGAACTTGGCTATGAGTTCTGTGGCTGACATGTCGTAGTCAACGGTATTTGCGTCACTGCAGCTTTCAACAACATCGTCGACTTTTGTAGTAGTCCAATTCTCACGGTCGATCTTACGCACGATCTGCGTATCAACATACCCGAGCAGAGCACCGTCTTCGACTACGGGCACAAAGCTGATCGCGTGCTTCAGGAAGACGTCATTTACCAATTCCGACAAGGACAGGTTCGGTGACACTGTCCAAGGGTCGCGGCTCATAAGTTGAGAGACAGCCCGGCCTTCAAATGCTTTGTTTTTTTCCAAATTGGCCAAGGTCGATCGCGCGGCCGCCAACAAGAAAAGCGCAATGAAGATAGCCCATAGGCCCAAGGTTACAGCCCCCGAAAAAGCCGCAAGCAAGCCTAATATTGCAATCGCATAGGAGAGGGCCTTTGAGGCCTTGATGGCCTGCCGCGTCGCCGCCAGAAAATCGCCACTGCGGCTCCATAGCCACGCGCGCAAAATTCGCCCGCCGTCCATCGGGAATGCCGGTAACAAGTTGAAGAGAGCAAGGGTGATGTTGAGCGCGGTAAGGTAACCGAGAACGGACCTCAACGGGGCGGATGCCCCAATGAGCAGGGCGATATAGCCAGAACCCCAAAAGGCCAACGCGATGCACAGGCTGGCCACTGGGCCCGCAATGGCGACCCAGAATTCGGTATTTGCGCTCACCGGCTCAGATTCGAGCTCCGCGACCCCGCCGAACAGAAACAGAGTTATGCGGCGGACCCTCAGCCCAAAGTGGCCTGCGACAAAGGCATGCGCCAGTTCATGCAAGACAATTGAGCCAAACAGACCCAGCATGGCAATTGTTGCAAGGAAGAGAAGGGTTGCGGGCTTGGCCTCGGGCAATTCGGCCGGGAAATAGCCCGTGGCGAGGCTCCATATGATCAAGATCGCGATCAGAAACCAGCTGGGATCCAACGTGATATCGATGCCGTTAAGTCGCGCGACCTTCAAAGAGTTACCCCACATTCTGTCCTCCGCGGTTTGGCGTTCCAGCCTGAACGCGTGGTTTGAATAAGCCGTGATGAGGGTCGCATGTCACAGTTCTCCGAAGCCTATCGCAGTGATGTTGCAAAGATCGTGCAGCCCAGAGGCGGGCAGGTGGCATTCCCATCCTTTGAAAGGCACCGACCCTGCGAGCAAATTTGTCCAGCGTGCCGCGCAAGCCTATTCTTGGATCGCTTCGAGATAGTCGAGCAGGTCAGCAAAATCGGTCTCCAGTACTTCGCCATTGGCCCCGCCGTTCGGATAAACATGCCGCAGGCCGACCTGAGAAAAGTCCGGCATCGGAGACGCCGGGTCGTCTTTCTCAAGGCGCCCCATGATGAAGCGGCGAACGAACTCGCGGGGGAAATAGCCGTCATTGCGCCGCTGAAGTCCCGCCAAATCAGGCGGCGCCACACCTAGGTCATAAGACGCAGGTCCAGATCCTCTGCCTTGCGCGCCATGGCATGCGGAACATTCCTTCGCGTAAATTTCCTGCCCGTTCTGAACCGCATTGGGTCCGGCGATGGTGTCTTCGGTGCAAGCGGTCAGGAGCAGGAGACCGAGCGGAGCGATGAGGGAGGAGCGTTTTTTCATGTCGGAAGAATACCTTTAAGTGTTGCGAAAAGGTGCTAGCGCGCGCCGCTGTGCGGCAATCGATTTCGGTGCGGTGTCAGGTTCGCATAAAGCCAGGGGGTCAGTATTGACCTGCATCAAGGCGGGGAAATGGCGCGGTGGCGAGATGGGCCAATCGGCTGCTGACCTGAGCAGCAGCGCAAAAAAACACGAGGCAGCCGCGCTGTTGGATATGGATGCGTATAAACGGCAGGCGTTCCCATGCCGATGTGCTCTGACCGGTCATTCGCCACGCCGAGCATGAAGGTCCGCTGAGGACCGTTTCTGTTCAGGCTGGCAAGGTGTGCAATCACCGAGCCAGCCCTAACCGACACCTGGGCAGCATACCCAGGAATGGCTTTGGCCCGGCTAACATGCAGTGTTCGGATCGGCAACTGCGCATTGAGAGCCGCTTGTGGATTGAGAAATTAGAATACCAGTTAACGCCTGCTTCCGGGAAGCTGCAGCGCGACATGCGATGGCCGGTCAAAGTCTAGAAAGGCCGTCACCTGCAATGTATGCGATGCTGTAACTGCGAATAGTTTCAAGCTCAGCACGGTAAGATCGGGCTCATTCCGGTGGCCGGGAAACGAATTGGCGCAATTCGATCGCCGCTTGGGAGCCGTCGCTTAATCTACTCTAGGCCCGTTCCAACGAGGAGGGGGGCGTTCAGCGTCTTGCGCAACTCAACTCTGCTTCCAAAGGGGACAAACCGCGCGCACGACCGTTCCGGCATTTTCTGACTAGACGTCTCATCCCACTTCTAGCCTCATCATGCGGCGCGCTACCACGTTAGTCCTCTTGCGCATCCACAAACATCCGGTCCTTTGCGGCGGTGATATGGTGGCGCATTGTGGCCTGTGCCACGTCGGGTTGCTTTAGGCGGATCGCCTCGAGTACCGCGCGATGCTCTGCCAACACCAGCTCTTGCCGGACGGGGGCGTCCAGAAGGGTGAGTGAACGCGACAGCCTAACGCCATAGGCAATTTGCTCGCTCAAAGATTCCAGCACAGACGAGAAAAACGGGTTCTTGGCGCCACGGGCAATTGCCAAATGCAAGCTTTGATCCGCATCAACGCCAAGAGCGTTTTGCTGATAGGTCTGTTCCATCAAAAGATAGGCCGCATCCATCGCGGCCAGATCCTCATCATCGCGGCGCCGTGCCGCCCAAGCGGCGGCGGCACCTTCGACATCAATGCGAAACTCATAGCAGCGTTGAACGTCTGAAACCGACTCCAGCGGTACGAAGCTAATCAATTCGCGGTCGGGACGGCGCAGAACATAGCTGCCCGACCCACGCCGTGATTGCACGATGCCATCGTCTCTAAGTCGCGACAGCGCCCCGCGCACAACGGGTCGCGACACGCCAAAGCTCTCGGCCAGCATTTCTTCGGTCGGTAGTCGGCTGTGTACCGGATATTCCTCTTCGAGGATCTTTGTCAGGAGCTGATCGTACACTTGATCTGCCAGTGAGGGGCGACGTGTCTCTGACAAAGTGATCTCCTTGCTTGTGGCCCGGCGTTCGGAGTGACCCTTATAAACCGCATTTGATTAAAATACAGGGGGGGCGGCACGCGCGTGGCAGCAATCTAAGGGACCGCCCCTTCAGAAAAGGGGCGGTCCCAGGGTTGGTTACGACTTGCTATTGACGACAGCTGGCTTCTTTGTCGGCGTGCGGATCACCAAGAAGTAGACGAACACCAGCGTCAGCGCGACAAAGAACAGGCTGTCGGGATTGGTGAAAAAGGTCGTCGGATCCCCGTTCGACAGCGCCAGCGAGCGGCGCAGGAATTCTTCCAGATTTGGCCCAAGGATATACCCCAGCAGCATGGTGATGACCGGAAAACCGTTGCGGCGCAGATAGAAGGCCAGAACCCCCATCGCCAGCGCCATGAACATCTGGAAGGTCGAGTAGGTGGCGACATAGCTGCCCACGACCGCCAAAAGCGCGATCACCGCATAAAGCACATCCTTACGGACCGAGACGATTTTGATGAAGTATGGCCCAATCAGCCACAACGTTAGGGGGATCAGTACCACCGCGCTGAACAACAAGGCGGCCAGCATCGGCGCAATAAGCCCCGCTTGATCGGTCATCAACTGCGGTCCGGGTTGAATGCCGTTAATCACCAGCACGCCTAGCATAATCGCGGTGATCGGATCGCCGGGAATACCAAAGGTCAGCATCGGCACCATGGCGCCACCACAGACCGCATTGTTGGCGCTTTCAGAGGCGGCGATGCCCTTTGGGTTGCCCTTGCCAAAGGTCTCAGGCTCCGTCGAGGTGCGCACGGTTTCGGTATAGGCGAGGAACGATCCCATCGAGCCGCCCGCACCCGGCAACGTGCCGACGAAATAACCAATCAGGCAGGATTTAAAGTAACAACCGAACCCGATTTTGCGGATGTCCGACCATGGCGGCAGGAAGTCACGGCGACGGATCTTGACCTTACCGGCGGCTGCGGCGGCGGCAGTGATATCCGTGCGCGCGCTTGCTTGGGTCAGCACTTCGGCAATGGCGAAGGTGCCGATGATGACGGGCATCAGATCGATCCCAGCCGTGAGGCTGGAATAGCCATAGGTAAAGCGGGTGATCGGCTCCATCGCATCAAGCCCGACCGTCGCCAGCATCAGGCCAATGCAAGCCGCAAGACCGGCTTGCGGGATGCGTCCCCGTTGCGCAATCACGACAACGATCAAAGCAAAGGCCAAGAGAGAGAACTTGCCCGTGGTTTTGACGTAAAGCGACAGTTCGGCCACGAAGGGCGCAAGTGCGATCAACAAAAGCGCACCCACGGCACCGCCGAACATGGAGCCGAGTGCCGCGTGGCCGAGCGCCAGCGCGCCTTTGCCTTGCTGCTGCATCGGATAGCCGTCGAGCGCGGTCATCATTGAGGATGGTGCGCCGGGGATATTGATCGTGGTCGCGGTGATAGACCCGCCGCACATGCCGGCCATATAGATACTGGCACAGGCCATCAGCGCGGTCTCAACGCTAAGTGTGTAGGTGAGGGGCAGCAAGAGCGCCATCGCCAGTGTCGCGGTCAGCCCCGGAATGGCGGCAAAGATCGTGCCGATGACAAAGCCAAGGATCACATAAGTAAAGTTGACCGGATCGGCCAGCAGGGAAAAGCTGCTGAATACGAGGATGATGAAATCCATGACTTAACCCCACAGTGTCGGGAGGCGAACCCCGAACAATTGTTGAAACATGACAAAGGCGACCCCAACGATCGCCGCCGATATGACAGCCTTGAGGACCAGCTTTTCGAACTTTGAAAACAGCAGGATCAGTGCAAAGACGAACAGGCCCGACGACAGGAAATAGCCCAAAGTTCTGAAAGCGACGATGTAGAAGAAAATCGCCACCACCACCCAAACATGGGTGTAGCTGCGCTCCTCGTCCGCGGCATCGGTCTGGGGCGCAGTCTCGGGCGGGACCCGCAGCGCTTGCACAATGAGGATGCTGCAAAAAACAATCGCCGCACAGCCTACAAGGATCGGAAAAAAGGCCGGCGTCAGCCCGTTGTCGGCGATCGGTGCGCCCAAGCTGAGCGCCGTCACCAAATAGCCAACAGACACTGCAAGAGTGACATACAGAAATACCAATTGCCTGTTTAAAAGCATCGTCGTCTCCCGGACTGGGTGTGATAGGGGCGTCTGCGCAAGGCGGCTGTCAGTGCGGTGGGTGCGATTGCGGCAGTTGGCCGCTTGTTCGATCCCAAAGCTTGAAAAACCGGCTTGTGATCAGTGACACTGCGTCTCTGACCCCGACAGGGGGGATGTCTTCGACCCCTAGGAGCCGAAGACATGGTGGGCGTGGTGGCTTACAATTCCAGTTCGTCCATCAGCGTGAACGTCTTGGTCTGCAGCTCGTCGATCCAAGCGTTGACTTCGCCAGAACCCAGCCAATCGGCTGTCACGCCAATCTGTGCCAGCCAGTCTTGGAATTCCGCGCTGTCATAGGCTGTCTTGAACGTGGTCTCCAGCGTCTCGACCGCCTCGTCCGGCGTGTTAGCCGGTGCTGCGAGTACAATGAAGCTGCCGGTCTGCAAGTCGTGGCCCTTGGATTTCAGCGTCGGCACATCGGTGTAGGTGGCGTTCTGCACGCCCGTCAGTTCGACCACACCTTTGGCGTCGCCAGAGGCTAGGATGCCGCTAAAGTCACCAAGGCTCGAGATGGCCGCATCCAACTCGCCCGAGAGCAACGCCTCGGCTTCGGCACTGGACGAGCCTGCATAGGTGATGACGTTGAAATCCACATCAAGCAGTTTTTCCAGCTGCATCACCGAAAGGTAGGGGCCGGAGCCTTTGGGAGCCACGCCGACACGCACTTCGCCAGGGTTCTCTTTGGCACGGGCGATTAGGTCTTCGTAGCTCTCAATCCCCGAATGTTTGGAGACGACAATCGCATCAGCCTCAGAGGTGATGCGCGCGATTGGCTTCATATTGTCGAGCGAATAGCCCGGCACCATTTGGCCGCGGGGCAGGGTGATGACGCTGTCATAGGTCAGCACACCGACGGTATGCCCATCGGGGCGTGCGTTCGTCATCTGGATCAGGCCCGTCGCGGTAACCGCACCGGCGATGTTTTCCACATAGATCGATTTCGGCAAGTCCTGCTCGGCAAGGTTGCTGATTTTGCGCGAGATCGCGTCGGCGCCGCCGCCGGCGGGCCAAGGGACGATCAGGCGAATGTCGCGCATTGGAAAGTCCTGCGCCGCGACGGATGTGCCAAGGATGGCTGCGCCAAGCGCAACACCAAGGGTGGTTTTCAAGCTTTTGTAAAACATAGATCTGTTCCTCCTCTACAGATGTCGTGTGCCAGACAGGGGCTGGCGTCTTGCGTGCACCGACTGGTCCGGAAAAGCGGGGCTTTACCGGTTCGGCGTCATGACGTTGGTCAGCGTTGTCGTCAGTGGGATATGCCATCGGGCCAGATAGGCTGGCTGTTGTACGGCTTTGGCTGGATCTGGTCGCGGTGTGGGCACGAACTGCGCCTGTCCCGACTTAATCTTCGCGTGGATACACAGGTGGCTGTGTCTCTGGTGCGACTGTTGCGATCCTCCCCCTTCCGCTTCGGCAAATTGCCTCTCCGGGTGTCCGCCTGCTGGGGCGGGTACGGTGAAGCTTTGGTCACATTAAACAGCGAATATTTACAAATCAACACAAATTTAACAGGTAAGGCGTATTTATAGCGCGAAACTGCCTAATATTTGTTCACTAAATATACACATCTTCACAATTCCCGCCAAATTGTCGCTAACAGGCGGTGCAACTTGGGAAAGTTGTAAGGTTGGGCGTCAGAATGAACGGTATTAGCCCGCCAACATGGGGTCGGCGGGCTCGTTTCGGTGCCGATTGTCAATCTGCCTGAAGATCGGCTGGCAACAGCGCCTCAGGCAGGTTTTGGTAGCAAACCGGGCGCAAGAACCGGCGAATCGACAGGGTGCCGACCGACGTTGCACCAAAGTTGGTCGATGCCGGATATGGCCCGCCATGCACCATAGTGTCGGCCACTTCGACCCCGGTGGGAAAGCCATTGGCCAATACGCGCCCGGCCATCTGTTCAAGCACCGGCAAAAGCGCGCGCGCCAGATCGGTGTCGCCCTCGTCCATTTGCAAGGTCGCGGTCAATTGACCCTTAAAGCCGGCAGCAACGGTCTGCATCTCATCCGCGTTTCTAACCCGGATCACCAGACCCAATGGGCCAAAGACTTCTTCCGAAAGCTCTTCGTTTGCTGTCCAATCTTCGGCTGAAACCTCAAACAGATACGGCGCGGCAGAGCGGCCTTCGCAGGCGGTGGTCAACAACGATTTCACACCCGCGCCCTCAGACACCCGGCGCGCGCCGCTGCGATAAGCATCAGCCATCCCATCGGTCAGCATGGTTTGGGCGGCCACGGCTTTCAGACCATCGCTGGCGGCGGTCACAAATGCATCCGCTTCTGGCCCGTCCACCACGATCGCGATGCCGGGATTGGTGCAGAATTGGCCCGCGCCCATGGTCAGGCTTGCAGCCCAGCCCGTGCCAAGGTCGGCACCCCGGGCGGCGGCGGCCTGCGGCAGTACGAACATCGGGTTTACACTGCCCAACTCGCCAAAGAACGGGATCGGCTCGGGCCGTTTGGCGCAGAGGTCAAACAATGCGCGCCCGCCGCCAAGGCTGCCGGTGAAGCCAACGGCTTTGATCCGGGGATCGGTCACAAGCGCTTCGCCAACTGCACGGCTGCCGCCCTGCACAAAGCTGAAGATGCCGCCGTCCATGCCGAGCTTGGACAGTGCCGCAACAATGGCATCGCCGACGATCTCGCCAGTGCCGGGGTGCGCGGAGTGGCCTTTGACAACAACCGGACAACCCGCCGCCAATGCCGCGGCGGTGTCACCACCAGCGGTCGAAAAGGCCAGCGGGAAGTTGGACGCGCCAAACACAGCAACCGGGCCGATGGGCCGCTGCATCATGCGCAGATCAGGGCGGGGCAACGGCTGACGGTCTGGCAGCGCCGTATCGTGACGACGGTCAAGGTAGGCGCCATCGCGGATATGGGTCGCGAACAACCGCAGCTGGCCCGTGGTGCGCCCACGCTCACCCTGAAGCCGGGCTTCGGGCAGACCGGTTTCGGCTGTGCCAATCTCGGTGATTTGCTCACCGCGCGCATCGATCTCGTCGGCGATGGTTTCCAGCAGCACTGCGCGCTCTTCGCGCGAAGTTGCAGCAAATGCCCGGAACGCTTTATGCGCGGCCTCGCAGGCCTCGGCGATCAGCTCTGGCGAACCGGCGGAATATTCAAAGGCGTCGCCACGGGCTGGAGAGGAAGAGAATTTCGCCTCAGCACTCACGCGCTTGCCAGCAATCAGGTGGTCGCCATGTGGGGTGAATGTCATGTTTATCGGCCTTTCTGTTCGCGCCATGCGTTAAATTTCACGATGCTCTCGTCGTCGGTTCCCGGGTAAAGACCGATAATCCCGGCCCCAGCGTTGACCTGCTCAAGGACGAAATCCTCATAGGCTTCCATTTCAATGCATTCCGCTGCGATTTCGTCGGCAAGATGCGCCGGGATGACCATGACGCCATCGCCATCGCCCAGCATCACATCACCGGGAAAGACCGCCGCATCGCCGCAGGAAATCGGCACGTTGATGTCGATCGCCTCGTGCAGGGTCAGGTTCGTAGGGGCCGAGGGCCGGGCAAAATAGGCGGGCATGTCAAGCGCGCCAATGCCAGCCGCGTCGCGCACACCGCCATCGGAAACCACGCCTGCGACGCCGCGTTGCTGCAACCGGGTAATAAGGATTGAGCCCGCCGTCGCCGCGCGACAGTCCTTGCGCGCGTCCATCACCAGGACATGGCCTTCAGGGCAGGTTTCGACGGCGACGCGCTGTTTGTGGTCGCGGTTGCGGAACACAGTAATCGGATTGCGATCTTCGCGCGCCGGAATGTAGCGCAGGGTAAAGGCCTGACCGACCATGGTCACCGCCTTACGCTCGACCGGGGTAACACCCTGCACGAACTGGTTGCGCAGCCCACGTTTGTAAAGCGCCGTGGCCACGGAGGCCGTCGACACCTTGCGCAATTTGTCGCGGGTTTCGTCTGACAAGTTATATTCGCTCATTTTTCTTCCCCATGGTGTAGCGTTTTGCATTTTTGGAAAGATCAGGCGCTAGAGTGCGCTCCCCCAGCCGTCGTCGCGAACGACACTGGCCGCGAAGTCTCGCGAATTTTTTGCCCGCTCCTCCAAGAGCATCGAGCCTTGGAGCTACATAAGGATGGGAGATATGTCAATATTTGTAATGTTAGGTCGTGGAATTAGTGAAATATTGCCGTTATTGGCGCAATACGAATTACTAATTTTTACAATAGCGGGAGCCGACGGCTTTCGCTCTCTGGGCTTTTAACCGGCAATTCCCGGTCTCAAACCGAATGATCTTTGCCGCTACACTGAACCAGCCCGTCAGCCTTGGCACGGTCTCGACCCGTACAGCGACCGCTTCGCTGACGCGGGGTCATTTGCTTCAGCATCTGTGGTCTTCGTTTAATTCTAGGTCATCAGACCCAGAACCCGAACGAGGATAATCGCTCAGTTTTAAGAGGCATCGTGGCGAAGCCTGCTTCCAAGACAACCATGCCAGAACAAACGGCAATCTCCCCCTCTGTCACAAATGTTTCGCAATATCAGGCGACAAGGGCCCGATGCGCTCTGAAGTATAAATTGACCAAACGGTCTAACGCGCGCATTCTGCCGACAATGAGTACACTAGAAAGAGGATTTCCCATGACACGAACCATTTTGCTGGCCGGCACCATGCTGGCGGGGCTCGCTTCCGTGGCCCACGCCGACACGCTGCGTCTTTTGACATGGGGCGGCTACGCACCTGAGGACGTGGTCGCGAAATTCGAAGAAGAGACCGGCCATACCGTCGAAGTGACGAAATCCAACAACGAAGAAATGATCGCCAAGCTGCGCGCGACGGGCGGTGGTGGTTTCGACCTCGCTCAGCCGTCGCAAGACCGCATCATGGGCCCGCAGATGGAGTTCGGCATCTACAAGCCGATTGATGTCTCGAAGCTGAACAAAGATCTGTTCATTACCTCCATGCTCGACGCGACGATGGGCAACACCACCGTGAACGGCGACGTCTACGGTGTGCCGCATGTCTGGGGCACCTCTGGTCTGGTGATAAACACCGCCGAAGCGGGCGAGACGGTCAAGGATTACACCGACCTCTGCGCGCCGGAAGTGGCGGGCAAAGTCTCTTACCGTCTCAAACGTCCGACGCTGATCGGTTTTGCTTTCGCCATGGGCGAAGACCCCTTCGCCGCCTATGGCGACGAAGCCAAATACGCCGAGATCATGGGCAAGGTCGAAGCCAAGCTGATCGAATGCAAAGCGAACGTCAAAACCTACTGGGGTGGCGGTGATGAGCTGATGAACCTGCTGCGCTCGGGCGAAGTGACCGCGTCGATGGCATGGGACACCGGCGGTTGGAAGCTGAACGACGACAACGCTGACCTGACCTTCGTGGCCCCGGCTTCGGGTGCTTTGGGCTGGATCGACACATTCGTTCTGCCCGCCAAAGGCCAGGCCGACGATGTGGCCTATGAGTGGATCAACTTTGTCATGCAGCCCGAAATCGCGGCGATGATCACCGCAGCGGCGGGCAACTTCACCGCCTCTGCAGGCGCAGATGAGTTCGCCGAAGACAGCCTGAAAGCCAAGTATCAGGCCAGCTTCCCGCAAGAGGCGATCGACAACATCAAATGGTATCCGCCGGTGCCCGCCGGTCTGGAAACGATCGAAGGCGAAGTGCTGGACCGCGTTCAAGCTGCCAACTGATATTTGACCCTAAGAGCGGCACCCTCATCCCGAGGGTGTCGCTCCTTTATACGGAATTCACATGACCCCAGATCTGGAATGCGTCGACCTCGTGAAGCGGTTCGGCGATACCACCGCTGTTAACAACGTCTCCTTCACGGTGCCGCCGGGCAGTTTCTTCTCCATCCTCGGGCCTTCGGGCTGCGGCAAGACGACGATCATGCGGATGATCGCGGGGTTTCTTGACCCGACCTCGGGCGACATTCGGATCAAGGGCGGATCGGTGCTCGACACGCCACCGAACAAGCGCCCGGTGAACATGGTGTTCCAACATCTGGCGCTTTTCCCGATGATGACGATTGCCGAGAATATCGGCTATGGCCTGCGCCGCCGTGGCATGCCTAAACCCGAGATCGCGCGCAAAGTTGATGAGGCGCTGGACCGGATCGGCCTGCCGGGGATCGGCACGCGCAAGGTGGATGAGCTTTCGGGCGGGCAGAAACAGCGGGTCGCCATCGCGCGCTGCATGGTGCTGGAGCCTGATGTGCTGCTGCTGGATGAGCCGCTGGGCGCGCTGGACCTGAAGCTGCGCGAGCATATGAAGGTTGAGCTGAAATCGCTGCAAGCCGCCTTTGACACGACATTCGTCTATATCACCCACGACCAGTCCGAAGCGCTTGTGATGTCCGACCAGATCGCCGTCATGAGCAATGGCCAGTTTGAGCAGGTCGGCAAGGGGCAAGACCTCTACTACCGCCCCGAGACGCCCTTCGTCGCGGGCTTCATCGGGGAATCGAACCGCTGGAAGGGCCGGATTGAGCGGGTTGAGGGCGACGCGCTGCAACTGCGCACCGACAGCGGGTTGGCGATGCGCGCCACGGGGGCGGGTCTTGCCCAAGGGGCGCGGGCCGAGATTTTCGTGCGGCCCGAATCCATTCGGCTGGCCGCCAGTGCCGATGCGCTCTCAGGCTTCGACAATCAACTGACGGGCACTGTCACCAGCCTGCTGTTCAACGGCGCGGCTTCGCGTGTGTTGGTGCAGGATGACGTGGGTGAAACGCTTGAAGTCACGCTGCCGCAGTCGGGAGAATTCTCAAGTCTGCAACGCGGCGATGCGGTGCATATCGGCTGGGGTGCGGGGCAGGCGACCTGCTTTGGGGCCGCCTGATGCGCAGCCAATCCCGAATTACATTCTACCTGCTGCTGACGCCTTTGGTGCTTTGGCTGGGTCTGCTCATCATCATCCCGCATATCGACATGCTGCTGATTTCGCTGCGCGAACGGATCAGCTTTGGCGTCTATGAAACCAGCTTAGCGCAATATGAAAAGGCGCTGACCGAACCGCTCTACCTACGCACCTTTTGGCGCACGGCGGTGATGTCGGTGCTGGCCACGGCGCTGACGCTGCTGATCGCCTTTCCAGTGTCTTATTACATTGCCAAGATGGCGAAGGGGCGCTTGCAACAGGTGCTTTTCCTGCTCTGCCTGATCCCGTTTTACGTCTCTGAACTGGTGCGTACTTTTGGCTGGATGATCCTGCTGCGGGAAACAGGCCTTGTCTCGAACCTGCTACAATGGGTGGGGCTGGCGGATCGCCCAGTTGAGATGCTCTATACCGACGCCACGATGATGGTGGGGCTGGTCTATACCTCGATGCTCTTCATGGTGGTCCCGCTTGTCACCACGTTGGAAAGCCTCGACGACAGTGTGATTGAGGCGGGCTATGATCTGGGCGGAAGCGGGCTTTCGGTCTTGCGAGAGATCATCATCCCCCACGCCATGCCCGGCATCGTCTCGGGCTGTATCGTGGTCTTTATGCTGAGCTTGGGCAACTACCTGACGCCGACGATGCTCGGGGGCAAGGACAGCCTGTGGTTCACCGAAATGATCTATAACCAGTTCATCGTACGCTCCAATTGGGAGCTTGGCGCCGCCTTTGGCTTTATGCTTCTGTTGCTGTCTTCGGTGATCGTCTGGGGGATGCTCTGGCTCACGGGCCGGACCCTCAAGGAAACGATGGGGTGATCCAATGATCCCGACAATCCCGCAATCGCGCAGCTTTCGCATCCTCTATGGTGGCTATGTGGCGCTGTTCTTTCTCTATCTGGCCCTGCCGCTGACCGTGGTCGCGGTCTTTGCCTTTAACGACAGTCAGTTCCCCTCTCTCCCGTGGGAGGGGTTCACGTGGAACTGGTTCTTTGGCGAGGAGCGCCCGCAGATCGGCGTCTTTCATGAACGCGGCATTCTGCGGTCGGTCGGCACCTCGGCATTTGTGGCGCTTTGCGTGGCGATCATGTCGGTCTGCGTTGGCACGACGAACGCCTTTTTGTTCAACCGCTATGAGTTTCGCGGCAAGGGGTTTCTCTATGTGCTGATGCTGCTGCCGCTGGTGATCCCCGGCATCGTACTGGGCATCTCGGTTCTGGTGTTCTCATCCACGCTGGCCAATGGCGTCTGGGACATGGCGCAGATCGACATTCAGGCGCTGCGCCCCGGTCTATTGTTGGTGATCCTTGGGCAGTTCAGCTTTATCACCACCATCGCCACGCTCGTCATCTCGGCCCGCTTGCAGAAGTTTGACCGCACGCTGGAAGAGGCAGCACTGAACCTTGGCGCGGATCGTTTGACGGCTGTGCGCACGATCACGCTGCCGTTTCTCGCGCCTGCGATGATTGGGGCGGTCGTGGTGGCGTTTCTCATGAGCTTTGAGAACTTCAACACCACGCTGATGCTGGTAGGCTCTGACGCGCCGCTGACCATTGCCATGTTCGACCGGTTGAAAGAGGGCTCGACCCCCCTGTTGAACGCCGTGTCGCTGCTGTTGATGCTAGGCTCATCGCTTTTGGCGCTGATGCTGATCCTGTTTCAAAAACGGGGATGATAATGGGGCAGGCCCGTTCTGGGCCTGTCGCCTTTTGGTTAAAGCGCGTGCCGTACCGCTCGGCTGAAGCTCTCTAACAGGTCGGGGTCTTCGGCCAACCTGCGCCGCAACGACCGCGGCAGTTCAAGCTGCACCCCTTCGCCTGTGCGGGTACGGTTGCAGATGTTCGTTTCATGCACGCCGGGCAGCGTGGTGTTCAGCGCCGCCTCAAACCCCGCAACGCGCAGGGCCGTGCCGATTGCATCGCGCAAAGCTTCGGCTCGCCCGCCCAGCCAGACCGTCTCAGTGCCATCATCCTTGCGGCCATGGATCGCCACGGCGACCTGCGCGCTTGCCACAAGTTCCAACGCCTGTGGCTCGTCAAAGCGATGCGAGGTGATGTGAAAATCCCCATGCGCGCCGGCTTTCAACGCCTCAAACAGATAGTAGGAATGATCGCCTCCCGCGATGGCCTCGGCGATCAGGCTGGTCTCAGGCTCAATCGTACCGCCATGGGGCGCGATGATGATGACTGCGCTGCCCCGATCCTCGGCGCGTATCTGGTAATCATCATCGCGCAGCATCTCGGCAGAGAGGTCGGCATAGTTCTGGAAACGATCCGTCATCAAATGGCTCCTATCGGCTGGGGAGGGCGATCAAACGTCGAGCTTGCGCACCGTTTTGGTAATGAGCCCGTCTTTCCGCTCCAGAAACACGATCTCGCCAAACTTGATGCACTGCCATTCCTCACCGTCTTCGGTCAGCGGCTCAGAGGCAAAGATCGCCGATGTGGCTTCGCCCTCGGGGCAGGCGTCGACCTTATAGGAATCCGCATGATCCTCAAAATTCGCGCCCGTCAGCACATAGACCGGCTCAAGCAGCATAGAGAGGGGCAAGTCCTCGTCGCGCAGCTTTTTCCAGTCGCCGGTCACATCGGTCTCGCCGTCATGCCCGCAGCCATAGTTTACGCCGATAATGCGATCCGAACTGACCAGCGCGATTTTTAGCTTGGTCAGTGCCGCCAGATCAAGTTTTCGCGCGGCCTCACAAATGACCCGCAACAGCTTTTCAAATCCGCGTTGCACATCGTCGTTACTGTCGCCTTCCAAGAGGGATAGCAGCAGCACATACAGAAATTCCGTATCCGTCGTGCCGCGCATTTGGGTGAGGTATTTATCTTTACAATGCTGCAAAAGCTCGCGTTGCAACTGCCGCCAATGGGGCAGGGCCCCGTTCTGGGCGATGATCCACGGGGTGTGCTCAAACGAGAATGGGTGGCAATTCTCATCCGCCTGCACAACGCTGGCATCATAAGACGCTGCCCGGACATGCGACAGCAGCGTGTGCGCTTGCAGGCTTGGGATCAGAGTCTTGGCATTGTCATCGTGAAAGGCCGCTTTGGGCCGATGGTACAGCAGCGGCGCTTCGGGTTTCAGCAGATGGTCGCTCCACGCGGCAAAACCCCAGCCCGCCAGTTGCAGGCTTGGGTGCAGCTCAGGATCAAGGCTTTGGTTCAGCAGAGAGTTCTCAGGCGCAAGGAGCAGCGCGTCGATTGGCAGTTCGGGTCCGATATAGGCGAGGAAGCGGCACATATTTGTCCTTACTCTTGAGAGGTTTCACTGACTGTCTCAGCGGGTGTGAAGCCCTCAGATAGAGTGATGTGCCGGTAAATCTAGCCACGCGTCGGACAGCGGCGCAGTGGGGCCGTCTGAAAGGGAGGGGGGCGTGCGCCGCCCCGCTCCGGTTTTCGCGTCAGATATCCGAGATATAATCAGCCGAGACATAGCCCCGTACCTCTGGCGCGTCGGCCAAGGACACACGGCACCAAAGCTGGCCAGTCTCAGTCACACAATCGCGACGGTTGAGGACTGTGCCATCAGGCAGCCCCATGATGACCCCAAAGTCGAGGCCGGGGCCGCTGCGCAGCTTCAAAAGCTCATCTGGCCCGGTGCGGTGCACCATCACCTGATCGGCAACGATGCCCGCACAACCTGCGACGAACATAAGGGTGGAAACGGTTGCGAATGTGATCCTGCGCATGATCTGCCTCTCATTTGTTTTCTGACGTCTTAAATCGAAAACAGGGCTGATCCTAGCCGTCTTAGGCCTGGCTCTCCTCGCATTGCGCAAGTGCGCGTTTCAACGAATGTTCATCGTAAGGTTTCATCAAGCTAACAAAGCGCGTCCGGTCGGTTTCACCTTCGGCGTATTCCCGCGGATCGGCGCCTGAGGCAATGATGACCGCGATCTCCGGGCGCAATTGCGTAACCTGCTGCACCAAATCCATGCCAGAGCCATCCGGCAGCCCAAGATCGGTAAACATGATATCAAACCGCTCCTGCGCGAGGCAGCGCTCTGCGGCGGCGACACAGTCCGCTTCGGTGACAGCATAGCCCAAATCAGAGAGCATATCCGCCGTGGCCATGCTGATCAGTGCGTCGTCTTCGACCAACAAGACTTTCAACGCATCGCTGGTCTGGTCCTGCTCGGCTTGCCGACCCGAAAGCGCAGCTTCGGCGCTGGCATGACGGGACAGGATCTCGTGGATCTTTAGCGCTAGCCGTTCGCGGGTGTAAGGTTTGCTCAGCAAGTCAACTCCGTCATCCAGCCGGCCGGCATGGACAATGGCGTTCTGTGTGTAACCCGAGGTAAAGAGCACACCAACATTTGGCAGTTGCGCTTTGGTTTCACGCGCAAGCTCGGGGCTGCGGATTTTGCCGGGCATGACCACATCGGTGAACAGCAGGTTGATTTTCACGCCGCTTTTGACGATCGCCAGCGCGCTGTCGGCATTCTCAGCCGTTAGCACAGCATAGCCCAGATCGCGCAGCAGATCGACGGCGGTTTCACGCACGGCGGCGTCGTCTTCGACAACCAAAATCACCTCACCGCTGCCAATGGGCGTTTCGGTTGTGACGGGCTGGCGCACGCTTTCTTCTTGGCGCTGTGTGCGCGGCAGATAGACCCGCACAGTCGTACCATGGGCCTCTTCGCTGTAGAGTTTGATGTGCCCGCCGGACTGTTTGATAAAGCCGTAAACCATGCTGAGACCAAGCCCCGTGCCTTCGCCGGTTTCCTTGGTGGTAAAGAAGGGGTCAAAAACCTTCTCCATAATCTCGGGTGCGATGCCAGAGCCGGTATCGGTGATCGCCAGCATCACATATTGGCCGGGGGTCACATTGGGTTGGCTCCGTGCGTAGGCGTCATCGAGGGATGCGTTGCCCACCTCAATTGTCAGCTTGCCATGATGCGACATCGCATCACGCGCGTTGATCGCGAGGTTAAGGATCACGTTTTCCAATTGTGCCGGATCGACAAGGCAGTTCCACAATCCGCCTGAGATTACCGTCTCAATCTCAATCCCTTCGCCCAAGGTGCGGCGCAGCATGTCGTCCATGCCCCGCACCAAACGGCCAAGGTTCTGTGGCTTGGGCTCCAAGGGCTGCTGCCGCCCAAAGGCCAACAATTGCGACGTAAGGTTCGCCCCGCGCGACACGCCCGCAATCGCATTATCGACGAAACGTCGCTTAGCGTCGCCTTCGGCCAATTCTTTCGACAAAAGTTGAAGGTTGCTGCCCACCACCTGAAGCAGATTGTTGAAATCATGCGCGATGCCGCCGGTAAGCTGGCCTACGGCTTCCATTTTCTGGGCCTGTACCAGCTGCGCTTCTAGCCGGTCACGCTCGCCCATGGCCTCTTCGATCTTGGTCTTCAACGCGTTGCTAAATTCAATCTCCGCATTGCGGGCGCGAAGTTCTTCACGCAGGTCGCGGACTTCGATCACCGTGCCGACGGTCTTGCCATCCTCGTTCTTCATCGGCGACGCGGTGAAGCCTACGGGGTAAAAACTGCCATCCTTATGAACGAAAGTTTCCTCGCCTTGGGTCTGGTGGTTTTCGGGAAAGGCGCGGTCGATGGCGCAGTCTTCGATGGGGAAGTGCCGCCCGTCGGGGTGGGTGTGATGGATCACGTCATGCAGCGGTTTGCCCGCCGTTTCCTCAAACTTATAGCCGGTCAATTCTTCCGCAGCGCGGTTCATAAAGACGCATTGCTGCTGATCGTCCATCATGAAGATCGCCATGGTGGTGTTGCTCAGGATCGCGTCCAGTTGGGTCGAGACCTTGGTCAGCGCCGCGTTGGTCTCTTTCTGCTTGG